>NZ_JBICUS010000011.1:0-262264 GCF_043198455.1 Spirillospora sp. NPDC048824 | reverse complement strand
GACCTTCCCGCCCGCCGTCACCACCCGCCAACGCAAGATCCTCGACGCCCTGAACACCCCACGCGCCACGCACTAACCAATTGAGCCAACTCAGGGGGCCTTTCTCATTTTGAGGCTTTTGTGGTCGTTCGGTGTACCGCGGGGTACCGGACCGTCGCACTCGGAGTACATCCGGAAGGCGGTCAGGGGCGAACCTGGTGTTCCACGCGGTGACGTATGTACTCGTCTGGATGCGAGCGGGCGATCGCCACCGCGGCGTCGACGAGGCCGTGCAGTTCCGGCGGGTGGGCGGACCTCCACAGGGAAAGTCCGGGGAGGATGCAGCGCCGAACATAGGTCGATCAGGCGGACGATGTCGGCGAGACACCGTAGGAACGGTGCTCATCCGTCATCGGTTCTCCCCGGCAGCGCCATGAACGACTGCACGGCGCCGGACACTTTCTCGGCGGCTGCTTCATTGTCACCCGAGTTCATGTCGGCCTCCCAGTCCGGAATCGGAAGCTGCCCGCGGCTGCGTTGAGCTGAGCAGGGACACGGGCCTTCTCAATTCTCGGGGATCGTTGCGGGGCCGCGGGCGAAGGCGTCCCAGAGCAGCGCGGCGGATTCGGCGGTGTTGAAGAGCGATTCGATCCGGGAGCGGTCGTCGTCCAGGTGGACGAGCGTCTGGACGCCGAGGAACATCGCGACCGCGATCATCCCGACGTCACGGGACGGGACGACGTTCTCCAGGGCCGTTCCGCCGACGAGGCGCTGGACCGCCGCGGCGGCGAAAGCGGACCACGATTCGACGTGTGCCAGAAGTTCCTCCCGCAGCCTCGGCGACGTCGCCGAGGCGGTGAAGAGCTCCTGGACGGCGTCGATGTGGCCCTGTTCGCGCACGTCCGCGGCATACACGTCACGGAGGCGCGAGAACAGGTCGGTGGCGTCCGTGCAGGAGCCGAGCGCCTCCTCGTAGCGTTCCATGCGGACCCGGCTCGTTTCGCGGAGTGCCGCGACCAGGAGGGCTTCCAGATCCTCGAAGTGGTAGTAGATGACGCCCGGTGCGAAGCCGCCCGTCCTGGCGATCGAGCGTGCGGTCGTCCCGCCGTAGCCCTCGACCGCGAGCGTCCGGATGGTCGCTTCGAGGAGCCGTTTCCTGGCCTCCGCGCGTGGCGCCATTCGTTCAGATCACTTTCCACGGTTTCACCCCGGCCTCGGCGAGGACGGGGTCGAGGCGCCGTGCGAGGCGCGCCAGGTGGTGGCTTGGCACCTGCGGGTACAGATGGTGCTCCAAGTGGTACGTCAACTCCAGGAACAGCGCGGGGACGACACGCCCGCGCAGGGTATGGGTCTGCGTGAGCGGCGTGTCCCCGTAGTGCCGGTGCGGCAGGTGGACGGTCAGCAGCGGGTAGACCCAGCTTCCCACGATCATCATGACGGCGTAGGCGAGGAGGCCCCGGGAGAACAGGGTGCCCGCGCCGACGGCGGCGAAGGGCGGTGCCGCCTCCGCCAGCAGCCATGCCCGCTGACCGGCGGAGCCGCGCCGGAACGCCCACCACCACAGGCGGATGAGGAAGACCGGCCCGTAGAGGACCGCGCCGAGCGCGGACAGGTTCGCGGGATATCCCTCGGGGTCCTCGTCGCTGGGGAACGTCCGATGATGCTGCAGGTGGGTCGCGCGATAGGCGTGGCCGCTTTCCAGCAGGACCGTGCCCAGCAGGAACAGCGCCCATTCGGTCGCCCGCTTGCCGAGACCGAGGGACCGGTGGACGACGTCGTGCGTCGCGGTCACCACGGCGACGAAGACCCCGAAGGCGATCAGCGGTGTCAGCCACCACCATCCCGCGAGCCACGCGGCGGCGAACAAGGCGACCCCGGCGAAGGGGAGGGAGAGGGTGAGGATCCGCCGTGGGCGGGTCGTGACGAGCAGGTCGGGGCCCAGTTCGGACAGTCTGGGGACCGTCATCGCGCCACCGCCGTCCGGCGCGCGGACTTGAGCGCCTCGTCTGCGACGATCCTGCTGCCCAGGGCGCACGCGACGGTGCCGAGGCCGGGCCAGGTGGAGTCGCCGACGAGCCACAGGCCGGGCACGCCCAGCGAATGGGGGACGGCGTTCTGGTTGGCGTTCCCCGGCGACTGGTGGGCGCCGCCGACCGCGCCGCCCGGCCGGAACGCGAAACGCTCGTACGAGCGCGGTGTGCCCACCTCCCGGACGCGTGCGCGTTCGCCGAGTGTGGGGTGGACGCGGCGGGCCAGACCGACGAGACGCTCCCCGATCTCGTGCTTGCGGGCCTCGTAGTCGGCGTCCGGCAGCCCTTCCCATTCCGCGAGCCGCGTGTGCGTGGAGATCATCACGGCGCGTTCGCCCGGCGGTGCGCTCTCGGTGTCGCCCCGCGCGGACACCGACACGAACATGTTGTTGCCGTCGCCGAGCGGCCGGCCGTAGTCGTGCAGCAGTTGATGGTGGGTGAACTCCTGGCCGGCGACCTCGTCCTCCGGGACGCCGAGGAACACGACGATCGCGCCGCCCATGTCGTGCTCGTCCCGTTCCAGGTAGGGCTTGAGCGGGCGCGCGAGGTCGGGGACGACGCGTGCGGTCGTGGCGGCCGGCAGCGCGCTCACGACCTGCCGGGCGTGGACGTCGCCCTGTGACGTGTGGACGACGAACGCCCCGGCTCGTCCGGTGACCCGTTCGACCTGGCAGCCGACGCGCAGCCGCCCGCCGATCCCGCGGTAGTGGGCGAGGAAGCGCCGCCAGAAGCCGCGCATGCCGCCGTCCGCGCGGGTGAGCCCGGCGCCGCGGATGGTGACGCCCAGCGCGGCGTTGATGAGCGGGGCGCGGTCGACGGTGCTGTGCACGGTGTCCTCCACCAGCATCGACAGAAGCCCGACGAGCGGTGCGTCGCCGCGGAGGCGGTGCCGGACGAGGACGTCGCCGAGGGTGGTGTTGAGGTGGCGGGCGAGCGGGAGGCCGCGGGGCCCGAGGGCCCGCAGGTTGTGCATCGCGTCCGCGGGACGCCGGATCGGCAGCCGCACACCGGCGCGGCTCGCGTCCCAGAAGACGTGCGCGAGGCGGTCGAGCCGGTCCCAGAACGCGCGGTGCCGGGGGCTGTCGCCCAGCGCGCGCAGCCGTTCGCGGTGCCAGGCGCGGGTGTCGCGGTAGAGGGTGACCTTGCGGTCGGGCAGCCAGCCGACGTAGCCGGGCAGTGCCTCGCCGGGGACCGGGTCCATCCCGACGCTGTCGAGGAGTTCCGCGCCGACCCCGCCGGGTTCGAAGTCCACCATCGTCGTCGCGCCCACGTCGAAGGAGAAGCCCCGCCGCCGGTAGTAGCCGGCGCAGCCGCCCACATGGCCGTGCGCCTCGATCACGAGCGTGGACACGCCGGCCGCCTGCAGCCGGGCCGCCGTCGCCATCCCGGCGAGGCCCCCGCCGAGCACGGCCACCTCGCACGACGCGGGAAAACGCGCCGCTCTCCGTGGACGATCCACCTGAACGCTTGTTCTGAACATGAGTTCAGATTCCGTCAGGCGTCGGATGCGGTCAATGCGCGGAGGCGGACATGGCCGGAGGCGGCCCCGCTCCGGCCGTGGAGCGGGGCCGCCTCCGGGCGGTTCAGGTGCGGCCGGCGGATTCACGCAGGAACTTCAGCGACAGGACGGCGGCCCACGTCCAGATGACGGCGCCTCCGGCGAGCATGAGCCGGAAGTCGCCCGCCGGGAGCGCGGCGAACCCCAGGACAAGGTACACGGACGGTGCGGCGGCGCTGTAGACCGTCCAGCCGGTCCGTCCCTCGCGGAGGAACCGGCGGGCGAACACCACGCAAGCCGCGCTCAGCGCGAGGCCCATCCCGACCGGGGCGAGGTTGTGCAGCATGCCGTGCCAGCTGACCTCGCCGGCGCCGCCTGGCGTACCGGCCGGGAAGCCGTCGGCGGGGTCGGTGCGGAACATCCCGGCCCACACCAGGCTCGCGCCGTAGACGGCGATGAGGGCGGTGCCCCAGGTGCGGCCGGCCGTGCCCGGTTCCAGGACGCGGCGCAGCCCGGCGGCGGACGCCGTGACGAGAACGCCGCAGACCAGGAAGTTCGCGGTCTGGATCCACCCGTGCTCGCCGAGCGCGAGCATGCTGAGCGGATGGCGCGCGGCGTCATAGCCGTCGCGGGTGAGCGCCTGCGCGACGATCAGCAGCGTGAACAGCGGCCCGGCGGCGGCTCCGCCGGCGAGCAGTGCGCGGGCGGAGGCGGGCCGGGTGTCGGGACGGGACCGGCCGGCGGCGGTGGAAGGGCTGAGCATGAGGACTCCACTTCGGGGGATGGCGGCGGCCGGGCCTCGGCCGCCGGCGTGCGATGACGCGGGGGCACGGCGATGATCAGGCGAAGAGGGACTCGCCGGTCTCCAGCAGGGTCTTCAGGTCGCTGAGCGTCTGGCTCCAGCCGCCGCCGGCCCCGGGGGTCTCGCCCGCGGACTGCGCCGCCGTCTGCGGTGCGCCGGTGACGTCGTGGGTGACGGTCAGCCGCGTGATGCCGGGTTCGTCGTCCTCGATCTCGTAGGTGAGCCGTGTGGACGGCTCGCCGAGCCACAGCGCCTTCCATGTCTGGACGAGCCTGCGCGGCGGGTCCGCCTCGATGACCTCGCCGTCGATCACCACGTCCGGGGCGCCGTGCTCCTTCATCGCGTCGCTGGCGAGGCCGCGGAAGGCGCCGCCGGGACGCAGGTCGTACTCCACCGGCGCCTGGTAGCCGAACTTCACCGTCCACTCCGGTTTGGTGATGGCGTCCCAGATGGCCTGCGGTGTCGCTTTGATGTACACCCGGTACACCTGGACGGTCCTGTCGCCGCCGGTCTCGGTCGTCGTCATGTCGGACTCCAGTTCTCGCTTGAGGTCGGTGAGCGCCGCGACGGGCGGCTCGGTGTACTTGCCGATCCACCGGTCGTGGATCAGCCGGATCGGCACCGGGTTGAGGAAGTGCAGCTTCTCCCGGCCCGAACGGCGCGGGACCACCAGCCCGGCGTCCTCCAGAACGCGCAGGTGCTTGGCGACCCCGAACCGTGTCATCTCCACCTCCGACTCCAGTTCGCCGAGCGTCCGCCCGTCCCGGGCGAACAGCAGGTCGAGCAGGAACCGGCGGGTCGGGTCCGCCAGCGCCTTGAACGCCAGATCGTCGTCGTCCACACCCGGAAAATACGTGACCAAAAGGTCACATGTCAACCATGGTCGAGGAAAGCCGCGCCGGGGCGGGTGCCGTATCGTCGGTCCATGACGCTCTCGCCCCGGCTCGCCGAGATCGTGGACGCGCTGCCGCTCGCACCGGACATGCGGGTCCTGGAGATCGGCTGCGGGCCGGGCGCCGCCGCGCGGGCCGTCGCGGCGCGGCTCGGCACCGGGCACGTTCTCGCGATCGACCGGTCCGCCAAGGCGATCGCGCAGGCGGAGGCCGCCTCGGCCGCCGAGATCGCCTCGGGACGCATGAGCGTCCGGCGAACCGCGATCGAGGACTTCTCGCCCGAACCCGGCGAAGGTCCCTTCGACCTCGTCTTCGCGGTGCGGGTGGGGGCGCTGGACGGCCGCCATCCGGAGGCCGGCCGGGAGGCCGTGCGGTCCATCGCGGCGGTGCTCGCTCCCGGTGGCCGCGTCTTCATCGACGGCGGAAGCCCCTTGCGGGAGATCACCGTCTGAGCCGCGCCCCGCGGACGTGCGGGGTCAGCCGCCGAGGGCCTGGTCGAGCGTGGCGGCCCACTGGTTCAGCAGGCGGGTGCGGCGGGCCGAGTCGTCGGTGAGGAGATCGGCCAGGCCGAGGCCGCGGACGAGATCGAGCGTCGCCTGGACGGTCTCGCGGACGCCGGGCACGCTCTCGTCCGCGCCGAGCGCCTCGATGGTGAGACGGTGCGCCTCGCGTCCGACCCGGGCCTCCAGGGGGACGACCCGCGCGCGCAGCTGATCGTCGGAGGCGGCGGCGACCCAGAGTTGCAGCGCGGCGCGGAACAGCGGGCTGGTGTACATCTCGCCGAGCAGCGCGACGACCTCCAGGGTGGACGGACGCCGGTCGGCCAGCGCGTCCAGGCGCTCGCGCATCTGCGTCATCCGCACGTCGGAGCCGTACTCGACGGCCGCGGTGACCAGTTCCTCGCGCGTCCTGAAGTGGTGCTGCGCGGCGCCCCGGGAGACGCCGGCGCGCTCGGCGACCACCGCGACCGTCGTCCCCGCCCAGCCCACGGAGGCGAGGCAGTCGACGGCCGCCTCCAGGAGGCGCCGCCGGGTCGCGCGGCTGCGGTCCTGCTGCGGTTCACGGGGGACTGCCTGCGTGGTCATGTGGTCCTCGGCTCGGCGGACCTCCAGTCAACCAAAACGCCTTCAAAGAAACAATCATGCATGATTGATTTTTTCCGTCCGGGCTGGCAGGGTTCTGCCATGAGCCAACCGCTGCGGGTCGGTAACGCCTCGGGCTTCTACGGCGACCGCTTCTCCGCGGTCCGGGAGATGCTGGAGGGCGGGCCGCTGGACGTCCTGACCGGCGACTACCTCGCCGAGCTGACGATGCTGATCCTCGGGCGCGGCAAGATGAAGGACCCGGACGCCGGGTACGCCACCACGTTCCTGCGGCAGATGGAGGAGTGCCTCGGGCTCGCCGTGGAGCACGGCACCGCGATCGTCGCCAACGCCGGCGGGCTCAACCCGCGCGGGCTGGCCGCCAGGCTGCGCGAGCTGGCCGGGCGGCTCGGCCTTGAGGTGCGGATCGCCCATGTCGAGGGCGACGACCTGCTGGCGCGGGCGGTGGACCTGGGGCTCGCCGATTCACGCTACGGCGCGCCGCTCACGGCCAACGCCTACCTGGGGGCGTGGGGCATCGCCGAGTGCCTCCGGAGCGGCGCCGATGTGGTGGTGACCGGCCGCGTCACCGACGCGTCCCTGGCCGTGGGGCCGGCCGCCGCGCACTTCGGCTGGGCCCGCGACGACTGGGACGCGCTGGCCGGCGCGACGGCCGCCGGGCACGTCCTGGAATGCGGTGCGCAGGCGACGGGCGGTAACTACGCCTTCTTCGAAGAGATCCTCGGCGAAGAAATCTACAACGTAAAGGCGCCGGGTTTTCCGATCGCCGAGATCCACCCCGACGGCTCCAGCGTGATCACCAAACACGACGGGACGGGCGGCGCCGTGACCGTCGAGACCGTCACGGCGCAGCTGCTGTACGAGATCGGCGGGCCGTACTACGCCGGCCCGGACGTCACGACGCGCTTCGACACGATCGAACTGGCGCAGGACGGCCCCGACAGGGTGCGCATCAGCGGCGTGAAGGGCGTTCCGCCGCCCGCGACCACCAAGGTGTGCCTCAACCATCTCGGCGGTCACCGCAACGAGATGACGTTCGTCCTCACCGGGCTCGGCATCGAGGCCAAGGCGGAACTCGCCAGGAGGCGGCTGGAGGCGGCGTTCGGCGACGCCCCGCCGGCCCGCGTCGAATGGACGCTCATCGGCACCGCCGGCCCGGACCCCGCCACGCAGGGGGAGGCCACCGCGCTGCTGCGCTGCGCCGTCCTCGACCCCGACCCGGAGAAGGTAGGCCGCGCGTTCAGCGGCGCGGCCGTGGAACTGGGACTCGCCGGCTACCCCGGCTTCACGATGACGTCCCCGCCGGGCAAGGGCGGCCCCTACGGCGTCTACACGCCCGCGTTCGTCCCCAACGAGGCCGTCGAACACGTCGCGGTCACGCACGAGGGCGAGCACGTTCCCATCCCCTCCGCACCCGTCGTGGCCCCGGCCGGCGAACCCGCAGGCCACGGGGCGGGAGAACAATCGCCCGCTGTGGAGAACCCGGCCCCCGCACCCGGGGGCACGGCCGTCCGGGTGCCACTCGGGCGGGTCGCGGGGGCGCGGAGCGGGGACAAGGGCGGGGACGCCAACATCGGCGTGTGGGCGCGGACGGACGCGCAATGGCGGTGGCTGGAGCCGTTCCTCACCGTCGAGCGGTTCCGTGAGCTGCTGCCCGAGACGCGCGACCACGCCGTCCAGCGGCACGTTCTGCCCAACCTCCGTGCGGTCAACTTCGTCGTCGAGGGGCTGCTGCAGGAGGGCGTATCGGCCTCGACCCGGTTCGACCCGCAGGGCAAGGCCCTCGGCGAGTGGCTGCGGTCCCGCCTCGTCGACATCCCGGAGGCAGTCCTTTGACGCTCAAGAGCACGATCGACCCGCGCGGCCCGGAGTACCGGGAGCGCCGCGCGGCCATGCTGGAGAAGATCGCCGCCCTGGACGCCGAGCACGCGAAGGCGCTGGAGGGCGGCGGGGAGAAGTACGTCGCGCGGCACCGCGGGCGCGGCAAGATGCTCGCGCGGGAACGCATCGAGATGCTGATCGACCCGGACTCGCCGTTCCTGGAGCTGAGCCCCCTCGCCGCGTGGGGCAGCGACTTCCCCGTCGGCGCCAGCGTCGTCACCGGCATCGGGGTCGTCGAGGGCGTCGAATGCGTGATCGTGGCGAACGACCCGACGGTGCGGGGCGGGGCCAGCAATCCGTGGACGGTGAAGAAGAGCTTCCGGGCGTCCGACATCGCGCTGGAGAACCGGCTGCCGCTCGTCAACCTCGTCGAGTCGGGCGGCGCCGACCTGCCGACGCAGAAGGAGATCTTCATCCCGGGCGGGCGGATGTTCCGCGACCTGACCCGGCTGTCGGCCGCCGGGATCCCGACGATCGCGCTGGTGTTCGGCAACTCCACGGCGGGCGGCGCGTACATCCCCGGCATGTGCGACTACGTCGTCATGGTCAAGGAGCGCGCGAAGGTGTTCCTCGGGGGCCCGCCGCTGGTGAAGATGGCGACGGGGGAGGAGGCCGGCGACGAGGAGCTCGGCGGCGCGGAGATGCACGCGCGGGCGTCGGGCCTCGCCGACTACATGGCCGTGGACGAGGCCGACGCGCTGCGCCTTGGCCGCCAGATCGTCAAGAACCTGGGGCACCGCAAGCCGGGCCCGCCGCCCGGCCCGGTGGAGGAGCCGCTGTACGACGCGGACGAGCTGGCCGGCATCGTCCCCGAGGACCTGAAGATCCCGTTCGACCCGCGCGAGGTCATCGCCCGGATCGCGGACGGCTCACGGTTCGACGAGTTCAAACCCCTCTACGGGACGAGCCTGGTCACCGGCTGGACGCGCGTCCACGGCCACCCGATCGGGGTGCTCGCCAACGCGCAGGGCGTCCTGTTCAGTGAGGAGGCGCAGAAGGCGGCGCAGTTCATCCAGCTCGCCAACCAGCGCGACATCCCGCTGCTGTTCCTGCACAACACGACCGGCTACATGGTCGGCAAGGACTACGAGCAGGCCGGGATCATCAAGCACGGCGCCCTGATGATCAACGCGGTGGCCAACAGCACGGTCCCGCACCTGTCGATCGTGATGGGCGCCTCCTACGGGGCGGGCAACTACGGCATGTGCGGCCGCGCGTACGATCCCCGGTTCCTGTTCACGTGGCCGAGCGCGAAGTCGGCGGTGATGGGCCCGCAGCAGCTGGCGGGGGTCCTGTCGATCGTGGCGCGGCAGGCCGCCGAAGCGCGCGGGCAGGCCTACGACGAGGAGCAGGACCGGGCGATGCGGGAGATGGTCGAGGCGCAGATCGAGGCGGAGTCGCTGCCGTACTTCCTGTCGGGACGGCTCTACGACGACGGCGTCATCGACCCGCGCGACACCCGCACCGTGCTCGGCCTGTGCCTGTCCGCCGTCCACAACGCGCCCGTGCGCGGAGCCGGCGGCTTCGGCGTCTTCCGGATGTGAGGGTGATGATCGCAACAGTGCTGGTCGCCAACCGCGGCGAGATCGCCCGCCGCGTCCTGCGGGCCTGCCGGGACCTCGGCATCGGGACGGTCGCCGTCCACTCCGACCCGGACGCGGGCGCGCCGCACGTCCGGGAGGCGGACGTGGCGGGGCGGCTGCCCGGGGCGTCTCCGGCGGAGACGTACCTGTCGGCCGAAGCGCTCCTCGCCGTGGCGAAGAGCGCCGGGGCGGACGCCGTCCACCCCGGGTACGGGTTCCTGTCGGAGAACGCGGACTTCGCGCGGGCCGTGACCGACGCCGGCCTGACCTGGATCGGCCCGCCGCCGGCGGCGATCGCCGCGATGGGATCCAAGATCGAGGCCAAGAAGCTGATGGCCGCCGCGGACGTCCCGGTGCTGCCCGAACTCGACCCCGCCCAGGTGACCGACGCGGACTTCCCGTTGCTGGTGAAGGCGTCCGCGGGCGGCGGCGGGCGCGGCATGCGGATCGTCCGGACGCCCGAGGAGCTGCCGGACGCCGTCGCCGGGGCGCGCCGCGAGGCGGAGTCGGCGTTCGGCGACCCGACCGTGTTCTGCGAGCCGCTGCTGGAAGGCGCCCGGCACATCGAGGTGCAGATCCTCGCCGACGCGCACGGCACCGTCTGGGCGCTGGGCGAACGCGAATGCTCCATCCAGCGCCGCCACCAGAAGATCGTCGAGGAGGCGCCGTCGCCCGCGGTCGGCCCCGGACTGCGCGCCGAACTGTCCGGGGCGGCGGCGAGCGTGGCCCGCGCCATCGGCTACACCGGGGCGGGCACGGTCGAGTTCATGCTCGCCCGCGACGGCCGCTTCTTCTTCCTGGAGGTCAACACCCGCCTCCAGGTCGAGCACCCGGTCACCGAGTGCGTGTACGGGGTCGACCTGGTCCGGCTGCAGATCGAGATCGCCGAGGGGGCGCGGCTCCCGGACGCGGCGCCGGAGCCGCGCGGCCACGCCGTCGAGGTCCGCCTGTACGCCGAAGACCCGGCCCGCGACTGGCGTCCGGGCAGCGGCCCGCTGCACACCTTCGAGGTACCGGACGTCGACGCCGAGTTCGCCGTCCCCGCCTCGTACGGGCTGCGGCTCGACAGCGGGGTGGAGAGCGGCGGCGAGATCGGCGTCCACTACGACCCGATGCTCGCCAAGGTGATCGCGTGGGCGCCGACCCGCCGCGCCGCTGTCCGCCGCCTCGCGGCCGCGCTGCGCGGCGCCCGCATCCACGGCCCGGCCACCAACCGCGACCTGCTCGTCCGGATCCTGGAGGAACCCGCCTTCCTGGACGGCGACACCGACACCGGGTACCTGGACCGGGTCGGCCTGGACGCCCTCGCCGCTCCGCTGGCCGGCGAGGCGGCGATCCGGGTGTCCGCACTGGCCGCCGCGCTGGCCGGAGCCGCCGCGGACCGGGCCGCCGCGCCGGCGCTCGGCGGGCTCCCGTCCGGGTGGCGCAACGTCCGGTCGCAGCCTCAGCGCAGGGCGTTCGAGGGGCCGGCCGGGCCGATCACCGCCGACTACCACCTGGACAGGGGCGGGCTGGTTTCCGGACTGTGCCCGGGCGGCTCGCTGGTGAGCGCCGCACCGGAGCGGGTCGTCCTGGAGCATGACGGGCTGCGCGAAACGTTCACGGTGACCACGGCCGGTGACTCGGTGTACGTCGACTCCCGCCTCGGCCCGGTGGCGTTCCGGGCCGAGCCGCGCTTCGCCGACCCGAGCAGCCACATCGCACCGGGCTCGCTCCTCGCGCCCATGCCCGGGACCGTTGTGCGCGTCGAGACCGAACAGGGCGCTTTCGTCGCCGAAGGGCAGACCCTCATCGTCCTGGAGGCGATGAAGATGGAGCACCGCATCGCCGCCCCCGCCTCCGGGACGGTCGCCGAACTGAACGTCGCGGAGGGACGGCAGGTCGAGTCCGGCGCCGTCCTCGCCGTCATCGAAGGGACATCCGGATGAGCTTCGTCGAGACCGAGGAGCGGCGGGCGCTGCGCGCGGCCGTCGCCGAACTGGGCGCCGCGTACGGTGCCTCGTACTACGTGGAGAAGGCCAGGTCCGGGCAGAAGACCGACGAGCTGTGGTCCGAGGCGGGGCGGCTCGGCTACCTCGGCGTGAACGTGCCCGAGGAGTACGGCGGCGGAGGCGGCGGCATCGGCGACCTCGCCGCGGTGTGCGAGGAACTGGCCGCGGCGGGCTGCCCGCTGCTGCTCATGGTCGTCTCCCCGGCGATCTGCGCCACGATCATCGCGCGGTCCGGCACCGGGGACCAGAGGAAGCACTGGCTTCCGCGGTTCGCGGAAGGCTCGGTCAAGATGGCGTTCGCGATCACCGAGCCCGACGCGGGCTCCAACGCGCACCGCATCACCACCACGGCGAGGCGCGACGCCGGCAACTGGGTGGTGAGCGGGCAGAAGACCTTCATCTCCGGTGTGGACGAGGCGGACGCGGTCATGTTCGTCAGCCGCACGCAGGACCAGAAGGGCAACCTGCGTCCCTCGCTCTTCATCGTCCCGACGGATGCGCCGGGGTTCTCCTGGACGCCGATCGACATGGAGATCGTGTCGCCGGAGAAGCAGTTCGTCTGCCACCTCGACGACGTCCGGCTGCCCTACGACGCGCTCGTCGGCGACGAGGACGGCGGGCTCCTGCAGCTGTTCGCCGGCCTCAACCCCGAGCGGATCATGGCGTCCGCCATGGGCGCCGGGATCGGCCGCCTGGCCCTCGGCAAGGCCACCGCCTACGCGAACGAACGGCAGGTCTTCGCAACGCCCATCGGCGCGCACCAGGGCCTCGCGCACCCGCTCGCCGCCGCGAAGATCGAGCTGGAACTGGCGCGGCTGATGGGGCAGAAGGCCGCCTGGCTGTACGACGAGGGCGACGACACCGGCGCCGGCGAGGCCGCCAACATGGCCAAATACGCCACCGCCGAGGCCGCGATCCACTGCGTCGACCAGGCCATCCAGACCCACGGCGGCAACGGCCTCACCACGGAGTACGGCGTCGGCATGCTCGCCGGGGTCGTCCGCCTCATGCGCATCGCCCCGGTCAGCCGCGAAATGATCCTCAACTACGTCGCGCAGCACTCCCTGGGCCTGCCCAAGTCCTACTGAGCCGAGCCAGCGCGTCGAGCTGCGTCTCCAGGGGGACGGGTGCCGTGAGGCGGTTGTCCACGGCCGTGTGGGGAACGGGCGGCGGCTCGTCCGGCCGCATCCGGGCGGTGAAGGCGTCGAAACCGGCCAGCTTGCCGGTGTCGCGCGGTGAGCCGCGTTCCTCCAGGCGGCGGCGCAGCGTCGCCGCGTCCGTGCGGACCCACACGAGACGCACCGGCGGGCCGCCCAGGGACCGCGTCCACTCCGCCCAGCGGACGCCGTCCCGGATGTGGCCGGTGAACGGGCCGCTGAGCAGCACCGGGCAGCCGTGCGTGCGGATCTCCCGGGCCGTCGCGGTCATCCCCGCGTACTCGTGCGGCTTGACGTGCTCGTCGTACCACGGGCCCTCGCGCTCACCCGGATCGCGGGCGGACGCGGCGAGGGCGGCCTCGACGAACGGCCCGTACATCGTGTCCTTGTCCAGCAGGGCCGGGACGGGCCGCAGCCGCGCCAGCAGCAGGTCCGACACGGTGGACTTGCCGGAGCCGGGCGGGCCCGCCACCACCCACACCGGGGCGGGGATCATGCCGACAGGCGCAGCCGGCGGGTCGCGAGCCGCTCGATGCGCGCCTCGTCGATCTCGTGGCCGAGGCCCGGCTGGGTGAGGGGGACCCCGACGACGCCGCCGGACGAGCGGACGGGCGGTGTCACGAACACCGGGCCGCCCGCCGGGTCCGACACGTCGCTCGGCAGCGTGCAGCCCGGCAGTGACGCCAGCGCGACGGCGGCGGCCTGCCCGATGCCGAACGCGCCGCACCCGCTGCACCACACGTCCCAGCCGGCCGCGTACGCCAGATCGTGGGCGCTGCGGGCGGCGGTCAGCCCGCCGAGCCGGTCCAGCCGCAGGTGCAGGGCGCGGCCCGCATCCAGCGACAGGGCCGCGTCGAGGTCTTCCAGGTCGCCGATGGCGGGGGCGACGGCGGCGCCCACCCGCAGTTGGAGCCGGGCGTGCGCGGCGAGGTCGCCGGCCGCGAACGGACGCTCGACCGCCGCCACGCCGTAGGCGTCCAGCCCCTCCAGCACGGCCAGGTGCTCGGCCGACTCGGAGTAGGCGTGGCCCGCGTCCGCCACGAGCGCCAGCGCCGGGTACGCCTGCCTGACCGCCCGGACCGGCTCGATGTCCCAGCCGGGGCGGATGTCGAGGGTGACGCGGGTGTGGCCCGCTCCAACGGCCTTGTTGACGCGGCCCGTGAGCGTGTCCAGCTCCGTCTCCGGCGTGATCCGCGCACCGGTCACGATGGACGTGCGGGTGCCGCCGAGCGCGTGCGCGAGCGGCAGGCCCTTCGTGCGGCACCACAAATCCCAGCAGGCGGTGTCGACGGCGGCGGCCGCCTCCCGGGCGCCGAGGTCGGCGGCGGCGGACACGTCCTCGGGACGGTCCAGGTCGAGCCCGACGAGCGCCGGACCCAGGCGCTCCTCGATGTCGGCCCAGGCCGGGCCCGGACCGCCGGAGCCGCCCGAGACGGCCATTTCGCCCCATCCCACGGCGTCGCCGCCGGTGAGGCGGACGAGGACGCTCTCCGGCCGCCGCCCGCGCGGCATCGTCACGCGGAAGGCGTCGCAGCCCTGGATCCGAGGCACCCGCACCCGCCCTTCGAGGAAGTGGTCTCCATCAATGATCCCCCCTCCGGGCACCTGCGAAGACACTCCGGGCGGGTCAGGGCGCGCCGGGCGGCCCGGACGCACCGCCGCGGAGCCGGTGCAGCACCGGCCGCAGCGGCCGCCGCTCGTACCCGCCGTCGGCGAGACCCGCGAGACGCTCGAACGGGTTGTAGGACGACCAGTCGCCGCACAGGAGCATCGACACGCCCGCGCACACCCCGTACAGCGGGATCATGACCGGGCCGAGGCACCAGGCGTACTGCGTGCAGTGCCGTGCCTCGTGCCGCAGCAGCCGGGACCCGTCGGCGAGACCGGACGCGTCGCCGCGCACGAGGACGACGTTGCCGACCGTGAACACCGGCGCGGCCGGCACCGGCGGACGGTAGCCCCCGGCGACCAGCAGCCCGCCCGGGGCCCGGCGGACGCCGCGGGGACGCCGGGTGGCGGTCGCGGCCAGCGCCAGACCCAGGGCCGTCGACAGGTTGACCGCGTTGACGACCTGCCGGAGCCGGTGCACCCGTTTCACGTGAACAAGTGTCCCGCGCCGGCGGCGCCGCCGGCAGTGGCTACGGGCAGTTCGCTTCCAGGGACACCGGTTCTCTGGTGGGCGCCCGCGTCGCGCCGCCGTCCGGCTGCCGCCCCGGCGTGGGCTGCTGCCCCGCCACGGGCGGGGACACGCTCGGCGACGCGCCGGGAACACCGCCCGGGTGGCTGCTCACCTGGCGGGGGTCGGTGTTGACCGCCTCGGACGCCAGCTTGCGGATGAGGTCGAAGTCGGGGTTCCCGGTGTAGATCAGCGGCGGCACGAACTGCAGGCTGTTGATCTGCGCGCCGTCCTTGACCTTGTTCGACAGCTCCACCAGCGCGGGCAGCAGCTCGTGCGGGATGTCGGTGGCCAGGGTCCGCTTGGCGGCCGCGGCGAGCTTGTCGAAGCTGGTGAGGACGGTCCGCGGGTCGGCCTGCTCGGCGATCGCGGCCATCAGGCACTTCTGCCGCCCCATCCGCACATAGTCGCTGCTGTTGGTGCGGGACCGGCCGTACCAGAGCGCCTCCTTGCCCGTCAGCGTCCGTTGGCCGGGCTCGAGCACCGCGCCCTCCAGCCCGTACGGGATGGGCTGCTTGATGTTGAGCTTGACGCCGCCCATGGCGTCGATGATGTCGGCGAAGCCGAACATGTCGACCAGGATGTAGTAGTCGACCCGCAGGCCGAGAATGCCGGCGATGGTGGCCTTCAGCAGCTCGGGGCCGCGCTGGTTCTTGGGGACGCCCGGCACCACGTCGGGGTGCTCCTCGGCGTACTGGTACACCTCGTTCAGCAGGCCCGGCGTCTGCGGGCCGGCGCCGGTGAAGCCGTAGGGGAAGCGGTCGCGGGCGGGTCCGGGCGGCAGCTGGAAGCTCTCCAGGTTGCGGGGGAGGCTCAGCAGCACCGTGTCGCCGGTCTCGGTGTCGACGCTGGCCACCGTCATGCTGTCGGTGCGCACGCCGGTGCGGTTCTCGGCGGAGTCGCCGCCGAGGAGCAGGATGTTGACGCGGGCCTGCCCGTTGAACGGGTCGTCGGCGTCGACCTCCTTGCCGTTCTCGCTGCCGCTGCGGAAGATGCTCGTCAGCGCGTCCCGGTAGACGTAGGTGCCGTGCGCCGACCACGCCACGGGGACCGCGACGGCGAAGCACATTACGGCGACGGACGCCGCGCCGAGCGTGCGGGCGGGCACGGACAGCCGGAGGGGACGCAGCACCTGGTAGGAGCGGATCACGATGAAGACCCACACCACGCCGAGCGCCACCAGCGCGGCGGACAGCCGCTGCAGCATGTCCGGCTGGACGGCCAGGTGCGTCAGGTCGGAGCGGTAGAAGGTGGCGGCGACCGCCACGGTGGCGGCGAGCGCGGCGTACAGGGACAGCAGCAGCCACCCGGCGATCCGCCGGCCCGCGACGATGTGGGCGACGCCCCACACCATGGCCGACGCCAGCGTCAGCGCGAGCGCCCGGGGCAGCCCCCCGGCGCCGCCGGAGGAGCGATCCCCGTCCCCTTTCCGGGCGCGCCGACTCGCCGATCGACCCATGTACGCTCCGATTCCCACCCACGGTGAAATAAGCCTGGCTCACATCTATCGACGCGCAGAACCGGTCAAAAGTTGCGTGGGAGTCGACCGCGTGCGAGCGCGTGTTGCCCGTGATGTCCTAGGTGCAGCTGTTGTTCAGGATATGCAATCCGGCCGTCTTATGGGAGCCCGACGCCGAGTCGCGGACCGCCCGCGCCGCCATCCGCCTGATCCCGGCGTAGTCCGGGCGCCAGGTCGAGATGAGGGGCGGGACGAACTGCAGGCTCGTGATCTCGGCGTTCCTGACCTTCGCCGCAAGGCCGACCAGCGGCGGCAGCAGCCCGCGCGGCAGATCGGTGCTGACGGAGTCCTTGAAGACCTGGGTGAGCCGCTGGAAGCTGCGCAGCACGGTGAGCGGCCCCGCCTGGCGGGCGAGCGCCCACATCAGGCATTTCTGCCGTCCCATCCGGTCGTAGTCGCTGCTGCCCGTCCGCGACCGCCCGTACCAGAGGGCCTCCCGGCCGCTCAGCGTGCGGCATCCGGGTTCGAGGACGCCCGCCGGTACCTGCTGCCTGGGCACGGGGACGGCGTCGGCCACACAGACCCGGACACCGCCGACCGCGTCCACGATCTGCCGGAAGCTGCGCATGTCGACCATCGCGTAGTAGGGGACGGGCCGGCCGAGGATGTGCGCGACGGTCCGCTTCAGCAGCTCGGCGCCGGGATCGGGGACGTGCCCACCGCCGGCGAGGACGCCGGGACTCCGGATGCCGGCCCCGTAGACGCCGTTCAGCAGCCCCTCGGCCGGGTACGGGACCCGCTCGCTGCCCGACCACACCGGCACGTGCTGCAGGTTGCGCGGCAGGCTCAGCAGAACCGTGTCGCCCGTCCCGGTGTCGATGCTGGCGAGGGTCATGCTGTCGGTGCGGATGCCGGGGCGGCCCACGTCGGCGTCGCCGCCGATGAGCAGGACGTTGAGGCGCGGGACGTGCGCCAACGGGTCGCCGGCGCCATGCGGGGCGGCCGGGCCGCCGGCGGCGCCGCGGGCCGCGTCCCGCTCGTCGGTGAACAGGCTCGTGACCAGGTCGCGCTGCAGGTGGCCGTAGTGGGCGACGGTCATCGGCGGGACGACGACCAGCAGGCACAGGACCGAAACGGTGGTGCCTCCGGCGAGCCGCCACAGCGGCGGCAGCCCGCCCGGCACCAGCACGGCGTAGGAATGGACGATCAGCGCCGCCCACAGCCCCGCGAGGACCGCGGCGCCGGCCGTCAGGGCCAGCAGCCAGCCGGGCCGCACCGACAGCTCGAGGAACAGGGAGCGGCCGTGGCCGGCGCAGATCGCCGCCGCGGTCAGCAGCACCGCCTGCGCGCCGAGCAGCGCCGCGCCGAGCCGGACACGCCCCGCCCGCAGGTGTGCGACGCCGGGCATCACCGGCGACACCGCGGCGATCAGCAGCGCCTCCGCCAGCCGCCGCAGCGCCGCGTCCCGCCGGCCCCGCACGGCCCGCCTGCCCCGCTCGTGCCGCTTGTCCCGCCCGCCGTCCTCCGACCGCGGACGGTCCGGCAGCAGCGGTGTCCGGCCCCCGATCGGCCCGCCGTCGAACATGCTCCGCCCCCCTCGGGGACGCAGACCCCCTTCTGCGTCCCCTGGGTCAAAAGCGTGCAGGTCAGCGAGCCGAATATGCCGCGACGGCGGCGGCGTGTCGCGAAATGCCGCGCCGGGAAGGCGGCGAAACCGGGAGGTTCACCAGCTGCTGGACAGCGGCATGCCCTCGGCGTAGCCGGCCGAGCTCTGGATCCCGACGGTCGCGCGCTCGTGGAACTCCTCCAGCGTGCGGGCGCCCGCGTAGGTGCACGAGCTGCGCAGCCCGGCGACGATCGAGTCGACGAGGTCCTCCACGCCGGGACGCCGCGGGTCCAGGAACATCCGGGATGTGGAGATGCCCTCCTCGAACAGCGCCTTGCGGGCCCGGTCGAACGGGGAGTCGTCGGCGGTGCGCAGCCGCACGGCCCGCGCGGACGCCATCCCGAAGCTCTCCTTGTAGAGCCGCCCGTCGGCGGCGCGCTGCAGGTCGCCGGGCGACTCGTAGGTGCCGGCGAACCAGGAGCCGACCATCACGTTCGCGGCGCCGGCCGCCAGCGCCAGGGCCACGTCGCGGGGATGCCGGACCCCGCCGTCGGCCCACACGTGCCGGCCGAGGCGGCGGGCCTCGGCGGCGCACTCCAGGACGGCGGAGAACTGCGGGCGGCCGACTCCGGTCATCATCCGGGTCGTGCACATCGCGCCGGGGCCCACGCCGACCTTGACGATGTCGGCGCCCGCCTCGATCAGGTCGCGGGTGCCCTCGGCCGTCACCACGTTCCCGGCCGCGACCGGGACGCCGGGGTCCAGGCCCCGGACGGCGGCGAGCGCGCCCAGCATCTTGTCCTGGTGGCCGTGCGCGGTGTCGACGACGAGCAGGTCGGCGCCCGCCTCCAGCAGCGCCTTGGCCTTGCCCGCCACGTCGCCGTTCACGCCGACCGCCGCGGCGATGCGCAGCCGCCCGGCACCGTCCACCGCGGGCTTGTAGAGGGTGGCGCGCAGCGCGCCGGTGCGGGTCAGGATGCCCGCGAGCCGGCCGGCGGCGTCGACGACCGGGGCGAGCCGGTGGCCGCGCTCGTGCAGCCGCTCGAACGCCTCGCGCGGGTCGACGCCGGCCGGCACCGTGACCAGGTCGCGGGACATGATGTCGCGGAGCTGGGCGAACCGGTCGACGCCCTGGCAGTCGGCCTCGGTGACGACGCCCACCGGGCGGTCGTCCTCGACGACGATCACCGCGCCGTGCGCGCGCTTCGGCAGCAGCGCGAGCGCGTCGCCGGCCGTGCTCGACGGGTCCAGCCGGATCGGGGTGTCCACGACCAGGTCGCGTCCCTTGACCCAGCCGATGACCTCGGCGACGACGTCGGCCGGGATGTCCTGCGGAAGCACCGCGATGCCGCCGCGCCGGGCGACGGTCTCGGCCATCCGGCGCCCCGATACCGCGGTCATGTTGGCCACCACGAGCGGCACGGTCGTACCGCTGCCGTCCGAGGTCGACAGGTCGACGTCCAAGCGCGACCCGACCGAGGAGCGGCGCGGGACCATGAAGACGTCGTTGTAGGTGAGGTCGTGAGCGGAGGGCTCACCGTTCAGCAGCTGCACGGCGGTACTACACACCAATCACAGGATCTGGGTGGCTGGGCCACCGTTCATTGTCGGCCATACCCGCCGATGCTCCGGCCAAGCCGTGACCGGGCCCGGCCGCCCGCCGGCCCGGACGGCGCGGTCCGCGGGGCCGTACCCAGGGGTGATGACTCTGTGTCCCCGTGGAGTGGCCGAATGATCTCCGGCGGTGCCTCCGGCCCCTTCCCGGCGTGGCGGAAGTGAACGCCGTGCCGGTGGGGCAAAACGGTGCAACGTGAGGCTTGGCTCTCTGTAAAGTTACCTCTTGACGTAACTGCGCCCTGGATGCACTTTTCTTACATGTGCCTCACGCGGACGGCGAAACCCGCCGTAGGGCGTGACAGCAGAACACCGGGAGAAGCGCATGCAGGTCAGGCACTTGAGCCCGGTCAGCCGCGCTCGCCCGCGCCGCGGGCCGCCCCGGCCGGGCGGCGACCACCGTGGTGATCATTGCCATCCCGCGCGGCCGCCGCCGACGCGAGGCGGAGGCGTTGCGCTCTCGCAGGGATTTACCCGGCGTCGGAAACGGCGCCGCGCGGAACCCGGCACAGACGCATCGACGGCCGCCGGGCATGGCGAACACGAGCAAGATCAATATTTGACGTCATACCGTCCTGAAATGGAATGATCTTGCAGTTGCTGGCAAAACGATTCATCGCACATCGAGGAGGAGAGCCGTGCTGGATGCGGTCGACGCCGTGCTCGTCCGCGAGCTCCAGCGGGATGGCAGAGCGACGTTCCAGGCGCTCGCCGACCGTGTCGGGCTTTCCCGCACGGCCGTGCGGGCACGGGTACAGCACCTTCTCGAGACCAAGGTCGTCCGCGTCGTCGGCATCGTGCACGCCGCCGTCGTCGGAGCGGAGGCGATCGGGCACCTCTCGGTCGCCGTGGACGGCTCGGCCAGGGAGGTGGCCGCGGCCATCGCCGAACGCCCCGCCGTCAGCTTCACCGCGCTGACCGCCGGCCCGCACGACCTGGTCGCGCAGGTGCGCACCAGCGACGACGCCGCGCTCGCCGCGGAGGTGGACCACATCAGGTCCGTCCCCGGGGTGCGCGTGGCGGAGGTGTTCCGGTCGGTGTCCACCGTGCGCGACACGCACGCGGTGGTGCGCGAGCTCGGCGAGGTCAGCCTCGACGACATCGACTGGCGGCTCCTGCAGGAGCTGCAGCGCGACGGGCGCGCCCCCTACACCCGGCTCGCGCACATCATCGGCCTGTCGCAGGCCGCCACCCGGGCCCGGGTCGTCAGGCTCATGCGCTCGGGCGTCATCCAGGTCACCGGCCTGGCCGACCCGCTGGCCCTCGGCGCCGCCGAGCTCGGCGGGTTCGGGCTGACGGTGACCGGGGGGCTGCGCAAGGTCGCCGAGGCGGTCGCCGCCCAGGACGGCGTCCGCTACCTGGCGACGGGCTTCGGCCGCTACGACATCGTCGGGCAGGCCGAGGCGACCTCACGCAGCGAGCTGGTCGCCGTGCTGGACGCGATCCGGTCGGTGCCCGGGGTCACGGTCAGGGAGTCCTGGCACCACCTGGACGTGGTGAAGGAGTCCTACGCCGTCGAACTCCCCGAGCACGGGTCGTCCTGACCGGTCCCGCCGCGGCCTCGGTGCGAACCGCGGCCGAGGCGGGACCGGCACGCCCCGTCACGGGCCGTCCGGCGTCACTGGTCGCCGCGGCCCGTCTCCTTGGCGAACGTCAGGAAGTCGCGCGCGGCGGGCGGGAGCCTGCGGTGCGCGTGGACCAGCCCGATCATGCGGGTGATCGGCGGCATGAACGACCGGACGGTCACCCCCTCGGTGTCGTCGATCTGGTTCCGGTACCACAGCAGGGACCCCAGCCCGGCGCGGACCCAGCCGAGCCAGGCGCCGCGCTCGTCGGACTCGACGGCGGCGACCGGGGTGGCGCCGACGCGGCGCAGCACCAGGTCGATCTCGGCGCGGCGGGCGCTGCCGCGGGCGGGCAGCACGAGCCGCATCCCGTTCAGCGCGGCCGGCGACACCGGCTCCCGGACCTTCAGCGCGGGCGGCGAGATCAGCACGACCTCCCGCTGCTCGAACGGATGCGCGGACATGTCGCCGGGGACCGGCAGATCGGTCAGGGCGAGGTCGGCGCGGCCCGTGCGCAGCGCCGCCGCGACCTGGTCGCGGTCCGCGCAGCGGACCACCCGGATCCGGACGGCCGGCTGGTCGCGGGCGAAGCGGGGGATGAGCCGGCCGGTCAGCTCCGGCTCCAGGGACGCGGTGACGGCGATGCGCAGCTCCGCGCCCCGCCCGTTGGCGCGGGTGACCGACAGGGCCTCGATCGCCTCGACGGCGCCCAGCGCGACGCGGGCCTGCCGGACCACCTGCTCGCCCGCGGGGGTAAGCGCGACACCGCGGCCGGAACGCGCGAACAGTTCGACGCCGAGCTCGCGCTCCAGCTCGCGGACGGCCCGCGAGAGCGCGGGCTGGGCCACGTAGAGAGCCTGGGCCGCCGACGTCATGGTGCCGTGGTCGGCGGTCGCCACGACATAGCGCAGCTGCCGCAGATTCATGCCTTGACCGTATGACAACGAACCGTTCCGGTCCTGGACATAGCCGGAATCGGACCGAGAATCAGCGGCGGCGCCCCCCGTCCGGCCAGGTGATCAAGGTGGCGGGCCCGGTGGCGGGGCCTTGCGCGGGCCCGCGGGCGGGTCGGCAGGGACGGTCTCCGGCTCGGGCTGCAGCTGCGGGGCGCCGACGCCGCACTGGCTCCTGCACTCCGGCCGGACCTGCTCCCCGGACGGGGTCCGCAGCGCGTCGTCGCCGATCGTCAGGAGGCTCAGCACCGCCCCGCAGGCCAGGATCGCGGCGCACGTCACCATCGCGATCGCGAACCCGCGGGAGAAGTCGGCGGGGTTCCGGTAGGCGTCGCCGGTCAGCCCGGCCAGCGGCGGGATCGCCGCCACCGCCAGGAGCCCCGCGGCCCGCGCCACCGCGTTGTTGACCCCGCTGGCCACGCCCGCGTGGCGGACCTCAGCGGTGGCGAGCACGGTGGCGGTGAGCGGCGCGACCACCGCCGACAGGCCCAGCCCGAACACGATCACGGCGGGCAGGACGTCGCGCCCGTACGAGGTGTCCGCGCCGATCCGGGAGACCATCAGCATCCCGGCGGCCGCCAGCAGCAGCCCGCCCGCCATCGGCAGCCGCGGGCCGATCCGCTGCGCGAGCGCGCCCGCCCGCGCCGACAGCAGCAGCATCAGCACGGTGACCGGCAGCAGCGCCGACCCCGCGGCGATCGGCGAGAACCCGCCGACGACCTGCAGGTGCAGCACGAACAGGAAGAACATCACGGCCATCCCGCCGTACATGATGAACGTGACGACGTTGACGGCGGAGAACTGCCGGGACGCGAACACCTCCAGCGGCAGCATCGGCTGCGGCGCCTCCGGAGCGCGCGCCTCCCGTCCGGCCGTCCCCTTCGCCCGCCGGCCGGGCGGCCGCTCCCGGCCGCGGCTCCGCTCGACCACCACGAACGCGGCGGCGGCCGCCAGGCCCGCGACGGCGGCGGCCCCGATGACCGCGGGGTTCACGTCACCGCCGGGCGCCTCGGTGAGCGCGTAGGTCGTCCCCGTCAGGGCGAGCGCCGCCAGGGCCGCGCCGAGCACGTCGAAACGCCCGTGGGCCTCGGGGTCGGCGCTCTCGGGGACGTGCCGGGCCGCCACCAGCACCACCACGGCGGTCAGCGGCACGTTCAGCAGGAACACCCACCGCCACCCGGCCGCCTCCACCAGCCAGCCGCCCGCGAACGGCCCGACCGCGGCGGCGACGCCGCCGAGGCCCGACCAGGCGCCCACCGCGCGCGGACGGTCATCGGGGACGAACGACGACTGGATGATCGCCAGCGAGCCGGGGGTGAGCAGCGCACCGCCCACGCCCTGCAGCGCCCGCGACACGATCAGCATCTCGATGTTCAGGGCCAGGCCGCACAGCGCCGACGCGACCGCGAACCACACGACGCCGATGAGGAAGATCCGCCGCCGCCCGAACCGGTCGCCGAGCGAGCCGCCGAGCAGGATGAACCCGGCGAGCGTCAGCGTGTAGGCGTTCACCGTCCACTGCAGCCCGGCCATGTCGGCGCCCAGGTCCCGCGCCAGCGCCGGCAGCGCCACGTTCACGACCGTGGCGTCGAGCATCGCCACGCCCGACCCGAGCACCGTCGCCAGCAGGATCCAGCGCCCGGACCCGGTGCCCAGCCGGACGTCCGGCATCAGACGGTCGGTTCGTCGGCGGCCATGCCTGCATCGTGCCACGACCCGCCCGGTTCACGCCTCCCCGGCGGGACGGATCACCAGTGGTCGGGGCTGAACGGCTCGTCCTCGGGCCGCGCGGACCGCGACAGCAGCCGCAGGTCCGACTCGACCATCATCGTCACGAGCTCCTCGAACGTCACCGCGGGCTCCCAGCCGAGCTGCTCGCGGGCCCTCTTCGGGTCGGCGCACAGCAGGTCGACCTCGGCGGGACGCGTGTAGCGGGCGTCCAGGACGACGTGGTCCTCCCAGTTCAAGCCCGCCGTGCGGAACGCGAACTCGACCAGCTCCCGCACCGACTGCGTCTGGCCCGTTCCGATGACGTAGTCCTCGGGGGCGTCCTGCGTCAGCATCAGCCGCATCGCGCGGGCGTAGTCGCCCGCGTAGCCCCAGTCGCGCCGCGCGTCCAGGTTGCCGAGCCGCAGCTCGGTCGCCAGGCCCAGCTTGATGCGCGCCGCGCCGAGCGTCACCTTCCGGGTCACGAACTCGGCGCCGCGGCGCGGGGACTCGTGGTTGAACAGGATCCCGCTGACGGCGAACATCCCGTAGGACTCGCGGTAGTTCTGCGTGATGTAGTGGCCGTAGCTCTTGGCCACCCCGTACGGGCTGCGCGGGTGGAACGGCGTCTTCTCGTTCTGCGGCGTCTCCCGCACCATCCCGAACATCTCCGACGACGACGCCTGGTAGAACCGGATCTGCTCGCGGGCCGGCGTCCGGGACGGGCTGATGCCCGACACCACGCGGATCGCCTCCAGCATCCGCAGCACGCCCATGCCGGTCACCTCGGCGGTGAGCTCGGCCTGCTGCCACGACATCGGCACGTAAGAGATCGCGCCCAGGTTGTAGACCTCGTCGGGCTGTACTCGCTCCACCGCCGAGATCAGGCTGCCCTGGTCCAGCAGGTCTCCGGTGGTGATCTGAACGTCGCCGATGTGCTTGCGCAGCCGCGACACATGGGGGTTCGCCTGCCCCCGCACCAGGCCCCAGACCTCGTACCCCAGCCCAAGCAGATGCTCGGCCAGATACGAGCCGTCCTGTCCGGTGATGCCGGTGATGAGTGCTCGCCTGGACAGCGGATCCTCCATGGCTGAAATAGGTCCGACGGGGCCCACCACGGGTGAACCCGCAACGAGCGTGAAATATGAGATTACCGACCGCGCCACGTCGATGACGAGGGAGGGCACCGTTTGGACCGAATTCACTTCTGGTTCGCCCGCCGGGCCGCCGATGTGCCACGGTGAGGGGATCATGAGCTCTGCGCTGGTGCCGCCGCTGCGGCTGAACGGCCGCGAGATCGGCCCGCACGCGATCATGGCCGTGGTGAACCGCACACCCGACTCGTTCTTCGACCGGGGCGCCACCTACGGCTTCGACGCCGCCCTCGCCGCCGCGGGCCGGGCCGTCGCCGCCGGCGCCGACATCGTCGACATCGGCGGCGTGAAGGCCGGTCCCGGCGAGGACGTCGGCGTCGACGAGGAGCTGCGCCGGGTCGTCGACCTGGTCGCCGCCGTCCGGGACCGCCATCCCGGTGTGGTGATCAGCGTCGACACCTGGCGCGCCGAGGTCGGCGAGGCGGTCGCGCGGGCGGGCGCCGATCTGCTCAACGACACCTGGGGCGGCCCCGACCCCCGGCTCGCCGAGGTCGCCGCCGCGCACGGCATCGGCCTGGTCTGCTCGCACGCGGGCGCCCTCGGCCCCCGCACCCGCCCGCACCGGATCGGCTACGCCGACGTCGTCGGCGACGTGATCGCGCACATCACGGCCGAGGCCGAGCGCGCCGCCGCCCTCGGGGTACCGCGGGAGGCGATCCTCATCGACCCCGCCCACGACTTCGGCAAGAACACCCGGCACTCCCTGGAGATCACCCGACGGCTCGGCGAACTGACCGCCACCGGCTGGCCGGTACTGGTCGCGGTGTCCAACAAGGACTTCATCGGGGAGACCCTCGGCCGCCCGGTCGGCGCGCGCGGCGTCGGCACGACGGCCGTCCTCGCCGTCTCCGCGCTCCTCGGCGCCCGCGTCTTCCGCGTCCACGACGCCGCCGGCGCGCGCCGCGCCCTCGACGCGGTCACCGCCCTCCGCTCCTGAACGACCGCTCAGTGCGCGGCGGTCTCCTGCCGGGGCGAGTCGGCCCCGGCCTCCCGCTGGCGGGCCCGGTAGGCGGCCACGTGCATGCGGTTGCCGCAGGTGCGGCTGTCGCAGTAGCGGCGGCAGCGGTTGCGCGACAGGTCCACCAGGACCCGGGAGCAGTCCGGTGCCTCGCAGGTGCGCAGCCGGTCCAGCTCGCCGGACGCCACCACGTACGCCAGCGCCATGCCGCAGTCGGCGGCCAGGTGCTCGCCCAGCGGCGCGCCGGGCGCGAAGAAGTGCACGTGCCAGTCGTAGCCGTCGTGGTCGGTCAGGTGCGGGGTGGTGCCGACCTCGCCGACGATCTCGTTGATCTTCCGCACGGCGGACGGGACGCCGTCGGCGCGGAACACCGCGTGGAACCGCGCGCGCAGGTCCAGGACCCGCAGCAGGTCGGTGTCGGTGAGCTCGCCCACGTCGCTGAACGTGTTGCGCTCCACGAACGAGCGCAGGCCGGGCAGGCCGCCGAGCCGCTCGGCCCCGGACGCCGCCGCGCCGGTGTTGATCAGGTCGACGACGACGGCGAGCGCGTGCTCGGTGTCATGAGTGAAGATCACAATGACTCCAGTCTCGGGGACCGGGGCGGTCGTGTGCCCGGCAGCGCCGCCGGGGCCGGAACGCGGCCCGTGGGCCCCAACCATATGACGCGGATCGCGCACGTCCACGCGCACCCCGCCAGGATGCGCTGGCGCGTCGCGCGGCCTGATCCGGCCGGAACGTTCCATGTGCGGCGGGTCCCGCGGGCCCGGCCGCGGCGAGGGATCGCGGCGCCCGTCAGCGCTCGTAGCTGGGGTCGGCGACGACCGGGTAGTAGGCGTCGGTGTGCTGGACCCGCATCGTGACGACCGCGCCCTCCAGCGTGTAGTCGGCCTTCACCTGACGGAACATCGCGTCGCTCGCCCAGGGGTTGTAGAGCCGGCCCACGGTCGCGCCGTAGCGCAGATGGACGACGTCGTAGCCGCCGGACGGCATCGACTCCAGCGTGAGGCCGTCGGCGAGGGAGATGGTGAAACGGAACTCCGAGGGGGCGTCGGGGCCGTGGATCACCGTCAGCAGCCGCACGCCGGCCGCCGTCGTCTGCGCGACGATGTCGGTGTCGACGTCCACGCCCACGAAGACCCGCAGGCTGGGTCGCAGCACCTGCGCGACGGTGTCCGCCGCCGCGACGTCGATGCCGAGGTGGATCCGCTGCCCGTCCCTGGTCGGGACCCACACGCCGTCGCGGGCGCGCTGACCCCAGGCGACTTCCGGATTCTCCATCTCCTGGGGCTCGTTCTTGCCCCGCGCGACCAGAATCCTGGAGGCGGCGCTCATCGCCGCGGCAGCCCCGTCCCGTGCATGCCTCATGGCGGGCCCCCTCGCCTTCTTTCATCACTTGCGTGACTTCGTGCTCATCTTGGGTTTATCACGGGCAAGGCGGGCCGGATGCCGCTTGCCTTGCCGTTGGTCGATTCGTGACGTTCGCCCCGTGCGTCGTTGGACCTTACACCACGCTTATACGTGCCGGTCGGGCCGGACTGTGACCCTCCGCACGGCCGCCCGCGGCGCCGATGACGGTGCGCATCCGGCCCTTCACGCAGAAAACACTTTGTGTCGTGCCGGGAACGCCCGCATCATTGGACGCATCGAACGAGCGAAAGAACGATGGGGTGAGCCACCGGATAGGCGGCCGGTCTCCAAAACCGGCGGAAAGTGGGTTCGACTCCTACCGCCCCAGCTGAGCACGGATCACGGGCTTGTGGTGTAACGGCAGCACACTTCCCTTGCAAGGAAGCGATCAGGGTTCGACTCCCTGCTGGTCCACCGGCGTTTCACGCCGCGGGCCGTCCGGTCGCCCGGACGGCCCGCGATTCGCCCGGAGGGTTGGCCGAACGGTAAGGCAGCAGTTTCGAAAACTGACGTCGAGGTGACACTCGAAGGGGTTCGACTCCCTTACCCTCCGCCATTCCCGCCGACTTTCCCGTCAGGCCGGCACCGGCTCGCCCGCGGTGACCGTCTCGGAGAGGTCGGTGAGGACGTCGGTGAGGTGGTCCAGGGCGCCCGCGATCCACGGCAGCGCCGCCGGGGCGGGGGAGGCCAGGGCCGCGAGCCGCCGCTCGTCGTCGTCCCCGTACAGCAGGCTGGGCGCCACCCGCATCCGCAGGGCCGCCGGAGCGTCCCCGAACGAGCTGCCGGGCAGGACGCCGACCCCGTAACGCTCCAGCAGCAGATGTGTCAGGTCCGCGGCCGTCCGGATGCCGTGGTTCTCCCGCAGCGCCTCCCGGACCGGGCCGAAGTCGGGGTAGACGTAGAAGGCCGCCTCCGGCCGGGTGACCCGGGCGCCCGCGGCGGCGAACCGGTCGGCGACCGCGCAGGTGACCGCGGCGTGCAGCCGCCTGCTGCGGTCGATGTGCTCGACCAGCTCGGGCGGCTCGGCGAACGCGTACGCGGCGGCGTGCTGCATCGGGGCCGGGGCACTGGACCAGATCTCGCTCGCCACGCCCAGCAGGCTGTCGCGCAGCGCACGGCCGAACGGGCCGTCCGGCAGCCGCGCGACGCCGAGCCGCCAGCCGCCCGCGGCCAGGCTCTTGCTCAGCGCGGTCGTCACGACGGTCCGCTCCGGCGCGTGCCGGGCCGGGCTCGGCACCGCGCGGCCCGGCTCATGCACCAGGTCGCGGTAGATCTCGTCCGAGATGATCACAAGGTCGTGCTCGCGCGCCACCGCGCACAGCCGCCGCACGGTTTCGGCGGAGGCGATCGTCCCCGTCGGGTTGTCGGGCAGCGTCACCACCACGGCCCGCACGTCCCGGCCCCGCGCCCTGGCCCGCACGACGGCGTCGGCCAGCAGCGCCGGGCTCGGCACACCGCCCTCGCCGGGCGGGGTGGCGACGCGGATCGGCTCGGCGCCCACCAGCGACGTCTGCGCGGCGTAGGTCACCCAGCTCGGCGCCGGCACGACGACGTCGCCGCCGATCGCGGTGAGCAGGGCGTACAGCAGCGGCTTGCTGCCGGGGCCGGCGACGACCGTGGACGGGTCGGTGGGCAGCCCGCGCCGCGCCCAGTAGCCGGCGGCTGCGGCGCGCAGTGCGGCGGACCCGGCGACCGGGCCGTAGCCGCCACGGCCCGCGGCCGCGCCGAGCTCGCGGGTCAGGGCGGGATGTATCGGTATCCCGGCCTCTCCGAAGCCCAGGGGGAGGACGCGCCGGCCCTCCCTGCGCTTGCGCGCGATGGCCTCGTTCACCGCGAGCGTCGCCGACAGCGGGACCGGACGCGGGGTGAAGGGCAGTGGCCGGACGGGTGCGGGCTCTTTCTGGGCAGGCATCGATACTCCAATGGGCATGGCGAATTAGGCATCGCGAAACAGCCATCGCGAAACAGGCACAGCGAAATAGCGGTGGGTGACTGCAGAATCCCCCTGTGTGACCCGGCCGGGCTCGATTTCATACTTGCCCGCTCCTAGCATCATCACAAGCGAGTCTCATCGATGGTGACCGTAAGGTGGAGTGATGCTAGAGCTGCGCCGCCTCCGCCTTCTCGCCGAATTCGCCCGCCGCGGCAGCATCGCCGCGACCGCCGCCGCCCTCGGCTACACGCCGTCGGCGGTCTCCCAGCAGCTGTCCGCGCTGGAGCGGGAGGCCCGCGTCCCGCTGCTGGACCGGACCGCCCGCAGCGCGGAGCTGACCGATGCGGGGCGCCGCCTGGCCGAGCGCGCCGAGGAGATCCTCGGCCTGGTCGAGACCGCGGAGTCGGAGCTGTCGGCGCATTCGGAGACCCCCACGGGACGCGTCGTCGTCACCGCGTTCCCCACCGCCGCCGTCGCCTTCGCGCCCGCCCTGGCGCACAGCCTCGGCGAGCATCCCGGGCTGGCCTTCGTCCTGCGCCAGACCCGGCGCGGCGACGGCATCCGGCAGGTGCAGAACGGCGAGGTGGACATCGCGCTCATCGACGACTGGACGGGCAAGGTCCCCGACCAGTCGCCGGCCGCGCTGGAGTTCTTCCATCTGCGCCGGGACCCGCTGGTCCTCGTCGTGCCGGCCACCCATCCCATGTCGGACCCGGCCCTGCCCGTGGACCTGCAGCGGCTGCGGGAGGAGCCGTGGATGGCCGCGCCGCCCGGGGAACTGTCCCGGCAGGCCGTCGAGCGGCTCCTGGACACCGTCGGCGGGGCCCGTCCCGTCCCGTGGGAGTTCGAGGGCCTGCACACGATCCTCAGCCTGGTGGCGCGGGGGATCGGCATCACCGCCGTGCCCGCGCTGGCCCTCGCGGCCGGCGACCAGGACGTGGCGGTGCGGCGCATCCCGGAGTGCACGCTGGCCCGCGAGGTCTACGCCGTCACCAGGACCGCGAGCGTGCGCAGGCCGTCGGTGGCGGTGACGCTCCGGGCCATCTACGCCGCGGCTCGCGACGCTCAGCCCGCCCCGCCGGAGAGCTGAGCGAAGGGGCCGCTAAAGTCGGAATCAGGGCCGGGGTCACACGGGTTCGACTCTGGCCGTTTCCGGACGCCACCCGCACCGAACGGGACGCGCAGCCGAACTAAGGAGCGGACGGCCGCGTAGCCCGGGTGATCTCAAAACGGACATACGGGTGCGGATCATCACGTACGGTGGGGCGAATCGTGAGCACATCCGAGTTCATGCACACCGATCGGGGAGCACACCGCTCGATGGATCGACCGGCGACCATGCCCGCACCGCCCCTCGGGGCGGCGGAACCTCCCGCACCCGCGGCGGACGCCCCCGCGGGGCTCACGCGTGCGGCCGAGCCCGAGGACGCGCACGGCGGCGGGAGCGCCGTCTTCGAACTGCCGCGGGTGCCGGCGCTGCTGATGCACGCGCTCCCGCGGTTCGTCGAGGGCGTCATCGCCCCCGTCGTTGTGTTCTACGTCGCACTCGTGCTCCTGGGGCTGACCGGGGCGCTCGTGGCCGCCGTCGTCTGGGTGTACGGCGGCATCGTCTACCGGTACGTGCGCGGGCACCCGGTGTCGGGGATGCTGCTGCTGGCCGCGGTCGGCGTGACCGTCCGCGCGGGACTGGCGGCCGCGACGGGCAGCGCGGTCGTGTACTTCCTGCAGCCGACGCTCGGGACGCTCTGCGTGAGCATGGCCTTTCTCGCCTCGGTGCCGCTGGGGAAGCCGCTGGCCATGAAGCTGGCCAGGGACATGGCGCCGATCCCCGACGCGTTCTACAAGCACGCCAGGGTCCACCGGTTCTTCCTGCGCATCTCGCTGCTCTGGTCGGCGGTCCTGCTCGCGAACGTGGGCGTCAGCCTCTGGATGCTGTTCAGCCAGTCGATCAGCATGTACCTGTGGATCCGCACCGGCATCGTCGCCGGGCTGGGCGCGATCGGCATCGCCGTGTCCGTGTGGGGCTTCAAGCGCGTCGTGCGCCACGTGAACCGCGAGCCCGCCGAGGGCGTGCAAGCCGCCTGAGCGGCCTCATCCGGCCTGAGCAGTGATCACCCGGCCGATGGGCCGAACTTCCGGCCCGTCTGCGGCGTCTCCATTCTCAGATAGTCCGACACGGGGCGATATTTCGAGTTTGGGGGAGTTGTGGCGACTAGGGGCCGTTTCAGGCTGGTGCTGACCGGTACCGCGAGCGCGGTCGCGATGCTCGCGACCGCCTGCACGGTCGGCGGCGGGGGCAAGCTGGCCGCGGGGAACTCGGGCGAGCCCGTGACGATCACCCCGGTCAACGGGACCGCACAGGTCAAGCCGGACGGAAAGATCCAGGTGAAGGCCTCGGACGGCGAGCTGCAGAAGGTCACCGTCCAGGGCGAGGGCGCCACCATCACCGGGACGTTCGGCGACGACCGCAAGACGTGGCACTCCACCCGGACGATGACGCCCGGAACGTCCTACACCGTCACCGCGCAGACCCGCGACGACGGCAAGACCCGCACCGTGACCAGCTCGTTCAGCACGCTGAAGGCCGCCCAGACGCTCTCGATCGCCGATGTGACCCCGAACGTCGAGGGGGAGAAGGTCGGCGTCGGCATGCCGATCATCGTCCGGTTCGACCGGCCCGTCACCGACAAGGCCGCCGTCGAGCGGGCCCTGCGGGTCAAGCCGGCCAAGCCGGTCGAGGGCGCGTGGCGGTGGGTCGCCCCCGACCAGGTCATCTACCGGACGAAGACGCACTGGCAGCCGCACCAGAAGGTCGCCTTCCACGCGGCGCTGGCCGGGGTCGACGCGGGCGGCGGCGTCTACGGGGCGAAGGACGCGCAGGCGACCCTGAACATCGGCGCCGCGCAGATCACCACCGGCGACATCGGCAAGCACGAGATGACCGTCACGCGGGACGGCGAGAAGCTGCGGACCATCCCGTTCAGCGCGGGCAACGGGCAGACGCGGGAGTACACCACGACGAGCGGCGTCCACCTGCTGATGGGCAAGGGCAACCCCGTCACGATGACGGCCCCCGGCCGCAAGCCGGGCGACCCCGGGTACTACAAGACGGTCGTCGACCACGCGGTCCGCTTCTCCAACAGCGGCGAGTTCGTGCACTCGGCGCCCTGGTCGGTCGGATCGCAGGGCTCGGCGAACGTCAGCCACGGCTGCATCAACGTCAGCCCCGCCAACGCGCGCTGGTTCTACGACATCATGCAGCGCGGCGACGTCATCAAGCTGACCGGCACCGACCGCCAGATCGAGTGGGACAACGGCTGGGGCTACTGGCAGATGTCCTTCGACAAGTGGCGGCAGGGCAGCGCGCTGGGCTGACCTTTCACCGCCGCGCCCCCGGTACGGGCCGGGCGGCGCGCCGTTCTGCAACGCTTTGATCTCGGACACCTGCAAAAACCCTGTGACGTGGCATGATCGACGACTTTTGTCGCTAATGTCTCTCTGGTAGTTCGGCGGGGTACTGGAGGTTGAGGTGCAGCGGAGGTTTTCCGCAGGAGTTCGGGCGGGCACGGCACTGGCGGGGGTCGTGTTGCTCCTTACCACGGCCTGCAGCGGGGGAGAGAAGGACAACGGCGTCACCGTCGGTGAGAAGGCCGACGCGAACGCACCGCAGGTGACGATCGACCCCGCAAACGGGAACGCCAAGGCGAAGCCCGAGGACGGTGTCACGGTCACCGCCGCGGGCGGGACGCTCGCCAAGGTCACCGTCACGCTCAAGGGCAAGCAGGTCGACGGGAAGATGGCCGCCGACAAGACCACCTGGAAGTCGCGCACGCTGCGTCCCGGCTCCAAGTACCAGGTCACGGCGGTCGCCACGAGCCCGGAGGGCAAGTCGACCACGGTCAACGCCGCGTTCGCCACGCAGAAGGCGCCACTGGAACTGAAGATCGCCGACGTCACGCCGCAGAAGAACGAGAAGGTCGGCGTCGGCATGCCGATCCGGGTGGTCTTCAACCGCGGGGTGGCCGACAAGGAGGCCGTGGAGAAGGCCCTGGAGGTCAAGTCCACCAAGCCCGCCACCGGGGCGTGGCACTGGGCGAACGACACCACGGTGATCTTCCGTACCAAGAACGGCCAGTACTGGCAGCCCAACCAGAAGGTCCTGTTTCGGGCCAGGCTGTCCGGTGTGAAGTCGGGCAAGAAGACCTACGGCGTCTCCGACTACGCGCGCCCGTTCCGCATCGGCGACTCGCACATCCTCACGGTCAGCACCAAGAGCAAGAAGGCCGTCGCCAAGGAGAACGGCAAGAAGGTCCGTAGCTGGCCGATCAGCGCCGGCAAGGGCGGGCGCGTGGTCAACGGCGTCGACACCTACCTCACCGCCAGCGGCATCCACCTGACCATGGGCAAGGAGAATCCGGCGGTCATGACGTCGGAGTGGATGGGCGTCGATCCGAAGGACAAGAAGAACGGCGGCTACAAGGAGGTCATCCCGTGGGCGGTGCGGATCTCCGCCACCGGCGAGTACGTCCACGAGATGGCCGCGACCGTGTGGGCGCAGGGCGAGCAGAACGTCAGCCACGGCTGCATCAACTCGCCGCCCAAGGACGCCCGCTGGTTCTACAAATGGTCCTACCGCGGCGACCCGGTGATCATCACCGGCAGCAAGCGCGGCCTTGACCCGTTCAACGGCTGGAGCTACTACGAGATGTCCTGGAAGCGCTGGGTCAAGGGCAGTGCGCTCGAGCGCTCCGTGACGACCGGCTGATGTTAACCGGGCTCTCCGCCGGGAAAGAGCAGGCCACGACGGCCGGCTTCGATGGGGGGCCCGGTGAACGAGCCAGTGCGCAAGCTGAGACTGCGGCGCCGCGTCCGGCGCAGGGCACACCGTGTTCTGCGCCGGGCGGCGCTCTGGACGTTGCGTCCGCTGCGATGGAGGCGCGTACCGCCGCCGGGTGAGCGCCTGCGCGTCCGCGTTCTCCTCCAGAACGCGCACGGGACGGGCGGCACGATCCGCACCGTGCTGAACCTGTGCGGGCACCTGACCCGCGACCACGACATCGAGATCGTCAGCGCCCTGAAGGGGAACCCGAAGCCGTTCTTCCCGCTTCCCGCCGGCGCCGCGATCACCTACGCCGACGACCGCTTCGCCGCCAAGGGCAGGGCGGCGCGCCTCCTGGCGCGGTTTCCGAGCCTGCTGATCCCGGCGGAGGAGTCGTCCTTCCGCTTCATGAGCCTCTGGACGGACGTGTGCCTTCTGCGCGCCCTGCACCGCACGCCGTCCGACGTGCTCATCGCGACCCGGCCGTCCCTCATCCTGCTCGCCGCCGAGCTCACGCCGCGCGGTACCGCGACGATCGGGCAGGACCACATGAGCCTGGAGTCCTACCGGCCGCCCCTCCGGCGGCTGGTCGTGCGCGCCTACCGCCGGCTCACCGTGCTCAGCGTCCTCACCGGGCCGGCCCGCGCCGGTTACGAGACGGCCCTCGCCGGATCCGGCGTCCGCATCGTCCGGATCCCCAACGCCTCGCCGCCGCTGCCGGGACGGCCGTCCCGGCGCGAGCACAAGGTCGTGCTTGCCGCCGGCCGCCTCGTCGCCAACAAGGGCTTCGACCTGCTGATCCGCGCCTACGCGCCGATCGCCGCCGAGCATCCCGACTGGACGCTGCGCATCTTCGGCTCCGGGCTGCGCCGGGACCGGCTCGGCGCCCTGATCACCGAGCTGGGCCTGACCGGGCGGGTGGAGCTGAGCGGTTTCACCCGCGACCTGCACGGCGAGATGGCGCGCGCGTCGATCTACGCCCTGTCGTCCCGGCGCGAGGGCATGCCGATGGTCATCATCGAGGCCATGGGCATGGGACTGCCGGTCGTGTCGTTCGACTGCCCGTTCGGCCCCCCGGAGCTGATCACGCACGGAAGCGACGGCCTGCTCGTCCCCACCGGAGACGTGGACGCGCTCACCGCCGCGCTGCGCGAGCTGATCGCGGACCCCGCGCTCCGCGACCGGCTCGGCGAGCGGGCCCGGCGGTCCGCGCGGGCCTACGACCTGGAGCACATCGGCGCGCGGTGGTCGCGCCTCATCTCCGGGCTTCGGCCGTCCGTGCCGCGCGACATCACCCGCAGGCCGGAGAAGCCGCGGAAGATCCCCGCCTGAGCGGCTGCGGCGCGGGCCGGTGGCGTCGGGTGCGGCTCAGCCGCGCAGGAGGAGACCGCGGACGAAGGCCGCCTGGCCTGCGTGCTGCAGGTCATCGGAGATCACGCTGACCAGCCGCACCGCCAGCGTGACCGGCGGGTCCCAGGCGCTGTCCACGACCCGGCCAAGATCGTCGTCGGTCAGCGAACCCACGTACTCGGCGGTCCGGTCGTGCACGGCGTCGTGATAGCCGGTCAGCAGGTCCGCCGAGTCGACCTGGACCGCCGCGACCTCGTCCCCGGTGTGGCCGTAGCCGGTATCGGACGGGTCCAGCGGGAGCCCGAACCGGCCGGCCCAGCCGTCCCGCGTCCACACCTGCGCGGTGCCGGCGGCGTCGGCGATGTGATCGTCCTGGACGCGGGTGAGGTGCCAGACGAGCCAGCCGATCGAGTTGGCCCCGTCTCCGGCGCGGTAGGCGAGCTGCCGTGGGGTGAGCCCGCCGGCCGCGTCGTGGACCGCCTCCCGGATCCGGCCGAACGCGTCGGTGAGCAGTTGCGCGCTGGTCATTGCCCCGACGCTACCCCAACGGGCACCCGACGTGCGGAAGCCCGCCCCCGGGAGGAGAGGGCGGGCTTCCGCGGGGACGGGCGTCTAGGAGCGGACGCCGTAGAGGTGTTCGAGGGCGAGCTGGTCGAGGTGCTCGAACGCGGTGCGGCGGGTCGCGAGGGCCTCGATGTCGGGGGAGGCGTCGCGGACGGAGCGCCAGTCCTCCCCGTCGGCGAGGGTGGGCTGTGCCAGCTCCTCCAGCTTGGCCTCGCGCAGGGCGCTCTGGACGTCCGGATCGGCGCGGAAGGCGCGGGCCTTCTCCCGCAGGATCAGCCAGTTGCGCATGCACGCCGCCGCCGACTCCCACACGCCCTCGTCGTCCTCGGTGCGCGGCGGCTTGAAGTCGAAGTGGACCGGGCCGTCGTAGTCGCTCTGCTCGATCAGGTCGACCACCCAGAACGCGCCGCGCGCGTTGCCGGCGCCGAACCGCAGGTCCTGGTCGTAGCGGGGGCCGTGCTGCCCGTTCAGGTCGATGTGGAACAGCTTGCCCTGCCAGAGCGCCTGCGCCAGCCCGTGCGCGTAGTTCAGCCCCGCCATCTCCTCGTGCCCGACCTCGGGGTTCAGGCCGACGTTGTCGGAGTGCTCCAGGGTCTGGATGAACGCCAGGGCGTGGCCGATCGTGGGCAGCAGGATGTCGCCGCGCGGCTCGTTCGGCTTCGGCTCGATCGCGAACCGCAGGTCGTAGCCCTGGTCGGCGACGTAGGCGCCGAGGACGTCGAACGCCTCCTTGTAGCGGTCCAGCGCCGCCCGCACGTCCTTGGACGCCCCGGACTCGGCGCCCTCGCGGCCGCCCCAGCACACGTAGACGCGGGCGCCGAGCTCGGCGGCCAGGTCCAGGTTGTCCATGACCTTGCGGAGTGCGAACCGGCGCACGTCGCGGTCGTTGGCGGTGAACGCCCCGTCCTTGAAGATCGGGTGGCCGAACAGGTTCGTGGTGGCGGTGGTGACGACCAGGCCGGTCTCGTCCAGCGCCTTGCGGAACGCGTCGATCCTCCCCTGCCGCTCGGCCGGCGTGGCGTCGAAGTCGAACACGTCGTTGTCGTGGAAGTTCACGCCGTAGGCGCCGAGCTCGGCCAGCTTGCGGACGGCGCGGTCGGCGGGCATCGGCGGCCGGGTGCCGGGGCCGAACACGTCGACGCCCTGCCAGCCGACCGTCCAGATGCCGAACGAGAACCGGTCCTCGGGTACGGGTGTGTAGTCGCTCATGGGAGACCTCCTCAGATCTGCGGGGCGGAGTCGCGCAGCGCGGCGTAGCGTCCGCGGATGTCCTGCCCGGTGTGCTCGCCGGTGTGCCCGGTCGCCGGCGGCGCCGGCCATTCGGTCGCCGGCGGCGCCGGCCATTCGGGTGGCTCGGGCGTCCCGGCGAGGGCCCACGCGGCCTGCCGGGCGGCGCCGAGCGCGACGTACTCGGCGGGCTCGGGGACGGTCACGGGCGTCCCGAAGATCGCCGGGGCGAGGGCCCGGACGGCCTCGGAGCGGGCGCCGCCGCCGATCAGGAGGGTGCGGCGGGGCCGGATGCCCTGTGCGGCGAGATGGTCGACGGCGTCGGCGAGGGAGCACAGCAGCGCCTCCACCGCCGCCCGCGCCACGTTCTCCCGCGTCGCGTTGGACGTGGTGAGCCCCGCCAGGACGCCGGTCGCGTCCGGCCGGTCGGGGGTGCGCTCGCCGTCGAGGTAGGGGAGCAGCGTCACCCCGCCGGCGCCCGGTCCGGCCGCGAGGGCGAGCGCGGACAGCTCGTCCAGCGCGGCCCCGGTCATGGCCGCGGCGGCCGACAGGATCCGGGCGGCGTTGAGCGTGGCGACGAGGGGCAGGAACCGGCCGGTGGCGTCGGCGAACCCCGCGACCAGGCCGGACGGGTCGGCGGCGGGCTCGTCCGCGACCGCGAAGGCCGTGCCGGACGTGCCGATCGACACCACGACGTCGCCGGGCCGCAGCCCGAGGCCGAGCGCGGCGCCCATGTTGTCGCCGGTGCCGGGGCCGAGCGCCGCGCCCCATGCCGTCTCGCCGGCGCGCTCGCCGGGGGCGGCGACGCGCGGCGTCTCGGCGTCGTGGCCGAGCGCGGCGCGCAGCAGGTCGGGCAGGTAGGCGCCGGTGGCGGGGGACCAGTAGCCGGTGCCGGACGCGTCGCCGCGGTCGGTGACCGGCTCGGGCGCGCCGAGCCGCAGCGTCAGCCAGTCGTGCGGGAGCATCACCCGCTCGGTGCGCCGCGCGTGGCCCGGCTCGTGCTCGGCCATCCAGCGCAGCTTGGTCACGGTGAACGAGGCGGGCGGCACGCTGCCGGTCCGGTCCGCCCACGCCTTCGCGCCGCCGAACTCCTCGACGAGGGCGCGGGCCTGCGGCGCCGAGCGCGTGTCGTTCCACAGCAGCGCGGGCCGGACGACCTCGCCCGCGCCGTCGAGGGCGACCATGCCGTGCTGCTGCGCGGCGACGGCGACCGCGTCGGCCCGTTCGAGCAGGTCCCGCACCCGCGTCAGCGCGTTCCACCAGTGGTCCGGATGGCATTCGGTCCCGTCGGGGTGCGGGGCCGACGCCTCGGCGACCACGGTGCCGTCCGCGGCGCGGCACAGGACGACCTTCGTCGACTGCGTCGAGGAGTCGACGCCCGCGACCAGGCTCTCGGCCATCCGTCCCACTCCTTCATGCGAAGTCGTTTCGTAAAGAGCGTGGACTAATTAACGTAGCAGAGGGGTACCGTCCTGCCTATACACGTGTTTGATTTAGGGTTCATTCATGACGAAGTCCGCGAACGCCCCCGTCCGGCACGCGACGATGCGCGAGCGGAACCTCGCCGTCGTGCTGGAGCACATCGCGCGGCACCAGCCCGTCACCAGGGCGCGCCTCGCCGAACTGACGGGCTTCACCAAGACGACCGTCTCGAACCTCGTCGCCCTCCTGGAGAGCGCGGGCCTGGTCCGTGGCGGCGCGCCCGTCCACGAGGGGGAGCGCGGGCGTCCGGGTGTCGGGGTGTCCGTCCACGGCGACGGCGCCGCCGGGCTCGGCCTGGAGGTCAACGTCGACTACCTCGCCTCCTGCGTGATCGACCTCGGCAAGCAGGTCCGCTACCGGCACGTGCTCAGCTCCGACAACCGCGGACGCGAACCAGGCGCCGTCCTCGCCGCCCTCTCGGCCCTCGCCGCGGAGGCCGTCTCCGCCGCCGCCGGGCAGGGGCTCACCGTCGCCGGCGCGGCCGTCGCCCTCCCCGGCCTGCTCGACCGCGAGAACGGCGTCGTGCGCCACGCCCCCAACCTCGGCTGGACCGACGTCCCCGTCACCGGCGCGCCCGGCCTCGACGCCGCCCTGCCCGCCGAGTACGACAACGAGGCCAACCTCGCCGCTCTCGGCGAACTGTGGTTCGGCGGCGGGAACCGGTTCGGCGACTTCGTGCACGTCTCCGGCGAGATCGGGATCGGCGCCGGCATCGTCGTGGACCGCCGGGTGTTCCGCGGGGCCCACGGCTTCGCCGGCGAACTCGGGCACCTGGTGGCGGAGCCCGGCGGTCCGCCGTGCTCCTGCGGCGGCCGCGGATGCCTGGAGCAGATCGCCGGTCAGGAGGCGATCCTGCGCGCGGCCGGGCTTCCCGTGACGCGGCCCGCGGCCGGGCCCGGGGGCCCGGTGAGCACGCTCATCGACCGGCTGAACTCCGGCGACGAGACGGCCCTGCACGCGGTGGACCGGGCCGGCCGCGCGCTCGGCGGTGCGCTCGCGTCCGTCGTCAACCTGATCGACCCGGACACCGTCGTGCTCGGCGGGGTCTTCTCCCCGCTGGCCGAATGGGTCCGTCCCCCGCTCCAGGAGGTCCTGGCCGACGGCCCCGGCTCGCTCCGCCGGGGCGTGCCGCCGGTGGAGATCTCCGGCCTCGCCGAGGGCGCCGCCGTCCTCGGCGCCGCCGGCCTCGTCATCGAACGCGTCATCGCCGACCCGGCCCTGCTCCTGTGAACGACCCCATGATCGTTCACAGGAGGCGCGCCGCGGATCAACGGGGGAGCGGGTGGTACTCGAACCAGGCGAAGTCGGCGTGGTTGATGCCGGCCCGTCCGTTCGCGGTGGCGTAGAGGCCGATGTAGGCGCCGGTGAAGCCGCCCGCGACCTGGCTGCTGAGGATGTCGCCGTCCACGGGATCGCCGAGCGGCGTCCAGCCGCCCGCCTCCACGGTGTTCCCCGGCTCCAGTGCGTAGGACGCCTGGTACCAGCGGCCGTGGGCCTCGAAACCGAGCCGGACCCGCCCGGGAGCGGCCGGCGCCTTGGCCAGCACGGTTTCGATCCCCTGCTCACGCTTGATCAGCCGCAGCCCCTGGCTCGTCGAGACGAGCAACACGTGGAAGTCGTTGTTCTGGACCAGTGCGAGGCCCGCCCACTCCTCGTTCGCCGGGACGAAGTCGAGCGAGGTGAAGGCGGCGAAGTCCGGGTGCTGCTGGCGCCGCCCGACGAACGAGGGGTTGGCGACGTCGGCGAGGCTCTCCGGCCGCACGCGCAGCCGCAGATGCCCCGGACGCTCGTCCAGGCTCCACCAGCGTTCCCGCGGAGGCCGCAGCATGTTCCAGACCGGGGCCAGCTCCGGCCCGTCGAACTGGTCGCACATCGGGGCGGCGGGCCAGGGATGCGGAGGCAGCGCCGGAACCGGATGGTCCGGCTCGACCCGGCCGCCGGTGACCGGCCATCCGTCTTCCCAGGTGACGGGCGTCAGGAACGTCTCCCGGCCGAGGACGCACCGGTCGTCGCGATGCGGGCGCATCCCGAGCAGCACCATCCACCACTCGCCGCCGGGCGTCTCCACCAGGTCGGCGTGGCCGGTCCCGACGATGGCCTGGCCCGTCCCGAGGTTGCGGTGGGTCAGTACCGGGTTGCGCGGGTTCCCCTCGTACGGGCCGGTGACGGTGTCGGCCCGCGCGACCATGACGGCGTGCTCCAGCGCGGTGCCGCCCTCGGCCGTGAGCAGGTAGTACCGTCCGCCGATCTTGTAGAGGTGGGAGCCCTCCGACCAGATCGAGCCCTTCAGCGCCCCGTCCCAGAGCACGTGCTCATCGCCCGTCAGCGCCAGGGCGGACGGGTCGAACTCGCGCAGCCAGATCTCCGTGTGCCCCTCGTACCGCCCGGTCAGGCGGGTGCCGGTGCACCAGGCGCGGCCGTCGTCGTCGAAGAACAGGGACGGGTCGATGCCCTCGCCGTCCAGCCGGTGCGCGTCCGACCACGGCCCGGCGGGGTCGGACGCGGTCATCACGAAGTGCCCCGACCACTCCTTGCCGTCCACCAGCGTGCAGACCAGGTAGAAGCGGCCCTCCTGTCCGGGGGGCGCGTGGTAGCGCAGCGTCGGCGCGTACAGGCCCCCGGATGCGGGGACGCCGTCCAGCGGGAGCTGCTCCGGCCGGTCCAGCGCGTGCCCGGCGTGCCGCCAGTGCACCAGGTCGCGGCTGTGGAACACCGGCAGGCCGGGGAACCACTCGAACGTCGACGTCACGAGGTAGAAGTCATCGCCCACCCGGCAGATCGACGGGTCGGGATGGCAACCCGGCAGGATCGGATTGCGGAATCGCGTCATGGCAGCGTGACCTCCACGGGGACGGTCAGCACGCGATCCGGGCCGAGGGTGCGCACGGGCCCGTCCAGGACGAACGACCCCCGCAGCGGCAGATCGGCGCTCGACCGCCCGACGGCGACCTCGATCGCGCCCGGCTCGACGATGCGTCGCAGGTCGGGGCCGGTGAACGAGGTGCGGTCGGCGTGAACGTCGAACACGATCCGCGCCGCGTCGCCCGGCTCCAGCCTGACCCGGGCCCAGCCGGCGAGCCAGCGGACCGGCCGGACCACCGACGCCACGGGGTCCGACAGGTACAGCTGCACGACCTCCGTCCCGGCGTGGTCCCCGGTGTTGCGGACGACGGCGCTGACCTCGACCGACCCGTCCGTGGCCGCCCGCTCGTCCACGTGCAGGGCGTCGTACTCGAACGTCGTCCAGGTCAGGCCGTATCCGAACGGGTACCGGGGGACCGGGTCGACCACGCTCCAGTCGTGCCCGCCGTCCATCTTCGACCGCAGGTAGGTGACGGGCGGGCCGGACGCGCGGCGCGGCACGCTGATCGGCATCCGCCCGGACGGCTCGACCCGCCCCGACAGGATCCCGGCGACCGCCCGGCCGCCCTCCTCGCCCGGGAAGAACGCCTGCACGACGGCCGCGGCGCGGTCGCCGATGCCCTCCAGCGCGTAGGGGCGGCCGGTGAGCATGACGATGACCGTGGGCGTGCCGGTGTCGATCACCGCGGTGGCCAGCTCGGCCTGGCGGCCGGGCAGCGCGAGCGTCTCGACGTCGCAGCCCTCCCCGGAGGTGCCGCGGCCGAAGATCCCGGCCCGGTCGCCGAGCGCCAGCACGCACAGCTCGGCGTCGCGGGCCGCCGCCACGGCCGCCTGGATGTCGGCGTCGTCGGTCACGAGAACGTCCTTGGAGCCCGCCACCCGCACGTCGGGCAGTTCGCCCTGGAGCGCCTCCGCCAGCGTCGGGAACTCCACCCCGAGGGGCAGTTCCGGATGCTGCCTGCCGACATGGCTCGGGAACGTGTAGCAGCCCATCATCGCGAACGGGTCGTCGGCGAGGGGGCCCGCCAGCACGACCCCGGCGCCGGAACGCAGCGGCAGCGTCCCGTCGTTGGCCAGCAGCACGACCGACTCCTCGGCGAGCCGCCGTGCCAGCGCCCGGTGCTCGGGCGGGTCGAAGTCCAGCTCCGCGCCGTCACCGTCGCCCGGTACGCCGTCCAGCAGGCCGAGTTCGGCCTTGAGGGTCAGGACACGGGCGGCGGCCCGGTCCAGGAGCTCTTCGGAGACGGCGCCCCGGCGGATCTCCTCGATCAGGGGAGTGCCGTAGCAGCGCACGGTCGGGAGCTCCATGTCGATGCCGGCGCGCAGGGCGAGCGCGGCGGCCTCGCCCCGGGAGGCGGCCACGCGGTGGCGGGTCTCCAGGAACGAGACGCCGAAGTAGTCGGCGACGACGATGCCCGTCAGACCCAGCTCGTCGCGCAGCAGCCCGGTCAGCAGCCGCTCGTCGGAGGCGGCCGGCATCCCGTCGACGTCGGTGTAGGAGTGCATGACCGAGCGGGCGCCGCCGTCGCGCAGCGCCATCACGAAGGGTTCGACGATGACGTCGGCGAACTCGCGCGGCCCGATCGGCGTGGGGGCCATGTTCCGGCCGGCGCGGGAGGCGGAGTAGCCGGCGAAGTGCTTGAGCGTCGAGACGACCCCGGATCGTTCCAAGCCCCGGACGTATGCGGTGCCGAGAACGCTGACGAGATACGGGTCCTCCCCGATGCACTCCTCCGTCCTGCCCCAGCGCGCGTCGCGGACGACGTCCAGGACGGGCGCGAGGCCCTGGTGGACGCCGGCCGCCCGCATGTTCTCCCCGATCGCGGAGGCCATCTCGCCGACGAGATCGGTGTCGAACGTCGCGCCCCAGGCGGGCGGGCTGGGGAAGACGGTGGCGCCCCACGTCATGAAGCCGTTGAGGCATTCCTCATGCGCGATCGCCGGGATGCCGAAACGGTTTCCGGCGGCGACGCGCCGCTGCAGATCGCGGAGCCGCGCGGCGCCCTCCGCGGCCGGGACGGGAGCGGTCCCGAACACGCGGGTGAGCTGGCCGAGGCCCCGGTCGAGGATCTCGTCCAGGGAGGGGGCGGTCTCGTTCGAGTCGTCTTCCATGGGAGCCACGGGCTCGCCGGGCTCGGCGGGCAGCGCCCAGTATCCGGCGAGCTGGCCCGCCTTCTCCTCCGGCGTCATCCGGGCCAGCAGGTCGGCGACCCGCTCGGCGACCGTCAGCCCGCGGTCCCGCCAGGGCTCACGGGTCGCACTCGCGGCCGGGACGGCTTCGGTCATCGCTCCTCCGATGGTGGTGGTGCGGTGGAGGCGCGGACACGCAGATCGGTGGCCAGCTCCACGCGGGGGGTCAGGGGCGGCCGTCCGTCGAGCAGCTGGAGCAGGGTCCGGGCGGCGACCCGTCCCATCTCCTCCAGCGGCTGCCGGACGGTCGTCAGCGGTGGCGACAGCCACTCGCAGGTCGGCAGGTCGTCGAAACCGACGACGCTCAGGTCCTCGGGAATGCGCAGGCCGGCGAGCCGGGCAGCCTGGTAGGCGCCCATCGCCTGCTCGTCGCTGCCGGCGAAGATCGCCGTCGGCGGATCCGGGAGCTCCAGCAGCTCGCGCGTCCGGGCGAAGCCGCCCTGGTGGTGGAAGTCGCCGTACCGGACGAGGTCCTTGTCGACCTCGACCCCGGCGCGCTCCAGGGCCGTCCGGTAGCCGTCCACCCGGGCCTGGGTGCACAGCATGTCCGCCGGGCCGCCGATCATTCCGATGCGGCGATGGCCGAGCCCGAGCAGATGCTCGGTGGCGGACATCCCGCCGGCCCAGTTGGTGGCGCCGACGCTGGCGATGTCGTTGTCCGGCAGGTTCACCGGATCGACCAGGACGAGCCCCACGCCGGCCCGGGCCAGCTGGTCGCGCTGCCGGCGCGTCATCCGGGACGTCACCAGGATCACCCCGTCGCTGTGGTGCAGCGCGGGCAGGTTCTGCCAGCTCGGCGGGCGGGCGTCGTCCTCGCGGACCAGCGAGACGACGACGCCGGTGCCGTGCTCGGCGCATTCGGCCTCCACGCCGCGCAGGATCTCCACCGCCCACGGGCTGTCGAGCCCGGCCAGGACGAGGTCGATCAGGCCGGACCGGCGGGCGCGCCGCGCCCCGCCGGGTCCGGGGTAGTTGTGGGTGCGCAGCAGCGCCTCCACCCGCTCACGGGTCGCGGCGGCGACGTCGGTCCGGCCGTTGAGGACCTTGGACACCGTGGCGGGGGACACCCCCGCCTCGGACGCGATGAGCGCCAGGGTCGGCCGGGACGGCGGATCCGGCATCTCGTCGGTGGTGCGCACGGGCACGCTTCTCTCCTCCCCGAGGAAACGATTGCGAACAGTATCGCAATGTTTCGGCCACTCCTAGCCCCCGACGCCGGTAACTCTTCCGCACTTAATTGCGGTCAACCATCGCTCAGGTCTTGACCGCCGGGGGTCTCGTTCTTAGAGTTCCACGGCAACGGAGCCCGAAGACTTTCGAAATGTTTCGAGCGGAACGGATCTCGTTCCCCCCAGCCAGGCCAACGCCCACCACCCCCGGATCCAGGAGACCACCATGGGCATCCCTCACCGATCGCGACGTTCGTTCCTGACCGCAGTCTCTGCGGGAGCCGTGCTGGTCACGGCCGCGCCCATGCTCACCGCCTGCGGCGGGGACGACTCCGGATCGGGCGGCAAGGTCACGATCGAATGGATGAACATCGCGACCACCGAGCCGTCGCAGAGCCTCTTCCCGAAGATCGCCAAGGCCTATGAGGCGCAGCACCCGAACGTCGACATCAAGGCCACCAGCCTGGAGAACGACGCCTACAAGTCGAAGATGACGGCGCTCGTCGCCTCCGGCGACCTGCCCGACATCTACGTGACCTGGGGCGGCGGCGTCCTCAAGCAGCAGATCGACGCCGGCCTGGTCAAGGACATCACCTCCGACGGCGCCAAGGTGCTCGGGACGATGACCGACGTGTCGAAGAAGGCGTACACCTTCGACGGCAAGACCTACGCCGTCCCGTACGACATGGGCATGGTGGGCTTCTGGTACAACAAGAAGCTCTTCAAGGACGCCGGGGTCAGCGGGCCCCCGAAGACCTGGACCGAGTTCATGGACGCCGTCCAGAAGCTCCAGGGGGCCGACATCACCCCCATCGCGCTCGCCGGCAAGGACAAGTGGCCCGGCCACTACTACTGGGCCTACCTCGCGATGCGCATCGGCGGCATGCAGGCGATGCAGCAGGCCGCCCAGTCCAACGACTTCGGCGGCACCGCGTTCATCCAGGCCGGTGAGAAGCTGAAGCAGCTCGCGGACCTCAAGCCCTTCCAGGAGGGCTACCAGAACGCCGGCTACGACACGCCCGGCGGCCACTCCGCCTCCATGGGCGCCGGCAAGACCGCCATGTCGCTGATGGGCCAGTGGGCGCCCGCCGTCATGAAGGACGCCTCCGGCAAGGACCTCGGCGAGGACCTGGGCTGGTTCCCCTTCCCGACCGTCGAGGGCGGCCCGGGCGCCGTGACCGACGTGTTCGGCGGCGGCAACGGGCACGCGGTGAGCAAGGACGCGCCCCCCGAGGCCGTCGACTTCCTGACGTTCCTCATGAACGAGCAGAACGAGCGCGAGTTCGTGACCTCGGGCGCGTTCATGCCGGTCGTCAAGGGCGCCGAGAGCGCGCTGACCGACGAGAACCGCAAGATGGTCGCCGAGGCGCTGAAGGGCTCCACCGGGTTCCAGCTCTACCTGGACCAGGCGTTCCCGCCCGCCGTCGGCGCGGAGGTCAATGACAGCGTCGCCCTGCTCATCGCGGGCAAGAAGTCGGCCCAGGAGGTCGCGCAGACGGTCACCAAGGTGGCCAAGGACCAATGACGCTTTCCGCCACGACCGATGATCGGCCGCGGCACGCCGAACGGGCCCCGCGCAAGCGGGGCCCCAAGGCGTCGGCGGGGAAGCGGCTGCGCGGCTGGCTGTCGAGCACCTGGTTCCTGACGCCCGCACTGCTGCTGTTCGCCTGCTTCGTCCTGATCCCGATCCTGGTCGCCTTCTTCACCAGCTTCTTCAAGTGGGGCGGCTTCGGCTTCCCCGACGAGTTCATCGGCCTGGACAACTACCGGAAGCTGGCCGGCGACGAGGTCTTCCGCGGCGACCTGTGGCGCGCTCTCGTGCTGGTCGTGATGTCGCTGGTCGTCCAGCTGCCGCTCGCCCTCGGCACCGCCGTCCTGCTCAACCAGAAGATGCGCGGCAGGGCGGTCTACCGAGCGGTCTTCTTCGCGCCCTACATCCTGGCCGAGGTGATCGCCGGTGTGCTGTTCGGCATCATCTTCCTGCCGGGAAGCGGCCTCGCCGACGCCCTCGTCGAGGACCTGCCGCTGCTCGGCGGACTCGCCGGCAAGTGGTTCTCCGACCCCGACACCGCACTGCCCACCCTGATCGCCGTCATGACGTGGAAGTACTTCGGCTTCCACATGATGATCTACCTCGCCGGGCTGCAGGGGATCCCGAAGGAGATCCTGGAGGCCGCGTCGATCGACGGGGCGGGGGCGTGGCGGCGGTTCCGCAGCGTCACACTGCCGCTGCTGGCGCCGACCCTGCGGATCAGCGTGTTCCTGTCCGTCATCGGCTCGATCCAGCTCTTCGACCTCGTGTGGGTCACCACGACTGGCGGGCCGACTCATGCAACGGAGACGATGGCCGTCACCATGTACGAGTTCGGCTTCAAGCGATACCAGATGGGCTACGCCAGCGCGATCAGCGTGGCCATGTTCCTCATCAGCATGGTCTTCTCACTGATGTACCAGCGCTTCGCGCTCCGCCGCGACCTGCAGGGCTCGGTCACCTCCGCGGGAGGCCGCTGATGAGCCGCCAGGCGATCGCGAAGAGCATGTCGCGGCACACGCTGGTCTGGGTCCTCGGCTCGTTCATCGTCGTCCCGCTGCTGTACGCGGTGCTGTCGGGCCTCAAGACCACCGGCGCCCTCTCGTCCGACCCCTTCGGGCTGCCGGACGAGTGGCAGTTCTCGAACTACACCGGCATCCTGTCGTCCGGCGGCTTCTGGCGGCAGATCGCCAACAGCGTGATGATCGCGGTCGGCACCACGCTGATCGCGGTCGCGGTGTCGGCGATGGCGGCGTTCGCGTTCGCCCGCTACGCCTTCCGGGGACGCGAGATCTTCTTCACGGCGTTCGCGGCGGGCCTGATGTTCCCGCCGGCGGTGGCGGTGCTCCCGCTGTTCGTCCTGCTGCGCTCGCTCGGCCTGCTGGACAATCCGCTCGGCGTGATCCTGCCCCAGGCCGCGTTCGCGCTGCCGATCACGATCATCATCCTGCGCTCCTTCTTCCGGACGATCCCGGCGGAGCTGGAGGAGGCGGCGATCATGGACGGCTGCACCCGGTTCGGCTTCTTCTGGCGCATCCTGCTGCCGATGGCGCGACCCGCCATCGGCACCGTGTCGGTCCTCGCCATCGTGACGAGCTGGAACAACTTCTTCCTGCCGCTGCTGGTGCTGGCCGACGAGAAGTGGCACACGATCCCCGTCGGAATCCAGCAGTACCAGGGGCAGTACTCGACGGACTACGCCCTCGTCCTGGCCTACATCGTGCTGGCGATGATCCCCGCCCTCCTCTTCTACGCGGTGGCCGAACGCCAGCTGATCGGAGGTCTCACGGCCGGCGCGACCAAGGGCTGAGCCACCGGGCCCCGGCGCCGGGGTGATCTCCCGGCCCACGGCCGGGGGACAACCAGGCCGCCGGGGTCCATCCGGGCCGGCGATTCGTCCTCGCCCCGGCCCGGCGGCCACCCGCAGGGCACCCTCGGTGAAAGGGCGAGGTGAAAGGGTGAAAGGGCCGTTCACGGGCCTGACCGGCCGGAGTTAGCGTCCGGTTGGGACAGATGTCTCCCGACCCCGTGAACGGAGGACGATGACCACCCCGAGTCGAACCACCCGAAGACGCGCCCCCCGGAAACGCGCGACCCGGAAACGCAAGGCCCTGGTCGCGGGCGCCGTGCTCGGCCCCGCGATGCTGGCCGGTTCCCTGCTGACGGCCGCGCCGGCCGCGGCGCACGGCGCGATGATGGTGCCCGGCAGCCGCACCTACCTGTGCTGGAAGGACGGACTGACCCCGAACGGGCAGATCATCCCGAACAACCCGGCCTGCGCGGCCGCGGTCGCGCAGAGCGGCACGAGCTCGCTCTACAACTGGTTCGCGGTGCTGCGCTCGGACGGCGCCGGCCGCACCAGCGGCTTCATCCCGGACGGTGAGCTGTGCAGCGGCGGCGCGGTCGTCTACGACTTCGGCGGCTACGACCTGCCCCGCGACGACTGGCCGGTCACGCACCTCACGTCCGGCGCGAACCTGCAATTCAGGTACAACAAGTGGGCGGCCCACCCGGGAACGTTCCGCACCTACATCACCAAGGACTCGTGGAGCCCGACGAGCCCGCTGTCCTGGGACGACCTGGAGGCGGAGCCGTTCTACAGCGCCACCGACCCGCCGAGCGTCGGGTCGCCCGGCAACGAGGACGCCTACTACCACTGGGACGCCCGGCTCCCGTCCGGCAAGAGCGGCCGCCACATCATCTACACCGTGTGGGAACGCTCTGACAGCCTCGAGACCTTCTACGGCTGCTCCGACGTCGTCTTCGACGGCGGCAACGGCGAGGTCACCGGGATCGGCGACGGGGACGGGGAGCCGACCGACCCGCCCACCGATCCCCCCGGCGACCCGGGCATGGTCTGCACCGCCGCCTACCGCTCCGTCAACAGCTGGGACGGCGGCTACCAGGGCGAGATCACCGTCACCAACACCGGCACGCTCCCGATCAACGGCTGGACGGCCCACCTCACCTTCGCCAACGGTGAGACGGTCGCGAGCCTCTGGAACGGCACCTACACCCAGTCCGGCCCCGACGTCACCGTCGGCAACGCCGCCTGGAACGGCGCGCTGGACGTGGGCGACACGGCCACGTTCGGGTTCACGGTGAACACGTCCGGAGCGGCGACCGACCTCGACCCGCACTGCATGACCTCATGACCCCGTGACTCATGACCCCGTGACCTCTGGACCCCCATGACCTCCTGATCCCATGATTGCCTGATACGGCACAGCGCAGAGAACGGCATTCCGAGCGAAGGCTCCCGACAACAGAACGTGGCCCGCGGCGTCCGGACAGGGGACGCCGCGGGCCGCTTCGTCTCCCCGCCGATTCCTTCCTCTCCCGCGAGTCCCTCTCCGGCTCCCGGGTTCCGCGGACAGGGAGAGGCCCCGTGACCGGAGCAGATCACGGGGCCTTTCCCGGGGTGGCCGGTTACCGGTTACCGGACGGGCGGGTTGGCGTTCCGGAGCAGCTCCTGGAACTGGGCGGAGAACCAGTGGCCGGAGAGCGGCGCGTCCGGCAGGGCACCGCTCGGGTTGCCGCCGTTGCGGGGGTTGCCGCCGTACGCGGGATCGCACATCTCGTCGAAGCCCTTGCCCTCGTCGTTCGGGATCTCCTCGCTGGCCCCGTCCGACTCGCCCGGAGGCTTGATCCAGACATAGGCGTCGATGCCCGGCTCGGGCGCCGCCGTCGGCCGCTCACCGAGACCCGCGCCCGACTGGTTGCACCAGTTGCCGAGGTGGAGGCGCCGGTCGGTGCGGCCGCCGTCGACGTAGGCGTCCACATCCGTCGTCGGGCCGGGACCGGTCGGGCGGTCGGCGCCGCCCCAGCCGTTGCGGCTGGTGTCGATGAGCATCCCGATGCCGTCGTCGAAACCGTTGCCGACGAGCTCCTGCCGGTACGCCTGCGCGTACGAAAGCTCGTCGACGTACCGGTTCCAGTCGACCCACGAGGATTGGCGGACGGACGTGCCGTTGACGGAGTCGCTGATGGAGAAGTACGGCTCCGTCAGCGCCCCGTAGTTGGCGGTGTTGGTGATGAAGCCCGTGATGTTGTCGAGTGAACCGGACATCTGGGCGACCTCGGTGAGCAGGTCGGCGGACGAGGAGAAGTTGTCGTCCCAGCCGAGCCAGCCGTGGTGGCCGATGTCGATGTAGTTGTAGACGTTCGGAATGGCGCCGAGCTCCTGCAGCGCGTAGGCGATGCCCTTCTGGTAGTTGCCGTTCGCCAGCATCTCGTTGCAGTTCTCGGTGGCGACGTCCCCGTCGCCGACGTTGGTGATGAGGTTCGGCAGCGAGTCGAGCTCCACGACCGTGACGATCCGCAGGCCGGCGTACTTCTCGTCGCCGAGGATGTCCGCGATCGGGTCGATGAACTCGGTCTTGTACCTGTCGATCTCGTCCGGGCCGAGCTCGCCGTTGGACGCGAGCGCCGCGCAGTCGCGTCCGGGCAGGTTGTAGACGACGACCTGGACCAGGTCGTCGCCCTGGTCGAGCGCGGTGTCGAGATGGTCGCGCAGGCCCATTTTGCCGCCCGCACCCTCGATCGCCGCGATCCGGTCCATCCACACACCGGTCGGCTCGTCGGCGATCGCGTCGCCGCCGGGCTCGGCGGCGGCGTTGGCCGCCCACTGCGGGTTCACGTACACCTCTGCCCCGGCGTACGGGTTGTCGGCCCGGTCACCGGGCGGGTCGGTCGGCGGGTCGGTGGTCGGCGGGTCGGTCGGTTCCGTCGACCCGGTGCAGAGGACGCCGTTCAGAGTGAACTCGGAGGGCGCCTGGTTGCTGCCCGAATAGGTGGCCTGGAAGCCCGGGCCGGCCGTCGCGCCGGTGCCGAGCGTGCTGCTCCAGCTCGGGTTCGTCACCGTGACGTGGCTGCCGGACTGCGCGAACGTCCCGCTCCAGCCCGAGGTCACCTGCTGGTTGCCGGCGAAGTCCCACTCCAGCGTCCAGCCGCCGGTGATCGGGTCGCCGAGGTTGGTGACCGAGACGGTGGCGGTGAAGCCGCTGTCCCACGAGTTGGCGGTGTAGTCGACCTTGCAGCCGGCGGCGGCGCTGGCCTGGGCCTGGCCCAGCGCGACCGTGCCTGAGGCGAGCAGGAGAGCGGCCGACGCGGCCGCGATGCCGCGGCGGGCGCCGCGTCTCCTGCGCACTGGGGGGTGTTTCATCCGGTGTCCTCCTCTGGTTGGGCGGATGTCTTCCGGTCGGGGCTCTCGCTACTGTGCGTTCGGCCTTGGGAGCGCTCCCACTCCTGGACTGACGGTGAACGTAGAACGCCCCGGCTTAGGAGGAGAAGGCTTGTTTCATTACTTTCACGAATTTTCACCGCCCCTCGCGCGCGCGGTGAGGGACTCGGGGCCCGGGCCGAATCGGTCGCCCGGCGGCCCTTGACACGGCAGGCGTCCGAACGGATTCTTGGGAGCGCTCCCACTACTCCCCGACCCGGCCTCACCCCCCGCACGGCCGGGAACCCCCGAAGGGAGTGCCGAAGCGTGACCGTCACCCACCCCCCAGAAGACCCCGTCCTCCCGAAAGACCCCGCCTACCCGCGAGACGCCGCCTACCCGCGAGACGCCGCCTACCCGGAAGACCCCGCCTGTCCGAAAGACCCCTCCAAGGACCCCGCCCTCCCCGACCGCCGCCCCCCGACCCTCGCCCACGTCGCGCAGCTCGCCGGAGTCTCCCCGGCGACCGCGTCCCGCGTCCTCAACGGCTCCGCCAGGGTCAGCCGGACCGCCCGGCTCCAGGTCGAGGCGGCCGTCGAACGGCTCGGCTACGTCCGCCGCCGGACCGGCCCCCCCGACCGCGTCTCGTCCGGGACGATCGCCGCCGTCGTGTGCGAGGACGGCTGCCGCGCCATCGGCGACCCGTATTTCGCGCGCCTGCTGTGGGGCGTGCGGCGGGAACTCGCCGGCCGCGCGCCGCTCGTCGTCCTCATGGCCGGCCGCGCGGAGGAGTGGCGCGCCACCACCGGCTACCTGCGCGGCGGGCAGGCCGAGGGCGTCCTGCTCGTCGGCGCCCGCCGCGCCCACCTCGCGCCGCTGGTGCAGGCGGCCGCCGGGGCCCCGGTCGTGCTGGCCGGGCGGCCCCTGGAGGAGGTGGCCCTGCCGTACGTCGACGTCGACAACTTCGGCGGGGCGCAGGCCGCCGTCCGGCATCTGCTCGCCTCCGGCCGCCGCCGGATCGGCACCATCGCCGGCCCCGCCGACATGGGCGCCGGCGTCGACCGGCTGGCCGGCTACCGGCTCGCCGTGCAGGAGGCCGGGATGGGCGTCAACGGGCTGGTCTGCCAGGGCGACTTCGGGCGGCTGTCCGGTGAGCGGGCGATGCGCCGGCTGCTGGAACGCCGCCCGGACCTCGACGCCGTCCTCGCCGCGTCCGACCAGATGGCGGTCGGCGCCCTCAGCGCGCTGCGCCGCGCCGGGCGGCGCGTCCCCGACGACGTCGCCGTCGTCGGGTTCGACGACGCGCCGGTCGCCCGGCAGGTCCGCCCCCGGCTGACGACCGTCCAGCAGCCGGCCGAGGACCTCGGCGCCCGGCTGGCCCGCGAACTGCGGGCCTGCACCGGCGGCCGGCCCGCCGGCGAGCGCGCCGTCGTGCTCCGCACCAAGTTGATCATCCGAGAGTCCGGCTGACACTTCCCGGACCGGTGCGCCCCCGGGCGCGACCACCCGAACGCCATCGCCGGACTCCGCCGGTGGTGGAGCCCGGTATGCCCGGACTCGGGCACGCTAGGAAGGAACGAAGGCGTGAGAAGACGGCAACGATGGCGCGCGTTCACCGCCGTGAGCGCCGCGCTGACCCTCCTCTGCGGCGGCCTGGGCGCCATGGTGCCCGCGCAGGCCGCCGCGGCGTCCTGCAAGGTCGTCTATGAGAAGAACGACTGGGGCAGCGGCTTCACGGCGAACATCGGCATCACCAACCAGGGCGACCCGGTCGACGGCTGGGAACTGGTCTACTCCTACTCCGGGAACCAGCGGCTGACCAGCGGCTGGTCGGGCCGGTGGTCGCAGTCCGGCTCCGAGGTCACCGTCCGGAACGAGAGCTGGAACGGGTCCCTGGCCACGGGCGCGACGGTCAGCGTGGGCGCGCAGTTCACCTACAGCGGGACGAACGCCGACCCCACCTCCTTCACCCTGAACGGCACGCCCTGCAACGAGGGCGCCCCCGCCCCGACGGTCGTGCTGACCAGCCCGTCCGCCGGTGCGACGTACTCCGTGGGCGCCTCGGTGCCGCTGGCGGCGACCGCCGAGGCTGCGGACGGCGGGTCCATCGCCAAGGTCGAGTTCTTCAACCAGGACGGGCTGCTCGCGGAGGCCGACACCTCCGCCCCCTACAGCCTGGACTGGACGCCCTCCGAGGCGGGCGACTACTCGGTCTACGCCAGGGCGACCGACGGCAACGGCGCGACCGCCGAGTCGACGCCGGTCGGCATCACCGTGACCGCGGATGCGAGCGTCGTGGCGAGCCCGGCGGCGCTGACCGTCGCGCAGGGCGCCACCGCCGCGTACGGCGTGAAGCTCACCGAGGCGCCGTCCGCGAACGTGACCGTGACGACCACCCGCACCGCGGGCAACAGCGGCCTGTCGGTCACCGGCGGCGGGACGCTCACGTTCACGCCGCAGAACTGGTCCACCGCGCAGAACGTGGAGATCACCGCGAACGACACCGGGACCGGCACGGCGACGTTCACCTCGACCGCGCCCGGCTACGCGGACGCCGAGGTGACCGCGACGCAGGTGGAGACCGGCGGCGGCACCTACACCCAGCGGTTCCTCGACCAGTACAACAAGATCAAGGACCCGGCGAACGGGTACTTCAGCCCCGAGGGCATCCCGTACCACTCGGTCGAGACGTTCATGATCGAGGCGCCGGACCACGGGCACGAGACCACGTCGGAGGCCTACAGCTACCTCATCTGGCTGGAGGCCATGTACGGCAAGGTCACGCAGAACTGGGAGCCGTTCAACGACTCCTGGGCGCTGATGGAGAGATACATGATCCCCACCAGCGAGGACCAGCCGACGAACTCCTTCTACGACCCGTCCTCGCCCGCCACGTACGCCTCCGAGCACCCCGAGCCGAGCGACTACCCGTCGGCGATCGACGACGGCGTCCCCACCGGGCAGGACCCGATCGCGGCCGAACTGGAGTCCGCCTACGGGACCGACGACATCTACGGCATGCACTGGCTGCAGGACGTGGACAACGTCTACGGCTACGGCAACACGCCGGGCGGCGGCTGTGAGGAGGGCCCCGGCGCCGACGGCCCCTCGTACATCAACACCTACCAGCGCGGCTCCCAGGAGTCGGTGTTCGAGACCGTCCCGCAGCCGACGTGCGACAGGTTCGCCTACGGCGGCACGAACGGGTTCCTCGACCTGTTCATCGACGACGACTCCTACGCCGAGCAGTGGAAGTTCACCAACGCGCCGGACGCCGACGCGCGCGCCATCCAGGCCGCGTACTGGGCGAACGTCTGGGCGGGGGACCAGGGCAAGGCCGGCGAGATCTCGGCCACCGTCGCGAAGGCGGGCAAGATGGGCGACTATCTGCGCTACGCGTTCTTCGACAAGTACTTCAAGCAGATCGGCAACTGCTACCCGGCCTCCTCCTGCCCCGGCGGGACGGGCAAGGACAGCGCGCACTACCTGCTGTCCTGGTACTACGCGTGGGGCGGCGCCCTGGACTCCAGCGCCGGCTGGTCCTGGCGCATCGGTGACGGCGCGTCGCACTTCGGGTACCAGAACCCCCTCGCCGCGTGGGCGCTGGTGAACGACCCGGCCCTCGCACCGGAGGGCGCGACGGCCAAGGCCGACTGGGAGACCAGCCTCACCCGGCAGCTGCAGCTCTACAAGTGGCTGCAGTCCGCCGAGGGCGGGATCGCCGGCGGGGTCACCAACAGCTGGGAGGGCAGCTACAGCGCGCCGCCCTCCGATCTGACGAAGTTCTTCGGCATGGCCTACGACTGGCAGCCCGTCTACCACGACCCGCCGAGCAACCAGTGGTTCGGGTTCCAGGCGTGGTCGATGGAACGCGTCGCCGAGCTGTACCAGGTCACCGGCAACGCCGACGCCAAGGCGATCCTCGACAAGTGGGTCGACTGGGCGCTGTCGGAGACGACGGTCGACCCGTCCACCGGCAGCATCCAGATCCCGTCCACGATGACGTGGTCCGGGACACCGGACGCGAACTGGTCGTCGGCGACGGGCATGCCTCCGGCCAACACCGGGCTGCACGTCACGGTGGAGAACCACACCGACGACGTCGGCGTCAGCGCCGCGTACGCCAAGACCCTGACGTACTACGCGGCCAGGTCCGGTGACGAGGACGCCAGGCGGACCGCCAAGGATCTCCTCGACGCGCTGTGGCGGCACACCGACGGCAAGGGCGTCGCGGTGGAGGAGACCAAGGGCGACTATGACCGCGTCAACGACCCGGTCTACATCCCGCCCGGCTGGACGGGGACCATGCCGAACGGCGACCCCGTCAATTCTGAGTCGACGTTCATGTCCATCCGCTCCTTCTACGAGGACGACCCCGACTTCGAGCGGGTCTGGGCCTACGCCAACGGCACCAGCTCCACCGAGCCGGTGTTCACCTACCACCGGTTCTGGGCGCAGGCCGACATCGCACTCGCGATGGCGGACTACGGCCGGCTCTTCAACGAGTGACCCCCCGGGGCCCGCGGCGGGCGACCCCCGCCGCGGGCCCCTCCAGGGCGGCGAACGCGGAAAGGGCCCCGGCGAGCAGCGCCGGGTCCTCCATCATCGCCATATGTCCCTGACCGGGAAGGACGGCGACGTCCGCGCCCGGGATCAGCTCGGCGATCGCCTCGGCCGCCGGCCGCTGGTACGCCGGACTCCGTTCCCCGACGAGCAGCCGGACGGGCACCCCGATGCCGGCGAACCGGCCGCACTCCTCGATCCGTCCCACGCTCTCCGTCTCCCGCAGGAGCGGGGGCGCGTTCTCCAGGGACGTCCGCCAGAACCGCCGGGCACTCCGCAGCGCGTCCACCTGCTTGGGGGACAGCCGGATCACCTCGCGCAGGACGGTTTCGAGCAGCCGCTCGTAGTCCTCCTCGCCGGCGAAGGCGCGGAGCCGCTCCATCGCCTCCGGTGAGGCGACCTCACGCCACGGCGAAGTGACCGGCGGCTCGTAGAGGACGATCCGCCCGATCGCATCGGTGTGCGGCGCCGCGTTCAGCGAGCACAGCGCACCGTAGGAGTGGCCGACGAGGAACACGTCCCGTCCCGCCGCCTCGACCACGGCCGCGACGTCCTCGCCCTCGCGCGCGAGCGCGTACGGGTCGCCCTCCCGCATGCTGAGGCCCCGCCCGCGCCGGTCCATCACGTGCACGGTGAACCGCTCGGCGAGTTCCGGCACCAGCGGCGCCCAGGAGCGCCCGTCGACCGCGGCGCCGTGGACGAGGACCATGGGCGGCCCCTCGCCGAAGACCCTGAACCCGATGACGCTGCCGTCCGCCGACTCGGCGTACCGCCCTTCGTCCATCCCCGGAGGGTACAGCGACGCACGGCACAGACTATGCGAACATATGTTCGTGTCCGGTAGCGCCACGATCCTTCACGCCGACCTGGACGCGTTCTACGCGTCGGTCGAGCAGCGCGACGATCCCGGCCTGCGGGGACGGCCGGTGATCGTCGGGTCGGGCGTCGTGCTGGCGGCCAGCTACGAGGCCAAGGCGCACGGCGTCCGCACCGCGATGAGCGGCGGCCAGGCCAGGCGGCTCTGCCCGCGCGCGATCGTCGTCCGGCCCCGCATGAGCGCCTACACCGAGGCGAGCAAGGCGGTGTTCGCCGTGTTCCGCGCCACGACGCCGCTGGTGGAGGGCCTGTCGATCGACGAGGCGTTCCTCGACGCGGACGGGCTGCGCCGGCCGCCCGCGGACGTCGCCGCGCGGCTGCGCCGGGAGGTCGCCGAGGAGGTGGGGCTGCCGATCACGGTCGGGGTGGCGCGCACCAAGTTCCTCGCCAAGGTCGCCAGCGGCGTCGCCAAACCCGACGGGCTGCTGGTGGTGCCGCCGGACGGGGAGGCGGAGTTCCTGCGTCCCCTCCCGGTGCGGCGGCTGTGGGGGGTCGGCGGGGCCACCGCCGCCAAGCTCGCCGGGTACGGCGTCACGACGGTCGGGGACGTGGCGGACATGCCGGAGGCCACGCTGGTGTCGCTGCTCGGCCCCGGCGCCGGCCGTCACCTGCACGCGCTGGCGCGCAACCGCGACCCGCGGCCGGTGCGCACCGGGGTCCGGCGCCGCTCGATGGGCGCGCAGCGGGCGCTGGGACGCCGCCGGCGGTCCCCCGAGGAGCTGGACGCGATGCTCGTCGGCCTCGCCGACCGCCTCGGGGGCAGGCTGCGGGCGGCCCGGCGGGTGTGCCGGACGGTCACGCTCCGGCTCCGGTTCGGCGACTTCGCCCGCGCCACCCGCTCGCACACGCTGCCGCAGGCCACCGCCGAGACGCCGCAGATCCTGGCCGCGGCGAGGGCCCTGCTCGCCGCCGCCGCACCCATGATCGAGAGCCGCGGCCTGACCCTGATCGGCGTCTCGCTCGGCAATCTGCACGACGACCGGGCCGTCCAGCTCGCGCTCCCGTTCGAGGGGTCGCCCTTCGTCGAGCAGGGCGGCGCCGTCGACCAGGCGGTCGACGGCGTCCGCGGCCGCTTCGGCTCGGCCGCGATCACCCGCGCCGTCCTGCTCGGCCGCGACCAGGGGGCGTCCGTCCCGATGCTCCCCGACTGACCGGGGCCGGCCCGGCCCCCACCCTGCCCCCGCCCTGCTCCCCGTCTCTTCCTTCCGTTCCCTCCCGTGCTCGCGTTCGGCGAGAATGATGGGCCGGCACGGGGATCGCGAACGACCGGGGGTTCGGCCCAAGGATGAGGAGAACCGGGTGAGTTCCGCGAGGAAGCAGGACCGGACCAGAGAGAGCAAGGTCGAGTTCTGCTACGGACTGCTGCGGTCGCGCATCCTGGAGGGCACCTACGTGCCCGGATACCGGCTGGTCATCAACCAGCTCGCCCAGGAGACCGGGGTCAGCACGATCCCGCTGCGCGAGGCGCTGCGCCGCCTGCAGTCCGACGGGCTCGTGGAACTGGTGCGCAACGTCGGCGCCCGCGTCGCGGTGTTCGACGCCGCGCAGGTGGAGCACACCCTGCAGATCCTGGCCCGGCTGGAGGGCTACGCCACCGCGATCTCCGCCCCGCACATGACCGCCGCGGCGGTCGGCCGCTCCCGCGCGATCAACGAGCGCATGATCGAGGCGCTGGAGGCGTTCGACCCCACCGCGTTCACCGCGCTCAACCGCGAGTTCCACTTCTCGATCTACGAGCACTGCCCGGACGCGCATCTGCGGTCCCTGGTGGAGGCCGAGTGGACGCGCCTGGACCACATGCGCCGCCCCGCGTCCGGCTATGCCCCCGGCCGGGCCCGCCGCTCGGTGGCCGAGCACGGGCGGATCCTCGACCTCATCTCCGGGCACGCCGGCCCGGACGAGATCGAGCGCGCCGCCTGCGCCCACAAGAACGCCACCGCCGGCGCCGTGCACGGCGGCCCCGCCGTATCGCACAAGTGATCGCCGTATCGCACGAGTGATCCGCCGGGGCCTGGCAGGCCCGGTTCGCACTTCATGAGACGATCGTCCCCCGGGGACGAATGGAGTCGCGATGGCCGATGAGGGGTGGTCGCCCGCCGGCGTCGATCTGACGACGCCCAACACGGCACGGATCTACGACTACCTTCTCGGCGGCAAGGACAACTACGCCGCCGACCGCGAGGTCGCCGAACAGCTGATCGAGGTCATCCCGGAGGCGCGGATGGCGGCGCGGGAGAACCACGCCTTCATCGGGCGCGCGGTCCGCTTCCTGGCCGGTGAGGGCGTCCGCCAGTTCATCGACACCGGCACCAAGCTGCCCGCGCGCGGGAACGTCCACGAGGTCGCCGCCGAGGTCGCGCCGGACGCGACGGTCGTGTTCGCCGACGGCGACCCCGTCGTCCTGGCGCACGCCAGGGCACTGCTCGCCGGGACGCCGCGCACGGCCGCCGTCCAGTGCGACCCGCACCGTCCCGAGGCCGTCGCCGCCGACCCGGAGGTCCGCGAGTTCATCGACTTCGAGCGGCCGGTGGCGTGCGTGCTCGACCGGGTCCTGCACTTCATCGGCGACACCGCCGAGGCGGCTGCCGCCGTCCGGCGCCTCCACGACGCGCTGCCGCCGGGCAGCCACCTGGTGTTCACGCACATCACCCAGGACCCGGAACCGGAGTCGGGCGGCGACGTCGGCGAGGTTTTCAAGCCGACCAGCGGTCACTTCTGGGGCCGGAGCCGCGCCGAGATCCTCGAGATCGTCGGATGCTTCGACCTCGTCGAACCGGGCCTGACCTACACCTCGCAGTGGCGGCCCGACCCCTCCCGCCCGGCGGAAGCGCACCCGGAACGCACCTTCACCCTGGCGGGCGTCGGCCGCCGCCGCTGACGGGCGCGCTCACGGCGACGGGCACGTTCACCCGGCGAGCCTGTTCAGCAGCCTTCTCGTCCTGGCGGCCAGCCCGGGGGACGCGCCCGGCCCCTCGGAAGCGAGGCCGGCGGCGTCGTGGACCCAGCCCTGGTGGGTGCGGCCGGTGACCCGCAGGTGCACGACCGGGGTGTAGGAGCCCGCCCGGATGCCCTCGTAGCCGTGCCGCACGATCGAGTGGTAGATGTCGTCGGACACGACCAGCGCCAGCGGGGCGCCGGTGCGCCGCAGCGCGTTCTTCGTCGCCGGCGAGTCCAGCAGCCGGAAGGCGACGTCGAGGGCCTCTCCGAAATTGCCGCGGCCGTCATTGTGCACCTCTCCGGCGTGCACGACGACGCGAATGCGAATTCGCCGGTCGCCGCCCGGAGCGATCATCGGACCCGAATTGTATTCGGCCAGCAGGGCCGACAAGACCGGCACGACCGGATACAGCAGCAGCGTTTTGGGGACCTCGTCGTGAGGATGGACGAGAACGAGCATCCCGTCGCCCCGGTCGACATACGCCTCGCGGTGGCCCTCCTCGATTCCGGACCGGTTGAACGCCTCTTCCAGCAGCCTGTAGAGCACCCGCCTCAGTTCGGCCTTCACCGCGTCGGTGCGGGCGGTCGAGCCCTCGATGTCCACCGCCAGGATGGTGCGGTAGCGCGGCCGGAGCCGGGCCCGTTCGACGACCGGGAGCCGCGGGCCGGAAGCGTCGACGAGCACGGGCGGCCGGGCCGCCGCGCGCGTCCCGCCCGCCGCCCTGCCCGCCGCCGTGGCGACCATCGTGATCGGTGCCGCTTCCGAGGCCGTGCCCGGCTCGGCCCCCGGTCGCGTCCACCCGGCCGTTTCCTGTTTCATTTCCCCCGTGCCCCTTCCCCGAAGTCCCATCATCGCCGAAACGATCCTTGCAGTGCGCGATCGGATCGGCAATCGAGGTGTTCCCGGTGGCGGCCCCGGGTTTTCCCGGTAAATGTGAATTCCCTTCAGTGGGCGGCGATAGGAGCTTGAAAAGGAGCCGTTCACGGATTCTGCACGCGTGTCAAGGGGAACGCGTCCCGGATGATCCCGGCCGCGCGGGGCGCCCGTCCCGCATGATCGGGACGGAAACGCCCGGGAAGGCCCCGCATCGATCGGATAACGCCACTACAGGTCCGCGGCGCGGTCCGGGAAACTGCCCGTGCGCGAGACGCCGCCGGCCGGGCGCCGGCGCCGCGTCCGGGAAAGCACGGACCGCCGCCCCGTGGGTTCCCGGTGGCAGGACGTGTCCGCAGGTCCGAGCATGGAAAGGGTGGTCGTGGTGATTACCGCCCCGCGGCGGCGCAGGTCGCCGCCGTGGTTCGGCGCGGAAACGAGGCGCGCCCTCGCCGCCGGGCTCGCGGTGGCGGGGCTGGCGCTCCTCGCCGGCTGGCCGTACTGGCGCGACCACCCGGCCGCCGCCGTGATCACGCTGGTGAGCTGCGCCGCGCTCGCGGTGGTGGGCGTCCTGCTGGCGACCGGCGGGCGGACGCGGCGCACCGGGCTGCTGTTCGTCACCGCGTCGGTGTGCTGGGCGGCGAACTGGGCCGCGAGCTGGGACGCGGGCATCGGGCCGATGATGTCGCCGTACGCGCAGGCCGAGTTCTACCTCGCACTCGCCGTGGGCGTCCTGCTGTACCCGAGCGGGCGGCTGGAGTACCTGGCCGACCGGATCTGGACGGTCATGGCATGCGTCATCCTGCTGGGCTGCCCGACGGCGCTGTGGGTGACCTCGGAACCGGAGTGGGCCGCGTTCCGCGGCGAGTCGGTCTGGTGGCCCGCGCCGTTCCCCGACCCCGGCGTGTTCCAGGCCGTCCTGCGGGTCTCCGCGGCGCTGTATCTCCTGCTCGCCCTCTCGTTCGCGGTGGTGCTGCTGCTCCGGCTGCCGCGGATGGACCGGCTGCGGCGGCTGCTCACCCTCCCGGTGACCGGTGCGCTGGCCTTCGTCGGGATCTCCGCCGCGCTGACCCAGAAGCCGGTCATGGAGACCTCGATCCCGCTGGACGACCTGCTGGAGGTGTACGTCGTCCAGGGCGCGGTCGTCGTCCTCGTGCCGCTGACGCTGCTGGCGTCCGGGCTGCGGGTCCGCATCAGCGAGCTGGCCGTCGCGGGCCGGATGCTCCGGCTCACCGCGCCGGTTTCTGTGGAGCGGGTCCGCGACGCCCTGCGGGACGTCCTGCACGACCCGACCCTGGAGCTGTGGTTCTGGGCGCCGATGGAGGAGACCTATGTCGACACCGGCGGACGTCCCGTCGACATCGATCCCGGCGAGGCCGCCGGCGCGGGGGAGGGGGCCGGGGACGAGGGGCGATGGCGGCATCGGGTCCTCAGCGCGTCCGGCGACCCGCTCGCCGTCGTGGAACTCGGCGGCGCGCTCCGCGACCACGGTTCCCTCGTCGGGGCCGCGCTGGCCGCGGGCGGCCGTGCGCTGGAGACCGCGCGGCTGCAGGCCAGCGTGCACGCGGGCCTCGAACAGGTCCGCTCCGCCTACCGCCGCCTCGTCCGGGCCGAGACCGTCGAACGCGAGCGCCTCGCCCGCGACCTGCACGACGGCGCCCAGCAGCGGCTGCTGGCGCTCGGCGCGATGCTCGGGACGCTGGAGGCCGTGACCGGCGACCCCGTGGCGAAGGAGCACGCCCGGACGTGCCGCGCCGAGCTGAAGCTGGCCCTCGCCGAACTGCGGGCGCTCGCCCGCGAGGTCCAGCCGGCGCTGCTCGTCCAGGACGGTCTCGGGCCGGCGCTGGAGGTCGTCGCCGAGCGGCTCGGTACCCGCGTCGTGCTCGACGTCACCCCGCGGCGGTTCTCCCGCGAGATCGAGTCGACGCTTTACTCCGCGCTTTGCGAGACGTTGTCGTACGCTGTCGAGCGTGCGCGTGCGACTCAGGTGTCCGTGCGGGTCGGCGACGAGGACGGCCGGCTGGTCGCGGAGGTGAGCGACGACGGCGGCCACGGTGACCCGGCCGCCGATCCCGCCGCCGACCTGGCCGGGCTGTCCGGCCGGATCAGGGCGCTGCGCGGCCACGTGGAAGTCGACGGCGGCCCCGGACGGGGCACGAGGGTAAGGATGGACCTGCCATGCGAGTAGCCCTGTGATGCGAGTAGCCCTGCGATGCGGATAGCCGTGCCATGCGGATAGCCGTGCCATGCGGGTAGCCGTGGCGGAGGACAGCGGGATCTTCCGGCAGGCGCTGGTCACCCTGCTCACCACGGTCGGCATCGAAGTCGTCGTCTCCGCCGGATCCGGCGAGGAACTCCTCGCCCGTGTCGCCGGTGACCCCCCCGACGTGGCGATCGTCGACCTGCACATGCCCCCGACGTACAGCAACGAGGGCGTCGTCGCCGCGCGCCGCCTCCTGGAGCGCCACCCGGGCCTCGGCGTTCTCGTCCTGTCGGCCTACAACGAGACGCCGCAGGCGATGGAGCTGTTCCGCGACCAGCCGCGCGGCGTCGGCTACCTGCTGAAGGACCACGTCACCGACGTGGAGAACCTGCGGTCCGCGCTGGAGCGGGTCATGCTCGGCGAGGTCGTCATCGACCCGGACGTGGTGAGCAGGCTCGTCGAGGCCCGCCACCGGGAGCACGAGCTGGCACGGCTGTCGGGACGCGAGCGGGAGGTGCTGGCGCTGATGGCCGAGGGCCACTCCAACGCGGGGATCGGCAGGCGGCTGCACCTGTCCGCCCGGACCGTCGAGGACCATGTGCGGGCGATCTTCACCAAGCTCAAGATCACCTCGTCGGGAGGGCCGCCGGGGCCGCAGGACAGCAACAAGCGCGTCCTCGCCGTCCTCACCTGGCTGCGGGCCGCCGAGGCGCGCTGACACCCCGCGCTGACACCCCGCGCCGGCACCCGCCGGGGGTCGTTCCGCCCGGCCCGCGCATCAATCGGGTAAACGGGCCCTCGCGTCCGGTACGTCAGGTGGGGAACACTGACCGGATCGGTCGGGGCGCGTCAGGTGACCCGGTGGCGGCCCCCGCACGTCACCGCGACACTCGCCGGGCCCCGGCGCCCGGGGCCGCGCCCGGCCTACGCCATGCTCCCGGTGCCGCCTCCCCCGCACATCCGGGAAAACCCCGCTCCCGGCCCGCGGTTGCCCGGGACGACACGGAAGGGAGAGCGGTGAGGCCCGTCCCCTGGCGGCCGCCCCTGTGGCTCGGCGCGCGGGTCCGCCGTGCCCTGGGCGCGGGCGCCGCCGTCGCCGCGGGCGCGCTCGCGTGCGGCTGGCCGTACTGGCGCGCGGAGCCCGCCGCCGCCGTGGTCACCCTCGCCTGCTGCGGCGGGTTCGCGGCCGCGGGCGGGCTGCTGGCCGCGGGCCGGCTCGGCCGCCGGACGGGCGCGGCGTTCGTCGTGGCCGCGGCCGCGTGGGCGGCGACCTGGGCGGCGGCCTGGAACGCCGGCGCGGGCCCGGTCGTGTCGGTGTTCGCCCAGTCGGTGTTCTTCACCGCGATCGGCATCGGCGTCCTGCTGTACCCGGAGGGACGCCTGGACCGTCCCGCCGCGCGGCTGTGGACGGCCGCCACCGTCGTGGTCATGGTCGGTGGCCAGGCCGTCCTGTGCACCGTCTCGCGACCCGGGTGGAACGGCTTCGCCGCGACCGCGGCGTGGCCCGCGCTGCATCCCGTCCAGGAGACGTTCGAGGCCGTTCAGCGCGCGATGACGGCCCTGACGGCGGTCCTGGCCGGCGCCCTGGTGATCACGCTGCTGGCGCGGCTGCCGCGCATCGGGCGGCTGGACCGGACGCTGACCGTCCCGGTCGCCGCCACCGTGACCATCGGTGTCGCCGGTGCCCTGGCGATGCAGGGCACCCTCGTCGGCGCCGGCGTGGAACTCGACGAGGTCCTGCACGTCTACCTCGTCCAGGGGATCTTCGCGACGATGGTGCCGCTCGCCTTCCTCGGCACCGCGCTGCGCGCCCGGCTGGCCGAGCTGACCGTCGCCGAGCGGATGCAGCGCCTCACCGACCACGTCTCCGTGGAGAAGGTCCGCGGCGCCCTGCGCAGCGTCCTGCGCGACGACTCCCTCGACCTGTGGCTGTGGGCCGGCGCCGGCTACGTCGACGTGGCCGGGCGGCCGGTGGACGCCGGCTTCGGCGGTACCGGGCCGGGCGACGTCCCCGGACGCTGGCGGCACGAGGTCAGGACGTCCGGCGGCGAGCCCCTCGCCACCGTGGACGCCGCCGCCGTGCTCCGCGACCACGAGCCTCTCGTCGAGGCCGCGCTCGTCGCCGGCGGCCGCGCGCTGGAGACCGCCCGGCTGGAGGCGGCGGCCCAGGCCAACCTCGAACGGGCCCGCGACGCCCGGGAGCTCCTCGTCCGCGTCCAGGCGACCGAGCGCGAGCGGCTCGCGGCCGATCTGCAGCACAGCGCCCAGCAGCGGCTGCGCGTGCTGGAGGGGATGCTCGCGGACCTGGAGTCCGCGGCCGCGGACCCGCGGGCACGGGAGCACGCCCGGACCTGCCGCCGTGAGCTGGCCGAGGCGGTCTCCGAGCTGGACGGCCTCGCCCGCGGGGTGCATCCCGCGATCCTCGCCGACGCGGGCCTGGCCCCGGCCATGGAACTGGTCGCCGCCCGCGCCGCCGGCGCACCGCCGTCGGCCGGCGTCCGGCTCGACCTGCCCGACCGCCGCTTTCCGCCCGAGATCGAGTCGACCCTCTACTTCGCGCTCTGCGAGGCCCTCGCGAACGCCGTCAAGCACGCCCGGGCAGGCTCCATCGAGCTGAGCGTCCGCCCCGGCGCCGGCGGGATCGTCGCCGAGGTCCGCGACGACGGCGTCGGCGGCGCCGCACCGTCCCCCCGCGGCGGCCTCGCCGGCCTCACCGACCGCGTCCGCGCCCTCCGCGGCGACGTCACCGTGGCCAGCCCGCCCGGCGAAGGCACCACACTCAGGATCACCCTCCCGGACCCCGGTCCGCCCGGCTGCTGACCATGGGCAGGAGGTAGCTGCGGGCGAAGGCGCGGGCGCCCTCGTCGTCGAGGGGGATGTGGCCGTCCGGGGTCAGCATCAGCGAGTGCGTGAGGCGGATGAGGATCTCGGCGACGACCTCCGGGTCGACGTGCGTCGGTGCGGCGCCGATGCGCTGCGCGGTGCGCAGCCGCCCGGCGAGGTAGCCGCGGGCGGCGGCCAGCAGCGGCCCGGCCTTGACCGTGGCGTGCGGGAGGGCCAGCTCGGGCTCGACGACCATGAGCCGGGTCATCAGGCGCTGCTCGCGGCTGATCCGCAGGGTGACGGCGAACCCCTCGACCAGGCGCTCCTCCAGGGTGGGCAGTGCCGCTACGGCGTCGTCCAGCTCGGCGAAGAAGCGCCGCGCCTCCCGCAGCAGGACGCCCGTCACCAGGTCGCCCTTGGTGGGGAACCGGCGGTAGATGGTGGCGCGGCCGAGCCCGGACTCGCGGGCGACGTCGTCCATGGTGGTGCGGCGCGGCCCGAAGGTCTCGAACGACCGGAGGGCGGCGTCCAGGATCCGGTCGGTCTGGGGTTCGCTCTGCGCGGTGCCGGTGAGCAGGCTGCGCAGGAGTTCGCCGCCCCCCGGCCGTTCGTGCTCGCTCGCCGGTTCGTCGCCCCTGGCCGGTTCGTCGCTCGTCATGGTGCCGCCGACTCTAGTCCGGTGCGCGCCGCGCGGAGCGCATGGCCCGGGCGGCGATGGGGGACTGGAGCAGCCGGTCGGGCGCCACGGCGCCGGCGGCGCGCACGGTCCGCGCGAAGACCTCGAAGCGGAGCCGGTCCGCGGCCGTCCAGCGCAGCCCGAACCGTTCCCGCAGGACGGGCGGGAGCGTGGCGATGCCCGTCTCACGCAGCAGGCGGGTGGGCGGGAGCGCGAGGCCCGTCCAGGCCGCCTTCGGCAGCGGCCACTTCGGGGGCGGCGGCAGCGGCGTGCGGTCGAGCCGGATGAGCAGTTCCACGGTCTCGTTGTTCTCGAGGCGGTTCTCGACCATGTCGTCGAAGTAGTCGCGGAAGGCGGCGGGCCCGGCCGGCAGGTGGCGTTCGGTGATGCCGAGGGCGAGCGCGAGGTCGCGCCACTCCCGGAAGAGGGCCTTCTCCCTGGCGGGGCCGAGGGCGCGGCCGAACACGCGCTGCGTGTGCAGCATGCCGTGGAGGAGCGTCGCGTGCACCCAGAGGTACGCCTCGGGGTTCAGCGCGTGGTAGCGGCGGCCTTCGGCGTCCACGCCCTTGATGTCCTTGTGGATCTCGCGGAGCCGGGCGGCCTCGTCCCGGCCGCGTGCTTCACCGCGGTAGCCGAGGAAGTCGTTCGCCGACTCCAGGGTGCGGCGCAGGCGCCCCCAGCGGTCCTCCACGAACTCGGAGTGGTCGGCGACGCCCGCGCCGACCATCGGGTGCGCGACCTGCAGCAGCAGTGTCGACCGGCCGGTGAACACGCCGCGCCAGTCGCCCGCGTACCGCCAGGTGAGCGAGGACGGCCCCGGGATCGCGCCCGCCGGCGGGTGCGCGGTGCCCGGCGCCGGCCGGGCGTGGTCCGCGGGGGTGGTGCGGGTGTTGAGGCGTTCCATGGGAACCCCGCCCTCGTGAGACGTTAATACGGAATGCGTATCATCATCCGGGTGAGGCGGCAAGCGGGCATCCGGCCGTCAGGGGCTCGATGAGGGCGGCTCGGTGGGGGCGGCTCGGTGGGGGCGGCTCTGTGGGGGCGGCTCGGTCAGGGCGGCGGCTCGGTCAGGGCGGCGATCGCCGTTTCCCGCGTCGGGTGCGCGATCAGATGGCGGTCGAGGCCGCTGCGTTCGATGATGGTGCGGAACCGCCGCTCCGGGCGGGCGAGGACGAACTCGCCGCCGGCCCGGTGCGCGCTCTTCCAGATGACGATCAGCGCGTTGAGGCCCGAGGAGTCGCAGAAGTCGACCTCTCCGACGTCCAGGACGACCCGCGGGGGGCCGCCGAGGCCGCGCATGTCCGCCAGGATGTGTTCGCGCAGCCGGTCGGCGGTGAGGATCGTGAGTTCCCCCTCCGCCACCACGACGAGGCAGTCTTCACGGACACCGCTGCGGAGCCGCAGCGGTTCGAGTGGGACCCTGTTCGGCCGCCCGTCCGGTCCGAGAGACATTCCGATCACCTTCCGTCATCGCAGGCACCTCGCGTACCCGCGAACGGGCAGGTCATGCCACCGGTTCGCGGGGGAGGGCCGGGCGGCGCCCACCTACCTCCCCACCGGCATCCCCGCCGGCATCCCCACTGTCAGCGCAGCCGGACGAACTCGATGGCCTCGTCGGCGAGACGGCGGGCGGGGGCCCGGTAGCGGTCGCGCAGCTCCATCAGAACCTGCTGCCCCCGGACGGCGGGCCAGCCCGCCGGCAGGTGCTCGACGGGAAGCCGGGGGTCGGCGCGGACGAGCTGCAGCCACTCGGTGGTCATCCACAGGTAGCGCGCGAGGTCGTCGGGGGCGTGGGGCAGCGGGTCCGGGCGGTCCCAGCGGTCGAGGAACGCGCGGTAGCCGCTCGCCAGGCCGTCCAGGTCGAACGCCTCCCGCAGCATGCCGGCGACGTCGGTGGGCTCCTCGGCCCGGCCGGCGAAGACCTTGAGGCGCCCGTTCAGGCCGAGGCCCGCGATGATCGGGCGGACGTCCATCCGGGCCGGCGCGATCCACGTGCCGTTGCCGAGCGACCCGAAGCCGGCCCAGGTGAGCCGTGCGCGCAGGTCGTGCCGGACGCGCTGCCACGACTCCGGCATGGAGAACGCGAGCACGGTCCAGTCGCCGTCCCAGTCGGTGTTGAGCACGCCGCGGCGCCACACGCGGTCGTCACCGTCGTGCAGGATGCCCTCCGACCGCGGGGTGAGCCCGAAGTGCATGCGGCGGCCCTCCCGGTGCCGCTCCAGCAGGCCGCGGCCGACCATGCGGGTGAGCGTCGACCGGACGGCGTGCTCGCCGACGCCGAGCCGCGCGAAGGTGTCGATGAAGCTGCCGGAGAACACGGCGATGTCGCGGCCGAGCACGTAGTTGCCGAGGTAGGTCAGCATCAGCGACTGGGGCCGGAGCCTCGGGGAGGGCTCACCGGCGGCCTTCGGCGCGGCCGCACCGGGTTCGCTCACCCGTGAGTTCAGCCGTGCGCTCCCCCGTGCGCTCCCCCGTGCGCTCCCCCGTGCGCTCCCCCGTGCGTTCACCCGTGCGTTCACCTGTTCGGCCACCCGTCCGGCTCCCGTCGTTGCGTCAGCGCTACGACGGCGCGGGCGCCTCCCGCCCCGCCGCCACGCCTGCCAGCCCTTGATGTTCGGCAAAACATTGACCACTGTGAAGAATAAGCCTAACTTCGGCCGTACGCCCACCCTGGGAGAGGACAGCCCCGAATGCGCAACGAAGGACTCGGGTCGTGGCCGGCGCGCCGTGCCCGCAAGACCCCCCGAACGGCCGCCCTGATCCACGAGGGACGGACGCTCACCTACGCCGGCCTGCTCGACCGCGTCGCGCGTCTCGCGCATGCCCTGCGCGACCTCGGGATCGGGCCGGGCGACCGGGTCGCCTACCTCGGCCCCAATCATCCGTCCTTCGCGGAGGCGTTCTTCGCCACCGGCATGCTCGGCGGCGTGTTCGTCCCGCTCAACACCCGGCTCACCGGCCCGGAGATCGCCTACCAGCTGGACGACTCGGGCGCCTCGGCCCTGGTGTACGGGCCGTCCCACGCCGGGCTGGTGGACGGTATCCGCGGCCGCACCCCGGTCCGGGAGCACATCGCGCTCGACGACCCGGGGGAGCGCGGGTACGAGGCGCTCCTCGCCGCCGCGGACGACACCCCGCTCGACCTGCCCGTCGCGCTCGACGACCCGTGCATGATCATGTACACGTCCGGGACGACCGGGTCGCCCAAGGGCGCGACCCTCACCCACGGCAACATCACCTGGAACGCGATCAACGTCCTGATCGACCACGATCTGGTGGCGGGCGAGGTGGCGCTGGTGTCCGCGCCGCTGTTCCACACCGCCGGGCTCAACATGCTCACGCTGCCGGTGCTGCTCAAGGGCGGGACGTGCGTGCTCGTCGCCGCGTTCGATCCCGCCGAGACCCTCGATATGATCGCCGAGCACAGGGTCACGTTCATGTTCGGGGTGCCGACGATGTTCCAGCGGGTCGCCCGCGAACCGGGCTGGGCCGACGCGGACCTGTCGTCGCTGCGCATCCTCACCTGCGGCGGCGCCCCGGTGCCGCCGTCACTGATCGAGACCTACCAGAAGCGGGGCCTGACGTTCCTGCAGGGATACGGGATGACCGAGGCCGCCCCCGGTGTGCTGTTCCTCGACGCCTCGCACGCGCTGTCCAAGGCGGGTTCGGCCGGAGTGCCGCACTTCTTCAGCGACGTGCGCGTCGTCGGCCCCGACATGGTGGACGCCGCGCCCGGCGAGACCGGTGAGGTCGTCGTCCAGGGCCCGCACGTGATGCGCGGCTACTGGGGACGCCCCGACGACACCGCCGCGGTGCTCGCCGATGGCTGGTTCCGCAGCGGCGACGCGGCGCGGCTCGACGAGGACGGCTACGCCTTCATCGTCGACCGGATCAAGGACATGATCATCTCCGGTGGCGAGAACGTGTATCCGGCCGAGGTGGAGAACGCGATCCTCGCCGATCCCGACGTGCTGGAATGCGCGGTCATCGGCGTTCCGGACGACACGTGGGGCGAGGTCGGCCGCGCCGTCCTGGTCCCGCGTCCGGGCGCCGACGTGGACCCCGGCAAGGTCCTGGACGCGCTGTCGGGACGGCTCGCCCGCTACAAGATCCCCAAGTCGGCGGTGCTGGCCGACGAGATCCCGCGCAACGCCGCCGGCAAGATCCTCAAGACGCGGCTGCGGGAGGAGCACGGCATGCCATGACGGCGTCCGGCCGGGCGCCGGACGGAGGCGGGCGGCCCACCGTCACCAGCCGCGTCCTGGACATCCTCGAGGCGTTCTCCGCCGAGCGCACCGCGCTGAACATCACCCAGATCAGCAGGCACGCCGGCCTGCCGCTGTCCACCGCGCACCGGCTGGTCGGCGAGCTGACCCGGTGGGGCGCCCTCGAACGCGAACCCGGCGGCCTGTACCGGATCGGGCTGCGGCTCTTCGAGGTCGCCGCGCTCGCCCCCCGCGGGCCCGCCCTGCGCGGCGCCGCGATGCCGTTCCTGGAGGACCTGTACGAGGCGACGCACGAGAACGTGCACCTCGCCGTCCTGGACGGACTGGACGTCGTCTACATCGAGCGGATCTCCGCCCGCGACGCCGTTCACGTCCTGTCCCGCGTCGGGGGGCGCTGGCCCGCCCACGCGACGGGAGTCGGCCTCGCGATGCTCGCGCACGCCGGCGCCGAACTCCAGGAGCGCGCCATCGCCGGGCCGCTCCGCCGCTTCACCGACAAGACGATCACGTCCGGTCCCGAGCTGCGCCGCGTCCTCGCCGAGGTCCGCCGGACCGGCGTGGCGATCAGCGACGGCCAGGTCGAGACGTTCGCGCTGTCGGTCGGCGCGCCGGTCTTCGGCCCGGACGACGCCGTCGTCGCCGCCGTCGCGATCGTCGTCCCGTCCGACGGCTGGGAGGCGCGGGCGCTCATCCCCGTCGTCCGCGCCAGTGCCCGCGGCATCTCCCGCGCACTCGGCGCGCCCCGCGCCCTGCGCCCTCCGGAGACCGCGCTGCACAACCGCTGACGGGCGCGTTCTTCCGTTGGACGGAATCGGTGTGGCCCACCTCACCGCGACGCCGGGATGGTCGAGAGGATCCGCCGCCCACTCATCGTTCACCGGAGGAACGGCCCATGGTCTTCGCACGCAACCAGTGGTACGTAGCCGCCTACGGCCAGGAGGTCGGCGACGACCTGCTCGCCCGGACCATCTGCGGGGAACCCCTCGTCATGTACCGGACTCAGGCCGGGGAGGCGGTCGCCCTGACCGACCGCTGTGTGCACCGGCGCTTCCCCCTGTCGGAGAGCAACCGCGACGGTGACCGCATCGTCTGCGGCTACCACGGCTTCACCTACGCGCCCGACGGGGTGTGCGTCGCCGTGCCGGGGCAGACCCGCATCCCGCGCACCGCCCGCGTCCCCGCCTTCCAGGTCGTCGAGCAGGACTCGCTCATCTGGGTGTGGATCGGCGACGGGGAGGGCGACGCCACCGCCATCCCGCGCGCCCCCTGGCTGGACTCGCCCGGCTATGTGACCGTCCGCGGCATGGAGCCCCTCGCCGCCCGCTACGAGCTGCTCGTCGACAACCTTCTGGACCTGTCCCACGAGACGTACCTGCACGCCGGGTACATCGGCACCCCGGAGGTGGCGCAGACGCCCATCACCACCGAGGTGGACGACGAGGCCGGCGTCGTCTACGTCAGCCGGCGGATGAAGGACGTCGAGTGCCCGGCCTTCTACGCCGAGTCCACCGGCATCGAGGGCCGCATCGACCGCTGGCAGGACATCGAGTACCACCCGCCGTGCCTCTACCTCCTGCACAGCCGCATCGCCCCCACCGGCGTCGAGCCCGGCCCGGACGGCGACGACTCCGGGGCCTGCCACGCCGAGATCGTCTACGCCATCACCCCCGAGACGGAGACGACCACGCACGACTTCTGGATGGTCGCCCGCGACTTCGCCCTGGACGACGAGAACGTCTCGGCGTTCCTCGCCGAGAGCAACCGCACGGTCGTCCTCCAGGACGTGGAGGCGCTGAACACCCTGGAGAAGGTCATCGCCGCCGAACCCGAGGGCTACCAGGAGCTGTCCATCAACATCGACACCGGCGGCCTCGCCGCCCGCCGCCTCCTCCAGCGGCAGACCGCCCGATGACGCCGGCCCGTCCGGCCGGCACCGCCCGTCCGGCCGGCACGGCCGGTCACGTCAGAGCGGCCGGTCCGGTGACGGGGGGCCGCCTGCGCGTCGAATGGTCCCCGGGCTCGGACCGCCTCACCGGCATCTGCCACTGCGGCGCCCATCACACCGCCGAGGACCCGGCCGAGATCTGGACCTGGCTGCTCGCCCACCCCGACCACGCGGGCGGGGCTTCACCGGGTTGTTAGCTTAGGCTAGCCTCATATTGTGTTGTCCCCCGCGCGGATTCTGCCGCTGAGAGCCCCGGCGCAGGCGGACGGGCCGCGCGGTGCAGGCCGTGCCGGCCGTGGTGCCGGCCGCCGTGCGCACGGGTGGTGGCTGGCGCTGCTCGCGGCCGTGCTGCTGGCGACGGTCGTGGCCAGCCTCATGATCGGTGCCGGCGACGTCCCGGTCGGGCGGGTGCTGCCCGGGGTGTTCTCCCCGGACGACGAGTCGCGGCCCGAGCTGATCGTGCACGAGCTGCGGCTGCCCCGCACGCTCCTCGGGATCGTGGTCGGGATGGCGCTCGGGCTCGCCGGCGCGGTGATGCAGGCGCTCACCCGCAACCCGCTCGCCGAGCCGGGGCTGCTCGGCGTGAACGGCGGGGCGGCGCTCGCGGTGGTCATCGTCATCGGCACGTTCCAGGTGGACGAGCCGCTCGTGTACGTCTGGGCGGCGTTCGCGGGAGCGGCCGGCGCGGCGGCGATCGTCTACGTGATCGGCGCGCGGGGGAGGGGCGGCGCGTCGCCCGCGCGGCTGGTCCTCGCCGGGGCCGCGGTCAATGCCGTGTTCAGCGCGCTTACGGCCGGCCTGATGCTGCTCAGCCCGCAGAGCTTCAACGGCTTCCGGTTCTGGCAGGTCGGTTCCCTCGGCGGACGGGAGATGTCGGTCTTCATCCGGATCCTCCCGTTCGTCGTCGCCGGCATCGTGCTGGCGCTGGTGCTCGCCCGCCCGCTGAACGCGCTCGCCATGGGCGACGACGCGGGCCGGGCCCTCGGCTCGAACCCCGGGCGGACCCGGGCGTTCGGGGCCCTCGCGATCGTGGTGCTGTGCGGCGCCGCGACGGCGTCGGCCGGGCCGATCGCGTTCCTCGGGCTGGCCGTCCCGTTCATCGTCCGGACGCTGGTCGGCCCCGACCTGCGGCTCGTCCTGCCCTACTCGCTGCTGCTCGCACCCGTGCTGCTGCTCGGCGCCGACGTCATCGGCCGCGTCATCACCCCCGGCGAGCTGGAGACCGGCATCGTCACCGCGTTCCTCGGGGCGCCGCTGTTCGCGGTGATGGTCCGGCGGGGGAGGACGCGCGACCTGTGAAGGGCATGAAGGCGAGGGTCCTGCGTACGGGCGCGCTCTCGGTGCGGTGGGAGCCGCGCGCCGCCATGGTGTGCGGGGTCCTGTCGGCGGTCGCCGTCTGCGCCGCGGTCCTCGTCGTCGGCTCCGGGGAGTTCCCCATGTCGCCGCCGGAGGTGGTGCGCGCCCTCATCGGGCAGGGCGACCGCGCCACCGAGTTCATCGTCACGACGCTGCGGCTGCCGCGCGCCGTCACCGGGCTGCTCGCGGGCCTGGCCCTCGGGCTCAGCGGCGCGATCTTCCAGAGCATCTCCCGCAACCCGCTCGGCAGCCCCGACATCATCGGTTTCACCACCGGCTCCGCGACCGGCGCGCTGCTGCAGATCCTGGTGTTCGGCGGCGGCGCCGTCGCCATCACCACCAGCTCGGTGGCGGGCGCGGTGCTGACCGCGCTGGCCGTCTACCTGGTCGCCTACCGCCCGGGCGGCGGCGTGCACGGCGTCCGCCTGGTGCTGATCGGCGTCGCCGCCGCGGCGATGCTGCAGGCGCTGAACTTCTACCTCATCACCCGCGCCGAGCTGCGCGAGGGCTACGAGGCCGCGTTCTGGCTGACCGGCAGCCTGAACGGGCGGGACTGGGACCAGGCCGTCCCGCTCGCCCTCGCGCTGGCCGTGCTCGTCCCGGCGGCGCTGCTGCTCGCCCGGCCCCTCGGCATGGGGGAGCTGGGCGACGACGCCGCGCAGGCGCTCGGCGTGCCCGTCCAGCGGACCCGGGCGCTGGTCACCGTCGCCGGGGTGGGCCTCGTCGCCGCCGCGACCGCCGCGGCCGGGCCGATCCCGTTCATCGCGCTCGCCGCGCCGCAGCTCGCCCGGCGGCTGACCCGCCGGCCCGGCGCGCAGCTGCTGCCCGCCGCGCTGACCGGCGCCGCGCTGCTGGCCGCGTCCGATCTCATTTCGCTTCACCTGCCGGTCGCGATGCCGGTGGGCGTCGTCACCGGCGTCCTCGGCGGCGTGTACCTGGCCTGGCTGCTGTCGACCACCGCACGGAAGGGGACGACGTGACGAGGTTGAGCGCTGAGAACCTCACGCTGGCGTACGAGAGGCGCGTCGTCGCCGAACGGCTCGGGGTGCGGATCCCGGACGAGTCCTTCACCGTCATCGTCGGGCCCAACGCGTGCGGGAAGTCGACCCTGCTGCGCGCCCTCGCCCGCCTGCTGCGTCCCAGGGAGGGAACCGTCCTCCTGGACGGCGAACCGATCGGCGCCCTGCCCGCCAAGCGCCTCGCGCGGCGGCTCGGGCTGCTGCCCCAGTCGCCGCTCACCCCGGAGGGCATCACGGTCGGCGACCTCGTCGCGCGCGGCCGCTACCCGTACCAGGGGCTGCTGCGGCAGTGGTCGCGCGAGGACGAGGCCGCCGTCGAGGACGCGATGGCCGCCGTCGGCGTCACCGACCTCGCGGACCGCGTCGTGGACGAACTGTCCGGCGGGCAGCGCCAGCGGGCCTGGCTCGCGCTCGTCCTGGCCCAGCAGACCGGCATCATGCTGCTGGACGAGCCGACGACGTTCCTGGACATCGCGCACCAGATCGAGGTGCTCGACCTGTGCGCGCGCCTCCACGATGAGGGACGCACGCTCGTCGCGGTCCTGCACGACCTCAACCACGCCTGCCGGTACGCCACGCACCTGATCGCGATGCGGGGCGGCGAGGTCCTCGCCGAGGGCCCGCCCACCGAGATCGTCACCGCCGAACTCGTAGAGCGCGTCTTCGGACTGCCGTGCCGCGTCATCCCCGACCCGGAGACCGACACGCCGCTGATCGTCCCGGCCGACCGGCGGCGGGCGTTGACGGTGAAAACCCCTTGAATTAGGTTAGCCTTACCTAATTTGAGGGGAGTGGCGTGTCCGATTCAGGGCTGACCTGGGAAGATCTGCACACCGCGCTGGCCGAGGTGCTGGGCGAGCGCGCGGCGGCGGACGACAACCTCATCGAGCTCGGGATGGACTCGATCCGGCTCATGCAGCTGACCGGCCGGCTGCGCCGCCGCGGCGTCGAGATCCGCTTCGCCGAGCTGGCCGAACGCCCCACCCTCGCCGGATGGTGGGACCTGTTCGCGGAGAAGGGCCAGGTCGAGCCATCGGCGGGGCCTGCCGCCACCGCTGCCGGTGCCGCTGCCGGTGCTGCTGTTGGCGGTGCTGTTGGCGGTGCTGTTGGCGGTGCTGCTGATGGAGGTGCCGCCGGCCTCGACCCAGGGGACGTCGAGCCGGGAGATGTCAGTCCGGGGGATGTTGAGCCGGGGGACGTTGAGCCGGGGGACGTTGAGCCGGACGGGCCGTTCGCGCTGGCGCTGATGCAGCACGCGTACTGGATCGGCCGTGACTCAGGCCAGTCGCTCGGCTCCGTCGCCGCGCACCTGTACGTCGAACTGGACGGCCGCGCGATCGACCCCGTCCGGTTCGAGCAGGCCGTCCGCGCCCTGGTGAAGCGGCACCCCATGCTGCGCGTCGCCGTGTCCGACGGCGGCACGCAGCGCATCCTGCCCGAACGCCCCGAGCCCGCCGTGACCGTCCACGACCTCCGCGGCGTCACCGACCCCGGCGCCGAACTGGAGGCGATCCGCGCGGAGATGTCGGAGCAGCGGCTCCCGATCGAGGACGGCCGCGTGTTCGACGCCCGGCTCAGCCTGCTGCCCGCCGGGACCGCCCGCCTCCACCTGGACGTCGACATGGTCGCGGCCGACGCGATGAGCTACCGCGTCATGCTCGCCGACCTCGCCGCACTGTACGAGGGCGAGACCCTCGCGCCGATCCGCTACGGCTACGCCCGCTACCTCGCCGACGACCCCCGCGCGGCAGCACGCGAGCAGGACCGGCGGTGGTGGGCCGACCGGCTCGCCGGCCTTCCCGGCCCGCCCGAGCTGCCGGTCGTCCCCGAACCCGGCGACCGCGTCGAGCGCAAGCACCATTGGCTCCCGCCGGACGACAAGGACCGCCTCCTCGCCCGCGCCCACGCCGAAGGCGTCACCCCGGCGATGGCCCTCGCGGCGGTGTTCGCCGAGGTGATCGGCGCATGGTCGGCGGCGCCCCGCTTCCTGCTGAACCTGCCGCTGTTCCACCGCGAACCCGTCCACCTCGACGTGGACCGCATCGTCGGCGACTTCACCGGATCCATCATGCTGGAGGCCGACCTCACCGCCGACCTCCCGTTCGCCGAGCGCGCCCGCGCCGTCCAGGCGAACCTGCACACCGCCGGCGCGCACAGCGACTACTCCGGCCTGGAAGTGCTGCGCGACCTGTCCAGGCTGCGCGGCGAGCAGGTCCTCGCGCCGATCGTCTACACCAGCGCGCTCAGCCTCGGCGAGTTGTTCGGCGGCGCCGTCCGCGAACGCTTCGGCGAACCGGAGTGGATCATCTCGCAGGGCCCGCAGGTGCTGCTGGACGCGCAGGTGACCGAGGTGTCCGGCGGACTGCTGCTGAACTGGGACGTCCGCCGTCCCGCGTTCCCCGAGGGTGTCGCCGGGGCGATGTTCGACGCCTACACGGCCGCCATCACCCGTCTCGGCGCGCCCGGCGCCGACTGGGACGTGCCGCTGGGCATCGCCGCGACGCCGTCCCAGCTCCGCGTCCGGCACCGCCTCAACGCCGTCCCGGCACCGCCGCCCCGGACGCTGACCGAGGGCTTCTTCGACCACGCCCGCCGCCGCCCGGACGCCCCCGCCCTGCACTGGGGCGACGACGGGACGCTCACCTACCGTGACCTGGCCGGCCGCGCCCTGGGCATCGCCTCCGCGCTGGCCGCCGAGGGCGTGCGACCGGGCGACCGCGTCTCCATCGAACTCCCGAAAGGCCCGGACCAGGCCGCCGCGGCGCTCGGCGTCCTGGCCGCCGGCGCCGCCTACGTCCCCATCGGCCCCGAACAGCCCGAGGCCCGCCGCGCGAAGATCCGCGCCACGGCCAGGGTCGCGGCGTCCCTCACGCCGGACGGAATCGCCGATGCCGAGCCCCTGGCCGAGCCGGTCGCGGCCCGTCCCGACCAGGTGGCCTACGTCCTGTTCACCTCCGGTTCGACGGGTGAGCCCAAGGGTGTCGAGGTATCGCACGGTGCGGCGATGAACACCATCGGCGACCTCGTCGAGCGGTTCGGGATCGGCCCGGACGACGTCACGTTCGGGATTTCGGCCCTCGACTTCGACCTGTCGGTGTTCGATCTGTTCGCGCCCTGGTCGGCGGGCGGCGCGGTCGTCGTTCCCGGCGAGGACGAGCGGCGCGACGCCGCCCGCTGGAGCGAACTGGTCCGGAGCCGGTCGGTGACCGTGCTGAACTGCGTTCCTTCGGTGCTGGAGATGCTGCTGCGGACGGGCCCGGCGGAGAGCCTGCGGCTGGTCCTGCTCGGCGGCGACTGGGTCGGCACGCACCTGCCCGCGCTGCTGGAGGAACGCGCGCCCGGATGTCGTTTCGCGGCCCTCGGCGGCACGACCGAGACCGCGATCCACTCCACCGTGCAGGAGGTCGCCGGGGAGGTGCCGTCCGACTGGCACGCCGTCCCGTACGGGGTTCCGCTGCGCGGCGTCGCGTGCCGGGTCGTGGACGAGCTGGGCCGGGACCGTCCCGACTGGGTGACGGGCGAGCTGTGGATCGGCGGCGGCGGCGTCGCCGACGGCTACGCCGCCGACCCCGCGCGCACCGCGGACCGCTTCGTCGTCCGCGACGGCACCCGCTGGTACCGGACCGGCGACCTGGCCCGCTACCGCCCGGACGGGACGCTGGAGTTCCTCGGCCGCCGCGACCACCAGGTCAAGGTGCGCGGCTTCCGGATCGAACTCGGCGAAGTCGAGGCGGCGCTCCTCACCCATCCCGCCGTGGGACGTGCCGTCGCGCTCATCGCGAACGGCCGCCTGGCCGCCGTCGCGGCGGCGTCCCCGGGTCTGGACCGCGACGCGGTGCTCGCCCATGTCCGCGGCCTCCTGCCGCCGCACATGGTCCCCGAACTGCTCGTCCGCGTGAACGAGCTGCCGCTCACCGCCAACGGCAAGGTCGACCGCAGAGCCCTCACGGCCCTGGCCGCCGCCGAGGCGGGGGAGGCCGCCGGCGCCTACGCCGAGCCGAAGACGTCACTGGAGCGGGTGCTGGCCCGGATCGTCGCCGAGGTGCTGGGGAGGGACCGCGTCGGCGCGGACGCCGACTTCTTCGCGCTCGGCGGCGACTCCGTCCTCGCCACCACCGTGATCGCGCGGCTGCGCGAGGCGCTCGACACCACCGCGCTGCCCGTCCGGGTGCTGTTCGCCGAGCGGACCGTCGCGCGCGTCTCCCGGCGCTTCACCGAACTGGAGGAGGAGCCGGGACGGCTTGAGGCCGTCGCGGAGATCTGGCTGGAGGTCGACGCCATGACGGAGGAGGAACTGGCCGCCCGCCTCGGATGACGGCCGCGCGGAGCGGAGCCGGATCAGCCCCGCTCCGGCTCCGGCTTCTTTTTCGGCTCCGGCTTCTTTATTGGTCCCGATCCCGGTCCCGGTCCCGCTTCCGGGACGGTTTGCGGTTCGCGCTTCGGGCGGATGGTCGCGGTGCGGAGCCCGGTGAGGGTCAGCGCCAGCACGAGCGCGAGAACGGCGCTGACCGTCCCGTAGACCACGATCGCCGCACCCGGCGCCAGGTAGCGGCCGAGGGCCCCGGCGCCCAGCGACCCGATGGCGCCGCCACCCGTCTCCTGCGCGGCCCACAGCGCGTTGACCCGCCCCAGATGCGAGTCGGGCGTGTGCGACTGGATCAGCCCGTACCGCAGGATCTCCTCCACCGACTCGACGAACCCGTACGCGAACAGGATCGCGACGGCGAGCGCCGGGTGGCGGGCCAGGCCCAGGCAGGCGAGCGAGGCGAAACCCGTGACGGAAGCGACGAGCAGGGCGAGCCCCGGCCGCCGGAACGTCCCGGCCCAGCCGCTCGTCACGGACGCCAGGACCGCGCCGCAGGCCGGCGCGGCGAACAGCAGCCCGACCGTGGTGGGCCCGCCGTCCAGGCTCCGCGTCGCGAACGCGGGCATCAGAACCGGGATGCCGCCCGCGACCATGAACAGCAGCCCGAGAAGCATGAGGGAACCGACCACACGATGCGACGCGACGAAGCGGAAACCGTCCCCGACGGCTCTCAGCGGGTTCGTCTCCGGCTCGTCGCCGACGGCGGGTTTGAGCGGCGGCAGCCTGGTCAGTAGCGCGATCGTGCCGAGGGTCCCCGCCGCCGCGGCGGCGTAGTTCCAGCCGACGCCGAACGCCGACACGACCAGCCCGCCGAGCGCGGGCGACACCATCGACCCGAGCCGGACGGTCAGCGCGTTCAGCGCCCCCGCCGCCACCAGCTTGTCCGGCGCGACCAGGGACGGCGTTGCGGCCAGCAGCGCGGTGACGCTGACACCGGTCGCGAGGCCGTCCCACGCCGCCAGCACGTACAGGGCGGTGACCGACGGGGACGGCAGGAAGGCGTTGACAGCCAGCAGGACGAAGCCCACACCGGCGGCCGTCCGCGCGCGCAGCATCAGCCGCCGCCGGTCGTACCGGTCGGCCAGCACCCCGCCCCACAGGAATCCCGCGAGAAGCGCGAAACCCTCGGCGGCGGCCACCGCGCCGACATGCACGGTCGACCCGGTCAGCGCATAGACCTGCACGGGCAGCGCGACGGCCAGCATGCCGATCCCGAAGACCGAGACGGTGCGGGCGATGAACACGTTGCGGAACGGCCTGCTGTCGCGCAGCGGACCGATGTCCATGACCACGCGGCGGGCCAGTCGCCGGAGCATCGTCGGGGTTCTCCTCTGCCGGGGGAGTGGCTAAGGTAAGCCTAGCCTTAGTTGTTCTTGAGGAAGAGGGCGAACCGGTGCAGCGCATGCTGATGAACGGAAAGATCCACCGTGCGACCGTCACCCAGGCGGACCTGCACTACGTGGGCTCCCTGACGATCGACGCGGACCTGATGGAGGCCGCGGACATCGTCGAGGGCGAACAGGTCCACGTCGTCGACATCACCAACGGCTCTCGTCTCGTCACCTACGCCATCCCCGGGGACGCGGGCAGCGGAGTCATCGGCATCAACGGCGCGGCGGCCCGCCAGGTCCAGCCCGGCGACATGGTCATCATCATCACCTACACGTCCGTGGACGACACCGGCCGCGACGGCCACGAGCCCCGCGTCGTCCACGTGGACGCCGCCAACCGCATCGTCGCCCTCGGCTCCGACCCGGCCGAACCGGTCCCCGGCGCCCCGGCCCAGCTCGCCGGGCGGTGAGCCCGCCGATGGACACCGACGGCTTCACTCCCTGGCCGGCCGACCTCGAAGCACGCTACAAGGCCGAGGGCTACTGGACCGGCCGGCTCCTGGGCGACGTCCTGCGCGGCGACCCGGACAAGACCGCCCTGATCGCCGGCGACGACCGCCTCACCTACGCGGACCTGGACGACCGCGCCTCCCGCACCGCCGCCGGCTTCCTGCGCCTCGGCATCCGCCGCGGCGACCGCGTCGTCGTCCAGCTCCCGAACACCACGGGCTTCGTCGTCACGTTCCTCGCCCTGGTCCGGATCGGCGCCTCCCCCGTCCTCGCCCTCCCGGCCCACCGGGACAGCGAAATCCGCTACCTGTGCGAGCTGTCCGAGGCCCGCGCCTACATCTGCGCCGACCGCGACGGCGACTTCGACTACCGCCCGATGGCCCGCACCCTCCCCGTAGAGCACGTGATCGTGGACGGCGACGCAGCTGAGTTCACCGCACTCTCCTCGCTCTCCTCACTCGCCGCGGTGGGCGCGGTGGCCGCGGCCGATGCCGATCCGATGGAGATCGACGGACCCGTTGCGGCCGACGTCGGCGTCTTCCTGCTCTCCGGCGGCACGACGGGCCTGCCGAAGCTCATCCCGCGGACCCACCGCGACTACGTCTACAACCTGGAGGCCAGTGCCGAAGTCTGCGGTTTCACCCGCGACACCGTCTACCTGGTCGTCCTCCCCGCCGCCCACAACTTCGCGCTCGCCTGCCCCGGCATCCTCGGCGTCTTCGCCACCGGCGGCACGGTCGTCCTGTCCCCGTCCGGCTCCCCGGACGAGGCGTTCCCCCTGATCGAGCGCGAACGGGCGACGGTGTGCGCGATGGTCCCGCCGATCGCCCTGCTGTGGCTGGACGCGGTGACGTGGTCGGACGAGGACGTGTTTTCGCTCGAACTCCTCCAGGTCGGCGGCGCCAAATTCGCCGCCGAACGGGCCGCCGAGGTGCCGGACGTCCTGGGCTGCCAGGTCCAGCAGGTCTTCGGCATGGCCGAGGGCCTCCTCAACTACACGCGGCTGGACGACCCTCGCGAACTGGTGGAACGGACTCAAGGCCGCCCTCTCTCACCGGCCGACGAGATCCGCGTCGTGGATGGCGACGGCGAACAAGTCGCCCCCGGTGAGGTGGGCGAACTCCTCACCCGCGGCCCGTACACCCTCCGCGGCTACTACCGCGCCCCCGAGCACAACGCCCGCTCGTTCACCCCGGACGGTTTCTACCGCACCGGCGACCTCGTCCGCGAACTCCCGACGGGTCACCTCGTCGTGGAGGGCCGCGAAAAGGACCAGATCAACCGAGGCGGCGACAAGATCTCCGCCGAGGAACTGGAGAACCACCTCCTGGCCCACCCGGCGATCCACGACGCCGCCGTCGTCGGGCTCCCCGACCCGATGATGGGGGAACGGACATGCGCGTTCCTCATCGTCAGGGAGAGCGAAAAGGCGCCGGTCCTCCGCGAGGTCAAGGAATTCCTGCGCGAGCGAGGCGTCGCCGCGTACAAATTCCCGGATCGGATCGAGGTGGTGGATTCCTTTCCGCGCACCCCTGTCGGCAAGGTCAGCAAGAAAGTGCTTGCCGTCGGCATCGGTTGACAGTATCCGGCCTGGCCTGTCCCCTCGACATCGGCTGCGGCTCACCTTTGCTCGGCTCACCTTTGTTTGGATCACCTTTGTTCGGGTCGCCTTTGCTCGGGGTCACTTTCACTTGGATCGGCTTTAAGGGAATTGTTCATTGGGCGGCGGAGGCGGCGCAGCGTAAGGGGCCGCCCCTCCGAAGTCAAGGGCGCTTCGCAGGGCGATTTCAAGGTTGCCTGTTTGGGGTGTCCGTGCCCTTATGGCCGGATCGGCTGTCGTCACGTAGGGTGACGCCGGAATGAAGATGACCTTCTGTTCGGGATCATGGGAGTTCTCACGCTTCCAGCCCCGGACAAGAAGGTCATCGGTGTCAGTCTCGCATGCTCGTACGTTGCCGTGTCTGCTGGAAGCCTTGGAGGGCTTGACCGATCCGCGTAAGCGCAGGGGGATCCGGCATCGGCTGGTGGCGGTGCCGGCGGTTGCGGTGGTGGCGACGCTGGGCGGGGCCCGCAACTACCGGGAGATGGGGTCGGCGGCCGAGGACTTCTCCCCGGCCCTGCTGGAGTTGCTGGGGGTGCGGTGGCATCCGTTCAGGCGGCGGCGGGTCGCCGCCGGTGCCGGCACGATCCGGCGGGTGCTGATCGGGGTGGACGCCGATGCGCTGGACCGGGTCATCGCCGATTGGCTGCGGGCCTGCGCCGCCTGCGACCAGGGTGGATGGCAGATCGCGCTGGACGGCAAAGACCTGCACGGCGCCTGGGACGGTGATGGGCGGCTGGTGCTGTTCTCGGCGCTGGTCCACCGCCGCAGAGGGCGGGACCCGGTGACCCTGGCGCAGATCGCGGTGCCCGAGGGCACCACCGAGACCACCCAGGTCACCACCCTGCTGGACGACCTGGACATCGACGGGGCGCTGGTGACGATGGACGCCGCGCACACCTGCGCCGCCACCGCCCGCCACCTGGTGGACAACAAGAACGCCGACTATCTGATGGCGGTCAAGGGGAACCGCGAAGCGCTGTACGCCGCGTGCAGGCGCGTCGCGGCCGGCCTGGTGTGGGGTGGGCAGATCCCGCATGTGGTCACCGAAACCGGCCACGGCCGGATCAGCACCTGGACCACCTGGAGCACCGACCTGGCCGACGGCGACAAGGTGAGGCTGCCGTATGCGGCCCGCCTGGCGGTGATCCGCCGCGACATCGCCGACCTGGCCGGACAGCCCACCAGCAAAGAGATCGTCATGATGGTCACCAGCCGCGCCACGATGACCAGCGCAGACTTCCACACCAGCACCCGCGGGCACTGGTCGATCGAGAACCTGGAGCACCGGCCCCGCGACACCGTGTGGCAAGAAGGCGACCAGCAGGCTTACCTGGGCAACGGCCCCCGCAACACCGCCGCCCTGCGCAACCTCGCCCTCGGCGCCCTGGCCATCAACGGCATCACCAAGATCACCGAAACCGTCCAGAAGATCGGCCGCCACCACGACCGCGCAGCCCCACTACTCATGCTCACATAGCGTCACAACAATCCGTCGCCGACGACTTTGAAATCGCCCTGGGCGCTTCGCGTCGCTTCGCGATGGGACTCCGTCCCACCCTTGGCTTCGGAGCCTCTGCGACCCCTCATGCAGCGTTCAAACGGGCAGGCTCCGCCTGCCCCACCTGGTCGCGCCGCCCCCACCGCCCAGCCAAGACCCTGCAAGGGAAAAGGCCACTTTGCGGCTTATGGTCGCTCTATGCGTCACTCTGGCTATCCATATGGTGACAATAATCGAACTCTAATCTGAGTCGTTGGGGCCGTATCGCGATGCCGGGCGCGATAGCATTCGTACATGCGTTCGATGACGATCGACCTCGATGAGGCGTCCACCATGGAATTGGTGAACGCTCTTTCGGAGATCGCCGCCGAACTCGCCGAGCGTGCCGCCCCGGAATCTGCGGCGGCGTGCCTGGAACTCACCGAAGCGCTTGCGGTCGCCACCGACAAGCAGGAGGCGGCCCTCGCCGGATTCATCGGAGTGGTGGACGGCGCCCGCGAAGTTCAGCGCTGGGGATTTCCGTCAACGCAGTCCTGGTTGCGGAATCGGCTCGGCATGCGCGACGCCCGCGCCAAGGAACGTCTCACCCTGGCCCGCCAGCGGCACCGCCTGACCGAGATGACCGGCCGGTGGACGTCGGGGTCGCTGTCGTCCGGGTACGCCGCCACCATCGCCGGTGCGGTCGCACGCCTGGACGACACCGACTGCGCCGCGGCCGAGGCGATCCTGCTCGGCATGGTCGATCAGGACTTCTCCGCCGGGAAAGTCGCCTCGTTCGGCCGCCGGATCCGTGACGTCATCGCCGAGCGCGACGGTACCGAGACTCCCGACGCCGACTCCCGGCGCGGGTATGAGCGGTCCTGGATCGACTCCACCCGGTCGCTGGACGGCGGCCGGTACATCAAGGGCTGGCTGAACGCTGAGGACACCGCCATCTGGGACGGGACACTCGGCCCGCTGGCCAAGCCGGCCGGGGCCGACGACCGCCGTGACCTGTCCGAGCGGACGGCCGCCGCGCTGTCGAGCGTGCTGTCGGGCGGGCACAAGGCCACCAAGGTCACCGTCATCTGCGACCTGGACACCCTCACCGGCGGCACCACGCCCGCGCGGTTGACGGACGGAACACCGATCCCCGCCGAGCAGGCCCGCCGCATCGCCCTGTCCGCCGGGGTCTCGCCGCTGTTGCTGGGACGCGGCCACCTGCCCCTCTACCTCGGGTACCGGGAGCGGTTCGCCACCCCAGGCCAGCGCCGCGTCCTGGAGACCCTTTACCCGACGTGTGCGGTGCAGGGCTGCGAGGTTCCCGGGACGTTGAGCGAGGTCGACCACGTCAAGGGCTGGGCGTTGGGCGACAGCCCCACCGACATCGACCAACTCGCCCTCGTTTGCGGGTGGCACAACCGCTGGAAGGCCGGTCACCCGTCCCGGCTCACCATCACCAAGGAACAGGACGGCCGCTACAGCTACCGCGCACTGCCTCCCGGCCGGACGGTTCCCACCCCTCAGCCCGCTCAGCCGTCGGCCGACGTTCCCCGCCCCGTTGCATCACACATGCCATTGGACCCGCGACCGGAGCCGAGCATCCCGAACCTGTGGGAGCAGGCTCCGAGCTCGACCGCGGCCCTCATACCCGACCGGAACCGTCCCCGCCGTCGGCGCAACTACCCGAAGGCCCGGCCCGCCCGCCAACTTCGCCTCCGCGGCCAACGCCAAACCGGTGGCCCCTGACCGGCCAAGTCCCAACCCCCGTCACCACGCGCCTGTGGCGACGCCCTGCCCAGGGTTCAGCTCCCGATGGTTCGCCCGTGCTGCTGGTCACGGATCGGCGACCTCGGCTATCAGCGCCATCACGGCGTCGAGGTGATCCGGAGTGGTCAGGTGGCCCATGCCGGGCAGGATCCGCAGGTCGAGGTCCATGGTCCGGCGCACTGCCGGTGCCAGGCGACGAGGTGGGAGGAACCGGTCGTGCTCTCCCGTACCGACGATGCAGGGCCTGTCGGTGCGGCGGGCGAGCAGGTCGGCGGGCAGGGGCGGCGGGGCCAGGGTGGTGCGGCAACTGGCGGCCATGAGAGTCATCCACTCGACTTCGTTCCCGGGCGGATCCTCACCGGGGGCGACGAACAACCGCAGCATGCCGCGGGTGTGTCCGGGCGTGGGACGCGGCAACCACAGGGCAGAAGCCACCGCCAGTGCCGGGTCCACCGTGAGACGGATGAACCCGGCCGGAGAGACGAGTGCCCGCGCCGCGATCCGGGGGGAGTCGGCGGCCAGGGCCACCGCCGCCCCCAGCGAATCGCCCACCAGCACGACGCGGTCCAGGTCCGCGGCCGCCAGGACCTCGTCCAGGACCCGGCCGTACCAGGCCGCCCGGCCCCGCCGGGGCCGGTGCGACCGCCGCGTTGAAGCCGGTGCCGGGTACCAGGACGATCCGCGGCCCTTGGTGTCCGGCCGACACGAGCGCCACCCGGCCGCCGCTGGTGTCCACCGTCGCATGGGTGAGCGGGAAGCCGGCCGCGACAGAGCATCCGAACACCACTGCCGGACGGCGCGCCGGCCCCGTGAACTCTTGTACACGCCGGACACTGCGCCAGCGTGCCCGCCGACACGAGATCCGTCCACTCCGCCCGACTCCACCAGCACTACCCGACCTTCCCGGACGCGGACATCAGATCCTCCCGCAGCGTCCCGCTCGCCGTGTCGGGGCAGGAGCAGGAGGTCGTGGCTTCACCGGATCGCGCCCTGCTCGCTGAGGAAGTCCCGCAGCGCGGCCTCGCGGCGGGCGGTGTCGGAGATGTGGTATTTGATCAGGCGGATGCCTACGTTCCGCCTGGAGTAGGGCCTCGGGACGAGCGGCCGGAACCTGCGGCATGACGACCACTTCGGCGCGGTGCGGAAACAACCGCCCGCGAGCCGGAAGTCCCGGCGGCCGGTCGCGTCCAGCCGCCACTCGACGATCTCGTGGACGTTGCCGCAGCAGTCCTGGACGCCGTGCGGCGACTTCCCGCGCTCCCGCCAGCCGACGGGCTCGACCTCATGCCTGCCTCGCAGGTCGCCGTAGCCGAGATTCGCCCGTTCGGGGGTGGGCGGGGTCTGGCCCCAGGGATAGTCGGTGTCCTCGCAGCCGGCGAGGGCCAGCCATTCCGGGGCGGTCGGGACCGCCCACAGTTCCTCGGAATCGGGATCGTCGCGCATGCAGGCCCCGATCAGCCGGCTCAGGCAGTTGACCAGGTCGGTGCCCGAGCCCTTCTCGGGAGGCCTGGGAAGATCGATGACGTAGGGGTGGTCGACGTTGTCCGGGACCTCGTCCGCCAGCAGGACCCCGACCTCGCCGATCGTCAGGGGGAACAGCATCGCCTTGAACTCGTAGGGGCACAGGCGGCCGCCCGGAACGGGCGTGATGGCCGGGGCGAAGGAGGCCGGCCGCCGGGAGCCGATGCGGCGCGACGCCAGGCTCTGGGCCTTCTTGACTCGCAGGCGCAGCTCCCAGGGCGCCACCTCCGGGAGATCCGCCTCGTAGTCCCGGAGCGCCTTGTGGATGCCGGCCCACAGTGCCGGGTCGTCAGGGACGACCTCCAGCAGCCAGACCATGAAATGGTAGAACCAGTTGGCGCGGCCGCCCGCCCACGCCGTGATGTCGGCCACCATCTGCTCGATCGGCCATGCGGGGTCGTCCGCTCCGCCGGTCAGAAACCTCTCGAAGAGCACCTTCCAGGTCAGCCGCAGCTGCGCCACGTGTTCCGGCTTGTTCCTGCGCCTGAGGATCTCGCCGCTCTCCTTGACGAGCCACCGCCGGTGCCCCGCGGTCCCGCGGTGCAGCGTCATGTCCGCGGCCAGCACCGCCCAGAACTCGGAGGCCGACCCGACCGGCACATGGATGCCGCGGAAGCAGGTGACCACCTCGGCGGTCACGCCGCTGGAGCGCAGCGCCCCGAGCGCCGAGGGCAGGGCCGCCAGGTCGTTCGTGTTCACCGCCGGCCCTTCGCCGCGGAGGATCTCCTCGGGGGACGACCTGTGCGGCTGGTCGAACTCGGCCACCCACCGCGCCAGTTCGACGCACACGTCCGGCCGGGTGCCGGTGTCGGCCTGAGCCCGGCTCTCCTCCGTGGTCGCGATGCGTTCCCATGCCTGCGTCCAAGGGGCCAGGCGGGAGGCCGGGGTCCCGCAGGCGTGGACGAATGCCGACAGCAGTGCCTTGCGGGGGAACCGGCTGCCCTTGAGCATGTCGCTCACCGAGGACTTGGTCAGCCGCACCGGATCCCCGCGGTCGACCGAGTCCCTGTCGAGCGTGCGCAGCGACGGGCTGTCCGCCCGCCGGTGCAACTCGCGCAGCAGCGCGGCCAGTTCCACCCGGGTGGCGACCGCCGCGAGTCTCTCCTCCAGGTCGTGCGTGTGCGGAACGTCGTCCACGCCTCACCCTTCTCCGAGTGTCCAACGCTGTCCGAGACAGTACGACGCGAGGACGACCGTGGCCGCCGGCCGTCCCGATGGCCGAGCGCCTGTCCGGTTCCGGCACCCGGGTGGACGGGCCGGGCACCGCGTCGTCCGGCGCCCTGCAGGACACCCGCCCGCGGATGTTTCCTGGATTCACGCCGCGAGGGATCGGCGCGGGGACCCGGCCGCCCCCGGGCCGTGAAAGGGGAACGCAGATCATGGACGACGGCGTGAACGACGTCATCGAGGGCAGGCGGGCCGACCGCCGGCATGCCGCCCGCTACTGGCGGGTCCGCACCGCGCTGGAGGTCGCCAAGTTCATCGCCTGGGCGGTGGTCTTCACCCTGTGGCCCCCCGGCTCGGACATCGCCGCCTGGCTCATGTGACCCGTCGCCGGCCCGGGCCTGCCGGTTCAAGGGGAGCGGACCGGCTCGGGCCGGCCGCGGCGCCGCTCATGGTGTGTCGACGAGCCGGTTCTCCCATGCCCACGTGACGATTCCGACCCGGTTGCGCACCCCCAGTTTGGTCTGGATGCCCGACAGGTGGCTTTTGACGGTGCTGACCGAGATGAACAGCTCGGCGGCGATCTCCTGGTTGGTGCGGCCGCGCGCCAGCGCCCGGACGACCTGGAGTTCGCGGTCCGACAGGGGTGGGGGCCGCGCGGCGCCGGACGGTGCCGAGGCGGCCGTCAGGTGCCGCAGCAGCCTCACGGTGACCGACGGTGAGACCAGCGCCTCGCCGTTGTGGGCGGCGCGGACCGCCTCGGCGAGCAGGGCGGGCCCGGCGTCCTTGAGGAGGAACCCCGCCGCACCTCCGCGCAACGCCCCGTACACGTACTCGTCGAGGTCGAAGGTGGTGACCACGACGACCCGTATCGGGTCGGGCACCCGCGGGCCGGCCAGCGCCCGGGTCACCTCGATGCCGTCGAGCCGGGGCATCCTGATGTCCACCAGGCACACGTCCGGGCGCAGCCGCCGGGCCATGGCGACCGCCTCGGCCCCGTCGGCGGCCTCTCCGACGACGGTGATGTCGGGCTGGTCCTCCAGGATCAGCCGCAGCCCGCGGCGGACCATCGCCTGGTCGTCGGCGAGCAGGACCGAAATGGTCATCGGGGCTCCCTGGTGGGGACGGGCAGGGTCGCCCGCACGGACCAGCCGGCGCCGGGCCGCGGCCCGGCGCGCAGCGAGCCGCCGAGCGTCTCGACGCGTTCGCGCATGCCGATCAGACCGTATCCGCCACGATGGGGGTGCCGGGGCGGGGCGGCGGGGGCGTCGTCGGCGACCTCGACGGCGACGCCCTGCGCGTCCTGCTCGACCGTGACCGTGACGGACCGGGCCTTGGGTGCGTGCCGCGACACGTTCGTCAACGCCTCCTGGACGACGCGGTACACGGTGGTGGTCACCTCCGGCGGCCACCCGGTGTCCCCGTCCGGCATGTCCAGCCGCACCTCCGGGCCCTGCCGGCCGAAACGCTCCACCAGCGCGCCGAGCCGCTCAGGCCCGGGGGACGCCGGTGCCGCGTCGCCGGCGTCGCGCAGCAGCCCGACGACGCGCCGCATCGCCGCCAGGGCGTCGGTGCCGGCGGCCTCCAGGTCGGCGAGGTACTCGCCCACCTGCTCCGGATTCCGCCGCGCGACCACCTGTGCGCCCTGCGCCTGGACCACCATTCCCGTGATGTGGTGGGCGACGACGTCGTGCAGTTCCCGGGCGAGTGCCAGCCGCTCGTCCCGGCGCACCCGCTCGGCGGCCGCGTGCGCACGGGCGTCCAGGAACCGCAGCGACAGCCCCGCCCCGACGGCGGTCAGCCAGATCAGGCCGTCCAGCGCCGTCACCGCCGCGAGGTCGGCGGACGGCGGCCCGGCGGCCAGCTGGCCGGCGATGATCACCGCCGGCCCGGCGCCCGCGATGACGCCCGCCTGGACCGGCGCGAGGGCCCGGAGCGCGGAGCCGGTCAGCACCGCCAGACCCAGCGTCATGGCGGGGCTGGGTTCGGCGGGAAGATCGGGTCCGGCCATGCGGGTGGCCACGATGGCCGACACCGCGAGGCCGAAGCCCGCGATCGCCGGCCGGAGCGGCCGGCGCAGCCCCGGCAGCGCCGGCAGGCAGACCGCCGCCGCGGAGACGCTGCCCGGCACCCAGTACCAGGCGCCCCAGCTCTGCGCGATGGCGGTGGCCTGCACGGCGATGGCCGTGAGGAACACGGCGCCGAGTCCGGTCACGGAGACGCCCCGGACCCATCCCCCCGGAACGGTCACACCGGACAGGTTATCGATGTGCCGTCCGGCGGATCCGTGCCCGGCGGATTCCGGTCGCTCGTCACGAGACCCGCCTGACGCGTCGCAGGGCGATGGCGGTGAGGAGTGCGCCGGCCACCAGGTAGAGCCCGGTTTCCGCGAACTGGAACGGCCAGTAGCGGCTGCCGGGCTGGTACTCGATGTCGACATGGAGGCCGAGTCCGGACAGGCAGACCGCGGCGTCGCCGAACGTGCCGCCCGCGCCGCTCTTCGGCGGGGTGTCGAGGCAGTCGTTGAACGTGCTCTCGCTGAGCGTCTGCCCGTCCGCGGTGCGCAGCGGGCTGGTCTCGCTGATCCACGCGCCGGGTGCGCCGGGCACCCGCAGGCCGCCGATGACGGGGGCGCCGGTGATGCTGCCCAGGTTCTTGGCCTGGTTGATGGTCTGCACGGTCATCGGCAGGGTCGTCTTCTCCGGCGGTATGAGGTGCGGACGCACCAGGTTCGGCACGGTGAACTGGACGACGAGGAAGACGACGCCCGTGATGGCCATCGCCGGAAGCGTCCGGCGCACGAACAGGCCGATGGCGGTGCCGAGGGTGAAGGCGAGGAAGGCGTAGCCGATCGGGGCGATGTTGCGGGCGCCGAACTCCACCGCGCCGAACCGGTCGGAGGCGACCGAATCGTACGGGGAGGCCGCCCAGGTGAGCAGTAGGGCGGCCAGGCCCGTCAGGGCCATCGCGGCCAGGCCGACGAACGCCATCCTGCCGATCAGCCAGCGGCGACGGGTCACGCTCTGGTTCCACACCAGCCGGTGGGTACCGAGCTCCATTTCCCGCGCGATCAGCGGTGCCCCCCAGAACACGCCGATGACGACGGGGATCAGCCCGAGCCCGGCGGCCAGGAACAGCAACGTGTTCTTGTAGGAGCTCTGGAACTGGCTCGCGGCCTGCGCGCAGCCGGCGGGGTCGGCGCACCGGGACCGGTAGGCGTCATGGGCGTCCCGGATGTCCATGCCCAGGAACAGCAGGTACCCGGCGATCAGGGCGAGCCCGATGGCGCCGGCGAGCGACTGGAGGCGGAACTGCCGCCAGTTCAGCCAGATCATCGCACTCCCTCCCCGGCCGCGGCGCCGGCGCGGGCGGCGGGCGTGTTCGCCCGCGACATGTAGGCGAGCACCAGCTCTTCGAGCGTGACGGGCCCGGCCCGGAACGGGATCTCCGACGGCGGGAGGCCGGTGCGCACCACCGCGCCGGCGTGCGGGGCGCCGTGGTCCACGCGGACGACCTCGACACCGGCGGGGAGCCGGCCGAGTTCGCCGTGGGGCGCGAACAGCCGGTGATGGCCGGCCAGCAGGTCGCGGACTTCGCCGGCGATCTGGATCCGCGAGTCGCACAGCACGATGAGGTAGTCGCAGACCCGCTCGATGTCCCCGAGCAGGTGCGACGACAGCACGGCGCCGGCGTCGAGCTCCGCGACGAACTCCATCAGGTTCGCCAGGAACCCCTGGCGCGCCAGCGGGTCCAGCGCGGCGGCCGGCTCGTCGAAGATCAGCAGTTCGGGGCGCTTGGCGGCGGCGATCGTCAGCGCCAGCTGCGCGCGCTGACCACCCGACAGCCGTCCCGCCTTCTGGCCCGGGTTCAGCCCGACCTGCGCGATGCGCCGCTCGGCCAGCCCCCGGTCCCAGGACGGGTTGAGGCGCGCGCCCAGACGCAGGTGGTCGGCCACACTGAACGACGGGTACACCGGGGTGTTCTGCGCCACGAACCCGACCCGGGCCAGGTGCGCGGCGTCCGCCGCCGGCCGGGACCCCAGGACGCGCAGTGTGCCCGACGTCGGCTGCAGCAGGCCGCAGGCCAGATTCAGCAACGTCGACTTGCCGGCCCCGTTCGGACCTACCAGACCCACGACGCGACCGGCCGGAACACGCAGATCGACTTCGCTCAACGCCTCGCGGCGGCCATACCTTTTCGTCAATCCCTCGGCGTGCAGCACCGGGATCGGATTCTCATGAGACATGACAGCATCGTCGGCAACGGCGCCACTCCAGATCACCGGCCCAAAGGACGGTTCGCGCCGGCGACGGCCGTACTTTCGGCTGGTTCGACGCCGAGCCCCACCCCGCCGGGGACTTCGGGTATCAGCGCGACGAGGTTTCCGGACCCGTGGCCTCGTCCAGGTCCGCCGGCATCGTTCCCGGGGGGGCGAGGTTGACGTTGCCCAGTTCGGTGGTCACGGCCTCGAACAGGTCCATGTCGGGCCCGTGCATGCCTCAACGTTCCCAGCGGGCAGGTGGTCACACGAGCGGGACGACGTGGGGGGCGATGCTGGAGAGTTTCTCGCAGGTCTCCTCGTATTCGCGGTCCGGGGTGGAGGCGCCGACTATGCCGGCGCCTGCGCGGAGCCATGCGCGGCCGTCCTCGCTGTAGAGGGCGCGCAGGACGAGGGCCGAGTCGAGGGCGCCGTCGTGGGAGACGGTGACGACGGCGCCCGAGTAGAGGCCGCGGCGCCCCTCCAGGCGGGTGATGGCCTCGATCGCGTCGGGCTTCGGGATGCCGGACGCGGTGACGCCGGGGAACAGGGCGTCCAGGGCGTCCCACGAGGTGCGGCCGGGGGCGAGGACGCCGCTGACGCTGGAGCCGAGGTGCTGGACGCTGCCCCGTTCCTTCACGGTCATGAAGTCGGTGACCTGGACGGTCCCGGGGTCGCAGACCCGGTTCAGCTCGTCCTGTGAGGTGCGGACGGAGACGGCGTGCTCGTAGATCTCCTTGGGGTCGGTTTCCAGGTCGCGGCGGGTGCGCGCGTCGGTGTCGGTGCCGAGGCCGAAGGCGCGGGTGCCGGCGAGGGGCTGCGTCATGACGCGGCCGCCGGCGTCGACGCTCGCGAGGACTTCGGGGCTGAACCCGGTGGCCTGGAAGCCGTCCAGGTCGAGCAGGAACGAGCGCGCCGGAGTGTTCGCGCGGCGGCCCCGGACGTAGGTCGACACGACGTCGACGGGGTAAGGGATGTCCAGCCGGCGGGACACGATGACCTTCTGGTAGCGGTCCGCGCCGATCTCGGCCAAGGCTTCGGCGACCTGTGCGCGGTAGCGATCGCCGCCGGCTCGGACGTCGACCGGTGAGGGGATTCCCGCGGACGGCGCGGCGGCGGCGGTGAGCAGCTTGGCGACCTGCTCGGCCTCGGCCTCGTCGACGCCCGTGATGGTGGCGCGGCCGTCGCGGGCCCGGACCTCGGTGCGGGGGACGATCAGGTGGGCGAGGCGCCCGGCGGGACGGGGCGCGGCGAACTCGAACGCGATCCAGCCGCAGGCGGTCCAGGTGGGGAGCGGTGCGCCGGCGAACGTGTCGCGGAGTGCGTCGGCGGGGCGGCCCGTCCAGGCGCGGGTCGTCGGGGGCCGGCCGGGCCAGTGCGCGCGGACCGTGGCCGCGTCCAGGACGACCTCGCCGAGGGCGCCGCCCGCGAACGTCCACGCCCAGGGTCTCTCGTAGACGACGTAGTCGTCGAACAGCCCGGATCCGGCCAGCCGGGTCATGAGCGTGAGGGGGTCCGAGGTGTACTCGACCACCAGCTCGGTGAGTGTCGCATCAGTGCTCAGAGCAGACGACAAGGCAGCCAACTCCCTTTCGCGGGCCGGAACGTCCCAAACTTAGGTAAGGCTAACCTTGTGTGATTTTCATAGGCAAGGCTAACCTAACCGGCGGTGGCGATGCCGACAGCGAAGAAGCCGACAGCGAAAGAGTTGAGCGTGCAGGAGCAGACGACGACGGCACGGCGGCGCGAACTGATGCGGCGGATGATGGCCGAGGCCGGACTCGGCCCGGACACCGCCGGGCTCACCCCGCGGGAATCCGGCGGACCGGCGCCCCTGTCGTACGCGCAGCAGAGCATGTGGCTGCACCACAACACGTTCCCGGGCAGCCCCGCCTACAACGTCTGCCTGCTCATCCGCATGTCGGGGCCGCTCGATACGGGCGCGTTCCGTGCGGCGCTGCGCGGGTTGATCCGGCGGCACGCCGTCCTCCGCACCACCTATGCGGACGGGGAGGACGGCGGTGCCGTGCAGGTCGTCGGCGACGACGCTTCGCTGGACCTGGAGCCGGCCGACCGCCCGGACGCGGGGGCGCGGGCGGCGGAGTTGGCGGCGGTGCCGTTCGACCTGCGGAACGAGCGGCCCATCCGGCTGGAGCTGCTCCGGCTCGGCGAGGACGAGCACGCGCTCGTCCTCGTGGTGCATCACATCGCGTGGGACGGCATGACGTGGGGCACGCTGTCGCGTGACCTGTCGGCCCTTTACCGCGCGGCGGTGACGGGGGAGCCGGACGGGCTGCCCCGGCTGGACGTCCAGTACGCCGACTACGCCGAGTGGGAGCAGCGGCGGCCGGTCGCCGAGGACGATCTCGCGTACTGGCGTGCCCGCCTCGATCCGCCGCCCGCGCCGCTCGACCTGCCCGCCGACCGTCCGCGCGGCGCCGTGCTCTCCGAGCGGGGAGGACGCCGGGCGCGGCTGTTCGACGACGCCGTGGCGGAGGGGATGAGGAGGCTCGCCGCCGAGGAGAACGTCACCTCGTTCGCGGTGATGCTCGCCGCCTACGCCGTCCTTCTGCACCGCTACACCGGCGCCGGCGATGTGGCGATCGGGTCGGCGGTGATGAACCGGGAGCACGCCGGGATCGAGCGGCTCATCGGCAATTTCGGCAACACGCTGGTGCTGCGGACGGACCTGTCGGGAGCGCCGACGTTCCGGGAGGCCCTGCGCCGCACCGGCCGGACCTGCGCGGAGGGTTTCGCGCATCAGGCCCTGCCCTACGACCGCATCGTCCAGGATCTGCGGCCGGCTCGGGAAAGGGGGCGTTCCGCGTTCTTCGACACGATGCTGCTGTTCCTCGCCCAGGAGATCGGCGAGCTGGACCTGCCCGGTGTCACGTCCGGCTGGACGCATGTCCACAACGGCACCGCCCACTTCGACCTGTCGCTGGAGGCGTTCGTCAGGCCGCAGGGCATGACGGTCGAGGCCACGTTCCGCCGCGAACTGTTCGACGACGAGCGCATCGACGCGCTGCTCGGCCACCTCGAGACGCTCCTGAAGGACGCGCTGGCCGATCCCGACCGCCCGATCGGCGCGCTGGAGGTCATGGACGCCGGCGAGCGTGCCCTGATCGAGGACGCGAACGCCACCGGTCATCCCGTTCCGGACACGAACGTGGTCGCGTTGTTCGAGGAGCAGGCGGCGCGCACACCGGACGTCCCCGCGATCGAGAGCGGGAACGCGTCCCTCACCTACGCCGAGCTGGACGTGCGGTCGTCGGCGCTCGCGGCGGAGCTCCGCGCGCGGGGCGCCGGGCCGGAGGGCATCGTCGCGCTCGCTCTGCCCCGCACGCCCGATCTGGCGGTGGCCCTGCTCGGCGTCCTGAAGGCGGGCGCCGCGTACCTGCCGCTCGACCTCGACCATCCCGCCGACCGGATCGCCGGCATGCTGGACGACGCCGCGCCCCTCTGCGCGATCGTCACCGGCGAGACCGCGCACCTGCTGCCGGACACGACGAGCCTCCTGGTTCTCGATGGCGGGAGAAAGGGCGGGAGAACGGGCGAGAGAAACGGCGGGAGACAGGCCGCCCCGGCGGCGCCGTCCGCCGAACCGCGCGGTGACGATCTCGCCTACGTCATCTTCACCTCCGGTTCGACCGGGCGCCCCAAGGGCGTGGCCGTCCCGCACGGCGCGCTCACGAACTTCCTGCTCACCACGCGCTCCCAGCTGAACCTCGGGGCGGGCGACCGGCTCGTCGCGGTGACGACGATCGCGTTCGACATCGCCGCCCTGGAGCTGTTCGCTCCGCTGATCAGCGGAGCGACGGTCGTGCTCGCCGGCCGGCGGGACGTCCGCGACCCGGCCGCGCTCGCCGCGCTGCTGGAGGGCGCCACGGTCGTGCAGGGCACCCCGTCGCTGCTCGGGACGCTCGATCCCGCCGCGCTGAAGGGGCTGCGGGTGCTGGTCGGAGGTGAGGCGCTGCCCGCCGCGCTCGCCGAGTCGCTGGAGGCGTCGGCCTCGCTCGCGACCAACATGTACGGGCCGACGGAGGCGACGATCTGGGCGACGTCCGCGGACCTGCCCGCGTCCGGCATCGGCGACCCGCTCTGGAACACGCGCGCGCACATCCTGGACGGGGCGCTGCGTCCCGTCCCGCCCGGTGTGCCCGGCGAGCTGTACCTGGCGGGCGCGCAGCTCGCCCGCGGCTACGTCGGCCGCCCCGACCTGACGGCGGAGCGGTTCGTCGCCGACCCCTGCGGCCCGCCCGGCTCCCGCATGTACCGGACGGGCGACCTGGCGCGGCGCGGCCGGGACGGGTCCATCGAGTATCTCGGCCGCACCGACGACCAGGTGAAGATCCGCGGGTTCCGGATCGAGCCCGCCGAGGCGCAGGCCGTCCTCGCCGCGCGGCCGGGCGTCGCGCACGCCGCCGTCGTGGTGCGCGAGGACCGCCCCGGCGAGCCCCGGCTCGTCGGCTACTACGTCCCCGAAGGCGACCTGGACGAGGCCGCTCTGCGCGACGCGCTCGCCAAGGCGCTCCCCGAGTACCTCCCTGAGTACATGGTGCCGTCCGCCCTCGTCGCCTTGGACGCGCTGCCCCGCACGGTCAACGGCAAGCTCGACCGTGCCGCGCTCCCGGCGCCCGGAGCCGAGATCTCCGGACGGGCCCCGCGCGACGCCCGCGAGGCGGCGCTCTGCGCGATCTTCGCCGAGTTGCTCGGCGTCGAAGGGGTCGGCATCGACGACGACTTCTTCGCCCTCGGCGGGCATTCGCTGCTGGCGGCCCGCGTCGCGGCCAAGGCCCGCGCCGTCCTGGGCGCGGCGCCGTCCATCGCGGACGTGTTCGAGGCGCCGACCGTCGCCGCGCTCGCGCCCAGGCTGGTGGAGGCCGGCGGGGTGCGCGTCCGCGACGTCGAACGGCCGGACGTCGTCCCGGCGTCGGCCGCGCAGCGGGGGCTCTGGCTGGAGGAGCGTCTGCGCGGCCCCTCCGCCTCGTATGCGCTGCCGCTCGGGCTCCGCCTCCGCGGCGCCGTGGACGAGGCCGCGCTGGACGCCGCGTTCGGCGATGTCGTCGCGCGTCATGAGGCGCTGCGCACGCTGCTCGTCGAAGGGCCGGACGGCCTGCCCGTCCAGCGCGTTCTCGAACCGGCCGTCCCCGTGCGCCTCGCCGTGATCGACGCGCGGGCCGAGACGCCGCAGCGGCGCGCGGCCATCGAGCGGGACGCCACCGCGCACGTCTTCGACATCGGCCGGGACCTGCCGGTCCGGGGCACCCTCGTCCGGACGGGCGACGCGGCATGGTCGCTGCTGCTCCTGCTGCACCACGCCGCCGCCGACGAATGGTCGTTCACACCCCTGCTGGCCGACCTCGCACGCGCCTACGAGGCCCGGCGGGACGGCCGCGAACCCGGCTGGGAGCCGCTGCCCGTCCAATACGCCGACTACGCGGCCTGGCAGCGGGAGGCGGCACCGGGAATGTCCGCCCAGCTCGACTACTGGGAGAGGGCCCTCACCGGGCTGCCCGAGGAGACCGTTCTCCCGTTCGACCGGCCGCGTCCGGCGGAGGCGAGCCACCGGGGCGGGCTCGTGCCGTTCCGGCTCCCGGCCGCCGGGGCGCGGCGGCTGGCGCGCGACACCGGCACCAGCGTGTTCATGGTCCTGCACGCCGCCGTCGCGGCCCTGCTCCAGCGGTCCGGCGCGGGCGACGACGTGGCGCTCGGGTCGCCGATCGCGGGACGCGCCGACGAGGACCTCTCCGGCCTGGTCGGCGTCTTCGTCAACCCGCTCGTCCTGCGCACCGATCTGTCCGGCGACCCCACGTTCGCCGAGCTGCTCGACCGGGTGCGCGGCACCGACCTCGCCGCGTTCTCCCACGCCGACGTCCCGTTCGAGCGGGTCGTGGACCGGCTCGCCCCGGAGCGTTCGCTGGCGCGCAGCCCCCTGTTCCAGGTGATGATCGTCCACCAGCGGCTGGACGACGTGCGGCTCGCGCTGCCGGACGTGCGCGCCGAGCCGTTCCTGCCGGAGACCGGCGGCGTGAAGTTCGACCTCGACCTGTACTTCGCCGAGGGCCCCGCCGGTGAGGGGGACGAGGAGATCGAGGGCTTCGCCGCGTTCGCGGCCGACCTCTTCGACGCCGCGACCGTCGAGCGGCTCCTGGACGGCCTGGACGAGCTGCTCGGCCAGGTCACCGCCGATCCGGAGCGGAGGCTGTCGACGCTGGGCGCCCCCGTCGAGCATCCCGTCACCGCCCGCGACTTCCCCGTGCGGACGGTCGCCGCCCTCGTCGAGGAGCAGGTCGCGCGCACACCCGGCAGGACCGCCGTCGTCTTCGAGGGCACCGAACCCGCCTCCACCGAACCCGCCTCCACCGAACCCACCCACACCGAACTCACCTATGCCGAACTCGACCGGCGCGCCGAGGCGCTCGCCGACCGGCTCGCCGCCGCCGGCGCCGGGCCCGAGCAGGTCGTCGCGCTCGCGCTGCCGCGCTCGGCCGAGTTCGCCGTCGCGCTGCTCGCCGTGCTGAAGACGGGCGCGGCCTACCTGCCGGTCGACCTGGCCCATCCGCCCGCCCGGGTGGACATGATGCTGGACGCCGTCCAGCCGCTGCTGGTCCTCGGCCGGGACGAACCACCGCTGGACGCACCGCGCCGCGCACGGCCGGACATCCGGCCCGACCATCCGTCCTACGTCGTCTTCACGTCCGGGTCGACCGGGACGCCCAAGGCCGTCGCCGGCACGCAGCGGGCCCTCGCCAACCGGCTGGCCTGGGGCGCGGACCTCGCCGCGCCGGGCGTCCGCGTCGCCAAGAGCTCGCCCGCGTTCATCGACGGCACGACCGAGCTGCTCGGCGGCCTCGTCGCGGGCGACACCGTCGCCATCGCCGGCGACGCGACCGCCACCGACGCCGTCGCGCTCGCCGCCTTCATCGAACGGCACGGCGCCGCGCTCGTCACGCTCGTCCCGAGCCTCCTGTCGGCGCTGGTGGACAACGGCCTGCCCGCGTCGGTCACGACCTGGGTCAGCAGCGGCGAGGCACTGCCCGCCGCGCTGGCCGGGCGGGTCCCGGCCCGGCTGGTCGACCTGTACGGGTGCTCCGAGGCCGCCGGGGACAGCCTGATGGCCGTGCCCGGGGAAGACGCCGTGCCGGGGGAGGGGGCCGGGGGACTGCTCCCCATCGCGAACACCCGTGCGCACGTCCTGGACTCCGCGCTGCGCGAGGTTCCCGCCGGGGAGCTGTACCTCGCGGGCGACGGGCTGGCCCGCGGCTACCTCGGCGACCCGGCCCGCACCGCCGAGCGGTTCGTCGCGAACCCGTTCGGCCCGCCCGGCTCCCGCCTGTACCGCACCGGCGACCGGGTGCGGCGCCGCCCGGACGGCGGACTCGACTTCCTCGGCCGCGCCGACGCGCAGATCAAGATCCGCGGCTTCCGGATCGAGCCGGGCGAGGTCGAGGCGGTCCTCGCCGCCCAGCCCGGCGTCCGGTCCGCCGCCGTCGCCGCGCACGGCTCCCGGCTCGTCGGGTACGTCGTGGGCGACACCGACGCGGAGATCGACGCGGAGGTGGACGCGGGGGTGGACGCGGGGGTGCTGGACGGCCGGCTCCGCGGCCTGCTGCCCGACTACCTCGTCCCCGCCGAGCTGATCGTCCTGGACGAGCTTCCGCTCAACCCGAACGGCAAGGTCGACCGGCGCGCCCTGCCCGAGCCGGGACGGCCCGCCGCGGGGCGGGCGCCGGCGACCGGACCGGAACGCGTCCTCGCCAGGCTGGCCGCGACCGTCCTCGGCCGCGACGCCGTCGGCGCCGACGACGACTTCTTCCGCACCGGCGGCGACAGCATCAGCGCGGCGCTCCTCGTCGCCCGCGCCCGCCGCGCCGGGCTGTCGTTCACCGTCCGGGACGTCTTCCGGCTGCGGACGGTCGAGGCGCTCGCCGCGGCGGCCGCCCCCGCCTCCGCCCCCGGACGCGCCGCCGTGGAGGCCGGCACACCCGGTGAACTGCCGCTGTCGCCGCTCCAGGAGGGGCTGCTCTTCCACCTCATGCTGGCGGGCGAGGGCCGCGACATCTACGTGCAGCAGGCCGTGGTGACGCTGTCGGGGCCCGTCGACCCGGACCGGATGGCGGACGCGGTGCGCACCGTCCTGGACAAGTTCCCCAACCTGCGCGCCGGGTTCCGGACGGACGGCGACCGCGCGGTGCAGTTCGTCCCCGACGACGTCGAGGTCCCGTGGACGCACGCCGGAATCGCCCCGGACGAACTGGACGCGTTCGTCGACGCGCAGCGCGCCGAGCCGTTCGACCCCGGCGAACCGCCGCTCATCCGGTTCGCCCTCGCCAGCCTCGGAGCCGGCGACCACCGGCTGATTCTCACCTCCGAACTGATCCTGCTGGACGGCTGGTCCGGCGGCCTCCTCGTCACCTCCCTCCTCGACGCCTACACCGACGCCGCCGCCGAGGCGGCCCGTCCCGTCCCGCCGTTCCGCGCGTTCCTCGACTGGGTGAGCGGACGCGACAGGCCCGCCGCCGTGGAGGCGTGGCGCCGCGCCCTCGACGGCTTCGACGAGCCCGCCCTGGTCCGCCCGGGACTGGCCGGCCGCCCCGCCGACCCCGCGGCGGCGGGGGAGGTGCACCGGACGCTGCCGCCGGAGCTCGCGGAACGCCTCGACGCCGTCGCCCGGGACCGGGGCGTCACGCCCGGCACGCTGTTCGAGACCGCGTGGGGCCTGGTCCTGATGGGCCTCACCGGACGCGACGACGTCGTCTTCGGCTCCTCCGTGTCCGGCCGCCACCCGGACGTGGACGGTGTCGAGTCCATGGTCGGCCTGCTGTTCAACACCATCCCGGTGCGAGTGCAGGCCGGCCCGGCGGACGCGCTCACGACCGTCCTCGACCGCGTCCAGGCCGCCCGGTCGGAACTGTTCGACCACTCGTTCGTCGCGCTCGCCGACGTCCAGCGCGCCACCGGCCTCGGCACGCTCTTCGACACGCTGTTCGTCTTCCAGAACTTCCCCGGCATGCCCACCGGCCGCGGGTTCGGCCCGGACGGCGACCTGCGCGTCCTCGGACGCGAAGTCCGCGACGCCACCCACTACCCGATCACCATGGTGGTCGAGCCGGGCGCGGCGCTGCGCGTCATGTACCGGGGCGACGCGTTCACCGAGGCCGGCGCCGGACGCGTCACCGACCGGTACGTGCAGGTGCTCCGGGCGCTCGCGGAGTCGCCCGGGACGCCATGGCACGGCCTCGACCTGCTCCTTCCCGAGGAACACGAGCGCCTGCGCCGCGAATGGGACGAGGCGCGCCGTCCCGTCCCGGAACTGACGGTCGCCGAACTGCTCGCGGAACGCGCGGCGGAACGTCCGGGCGACCCGGCCCTGGTGTCCCTCCCCGACGTCCGCCTCACTTACGGGGAGCTGAACGCCGAGGTCAACCGCCTCGCCCGGCTCCTGCTCGCGCACGGCGCCGGCCCCGAACGCGTCGTCGCGCTCGCGCTGCCGCGCTCCGCGCAGATGGTCGTCGCGCTGTTCGCCGTCCTGCGCACGGGCGCCGCCTACCTGCCGCTCGAACTCGACCACCCGGCCGACCGGCTCGACCACATGCTCCGGGACGCCGCCCCGGCCTGCCTCGTCTCGCACCGCGGCATCGCCGCCGGACTCACCCACTCCGGCACGACCCTCGCGCTGGACGACCCGGAAACCGCCCGGACCCTCGCCGGCCTGCCGGGCACGGACCCGGCCCCGGACGAGCTGCCCGGCTTCGCCCCGGGCACACCGGGGCGCCTCGACCACCCCGCCTACGTCATCTACACGTCGGGCTCCACGGGACTTCCCAAGGGCGTGGTGACGCCCTACCGGGGTCTCACGAACATGCAGTTCAACCACCGCGCCAACATCTTCGACCCGGTGGTGGAAGCCGCGGGCCGCCGGCTGCGGATCGCGCACACCGTGTCGTTCTCCTTCGACATGTCGTGGGAGGAGCTGCTCTGGCTGATCGAAGGCCACGAGGTGCACGTCTGCGACGAGGAACTGCGCCGCGACGCCGAGGCGCTCACCGCCTACCTCCGGCGGCACCGCATCGACGTCATCAACGTGACCCCGACGTACGCGCAGCAGCTCCTGGACGAGGGGCTCCTGGACGGCGGGCACCGCCCGCCGCTCGTCCTGCTCGGCGGCGAGGCCGTCCCGGCGTCGGTGTGGGACCGGCTCGCCCGGGCCGACGGCGTCCTCGGCTACAACCTGTACGGCCCGACCGAGTACACGATCAACACGCTCGGCGGCGGCACCGGGGACAGCGCCACCCCGACCGTCGGCAAGCCGATCTGGAACACCCGCGGCCACGTCCTCGACGGCCGGCTGCGGCCCGTCCCGCCCGGCGCGCCCGGCGAGCTGTACATCGCGGGCGCCGGCCTGGCCCGCGGCTACCTCGGCCGCGCCGACCTCACCGCGGAACGCTTCGTCGCGGACCCGTACGGCCCGCCGGGGTCGCGCATGTACCGGACCGGCGACCTCGTGCGGGTCCGCGACGACGGCAACATCGACTTCCTCGGCCGCACCGACGACCAGGTCAAGATCCGCGGCTACCGCGTCGAGCCGGGGGAGATCGAGACCGCGCTCGCCGCCGAACCCGGCGTCGGGCAGGCCGCCGTCGTGGCCGCGGACACCGGCGTCGCCGGCGTGAAGCGCCTCATCGGCTACATCGTCCCCGACGGGACGCGGGAGGGCGCCGCCGTCGAGCAGCTCGCCGAATGGCGGCAGATCTACGACGCCGAGTACACCGAGGTCGGCACCGTCGTCCACCGGGAGGAGTTCGCCGGCTGGGACAGCAGCTACGACGGCGCCCCGATCCCGCTGGACGACATGCGCGAGTGGCGGGAGACGACCGTCGAGCGCGTCCGTGCCCTGCGTCCCCGCCGCGTCCTGGAGATCGGGGTGGGCGCGGGCCTGATCCTCACGCGCCTGGCCCCCGAGAGCGAGGAGTACTGGGGCACCGACTTCTCCGAGCCGGTCATCGCGAAGCTGCGAGCCGATCTGGGCCCGGACTCGCCGGTGCGGCTGAGCCACCGTCCCGCCCACGACACCGATGGCCTGCCGGAGGGGCATTTCGACACGATCGTCGTCAACTCGGTCGCGCAGTACTTCCCGGGCCCCGGCTACCTCCAGGACGTCATCGGCAAGGCGATGGCGCTGCTCGCACCGGGCGGGGCGCTGTTCCTCGGCGACGTCCGCGACCTGCGGACCGTCCGGTGCCTGCACGCGGCGATCCGGCTCGGACGCGGCGGCGGCGACCTGGACGCGGTCGAGCGCGCCGTCCGGATGGAGAAGGAACTGCTGCTCGACCCCGCGTTCTTCACCGCCTTGGACGGTCCCGCACGCGTCGATGTGCTCACCAAGCGCGGCACCCGCCACAACGAGCTGACCCGGCACCGCTACGACGTCGTCCTCTGGAAGTCCGTGCCGCCCGCACCGGAGACGCCGGTCGTCGACTGGAGCAGCCTGGGGGAACTGGAGGAACAGGTGGAACAGGTGGAACCGGGCGAACCGGGGGCGGGGCCGGCGGGCCCGCTGCGGGTCCGGGGGATTCCGGACCCGAGGCTCTTCGGCGAGGTCGCCGCCCTGCGGACCCTGCGGGACGGCGGATCCCCGGACGAGGCCCGCGAGGCGCTGGCCGCGGCGCCGGAGGGAATCGAACCGGAGACGCTGCACGCGCGGTACCCGGGCGTGGTCCTCACACCGTCCGACCGGATCGGGTACTACGACGCCGTCTTCGGCGGGGGAGCGGCGGGACCGCCGGCCGAGCCCGGACGGGCGCCCGCGTCCTACGCCAACGACCCGGTCGCCGCGCGCGACCACGGTGTTCTGGCCGGGCGGGTCCGCGAGGCGCTCAAGCGGCGGCTGCCCGGCTACATGGTGCCGAGCGCGATCATGACCCTCGACGCGCTGCCGCTGACGGTGAACGGCAAGCTCGACCGCCGCGCCCTCCCCGACCCGGGGCGGGGCGGCCCTCGCGGGGAAGGGCGCGGCGGCGGGAGCCGGGCCCCCCGCACACCCGTCGAGCGGCTCCTGTGCACGCTGTTCGCCGAGGTCCTGGACGTCCCCGGGGCCGGCGTCGACGACGACTTCTTCGACCTCGGCGGCCACTCGCTGCTGGCGACCCGGCTCGTCGGCCGGGCCCGCAAGGTGCTCGGCGCCGAACTGGCGATCCGCGACCTGTTCGAGGCGCCGACCGTCGCGGAACTCGCCGGGCGCGTCCACCGCGACGCCGGCGCGGACGCCGCGGCACGGCCCGCCCTGGGACCGAGGGAACGCCCCGCGCGCATCCCGCTGTCGTCCGCGCAGCGCCGCCTGTGGATGCTCGACCAGCTCCTCCGCGAGGACGACGGGCCGCGCGGCGCCTACCATCTGCCGCTCGCCGTCCGGCTCCGCGGCGATCTCGACCTCGCGGCCCTCGAAGCCGCGATCGCCGACGTCACCGCCAGGCACGAGAGCCTGCGGACGGTCTTCACCGAGCATGACGGCGTCCCTTACCAGCGGATCCTCGCCCCGGAGGAGGCGCGTCCCGTCCTGGAGGTGGCGGCGTGCGCGCCCGAGGACGTCATCGCCAGGCCGTTCGATCTCGGCACGGAGATCCCGCTGCGGGTCGCGGTGTTCCCCGAGGGGGAGCGCGAGCACCTGCTGCTCGCCGTGTTCCACCACATCGCGTTCGACGAGTGGTCGTTCGGGCCGTTCGCCCGCGACGTCGCCGAGGCGTACACGGCGCGGCTGGACGGGGCGCCGCCCGCGTGGGAGCCGCCTCCCGTCCAGTACGCCGACCACACGCTGTGGCAGCGGGAGCTGCTCGGCGACCCGCTCGACCCGGGCGGCGTCCACGCCCGGCAGCTCGACCACTGGGCGCGCGCACTGGCGGGAGTCCCGGAGGAGATCCCGCTGCCGGTGGACCGGCCGCGCCCCGGCACCGCCGGGCAGCGCGGCGGGACCCTGGCCGCCACCCTGCCGCCCGGCCTGACACGTCGGCTGCGCGGCGTCGCGCGGGACGCCGGCGCCAGCATGTTCATGGTCTGCCAGGCCGCCGTCGCCGCCCTCATGCACCGCATGGGCGCCGGAGACGACATCCCCCTCGGCAGCCCCGTCGCCGGACGCACCGAGGAGGCCGCGCGGGATCTGGTCGGCTTCTTCGTCAACACGCTCGTCCTGCGCGCCGACGTGTCCGGCGACCCCGCGTTCACCGAGCTGCTCGCCCGCGTCCGGGAGGCCGACCTCGCGGGCCTCGCCAACCAGGACCTTCCGTTCGAGGCCGTCGTCGAGGCGCTGCGTCCGCGCCGGGTTCCCGGCCGCAACCCGCTCTTCCAGGTGATGGTCGGGTACGAGAACCAGGGCGTCGGCGACGTCCGGTTCCCCGGGCTCGAGCAGCGGGAGGCGTCGTTCGGGCCGGGCGCGGCGAAGTTCGACCTCGACTTCATCTTCCGGGACGGGGCGGACGCGCGCGGCGGGACGGACACGCTCGGCCTGGTCGTCGACTACTCCGCCGACCTGTTCGACCGGGACACGGTCGCCGCGATGGCGGACGGCCTGATCGCCCTGCTGGAGGCGGTCGCGGCCGACCCGGGCATCAGGGTCGGCGCCCTCCCCTCCGTCTTGACGGCCCGTGCGGTCACGGCCCGTGCGGTGACGGCCCGTGCGGTATCGGCCGGGGGCGTGACCGCCGGTACGGCTCCGCCGGCGGCCGGGGCGGACGGGACGGACGCGGGGCGGGGCAGCGAACTGGAGGTGCTCCTGTGCCGGATCTTCGCCGAGGAGCTCGGTGTCCCCGAGGCCGGCCCGGACGACGACTTCTTCGACCTCGGCGGCCATTCGCTGCTCGCCATGAAACTCGTCCGGCGGATCAGGAGGGTGCCCGGATGCGAATCCCTGAAGATCGCGACCCTGATGGAGGCGCCCACCGTGGCGGGACTGCTCGCCCGGTTGCGGTGAGGCCGCTCATACCCCTGCACCCATTGCGTAGTTAGGTGAGGCTAACCTAATATTTCGGTCGAAAACCCCTGCAATCCCGCCCCCTGAGAAATGTGGAAGGACACCGGTCCTCTATGCGCACCATGATGCGGCGTGCGGCCGTCACCGCGGCACTCGTCCTGAGCCTGGGCATGGTCGCCGCCTGCGGCGACGACGAGCCGTCGGGCGGTACGTCCGGCGGCGGCGAGTCCGCCGGGGCGTTCCCCGTCACGGTCACCCACAAGCTCGGCACCGCCACGATCGAGTCCCGGCCGGAGCGGATCGTCGCGCTCGGCGAGGTCGACCAGGACGCGCTGCTCGCCCTCGGCGTCACGCCCGTCGGCATGGCCGAGCTGACCGGCGTCCAGGCCGACGGCCTCGCCCCCTGGACCGCCCCCAGGATCACCGGCGAGAAGCCCAAGCTGCTCAAGGCCGGCGAGGCCGGATTCAACCTGGAGGAGATCGCGGCGCTGCGCCCCGACCTCATCCTCGCCGCCGGCGACTTCTTCATCGACAAGGAGTACGAGAAGCTCTCCAAGCTCGCCCCGACCGTCGCGTACCAGACCGGCCCCGCCGAGGACGCCTGGCAGCAGATCACCCGGCAGGTCGCCACCGCCATCGGCCGCCCCGAGGACGGGAAGGCCCTGGTCGGCAAGGTGGATGCCCAGATCGCCCAGGTGAAGGAGAAGCACCCCGCGCTGAAGGGCAGGACGTTCGCGTTCACCAGCGTCTTCCCGAACGGGAACATCGGCGTGATGAAGTCCGGGGAGGACACCAGCGTCAAGCTGCTCAGCGAGTTCGGCATGGTGCTGCCCGAGTCGCTGAAGAACCTTCCGGGTGAGGGCTTCGCCGCCGAGCTCAGCATGGAGAAGATCTCGGTGCTGGACGTGGACGTGCTGATGAGCCACTACAACGACGACCCCGCCACGCAGAAGAAGGTCGAGGGCAACAAGCTGTTCTCCGGCCTCGCCGTCGTCGAGCGCGGCTCGTACGTGCCGCTCGACCTGGAGGCGTTCTGGCCGCTGCGCACCCCCACCCCGCTGGCGGTCCCCTACGTCATCGAGCAGGTCGTCCCGAAGATCGCCGAGGCCGCGGCCAAGGCCGAGTCCGCCTGATGCCGGAGGTGCGCGTGCAGACCCCCGTCCATGACGTGGTGGGCATCGGGTTCGGCCCGTCCAATCTCGCCCTCGCCGTCGCCCTCGACGAGGAGCGCGGCGCGGAGCACGGGCGGGGCGTGGACGCGGTGTTCTTCGAGAAGCAGCCGGAGTTCGGCTGGCACCGGGGCATGCTGATCGACGGCGCCACCATGCAGGTCCACTTCCTCAAGGACCTGGTGACGCTGCGCAACCCCGCCAGCCCGTACTCGTTCCTGTCCTACCTGCACGCGAGGGGCCGGCTGGTCGACTTCGTCAACCACAAGACGATGTTCCCCACCCGGGTCGAGTTCCACGACTACCTCGAATGGACCGCGGCCGCGTTCGCCGACCGCGTCCGCTACCGGTCGGAGGTGGTCGCGCTGCGGCCGCGCGACGACGAGACCCTCGAAGTCGTCGTGCGCCGCGACGACGAACTGGAGACCCACCTCGCCCGCAACGTGGTCGTCGGCGCCGGGCTCGAACCCGTCCTGCCCGGGGGCGTCCGGCCGGGCGAGCGGATCTGGCACACCGAGGACCTGCTCACCCGGCTGGACGAGCGGCCCGGCTGGACCCCGAAGCGGCTCGTGGTGGTGGGGGCCGGGCAGAGCGCCGCCGAGGCCGTCGAGTACCTGCACCGCACCTTCACCGAGACCGAGATCTGCGCGGTCTTCGCCCGGTACGGGTACTCGCCCGCCGACGACAGCGCGTTCGCCAACCGCATCTTCGACCCGCAGGCCGTCGACCACTACTACGCGGCCTCCGGCGACGTGAAGCGGATGCTGTTCGAGTACTCGCGCAACACCAACTACTCGGTGGTGGACCTCGACCTCATCGACGAGCTGTACCGGCGCGCCTACGCCGAGAAGGTCGCGGGCGCCGAACGGCTCCGCATCCTCAACGTCTCCCGTGTACTGGACGTCCAGGACGACGCGGGAGGGCTGCGGGTGCGGGTCGGGTTCCTGCCCACCGCCGAGGCGGCGGACCTGGACGCCGACGCGCTCGTCTACGCCACCGGCTACCGCGAACGCGACCCGTTCGCCCTGCTCGGCGAGGCGGGCGCGCACTGCCTCACCGGGCCGGACGGGCACCCGGTGATGGAGCGCGACTACCGCATCGCCACCGAGCCCGGCCGGGAGTGGTCGGTCTACCTGCAGGGCGCCACCGAGCACAGCCACGGCATCGCGTCGTCGCTGCTGTCCATGACCGCCGTGCGCACCGGCGAGATCGTCCGCTCCATCGCCCGCCGGTCCGCCCGCGTCGCGCCCGGCGTCCTTCAGAAGGGGGCATGATGACCAACCCGTTCGACGACGCCGGCGGGACGTTCCTGGTCCTCGTCAACGACGAGGGCCAGCACTCCCTGTGGCCGGCGTTCGCCGACGTCCCGCCGGGCTGGACGACGGCGTTCGGCCCCGCGCCGCGGCCCGGCTGCCTCGACCACATCACCGCGAACTGGACGGACCTGCGCCCCCGGAGCCTCACCTCCTGACGCGCGCGGCGGGCGGCGTGCCCCCGCGCCGCCCGCCGCCCGTCAGGTCTCCTTCGGCAGCGAGGGGCGGGCGGTGAAGAACTCCGCTATCAGCTCGCTGGCGTAGGGGGGCCATTCGTGGCCGCCCTGCTGTTCGGTGCAGAGCGCGACGAGGAGGGGCCCCGGGCCGGTGCCGACGCAGCCGTCCGGTCCGCCGGGCACCGGCCACGACAGCGCGGGCAGCTTGTTCAGCCACCTCCAGTACTCCATGGTGATCTGGACGGAGAAGAACGGGAAGTCGACGTCCGCGTCCATGTTCCCGCCGCCGTGGTAGGGGACGGACGGATCCCACGTGCCGTGGAACGCCAGGACGGACGTGGGATGGTCGGGCGTGCAGCCGATGGCGAGGGCGCCCGACACCACGGCGATCCCGGCGACCTTCGCCGAGCGCTCGCACGCGTACCGGTAGGCCATGCCGCCGCCGTTGGAGAAGCCGGTCACGAAGACCCGGCGCGGATCGGCGACGCCCTGCAGCACCAGCGTGTCGATGAGCTCGTCGAGGAACGCGACGTCGTCGACGCCCGTCCAGCGGGCGAACCAGCAGCACGCTCCGGCGTTCCACGTGCCGAGGAGGCCCTCGGGGTAGGCGACGGCGTAGCCGGCCTCGTCGGCGACCTCGTCGAGCCCGCTCTGCTCGCGGACGTACTCGGGATCGTTCAGGCCGCCGTGCAGCGCGACGATGAGCGGCAGCGGCCGGCCGGGCTCGCCTTCGTCCGCCGCACGTTCCGGGGGGACGTGCAGGAGGTAGGGGCGATTCCAGTCGCCCATGGCGATGGTGTGCTCGGAGGTTCCTGGGGCGGGGGTGTTCTCGGGGGCGGGGTCGGACGCCCCGGCGGGCAGGGGGTGGGCGATGAGCGTCGCGATGAGGGTCACGACGACCATCGCCGCCCGCGCGGCGATCTTCATAGCGCAGATCCAACGCCCGGGACCGCATCCTGGCAATATCCCCGGGCGCTAAAAGATCGCCGCGTTTTGGTGGCCGGGCGCACACTCGGTGACCGTTCCGCGAATCTTGTCCAGGCATGCCCGCTCTGTGTTCGTCTCCCCCTGCTCGGGGGTGTGGCCGAGACGCTGGACCCGGAAACCGGCGTCGGCGCATATGCCCTGGTGGACCATGTGTACTCGTCGGTAACTGTGGGGTGTGTGACGCATTACGGCGCGTAGGCGCTGTGCATGGTGAGAGCCGGATCGCGATGGCGCCGGCGGGCCGTGAGCAGGAGGGGGGCCCGCGCGTCAGCCGAAGCGCCGGCCACCTGCCGGCGGGCTGGACGGTCCCGCGGTGCCGGGGCGGACGCCGCGGGGCCGTCCCGCCCGCCGGCCGGAACGACTCCCGGACCCGAGCCGGTCCGTCGCGGGGATTGCATACCAACCGGTCGGTATGTTGTCATCGTCCCGTTCACGGAACAGTCGTTGCACGGAGGTCACGACCGCATGCGCACGTTCAGCGGAGTCGACGAGTACGAAAAGGCCGTCGGAAGCCACCTCGGCCACAGCGAGTGGCACACGATCACACAGGAGCAGGTCGACCTGTTCGCCGACGCGACCGGCGACCACCAGTGGATCCACGTCGACCCGGAGCGGGCGGCGCGCGGCCCGTTCGGCGGGACGATCGCGCACGGCTACCTCACCCTGTCGCTGCTGCCCATGCTCGCCGCGGAGATCTACCGCGTCGAGGGCCTGAAGATGGGCGTGAACTACGGCGCCGACAAGGTCCGCTTCCCGGCGCCGGTGCCGGTGGGCTCGCGGATCCGCGCCGGAGCCGAACTGCTGTCGCTGCAACGCGGTCCCTCGGGCGCGCGGGCCGCGGTGCGCGTGACGATCGAACGCGAGGGCGGCGACAAGCCGGTCTGCGTGGCCGAGACCCTTTCCGTCCTGGTCGACTGACCGGCGGGCCGGAGAATCGGAGAATTGCCATGATCCCCAGCACGATGCAGGACTTTCCGCTGTCGGTCGCCGCGATCCTGCGGCACGGCGCGCGCGTGTACGGGCGCAGCGAATGCGTCACCTGGACGGGCGGCGGGGCACCGAGGCGCGCCACGTTCGCGCAGGTCGCCGAGAACGCCGAGCGCCTCGCGTCCGCCCTGGCCAGGCTCGGCGTCCGCCGCGGCGACCGGGTGGCGACCTTCTGCTGGAACAACCAGGAGCACCTGGAGGCGTACTTCGCGGTGCCGGCCATGGGCGCGGTGCTGCACACGCTGAACATCCGGCTGTTCCCCGAGCAGCTCTCGCACATCATCAACCACGCCGACGACCAGGTCGTCATCGTCGACGACTCCCTCGTTCCGCTGCTGGCCAGGGTCGTGCACGAACTGCCCGCCGTCGAGGCGTTCGTGGTCGTCGGCGACGGCGACGCCGCACCGCTGCGCGACAACGGCAACGGCGCGCCCGTCCTGCGCTACGGCGAACTGCTCGACGCGGAGGAGCCCGGCTACGACTGGCCCGACGTCGACGAGCGCGCCGCCGCGTCGATGTGCTACACCAGCGGCACCACGGGCGACCCCAAAGGCGTCGTGTACTCGCACCGCTCGACGTTCCTGCACGCCATGGCCGTGCAGTCGGCATCGCTGATCGGCATCACCGAGGCGGACCGGGTGCTGACCATCGTCCCCATGTTCCACGTGAACGCGTGGGGCCTGCCGTACGGGGCGTTCCTGTCCGGCGCGACCCTGCACATGCCCGGCCCGTTCATGCAGCCCGAGCACCTCACGGCGTTCATCGCCGAGGAGCGCAGCACGCTGTCGTCCGCCGTCCCCACCATCTGGAACGCGATCCTCGCCTACGGGGAGCGGCACGAGCTCGACCTCTCCTCCCTGCGCGCCGGCACCTCGGGCGGAGCCGCCGCTCCGCGCGTCCTTCTGGAGCGGTTCGAGGAGCGCTACGGGCTGCGCATCGTCCAGGGCTGGGGGATGACGGAGACCAGCCCGCTCGGCGGCATGGCGTTCCCGCCGCCGGGCGTCGAACCCGGCACCGCCGAGGACCTGGACTGGCGGCTGAAGTCCGGCCGCGTCGCCGCCGGCGTCGAGATGCGCATCGTCGACGAGTCGGGCGCGGAACTCCCGTGGGACGGCCGGGCCGTCGGCGAGATCGAGGTCCGCGGCCCGTGGATCACCGGCGCCTACCACCGCGACCCCGCGCCGGAGAAGTTCGACGGCGGCTGGCTGCGCACCGGCGACATCGGCACCGTCGACGACCGCGGCTTCTTCCAGATCACCGACCGGGCGAAGGACGTCATCAAGTCGGGCGGCGAATGGATCTCCTCCGTCGAGCTGGAGAACCACCTCATGGCGCACCCCGCGGTGGCGGAGGCCGCCGTCATCGGCGTCCCCGACGCCCGGTGGGACGAGCGTCCGCTGGCCTGCGTCGTCCTCCGCCCCGACGCGACCGCCACCGCGGCCGGCCTCGCGTCCTTCCTCGCCGGCAAGGTGGCGCGCTGGCAGGTCCCCGAGTACTGGACGTTCCTGGACGAGATCCCGAAGACCACCGTCGGCAAGTTCGACAAGAAGCCCCTCCGCGCCCGCCACCGGGACGCCGCCCTCGAGATCGAGCACGTGGAGAAGGCGGCGTCGGCCGGCTAGTCCCTCAGGCCGTTCGCGAACTCTTCAGGCCGTTCAAGGGTTCTTCAGGCCGTTCAAGAAGAGGTCGACGTAGTGCTCGCTGATGGCGGCCGGTTCGAGGCGGCCGCCGGGGCGGTACCAGGCGCCGATCTGGTGGACGGTGCCGAAGAAGAAGTGGACGGCGATGTCGGCAGAGGCGCGGTCGCGGAAGGTGCCTTCGCGCCTGCCCTCCTCGACCAGGCCGCGGAAGCGCTCGTGGTAGCGGCGGCGTTCGGCGCGGACGGCCTCGCGGCGGTCGCGGGGGAGCAGGTGGGTGGAGCGGAAGAAGACGGTGAAGTCGTCCAGGTAGCGGAACGAGGTGTCGAGGACGTCGACGGCGGCGGCGCGGAGCCGTTCCTCGGCGGTGCCGGGGCCGTCCGCGATCTGCTCCAGGCGCGACATCTGCAGGCCGATGAGCCGGTGGTAGATCTCGTAGAGAAGGTCGTCCTTGGAGCCGAAGTAGTGGTACATCGCGCCCTTGGTGACTCCGGCGGCGTTGACGATCTCCTGGACCGAGGTGTTCTCGAAGCCCTTGTCGGCGAACAGGCGCGTCGCGACGGCCAGCAGCCGGTCGGGGAGGGGGAGGGCGCCGGGGGCCCGGCCCGCGGGCGCCTGCGTCATCACTCCACCTCCGTCCGGGATCGGCCGGGGTGTCCCGCCGCCCCGGCGCGGCGCGGTCAGCCTACCGGGCCGGACGGCGGGCCGCCGACGCGCGGCGGCGTCAGGCGCGGACGATCTCGGGGCCCTCGGCGGCGAGGTCGGCGGCGAGGTCGGTGTCCAGGCCGGTGTCGGTGATCAGCACGTCGATGTCGGACAGGTCACCGAACCGCACCAGATGGTCGTGCCCGATCTTGGTGCGGTCGGTGAGCAGCACCCGCCGCCGCGACGAGGCGATCATCGCCCGCTTCACCGCGGCCTCGGCCTGGTCGGACGTGGTCAGCCCGCGCTCGACGGAGCAGCCGTTGGTCGCCATGAACGCCACGTCCACCCACAGGTCGGCCAGCGGGCGCAGCACCCACTCGTCCACCGTGGCCAGCGTCCGGCCCCGGACCCGCCCGCCCAGGATGATCACGGTCAGGTTGGGGCGGGTGGCCAGCACCGAGGCGTGCGGCGGCGAGTTCACGATCACGGTCAGCTCGCGGTCGGTGGGCAGGAGCTGGACGAACCGGGCGGTGGTCGTCCCGGCGTCCACGATGATCGAGCCGTCGGCGGGCAGCTCCTCCAGCGCCGCCTTGGCGATGCGCTGCTTCTCCTCGGTCATCACCGCGTCCCGCGCCGCCAGCTCGGGCTCGAAACCGAGCCGCTCGACCGGCATGGCGCCGCCGTGGACGCGGCGGATCGTCCCGGCGCGTTCGAGGACGGTCAGGTCGCGGCGGATGGTCTCGGTGGTGACCGAGAACTCCTCGGCCAGCGCGACCACGTCCACGCGGCCCTTCGAGCGCGCCAGCGCGAGGATCGCCTGCTGTCGTTCTTCGGCGTACATGACCCTCGCCTCACCCGTCCCGAGTCCGTTCCCGTTCACCCGCCATTGTGGTGCGTCCGGGCCGCGTTGCGCTCCCTCACGCCGGGCCGTGCGGCTCAGGCATGGCCGGGTTCCTCCGCGTCCAGGTCGGCGGCGAGCAGTTCGGCCAGCTCGTCCAGCGCCGTGTCGGCCCCGTCGCCGTCGGCGGACAGGATCACCTCCGTTCCCCGGGCCGCGCCGAGCGACAGCACGCCGAGGATGCTGCTCGCCGGGACCGCCGCGCGGTCACCGACCCGGATGGTCACCGGGACGGGCTGCTGCGCGGCCGTGTGCACGAAGATCTTCGCGGGGCGCGCGTGCAGCCCCTGCGCCGAGCCGATGACGACGGTGCGTTCGGGCACGGCTGCCTCCTTCTGGTCAGGGTTCGCCTCGGGTCCGGCTCGCCTCGGGGTCAGGGTTCGATCGTCACTTTGATCGCGGCGCCCCGGGTCACGAGGTCGAGGGCCTCGTGCAGGTCGTCCAGGGGAAGGCGGTGGGTGATGAGGTCCTCGACGGGCACCCGGCCGGAGCCGATCAGCTCCAGCGCGCGGGCGTTGTGGGCGGGGCTCGACCCGTTGGCGCCGACCAGGGACAGCTCCCGGTAGTGGACGCGGTTGGCGTCGACGGAGATGACCGGATCGTCCTTGGGCAGCCCGCCGAACAGGCTGACCCGGCCGCCGGGCGCGACGAGCCGCTGCGCCTGCTCCTGCGCGGCGCCCGACGCGGCGGCCGTGATCGCGACGTCGGCGCCGCGGCCGCCGGTGCGTTCGAGGATCTCCTCGACGACGTCGGTGGCGCCCGCGTCGATCGAGGCGTCCGGCTTCACGATCGCCGCCGCCTGGCCGAGCCGCTCGGCGTTGACCTCCACGAGGAACACTCGGGCGGCGCCGCGCGCGCGGGCGACCCGCACGTGCAGGCAGCCGACCGGCCCGGAGCCGAACACCACGACGTCGTCGCCCTCGCCGACGCCCGCCAGCTCCTGGCCGTTCAGGACGCAGGCGAGCGGCTCGGCCACCGACGCCTCGGCGAACGAGACGCCGTCCGGGATCCGGTTCACCCCCCGCACCGCCAGGACCTTCGCCGGGACGATCATGTATTCGGCGAACGCGCCGTCGTAGTGGTATCCCATCGACTCCTGCGCGGTGCAGACCGTCATCCGGCCGCGGCGGCACTCCGGGCACGTCCCGTCCGGGATCGCGGCGATGACCTGGACGCGGTCGCCCGCCGTCCAGTCCCCGGCGCCGGGGCCGGCCTCGGTGACCTCGCCGGCGATCTCGTGTCCCATCACCCTCGGCGGGACGATGTGGTGGTGCCCGAACCGGGAGATCTTGACGTCGGTGCCGCACGTCGAGCAGTTGCGGACGCGGATCTTCAGCTCGCCGGGGCCGGGCGTGGGCTCCGGCGCGTCCTCCAGGCGGATGTCGCCGGGTGCGTAGAAACGGGCGACCTTCATACGGCGTGTCCCTGTCCTGTCTGTAGCGGATCCGTCTGCAGCGGGTCCGTCGGTTGCTGTTCTTCTGCCCGCGGGTCGAGCAGGGCGAGGATTTTGTCCGGCTCGGCGGCCTCGCGCAGCTCGCGTGCCTTGTCCGGGTCCATGAGCACCTCGGCCAGCTCGGCGAGGATCTCCATGTGCCCGTCGCCGCGCGCCGCGATGGCGATGCAGACGGTGACGGGGTCGCCGTTCCAGTCCGCGCCCTCGGGGAATCTCACGAAGGCGAGCGCGTCCCGGTGGATGAGGTCACGGCCTCCGGACGTGCCGTGCGGGATGGCCACCCCTTCGCCGAGGTAGGTGGAGATCGACCGCTCCCGCTCCAGCATCGCGTCGATGTAGCCGGGTTCGACGGCACCGATGTCCACCAGCACCTGCCCGCAGGTCCGGACGGCGTCGTCGCGGCCGCCGGCGCGGGCGTCCAGCCGGATCGCCCCGGGGGCGAGCAGACCGGTGGCCCGGTCAGGCACCGACCTCACCCCCGTCCTTGATCGCCTTGACCAGGCGGTCGACGGCGGGGTCGCCGATGTAGACCTCGAACGCGATGACGGGAGCGTCGCCGGCGCCGCGGCGGGCGCGGTCGGCCAGCCCGGTGTGGGTGACGACCACGTCGGCGTCGGCCGGGATGTCGTCGACGGGCGTGTGCACGACCGTCACGTCGGTCTTCTTCAGCGACTTGCGCAGCCGGCCGGCGAGCATGACGCTGCTGCCCATGCCGGCGTCGCAGGCGATGACGAGCTTGCGGATGTCCTTGCCGTTCATCGTGGGTGTGCCTTTCGGACTGGGTGGTTCGGCCGTGTGATCTCGTGCGCGGTCAGCGGGCGCTGGTCTCCTTGGCGGTGCCGTCGGCGGCGCCCTCGCCCTCCGCGCCGGCCCCCTCCGCACCGGCCTCATCCGCGCCGACCTCATCCCCTGCGTCGTCGCCGCCCTCGGCGGCCGGCTCGGCGAGCCTGCCGAAGCCGAGCAGTGCGGCGCCGACCCCGAAGGAGACGGCCGCGGACGCGAGCATGCCGGTGTAGACGCCGATCCAGTTGCCGGCGCCGCGCGGCGTCTGCGCGAGGTAGGCGAAGATGCTCCCCGGCGACGGGGTCGCGACCAGGCCGGTGCCCGAGGCCATGAAGATCGCGACGCCGGTCATGCCGCCCGCGATCGCGGCGAGGATCATCCGCGGCTTCATCAGGATGTAGGGGAAGTAGATCTCGTGGATGCCGCCGAAGAAGTGGATGATCGCGGCGGCCGGAACGGTCGGGCGCAGCCGCTTCGGCCCGAAGAACCAGTAGGCGAGCAGGACGCCGAGGCCCGGCCCGGGGTTGGACTCCAGCATGAACAGTACGGACTTGCCGGTCTCGGCGGCCTGCTGCACGCCGAGCGGGCCGAGCACCCCGTGGTTGATGGCGTTGTTGAGGAAGAGCACCTTCGCGGGCTCGATGAGCAGGGACGTGAGCGGCAGCACGTCGTGGTCGACCAGCCATCCGACGCCGTCTCCGGCCCACTCGGTGAAGGTGTTCATGACCGGGCCGATTCCCCGGTTGCCCGCGACCGCCATGGCGCCGCCGATGATCCCGGCGGAGAAGTTGTCGACGAGCATCTCGAACCCGGGCCGGACGCGGTCCTGGACGAGGTCGTCGAACAGCTTCAGCAGGTACGCGGTGAGCGGCCCGATGATCATCGCGCCGAGGAACATCGGCACGTCGGAGCCGACGACGATGCCGACGGTGGCGACCGCGCCGACGACCGCGCCGCGCTGGCCGTGCACCATCCGGCCGCCGGTGTAGCCGATCAGCATCGGCAGCAGGAACTTGATCATCGGGTCGACCAGCTCGGCCAGGTCCTCGTTGGGCAGCCAGCCGGTGGGGATGAACAGGGCGGTGATCAGGCCCCAGGCGATGAACGCGCCGATGTTCGGCATGACCATCCCGGCCAGCTTGCCGCCGAACCGCTGGACCTGCGCTCGGAGCCCGCTTCCCGCGGGTTCTGGGGTGTAGTCGGTGGCCATCTCGGGCCTCCTGTCGATCGGGGGTGGGTGCTAACAGGGGGTGTTGGTGACCGTGGCTTGAGTGGACGGGGCTTGAGTGGGGTGCGGGGCTCGGGTGGACGGGGTCAGGTGACGAGGGGCCGGGTGAGGTCCGGCCGGGGATGGATGCGGACGATGTCGCGCCGGACGTCGGCGGTGCCCGGCATCCGGCTGGCGGGCAGCCGGACGGCCGCGGCGCCCCAGGCGAGCGCCTCGGTGAGGGCGCCGGGGCCGCGGGCGCCCGCGGCGAGGAACCCGGCGAGCAGGGCGTCGCCGGCGCCGACCGTGCTGCGCGCCCGGGCGACCGGCGCCTCGCCGGTGAGGACGCCGTCGTCGTCGACGAGCACCGCGCCCTCGGCGCCGAGGCTGACCAGGACGGCGCGGGCTCCGCGCGCCCGCAGCTCCCCGGCGGCCTCGACGACGTCGGCGACCGTGTCGACCGGGCCGCCGACGGCCTCGGCGAGTTCCTCGCGGTTCGGCTTGATCAGGTCGGGCCCGGCGGGGACGGCGGCGCGCAGGGCGGCGCCGCTGGAGTCGACCGCGACCCGGATGCCGTCCGGCCCGAACCTGCGGCACAGCTCGGCGTAGGTGCCGTCCGGGACGCCGGGCGGCAGGCTCCCGCAGCCGACCACCCAGCTCGCGGTGCCCGCCTCGGCCGCCACGACGGCGCCGATCTCGTCCAGCTCGCCCGGCGCCAGCGGGCCGCCGGGCTCGTTCAGCTTGGTGGTGACGCCGCCCGGCTCGACGATGGTCACGTTGGACCGGGTGCGGCCCGCGACGCGGACGGCGCGGACCCGCATGCCCTCGCCCTTCAGCAGCCGCCGCAGCTGGTCGCCGTCGGCGCCGCCGACCGCGACCACGGCGGTGGACGCGACGCCGTTGGCGAGCAGGGCCCGCGAGACGTTGACGCCCTTGCCCCCGGGGTCCAGCCGCGCCGACCGCGCCCGGATGACCGCGCCGCGGGTCAGCACGTCCACCTCGATCGTCCGGTCGAGGCTCGGATTGAGCGTCACCGTGACGATCATGCGGGTGCCGTTCCCCGATGCATGTGGTTTCCCTCCCGTTTATCTTTGTTTCCCTCGTATTTATGCCCGTTTGGCGCGCGAGGTCAAGGGTTTCGAGCGAGTTTTCGCAGGAAAAACCGTGTGAACCCCCGGAGCTCAGCGCGGCGCATGTGGAAATGCAGGTTCGGAGGGCATCCGCGGGCGTCGCGATCGTGCCGCGAAGCCGGTCCCCGCCTTGGGGCGAACCGGCCGAATCGTGGGAAGGATGATCGGGAAGGCGGCGCGTTGCACGAGGACGCGGGAGGCGTGGTGATCCGGTCCGAAGCGGTCGCGGCCGGTGGCGCGGAAGGCCGGCGGGGAACGGATCGCGCCGGCGGCGCGCGGGCCGGAACGCCCTGATGGCGTGGTCGGTCGCGTTCAGCCTGCTCGCCGCTTTCCTGTTCGCGGCGGCCGCCGCCCTGCAGTACCGCGCCGCCAGGCGCGCCGCGCACGGCGGCATGGACGCCACGGCCGCGCACGGCCTGATCCGCAAACTGCTCCGCGACCCGGTGTGGCTCACCGGGTGGGGCGTGAACATGGCCGGGTTCTTCACCCAGGCCGCCGCCCTGCACTTCGGGTCGACCGCCGTCGTCCAGCCGCTGCTGGTCACCCAGCTCGTCTTCACCATCCTGCTCGGCGCCGCCGGCACGGGGCGCCGCCCGGCCCGGATGGACGTGCTCGGCGGCATGGCCGTCTCGGCGGGCCTCGCCGTCCTGTTCACGGTTCCGGGCGCGATCCCGCCCGCGGGCGAGCCGTCCCGGTCGCGGCTGCTGATCGCCGGGCTGATCGCCGCGCCGCTCATCGCCGTGCTGTCCCGGGCGGCGTGGCTGCGGAGGGGACCGGTGCGGGCGGCGCTGCTCGGCGTCTGCGCCGGTCTGTGCTTCGCGGCGACCGCGGTCCTGATCAAGCTCACCACGGCGAGCCTCGTCGACCACGGCGTCGCGGCCACCGCCGCGGACTGGCCGGGCTACGCCCTGGCGGGCAGCACGCTCCTCGGGCTCGTGATCGAGCAGCGGGCGTTCGCCGCCGGATCGCTGCCCGCCGCGATGACCGCGATGACGATGACCAACCCCATCGCCTCCTACCTGGTGGCCGTCCTCGCCTTCCGGACGCTGCCGCCCCGGACGGCGGCGGCGTTGACCGCCGTCTCGGTCAGCGCGGTCCTCCTCACCGCCGGGGTGGCCCTGCTGTCGCGCTCCGCGGCCGCCGCCCGGGGCGACGGGCCGTCCGATCCGCTCCCGCCGGAACGGACCCCCACATGATCACCCGGGCTGCCTCACACGGCCCGGAAATGTCGGTGGCACCAGGCAGGATGGCCTCATGACCGAGACACCGGCCCGTACCGAGATCGGCGACCAGGCCGCCTACGCCGCCGCCGTCCAGACCGCCGTCACCGCCTCCGCCGCCTACTACGGCGAGGGCGACTCGCCGCTCGACGACGACGCCTTCGACCGGCTGGTGCGGGGCATCGCCGCCTACGAGGCCGAGAACCCGGAGCACGTGCTGCCCGGCTCCCCGACGGGCAAGGTCGCCGGGGGAGCGGTCATCGGGGACGTCCCGCACACCGTCCCGATGCTCAGCCTCGACAACGTGTTCTCCGCCGAGGGCCTGGAGGCGTGGGCCGCGGGCCTGGTCCGCAGGCTCGGCCGCGAGGTCGCCGCCTGGAGCGTGGAGCCGAAGCTGGACGGCCTGGCGATCTCGGCGCGCTACCGGGACGGGCGCCTCGTCCAGCTGGTGACGCGCGGCGACGGCGCCGCCGGCGAGGACGTCTCCCGCGGCATCGGCCTGATCAGCGGCCTGCCGGGGCGGCTCGCCGAGCCGCTCACCGTCGAGCTGCGCGGCGAGGTCCTGATGACCCGCGCCCAGTTCGAGGCCGCCAACACGGCCCGCACGGCCGCCGGGGGAGCGGCCTTCGCCAACCCGCGCAGCGCCGCCGCCGGGTCGCTGCGCACCAAGGACCGCGCCTACCGGGTGGAGATGACGTTCTTCGCCTACGGCGCCCTCCCTCTCGAAGGCACCGACGACGCGACGGCCGCGCGGCTGCGCGAGCTGCCGCACAGCGGGATCATGGAGCTCGTCGCCGGACTCGGCGCGCACACCACCGCGGCGACGCCGGTGCCCGCGGTCACCGCGACCTCGGTCGAGCACCTCCACAAGCGGGTCGGGGAGATCGCGGCGCTGCGCGCCGAGCTGGACTTCGGCATCGACGGCATCGTGATCAAAGCGGACGCCGCGGCCGACCAGGCCGACGCCGGGATCTCCTCCCGCGCGCCCCGCTGGGCCATCGCCTACAAGCTGCCCGCGGTCGAGAAGATCACCCGGCTGCTGGACGTCGAGTGGAACGTCGGCCGCACCGGGGTCATCGCGCCGCGCGCCGTGCTGGAGCCCGTCGAGGTGGACGGTTCGGTCGTCACCTACGCGACCCTGCACAACGCGGCCGACATCGAACGGCGCGGTCTGAGGATCGGCGACCACGTCACCGTCTACAAGGCCGGTGACGTGATCCCCCGCGTGGAGGCCCCCGTCGTGCACCTGCGCACCGGCGAGGAGCGGCCGATCGGCGTGCCGTCCGCGTGCCCGCGCTGCGGCGACGGCATCGACGCGTCCCAGCAGCGCTGGCGGTGCGTGCGCGGCCGGTCCTGCCATGCCGTGGCGTCCGTCCGGTACGCCGTCGGCCGCGACCAGCTCGACATCGAGGGCCTCGGCGAGAACCGCATCGACCAGCTCGTCGACGCCGGGCTGATCACCGACTTCGCCGACCTGTTCGTCCTCACCCACGAGCAGGTCATCGCCCTGGACCGGATGGGCGAGACCAGCACCGCCGCGCTCCTCGCCGCGATCGGGGCCGCGAAGGCCAAGCCGCTGAACAAGGTGTTCTGCGCGCTCGGCGTGCGCGGCACCGGCCGGTCCATGTCCCGCCGCATCGCCCGCCACTTCGGCGCGATGGACGCGATCCGCGCCGCCGACGCCGAGGCGTTCCAGGAGGTCGAGGGAGTCGGCCCGGAACGCGCCACGGTGCTGGTCGCCGAGATCGCCGAGCTGGCCCCGCTGATCGACAAGCTCGTCGCCGCGGGCGTGACCATGACCGAGCCGGGCGCCGCCGCGCCGGACGAGGCCGGCGAGGAGGCGGGCGCGCCCGGCCTGCCGCTGAGCGGCCTGTCCGTCGTCGCGACCGGAGCGATGTCCGGGCCGCTCGGCGGGCTGTCCCGCAACGAGGTGAACGAACTGATCGAACGCGCCGGCGGCAGGGCGTCCTCGTCGGTCTCGGCCCGCACGTCCCTCCTCGTCGCCGGGGGCAAGGCCGGCTCCAAGAAGGACAAGGCGGAGAAGCTCGGCGTCGAGATCGTCACTCCCGAGGAGTTCGCCGCCCGCGTCGCCGCGTTCCTGTAGGGCCGGCCCGGCTACGCCCGCTGCTCTGCGTGGGCGGACCGCACCAGCCAGCTCAGCATCAGCATCATGTCGAGCCGGCCGTCCAGTTCGGTGAACCGCCCGTCGGTCAGCTCGGCGATGCGGCGCAGCCGGTACCGGACGGTCTGCTCGTGGATGTGGAGCCGTTCCGCCGCGATCACCGCGTTGTCGCCGCACTGCAGATAGGTCAGCAGGGTCTCGGCGAGCGGCCGGCGGCGCGCCGGGGCGAGATCGAGCAGCGGCCCGAGGACGGTGGCGGCGGTCGCGTCGACCAGCTCGTCCGCCGCCAGCGTCGCCAGCGAAGCGATGTGGTCCACGCACCGGACCGGGGCGCCGCCGGGCAGCAGCCCCCGGTCCACCAGGGTCAGAGCGTGCCGGGCCCAGCGCAGCGAGACACCGCCCCGCCCGAGCGGGACGGTCGGCCCGATCGCGGCCGTCCCGAGCCTGCGCAGCGCCGGCCACAGCCTGTCCTGGCCGGGGCCCTCCGGGTCGGGCACGACGAGGAAGGGGATCGGCGCCTCCCAGTCGGCCAGCACCCCGGGCGGCAGGATCCGCGCCCCGGCGGGCGCCCCCGCGGGCAGCGCGACCAGGCCGATGCTCTTCGGCAGGTCCCAGCGGGCCGCCACCGCCAGGTCGGAGATCGCCTCCTGCGCGGGCGGCGGCTCGGCGATCAGCAGGTCCCGCAGCCTGTCCCGGCGGCGCTCCCGCTCGGTCGCGAGCTGCCCCTGCTCCCGTGCGTACCCCTGCGCGGCCGCGTCGGCGACCCGCGCCAGCAGCATGAACAGCGAGTCGGTCAGCCGGCCCAGCGTCTCGCGCGACCAGCCGAGCCGGTAGGCGTCCTTGATGAAGCGGCGGCACGCGACCTGGCTGCTCACCCGCATCGCGTTCTGCAGCGCGTCCAGGCTCCGGCCCTGCCTGGCCTCCTGCTCGCCGAGCTGCATGTAGAGCTCGGTGAGCAGGTGCGCGTCGGCGTTCGGATGATCGACGGAGTCGACGAAGAACGCGACGGTGTCACTGACCGTCCGCTCCACCCGCTTGGCGTACTCGCCGCCGTCGTCGCCCGCGTACTCGGGCACCTGGTCGCGGATCTCCCGCTCCATCTCTGCCACGGCGGACTGGAGGTGCTGGCGCAGCAGGTCGGGCAGCTCGGCGGGCATGGGCCCTTGTGTCATCCGCTATCCGTTCCGCCGGGAGGCTGGCTGGGGGTGAATCGGCCTCACCTTAGGCAGGAAGGGGAAACGCTGTCATCACCCCCCCCGGCCGTCGCGTCCGGGGGATCAGGTCCGGGCGGGCCGGGGGGCCGTGCCGCGCGGTGACGCCCGCCGGTCGGTCAGGCGGCGTCCGAGGCGCTGGGCCGGGCGCTCGACGAAGCGGTGCGCCAGCGCGGCGGAGCCGAGCACGGCCGCGACCAGCACCACCCCCCAGCCCAGCCGCACGACGGCGGGAAGCTCGCTCGGGTCGCGTCCGGCGGCGTACCAGACCCCCTGGATGACCAGCGGATGCAGCAGGTAGACGGAGTAGCTGACCAGCCCGGACCACACCAGGACCCGGGGCATCCGGTGGCGGCGCAGCGCGAGGCCGCCCAGGAACGTCAGCCAGGCGGCGCCGACGGCGATGGACCAGTCCGGGCCGAGCGGGTTCGGGTTGGCGTTCAGGGCCCACTCGGTCGGGGCGCGCATGCCCGCCGCCAGCGTGAAGACCGCGACGACCGTGATCATCCCCGCCGCCGGCCGGGTGCGCAGCCGCCCGTCCTGGACGCCCCGGACGGCCGTTCCGGCGAACATCGTGGCGATGATGCACAGGCTCTCGATCGCGCCGATGCGGCTGTTGAGGAGCAGCAGGGTGAGCGCCAGCGTCGCCACGACCGTGACCCCCGCCCGGCGCATCCCGCGCCGTCGGCCGATCATCGCCGCGAGCCCGCCGGCCAGCAGCAGCACGGTGACGAGGACGGTTCCGTCCGGCCAGCGGGAGGCCAGCAGCCCTGACGGCAGCGCCACGCCCAGCATCGCCGCGCCCACGCCGAACCCCAGCGCCACCCGGGCGCTGGAGCGGTGGACGCCGGCGACGAACATCGCCGTCACCAGGAGGTAGAAGACCATCTCGTAGGAGAGCGTCCAGAAGACGTTGAGGGCGTTCGGCACGCCCATGAGGTCCTGAAGCATGGTCAGGTGCGCGATGGCGGCCGCCCAGGGGCGGTCGCCGAGGGCTGCGGGCAGCCCGTAGGACACGCCGCCCGCGCCGACCGCCAGCGTGAGCGCGGCGGCCACGGACCAGGCCGGATACAGCCGGAAGAACCGCCCTGCCCAGAACTGCCGGACGCTTCCGCGCCGCTCCAGGGAGAACGGCACGACATAGCCGCTGACGAGGAAGAACACGAACACCCCGTAGCGGCCGAAGTCGAACCACGGGCTGGCCGTCCGGCGCACCTCGGGCAGCAGCACGTCCAGGGAATGCTCGAACACCACCACAAGGGCGGCGAGACCGCGCAGGGCGTCGAGCCAGCCCATCCGTGGCGCCTTCTCCTCGCGGGAGCCGATCCGGGTTCGCGGTGGAGTCAGGGTGTTCGCCGCCATCCGGGCCACCATAGGTGCCGGGAGTCGACGTTCTCCAACGGGCGGACGTGATTCGCGTGACGCGGTGCTCCGGCGGCTGACTCAGCGTGACGGCCGCGGAGGCCCCCGCGACCGACGGGGGCGGTGCTGCGGCGAGGTGGACGCCGGGCACGCGTACCGGGCCGTAGCGCGACTCATTGTGACCAACCCCACACCCATCGGACGTCGCGGGCGGGCCCGCCGGGAGGGTCAGCGGACGGCCACGGCGCCGTACATGATCGGCTCGCGGCCCGGCCGGGGCATCCCGCACGGATGCCCGCTGGGGATCGGCGTCAGGCCGGGGAACAGCGGGCGGAACGGTCCGAGGAGCCGCGCGATCTCACCGGCGCCGCGCGGGATCATCGGGACGCCGCTCGCCTCCCGGTAGCGCCGCGCGGCCTCGGCGAGCGCCGCCGGGGCGAAGTCGGCCGTGGCGTGCGAGACGACCACGGCGCTGCCCGGCGGGGCCGTTCCCGCGAGGCCGGCGACGAGGTCCGCGGCGCCCGGCAGGAAGTGCAGGACGGAGGAGAACACCAGCGCGACCGGCTCGGCCGGGTCGATGAGGCGGCGGACCTCCGGGCTGTCCACGATCGAGGCCGGGTCGCGGATGTCGGCGTTCAGCGCCGCGATGTTGCCGCCGTCGATCAGCAGCGCGCGGGCGTGCGCGAGGACGAGCGGGTCGTCGTCGACGTAGACGACGCGGGTGCCGGCGATGTGCCGGGCGGCCATCTGGTGCAGGTTGTCGGCCTTGGGCAGCCCGCATCCGAGATCGAGGAACTGCCGTACGCCGCGGGCGGCGAGCAGCCGGACGGCGCGGGCGAGGAAGGCGCGGGCGGCGCGGGCCGCGTCCGCCGACTGCGGCAGGACCTCCAGGATCCGGTGGGCGAGGTCGCGGTCCGGGGCGTAGTTGTCCTTGCCGCCGAGGAGGTAGTCCTGGACCCTGGCCGGTCCGGGCCGGTGCAGGACAAGCCGCGCCTCCGGTGCGCGCGTCGCGGCCGTCGTCATGTCGCTTCACCTGTCGCCTTCACCAGAGGGAGCGGTGTGGTGACTTACCTCCGACGGTAGGCGGACGGGGGCGGTCAGCGGAAAGGGCATTCCGTGGTCCGTCCGAAAGGCGCCTCGCCGCGTGGCCGCATCGGGCCAATCGTGTTTCGCGGTGTCCCGCCGGTTCCGGAGCCGCCGGTGGCGGGCAGCAGGAACGCGACGCGGGCGCGGACGGCCGCCGTCCGCGCACCGGCCGCCCGGCGCCCCGGCATCGATGGCCGGATCCGGCCATGACACGGACTTAACCGCATGGCCGTAACCCCTGTCGGGACCCTCAGGGGCGTTGCCCGGGCGCCCGCCACATGAGCCAGACCGGCGGGCAGCCCTTGCCCGGCAGGGCGAGTTCGCGCGTCACGGTGAACCCGAACCGCTCGTAATAAGGGACGTTCCGCTCCTTGGACGACTCCAGGTAGGCGGGGACCCCCTCGGCGTCGCAGCGGTCGAGGCGGGACCGCAGCAGCGCGCCGCCCAGCCCGCCGCCCTGCGCCGGAGGATCGGTGCCGAGCACCGCCAGGTACCAGTGCGGCTCGCGCGGGTGCTGCTCCTCGATCGCGCCGAGCGTGCGCAGGGTGGCGGGCACCCGAGTGCCGAGAACCCGCAGCAGCGGTACCGCCTGGGCCGCCTGCGTGCGGACGGGCACATGCCACCGTCCGGGCGGGTCCCACAGGGCCGCCGCTTCGGCCGTTCCGTCCCGTCCCGTGGCCTCCGTGGTGCCGTGCGGAAGGTGCACCCGGCGCAGCATGATCGCGAACAGCCCGGTCAGCCGCCGCACGCGGGACGCGTCGTCGGGCAGCAGCCACCGCCAGACCGGGTCGTCGTCGAAGGCGCGGCCGAGAACGGCGGCGACCGCCGCGGTGTCGGAGGCCGTCACCGGACGCACGCTCAACGGCCCGGGCGGGGACGGCTGGGGCTGGGACGTCATGGTGCGGCCTCCTCGGGGACGCGCCGATCCTCACCGGGCGGGCCGCGCCGCGTCAAGCGGCCGTCTCAGCGGCGGCGGGCGCAGCGTTCCGCCCGGGCGCGGCCGATCTCCTCCAGGACGAGGCCGGTGCCGATCCCGAAGAGCCAGGAGTCCTTGGCGAGGCCGATGCCCTGCTGGGTGGGACGCAGGTCGCCGGGCTCCCGCATGCCGGGCACCCGCAGGTACAGCCCGGTCAGCCCGCTCGAGAACGCGGCGAGGGCGGCGCCCGCGACCACCGAGGGGACCAGCGGCACAAGGAGCGCGGTGCCGAGGGCGACCTCGGCCGTGCCGAGCATGCGGGTGAACTCCTGCGGGTTGCGCGACTCCAGGAACGGATAGGCGGTCTTGGCCATGGCATGGGTCTGCTCGGCCGCCTCGTCGCCGCCCTTGAGCTTCGACATGCCGGAGTTCACGATGAACGCTCCGACGATCATCCGCATGGGCATCTGGTGAGCGCGGGCAAGAAAACGCATCGTTCCCCACAAGGATCGTGCTGACATCGGCCGCACGGGTCATTCCCGTCGTGCGTCCGGTACACCTGGTGCAAGGTCAAGTCTCGGCATCGCCGGATTGCGGCGGCGCCGGCCCTCACTTGCGCATGCCGGCCCTCACTTGCGCATGTAGACGCGGATCGCGGTGCCGTCCGGGCCCGTGTGGACGCGGACGAGGTCGGCCAGATGGTTGACCATGAGGATGCCGCGGCCGCCGTTGGGGCTCATGTCGGCGGGGTGGCGGCCGGCGAGCGGGTCGGTGATCGTCCCGGCGTCGCGGACCTCGCAGAGGACATGGCCGTCCTCCGCCCACAGCCGCGCGACGCCCGAACCGCCGCCGTGCAGGCAGGAGTTGGCGGCCAGTTCGCTGACGGCGAGTTCCAGGTCGCCCACCGCGTCGGGACCGAGACCGAAGCGTGCCGCCCACCGGCACGCGAACTCGCGGACGAGGGGCAGCGCGTCGAGGTCGAAGCTCATCGAGACCGCGCCGCGCGGCTCCGGCAGCGGCCGGTTGTAGGCGCGGATGACGCGGTGGGGCGCGTAGTCGCCGCTCCTGCGCTCGCCCCGCCGGTCGATCACCACCGGGTGGGTGGCGCGGGCGTCGGCGATCGCGACGGGGTCCAGGCCGGACACGTCGTAGGGGCACAGGATCGACACCTCGCGCCCCTCGAACGCCAGGTTGATCAGCGCCTCGTGCTGCGCGCAGGCGGGGTACTCGGCGGCCGACCGGCCGGGCCAGACCGGCTCGCCGATGATCCGCACGCGCCCGGCGGTGTGCAGGTCGGCGAAGCCGCGCAGCACACCCGGGATGATGCGGCCCGGGTTGCGTCCCGCCTCGGACATGTCGAGCCACGTCACCTCGGCCGCGGCCGGGCCCAGCGCCGCGCGCAGCAGGATCAGCCGCGCGTGCGGCACCGCGACGGCGACGGGTTCGCCGGACTCGTGTCCCGCGCGGATGAACGGGACGGTGCCGGCGAGGTACTCCCCGTCGTCACGGTAGAAGAGGGCCGGGTGGACGAACGGGCCGCGCGACACCGTGCCCGGCCCCCCGGGCATGAGGCTCATCGCGCGGTCACTCCGTTCGGGACGATGGTCGCGTGCACGTGCATCGGTTCGAGCGTACGTGGCGGGGGACGGCCGCGCGAAACGGACCCGTGCACATGTCCCCCGAGGTCAGGCGGTCACGGCGGCCGTAGAACGGCCAAGTTCACGAGTACCCGCTGAGGACCACCGAAAAACGGGCGAAGACCGTAAAGTTACACGCCGAGATCATCGAATCGCTTCCGCGGACCGTCGAATCGCTTCCGTCGCGATCACCGATCCCGCAGGATCGCGGCGTCGACCACATCGGTCAGACGGCCGCGCCTGCGGTACGCGTCCCGCTGCCGCTCGGCGCCGGTCCCGCCCGTCAGGAGGCGGCGGACGCCGCGGACGACGGCGCCGAGGTCCCCGCTGTCGCGCAGCGCGGGCAGCACATGCGCCAGCAGGTCCGCCGCCAGCTCCCGGAAACCGGCGGGACGGCCCGTGCACACGTCCACTCCCGTCCCGGCCAGGCCGTCCCGCGCGGCCAGCCAGTACGCCGCGCGCAGCATCTCCTGCGACGGGTCGGGCGCCCGCTCACCCGCGTCGACCGCCGCGGCCGAGACCTGCACGAGCGCCCGGATCAGTGCGGCGAACACGGCGGCGTCCTCGGCGGTCGGGGCGACGTCCGCGAGCCGGATCTCCACGGTGGGCAGCCGCGCCGACGGCCTGACGTCCCAGAAGATCGTGCCGGTGTCCATCAGGGCGCCGCAGCCCAGCAGCGTCCCGACGAGGTCGTCGTAGTGCGCCGACGACTCGAAGAACGGCGGCGGGCCCGCCACCGGCCATCGCGCCCAGGCCATCACGCGCCAGCAGGCGTGGCCGGTGTCGCGGCCCGCCCAGTACGGCGAGTTCGCCGCCAGGGCCACCAGCGTCGGCAGCCAGGGACGCAGATGGTTGCCGACCTGGATCGCGCGCTCGCGGTCGGGCATCTCGACGTGGACGTGACACGAGCAGATGCTCTGCTCGTCGTCCAGGCCCCGGTACACCGCGAGGCTCTCGGCGTAGCGGGCGCCCGCGCTGATGGGGGCGGGGATCACCTCGCCCAGCACGGGCGTGCCGGTCGCGGCGAGCCGGACGCCCTCGGCGGCGGCGGCGGCCGCCATCGCCGACCGCATCGAGCGGATCTGCTCGCCGAGCTTGTCGAGGTCGTCGCACGGCGGCGTCTTGGCCTCGGCGAGGAAGTCGACCAGCTCGGTGGAGGTGCGCTCGCCCAGGGCCGCGGTGGCCCGCCGCACGACGGCCGCGGCGCGGGGGACGACCTCCCGTGAGACGGGATCGACGACGAAGTACTCTTCCTCGATTCCGAATCGCAGGGCCATCCCACCACCTCTGGCTCGGGGGCGACGCAGGCGGCCACATCACTTCGACCGTACGTTGCCGCCGCCCCGTTCGCACCCGCCGGACGGGCCTGGAGCGGTCCCGGGAATCTTCTTGACGCGCTTTTGACCCGCCTTAACCAGAGACGGGGCCTATTCGAAGAAGTACAGCGACAGCGCGATGAGGTGGGTGACCACGACCACGCCGATGCTGAAGAAGAACAGCATCTTGGCGGGGGCGTGCGGGAACACGGTGCCCGGCTCGAGCGGCCCGCGTTCGCGCTGCCGGGCGGCGATCCGCTCCTCGATGGGAGGGCGGCCGAACATCCTGCTACCGCCTGGGCTCGTCGACGACGACGTCGGTCATGATGTCGACGGCCAGCGCGAAGATGCCGCCGATCGCGACCAGGGCCGCCCCGACCCCGAACACGATCCAGTCGGGGCCCATGACGATGCCCACGCCGCCGACGACGAAACCGGTGAAGATGATGGCCACGGCGACCCAGGACTTGGGGCGCCCGGCGTGGCTGCCTGTCGACATGCGTTCGTCTTCCTCACAGGTTCCGTTGGGGGCTGACGACGCCGAACTCTAGCAACGCCCATCGCCGGGTGCCCTTCCGGGGTATGCCGTAGACCCTTACCGGAGGGGCGGTCAGACGAACGCGCCGAGCCCCGTCGCCGCGCGCCCGACGATCAGCGTGTTGATCTCCCGGGTGCCCTCGTAGGAGTACAGCGCCTCCGCGTCGGCGACGAACCGGCCGATGCCGTAGTCGAGCACGATCCCGTTGCCGGCCATCAGCTCGCGCGCCCAGCCGACGACCTCCCGCATCCGGGTGGTGCAGTGGGCCTTGGCGAGCGCCGAGTGCTCGTCGCGGTAGAGGCCCTCGTCCTGGAGCTGGGCGAGCCGCACCACCATGCCGAGCGAGGCGGTGGTGTTCCCCAGCATCTTGACCAGCAGGTCCTGGACGAGCTGGAACTTGGCGATCGGACGGCCGAACTGCTCGCGCTCCAGCGCGTAGACGCGGGCGATCTCGTAGGCGGCGAGCATGACGCCGACGGCCTGCCAGGCGACACCGCTGCGCGTCCGGCGCAGGATCGCCGCCGTGTCCTTGAAGCCGTTCGCGCCCGCGAGCCGGTCGGCCTCCGGGACGCGGCAGTCCGCCAGCACGATGTCGGCGTTCTCCACGGTCCGCAGCGCGATCTTGTTCTCGATCCGGGTGGCGGTGAAGCCGGGTGTGTCCTTGCCGACGACGAACCCCTTGACCTGGTCGTCCGCCTCGTCCCTGGCCCAGACGACGGTGTGGTCGGCGAACGTCGCGTTGCCGATCCACCGCTTCGCGCCGTTCAGCACCCAGGTGTCGCCGTCGCGGCGCGCGGTGGTGCGCAGCCCGAGCGCCACGTCCGATCCGCCCTCCGGTTCGGTGAGCGCGAACGCGCCGATCTTCTCCATCCGCCCCATCGCGGGCAGCCACCGCTCGCGCTGCTCGGGCGAGCCGCACCGGCCGATGCTGCCCATGGCGAGGCCGGAGTGGACGCCGAAGAACGTGGCCATGGACGGGTCGACGCGGGCCATGTCCATCGCAAGGAACCCGGTGAGCAGGCTGCTCGGCTTCTCGCCGGGGCACTCGTCGTGGGGGAGCCCGGCGATGCCGAGCTCCCCGTACTGGGGGATCAGGTCGAACGGGAACCTCGCCCGCGCCCAGCAGTCGTTCGCGATCGGCGCGACCTTCGACTCCAGGAAGGCGCGCACCCGCCCGACGATCTCCTTCTCGCGCTCGTCGAGGAGTTCCTGCATGTGGTAGAGGTCACCGGGGAGGGAATCCAAGGTCATGGGCTGCCCCTTCCCGTGCGCCGCACCGCTAACCGGCGCACCGGTCCGGCGCGCCCGGTCCCGCGCGCAGGTTCTGGTCACCGGGACCCGCTTCAGAGCCGGATTCGGTCGCTCGCCTACGATCCAGGGCATGACGGTGCCGCCTGAGGAACTCGAACTGGCAGCCGCCTTCCCCCTGGCCGAACGCGACCGGTGGCGGGAGATGGTGAAGGGGGTGCTGCGCAAGTCCGGCGCGGCGACGGAGGACACCCCCCTCGACGACATCGAGGGTCTGCTGACCCGCGAGTCGTACGACGGAGTGCCGATCGCCGCGCTCTACGCGCGGGGCGACGCCCCGCCGGGGCGCCCCGGCCTCGCCCCCTTCGTCCGCGAGGTGCGGCCGGACGGCGAGGGCATCGCCGGATGGGACGTCCGGCAGCGGCACGCGCACCCCGATCCGGCGGTCACCCGGGAGGCGGTCCTCGCCGACCTGGAGAACGGCGCGACCTCCGTCTGGCTGCGGCTCGGCGACGGAGGGCTGCCGGTCGCCGGGCTCCCCGAGGCGCTGCGCGGCGTGCTGCTGGACCTCGCGCCGGTCGTCCTGGAAGCGGGCGAGCGCACGGCCGAGGCCGCGGAGGCGTTCCTCTCCCTGGCCGCCGAGCGCGGGAACGCGGCGGACGTGTCCGGCAACCTCGGCGCCGACCCGCTCGGGCAGGCCGCGCGCACCGGCACGCCCGGCTCGCCGGACGAGGCCGCCGCGCTCGCCGTCCGCTGCGTCCGCGAGTTCCCGAGGCTGCGCGCCGTCGTCGCCGACGGCACGCCGTATCACGACGCGGGCGGCGGCGACGCGGAGGAACTGGGCGCCGCCGTCGCGGCGGGCGTCGCCCACCTGCGCACGCTGACCGGCGCGGGCCTGAGCGTGGACGAGGCGTTCGGGCAGATCGAGTTCCGCCTCGCCGTGACCGCCGACCAGTTCTCCTCGATGGCCAAGCTCCGCGCCGCCCGCCGCCTGTGGGCGCGGGTCGCGGAGGTCAGCGGGGCGGCCGAGGGGACGGCCGCGCGCGTCCACGCCGTGACGTCGTCGGCGATGATGACGCGGCGCGACCCGTGGGTGAACATGCTCCGCACCACGATCGCGGCGTTCGCCGCCGGGACGGGCGGCGCCGACGCGGTCACCGTCCAGCCGTTCGACGCCCGGTTCGGGCTGCCGGACGACTTCGCCCGCCGCATCGCCCGCAACACCCAGACGCTGCTGCTGGAGGAGTCGAGCCTCGCCCGCGTCGTCGACCCGGCCGGCGGCTCCTGGTACGCCGAGAGCCTCACCGAGGGACTCGCCCAGGCCGCCTGGACCTGGTTCACCGAGATCGAGAAGGCGGGGGGCCTCGCCGCCGCCCTCGAATCGGGGCTCGTCGCCGACCGGCTCGCCGCGACGTGGGCGCGGCGCCGCGCCGACATCGCCCGGCGCAAGGCGCCGCTCACCGGCATCAGCGAGTTCCCCAACCTCGCCGAGACCCTGCCCGAACGGGCGCCGGCGCCCCGGGAACCGCGCGGCGGGCTCCCCGCCGTCACGTACGCGCAGGACTTCGAGGCCCTCCGCGACCGCTCCGACGCCCACGCCGAGGCGACCGGCGCCCGTCCCCGGGTCTTCCTCGCCACGCTCGGGCCCATCGCCGTCCACACGGCGCGCGCGTCGTTCGCGGCGAACCTCTTCCAGGCGGGCGGGATCGAGACGGTCACCGGCGCACCCGAGGAGTTCGGGACGTCCGGGACGTCCGTCGCCTGCATCTGCTCCAGCGACCGGCTGTACGAGGAGCAGGCCGCGGAGGCGGCGCGGGTTCTGCGCGAAGCGGGTGCGGTGAAGGTCTGGCTCGCGGGTAAGGGAAGTCATGAGGGGGTCGACGCCGTCGTGTACGCGGGATGCGACGCGATCGAGGCGCTGGAGACCACCCTCCACGATCTGGGAGTGAACGAATGATCCCCGACTTCACCGAGATCGAGCTCGGGACGGCGCCCTCCGCCGACGAGGCCGCCAAGCGGTGGCGCGCCGCGGTCGCCGGCACGATCGGCACGGACCCCGAGGCCCAGACCTGGGAGACTCCGGAGGGCATCGGCGTCCGGCCCCTCTACACCGGCGACGACCTGGCCGGGCTCGACTTCCTCGACACCTACCCGGGCGTCGCGCCGTACCTGCGCGGCCCCTACCCGGCGATGTACGCGACGCAGCCGTGGACGATCCGGCAATACGCCGGGTTCTCCACCGCCGAGGAGTCCAACGCCTTCTACCGGCGCAACCTCGCGGCCGGGCAGAAGGGCCTGTCGGTCGCGTTCGACCTCGCCACCCACCGCGGCTACGACTCCGACCACCCGCGCGTCTCCGGCGACGTCGGCATGGCGGGCGTGGCGATCGACTCCATCTACGACATGCGGCAGCTCTTCGACGGCATCCCGCTGGACAGGATGAGCGTGTCGATGACCATGAACGGCGCGGTCCTGCCCGTCCTCGCGCTCTACATCGCCGCCGCGGAGGAACAGGGGGTGAAGCCGGAGGCGCTGGCCGGGACCATCCAGAACGACATCCTCAAGGAGTTCATGGTCCGCAACACCTACATCTACCCGCCGCAGCCGTCGATGCGGATCATCTCCGACATCTTCGCGTTCACCTCGCAGCGGATGCCGAAGTACAACTCCATCTCCATCTCCGGCTACCACATCCAGGAGGCCGGGGCCACGGCCGACCTGGAGCTGGCCTACACCCTCGCCGACGGCGTCGAGTACATCCGCGCCGGACGCGACGCGGGCCTGGACATCGACGCGTTCGCGCCCCGCCTGTCGTTCTTCTGGGCGATCGGGATGAACTTCTTCATGGAGGTCGCCAAGCTCCGCGCCGCCCGGCTGCTGTGGGCGCGGCTGGTGAAGACGTTCGACCCGCGGAACCCCAAGTCAATGTCGCTGCGGACGCACTCCCAGACGTCCGGCTGGTCCCTCACCGCGCAGGACGTCTACAACAACGTCGCCCGCACCTGCATCGAGGCGATGGCCGCCACGCAGGGTCACACCCAGTCCCTGCACACGAACGCGCTGGACGAGGCCCTCGCCCTGCCGACCGACTTCTCGGCGCGCATCGCCCGCAACACCCAGCTCGTCCTCCAGCAGGAGTCCGGGACGACCCGCACCATCGACCCGTGGGGCGGCAGCGCCTACGTCGAGCGGCTCACCTACGACCTCGCCCGCCGCGCCTGGGGCCACATCACCGAGGTCGAGGACGCCGGCGGCATGGCCAGGGCGATCGACGAGGGGCTGCCCAAGCTCCGCATCGAGGAGGCCGCCGCCCGCACCCAGGCCCGCATCGACTCCGGCCGGCAGCCCGTCATCGGCGTCAACAAGTACCGCCCGGACACCGAGCAGGAGATCGAGGTCCTCAAGGTCGACAACGCGTCCGTCCGCGCGCAGCAGATCGACAAGCTGCGCCGCCTGCGCGAGGAGCGCGACGAGCCCGCGGCGCTGGCCGCGCTGGACGCGCTGACCCGCGCCGCCGACGCCGCGGAGAAGGGGGCCCGGGAGCCCGGCCTGGAGCACAACCTCCTGGCCCTCGCCATCGACGCCGCCCGCGCCAAGGCGACCGTGGGCGAGATCTCGGACGCGCTGGAGAAGGCGTACGGCCGGCATGCCGCGCAGATCCGCACGATCTCGGGGGTGTACAGGGAGGAAGCGGGCCAGGTGACCGCGATCGAGAAGGCCCGTGAGGCGACCGCCGCGTTCGAGGACGCCGAGGGGCGCCGCCCCCGCATCCTCGTCGCGAAGATGGGCCAGGACGGCCACGACCGCGGCCAGAAGGTGATCGCGACCGGTTTCGCCGACCTGGGCTTCGACGTCGACGTGGGCCCGCTGTTCCAGACCCCGGCCGAGGTCGCCCGGCAGGCCGTCGAGGCCGACGTGCACATCGTCGGGGTCAACTCCCTCGCCGCCGGCCACCTCACGCTGGTGCCGGCGCTGCGCGAGGAGCTGGCCGCGCTCGGCCGCGGCGACATCATGATCGTCGTCGGCGGGGTCATCCCGCCGGGCGACTTCGACGAGCTGCGCGCCGCCGGCGCCGCGGCGATCTTCCCGCCCGGCACGGTCCTGGCGGACGCGGCGATCGGCCTGCTGGACGAGCTGACCGCCGCGCTGGGCCACGCGAACAAGTGAAGCCGGGCCTCGACGACTACGCGGCCGGGGTCCTGGACGGGTCGCGGGCGTGGATCGCGCGGGCGATCACGCTCGTGGAGTCGAGCCGCCCCGACCACCGGGACCTCGCGCAGAAGCTGCTGGTCGAGCTGACCCCGCACGCGGGGAACGCCCGCCGTGTCGGGATCACCGGGGTCCCGGGCGTCGGCAAGTCCACGTTCATCGACGCGCTCGGCACCCGCCTGACGGGCGAGGGGCACAAGGTCGCGGTCCTGGCCGTGGACCCGTCCTCGACCCGGACGGGCGGCAGCATCCTCGGCGACAAGACCCGCATGCAGCGCCTCGCCACCGACCCGGAGGCGTTCATCCGCCCCTCGCCCACCGCGGGGACCCTCGGCGGCGTCGCCAAGGCCACCCGCGAGGCGATGGTCGTCATGGAGGCCGCGGGGTACGACGTCGTCCTCGTCGAGACCGTCGGCGTCGGCCAGTCCGAGACCACCGTGGCCGACATGGTCGACTCGTTCCTGTTCCTCACCCTCGCCCGCACCGGCGACCAGCTGCAGGGCATCAAGAAGGGCGTCCTGGAGCTGGCCGACGTCATCGCCGTCAACAAGGCCGACGGCGAGCACAAGATGGAGGCCAAGCGCGCCGCCCGCGAACTGTCGGGTGCGCTGCGGCTGCTGCGCAGCGACGAGCGGATCCGCGACACCCCCGTCCTGACCTGCAGCGCCAAGGAGGGCACCGGGCTGGACGAGGTGTGGGGCAGGCTCGTCGAGCACCAGGAGCGGCTGCGCGAATCCGGCGAGCTGGAGACCAGGCGGCGGCGGCAGCAGGTCGGCTGGACCTGGGCGATGGTCCGCGAGCGGCTCCTCACCGAACTGGACGCGCATCCCGACGTCCGGAAGCTCGCGCCGCGGCTGGAACGCGAGGTCGCCGACGGCGCCCTCACCCCCGCCCTCGCCGCCGAGCGCATCCTGGAGGTGTTCTCGCGCGGCTGCTGACCGCCGTTCCCGCCGACCGAAACCCCCGGTTGCCGAGGGTCCAGGCCACGCCGCGCGACGATCAGGTACAACAGTCGGATGGACGTCATCGCACTCGATGATCCGGCGGACGTGCAGATCCGGGAGTGGCACGGCGTGCTCACGGCCGTCCACGCCGCCGACCCCGCGGCGGAGCCCGCCCCCGACCCGGAACGCACGGCCCGGCTGCTGCTCGGCTCCGAGCCCGGGGCACGGCGGCGGCTGTGGGCCGTGACCGACGGCGAGCACATGGCCGCGGTGGCGGCGCTCCGGCTGCCGGGCGAGCCCGGTACCGGCCGTCCCGCCGAGATCGACATCCGGGTCCGGCCCGAACATCGCCGCCGCGGTCTCGGCGGCCGCCTCCTCGCCGCCGCCGCCGGAGGGCTGCGCGCCGACGGACGCACCAGCGTGATCGCGCAGGTGCTGGCGGGCACCCCGGCCGTCCCGTTCCTGGAGTCGCACGGCTTCGAATGCGTCCTGACCCTGCGCGGCATGCTGCTGCGGCTGGACGACGTCCCGGCCGGGCACGTCGCCCGCCTCCTGGCCGAGGAGCACGCCGGCTACGACCTGGTCCGCTGGCAGGGCGTGGTGCCGGACGAGCACGCCACCGCGCTCGCCCGCGCCAAACACGCCATGGCGGACCTCGCCGAGTACGAGGGGACCCCCTGGGACGCGCACCGCGTCCGCGAGATGGCCGAGGTCGTCGCCAAGCGCGGCGACGACCTGTACACCGTCGCCGCCCTCTCCGGCGGCGTCATCGCGGGGTTCACCGAGGTCGTCGTCCCGGACGGCTGCACCGGCCGCGCCGCCCAGTACGACACCGCCGTCGTCCCCGAGCACCGCGGCAGGCGCCTCGGCATCTGGGTGAAGGCTGCCATGCTCGAATGGCTGGCCGAGGCGCGCCCCGGCGTCCGCGAGATCGAGACCGACAACGCCGGCGACAACGTCCACATGCTCGCCGTCAACGAGGAACTCGGCTTCCGGATGGAACGCGAGTCCATGGAATACCAGGCGGCCGCCTCCGCCCTCCCCACCGTGCCGTGACCACCGTGCCCTGACGGCCCGCCGGGCGGGTCCGGCGGGCGCCGGGACCTAAAACACCTTGCCTCCGCGGCCCCGCGTCGGCACTCTTATGGAGGCTTCCGGGAATGCCCGGAGGCCTCCAGAATTGCCGAAGCATTCCCTTGTTGTTCAACGGCAGAACGCCGCACCGTTAATGCGGATATCCAGGTTCGAATCCTGGCGGGGGAGCGGCACATGGGGTTGGGAGGTGACCCGGTGAACGTGCTCGTCCTGAACGCGTCGTACGAGCCCTTACAAAGGGTGGACCTGCGGCACGCCATCCGCATGCTGGTGCGCGAGGTGGCGGTCGTCGAGGAGGCCGAGGAGGGCCGGACTTTCGGCCGGTTCCCGGTGCCGCGGGTCCTGCGGCTCGTCCGATACGTGGCGATGCGCTGGCGGCACGGCAGGCGCCCGCCGTGGAGCAAGCGCGGCGTGTACCTGCGCGACCGGGGTCGCTGCTGCTACTGCGGCAAGCGCGGCAACACCATCGACCACGTCCACCCGAAGTCGCGCGGAGGCGGGGACACCTGGGAGAACACCGTCCTGGCCTGCGGCCGGTGCAACAACCGCAAGGGGGACCGGACGGTCGCCGAGGCGGGTCTGCGGCTGCTGTCCCGGCCGCGGATCCCGCGCTGGGAGGAACTCGTCGGGCCGTGACCGGAGGTGCCCCTCCAACCCGAGGGCGAGGGGGCCTTCCGGCGACGCCGGGGCAGGGGGCCGGGCCGCCGCACGGCGGTCCGGCCCTCGGCCTTTGCGCGGTGCCGGCCCTTCGTGGCGGGGCCCTCCGGGCGCGTGGCCGACCGGTAGCCCGGGGGTGACTCCATGTGTTTACTGAAGCTTCTGAGGCTAAATGGGCGATTGTGGTAACGTGCCGCCAATCTTGAGCTTTGTTATCTAGGAGTGATCTGTGGCGGCCTTCGATCCCCCCGGCAGGACGGCTCGCGCGACGGGCGGGCGCACAACGTCGCGGCGCCTGGCGGCGCTGGCCCTCGCGGCGGGCGTCGCGGTGGCGCTGCCTCCGGCCTCCGGGAGCGCCGCGAGCGCCGCGAGCCTCCCCCAGGCACCGGACGACGACCTGAAGAAGAAGTACGCCAAGCTCAAGGCGGAGTCCGAGAAGCTGTCCAAGGAGTACCGCGGCGAGCTCGTCACGCTGGAGGAGGCGAAGAAGGCAGCCGAGCGCGCCGGCGCGGACGCCGCCCGCGTCGACCGGGAGTACGACGAGGCCCGCGCCGCCGTCGCCCGCCTCGCCTCCACCTCCTACATGACCGGCCGGCTCGACGTGATCCCGATCATCTCCTCGGCCGAGCCGGGCGCCGCCGTCCACGACGCCGCCGTCATCGAGCACATCAGCCGCAACAACGACCGCCGCCTGGAGAACCTGCAGACCCTCACCGCCAAGGCGGAGCAGTCGAAGGAGACGGCCGGCAAGAAGCTCGACGCGGTCGAGAAGGAGATCAAGGACCTGAAGAGCCAGCGCACCCGCGTCAAGAAGCTGCTGGCCAAGTACAAGCCCCAGGTGACGCGGACGCAGGCGCCCGCGGGCGGCGGGAGCGGCCGTCCCGACGGGGCGAGCGGCACCAAGTCCCCGATCGTCGGCAACTCCATGACCGCGCGCATGCGCAGCGTCCTCGTGGAGATCGACGGCAGGTTCGGCGCGTTCCCCACGATCGGCTGCTCGCGTCCCGGCGACCCGCAGGACCACGGCTCGGGCACCGCCTGCGACTTCATGGAGAGCACCGGCGGCAGTATGCCGAGCGCCTCCGCCCAGGCGCACGGCGACAGTGTCGCCCAGTACCTGATCAACAACGCCTCGCGGATGGGCCTCAAGTACATCATCTGGAAGCAGCGCATCTACGACTTCCGCAGCAGCGGCGGCTGGCGCCAGATGGAGGACCGCGGAAGCATCACGCAGAACCACTACGACCACATCCACGTCTCCGTCCTCTGATCCCCGGCCGCGATCCTGGCGGCCCGGCGCACGCACTGAGACGCTCGCGTCATGCCTTATGACATCGAGCAGCCGTACGGCCCGCAGATCGAGACCACGGTCCGGGTCGCCACCTGGAACGTCTGGGACCGCCACGGCCCCTGGCGCGAACGCGAGGCGGCGATCATCGCGACCCTCCGGGACGCCGAGCCCGACATCGTCGTCCTGGCCGAGGCGTGGGAGGACGACGACGAGGCGCAGGCCGACCGGCTCGCGGAGGCGCTCGGCCTGCCGCACACCGTGTTCCGCGGCGCCCCGTCCGCCGCCGGACCGGGCAGGTCGGGGATCGCGCTGCTGTCCCGCTGGCCCCTCGGCCAGGTCGGACGCCAGCAGCTCGGCTTCCAGCAGGACCAGTTCGACTCCGGCCACGCCCTGCACGCCAGGGCGGAAGGGCCGCGCGGCCCCGTGCACGTCTTCGGCACCGTCCTCGGGTGGAAGCTCGGCCACAGCGCGCAGCGCCAGGAGCAGGTCCGCGCCCTCGGCGGCTTCGTCCGCCAGGCGGGGCGGACCGACGCGCCGGTCGTGGTGTGCGGGGACTTCAACGCGGCACCCGACTCCGACGAGATCCGCATGCTGACCGGGCGTGCGGCCGCCGCGGCGCCCGGGGTGGTCTTCTACGACGCCTGGGAGATGGCGGGGGACGGCACCGCCGGGCACACCTGGAGCCGGGCCAACCACTGGACGAGGCCCGTGCTGTGGCCCGACCGGCGGATCGACTACGTCTTCTCGGCGTGGCCGCGCGCGGGCGGCGCCGGCCATCCCGTCCGCTGCGAGCTGATCGGCGAGCGGCCCGTGGACGGCGTCGTCCCGTCCGACCACTACGGGGTGCTGGCCGACCTGCGCTACTGATCGTCGAGAGCGGCGACGGCGTTCTCGCCGGCGGAGCGGGCCGCCGCCTCGATGACCTCCAGGCCGGTGATCGCGTCGGCGAGGGTCACCGGAGGGGGAGCGCCGTCGCGGAGGGCGCGGACGACGCCCGCGTAGAAGTCGTGGTAGGCACCGGGCTCGGTCGGTTCGGCGGCCTCCTCGCCGGGGACGCCGAGCATGCCGTGCGCATCCGGGGGTGCGATGCCGTAGCCGGGTTCTTTGGGAGTGAGGCCCCCGCGGAGCTGTTCCTCCTGCGGGTCCATGCCGGACACCGTGTAGGACCCGCGGCTTCCGAGCACCCGGAACCGCGGGCCGAACTGCGCGGCCGTCGCGCTCATCCACAGGTGGGAGCGGGTTCCGCCCGGGTGGGCCAGGGCCACGAACACGTCGTCGGGGGTGTGCGCGCCCTGGCGGCGCGTGTCGATCTCGGCGTACACCCGTTCCGGGCGGCCGAACAGCGTGACCGCCTGGTCGATGAGGTGGGAGCCGAGGTCGAACAGGATGCCGCCCGCGTCGCGGGGGTCGGTGCTCTCCTTCCAGCCCGCCTTCACCCCGGGACGCCAGCGCTCGAACCGCGACTCCAGCCGCCGGACGTCGCCGAGGGCGCCCGAGGTGATCAGCCGCCGGGCGGTCCGGTAGTCGCCGTCCCAGCGCCGGTTGTGGAACGGGAACACCGGCAGCCCCCGCACCGCGCTCAGCGCCGCCAGCGACCGGGCGTCCGCCGCCGAGGCCGCCACCGGCTTGTCCACCACGACCGGGAGACCCGAGGTCAGCGCCGACCGCACCAGCGGGACGTGCTGCCGGTTCGGCGCCGTGACCACGACCAGGTCATAGCCTTCCGGCGCGCTCCAGAGGCGGTCGGCGCTGCCGAGCACCTCCGCCTCCGGGTACCGCTCGCGGACGGCCTCCTGCCGGCCCGGGTTCCCCGTCACGACCGCGGCCAGCCGCATTCCCGGCACCGACGAGATCAGCGGGGCGTGGAACACCGAGCCGCCGGTGCCGTATCCGATCAGCGCAACACGCAGGTCCATGCCCCCGATGATGACCGATCGCGCGGCGCCGCCCCGCGCCGGGTCCGCGGGTCACTCGAACAGGTCGGGCTGCTCCCGGGTGATCTGGTCGTAGAGGGGCTGGTAGTTGATCCAGCCGACGAGGTCGTTGCCGATCTGCCCGTGGGTGAGGACGGCGTTGTCGTGTTCGATGGGGACGACCTGCCCGGCGGCCTTGGCGAGGAGCTGCACCTGGCACGAGCGTTCCATGGTGATGAACCACCAGGCGGCGGCGTCCACGGTGTCGCCGACGGTGAGCAGGCCGTGGTTGCGGAGGATGACGGCCTTGGTGTCGCCGAGGGCGGCGGCGATGCGCTTGCCCTCCTCCAGGTCGGTGACGACGCCGGTGTAGTCGTCGAACAGGCCGTGGTCCTGGTAGAACGCGCAGACGTCCTGCGTGATCGGCTCCAGCTTCTGGCCGAGCGCGGAGATCGCCCGCCCGTGCGTGGAGTGGCTGTGCGCGGCGGCCACGACGTCCGGCCGGGCCTGGTGCACCTGCGAGTGGATCGCGAACGCCGCCTCGTTGACGGGGTAGCGGCCCTCGACGACCTGGCCCTGGTGGTTCACCAGGATGAGGTCGCTGACCTTGATGTGCTTGAACGACATGCCGAACGGGTTGACCCAGAAGTGGTCGGTGCGCTCGGGGTCGCGGGCGGTGATGTGGCCGGCGACGCCCTCCTCGAACCCGAACTTGCCGAAGATGCGCAGCGCGGCGGTCAGGCGCTCCTTGCGATGGCGGCGCTCGCCCTCGGCGTCGTCGAACGACGGAGGCAGCCGGAAGATCAAGTCGGTCGGCAGCTTCTCCAGGAACTCGTCTTCCTCGGACATCGGAGCACTCCTTGAGGTCGTTTGCACCACCGAACACCAACGTCCGGCGGTTCGGCTAGACCGGGGCCGTCCAAATGCTGCACGGCCGGTTGTCCGGCCGGGACAACCAGGGCGCAGAATGGGGGGATGGAGGCCAGTGCGGGCGACCGGTTCCTGCGGTTGCTGACCGACCGCACCGACGATCCGGCGGTGATCGAGGCGACCGTCCGCGCCGCGCGGAGCAAGTCGGAGATGGTGGCCGCGCTGCCCGAGGAGGAGACCAGGCGGCACACCCGCGCGCTCGTGCGGGGCGTGCTCGCGGCGGTGCGGAGCGGCAGGCCCGGCGAGGACGTCCTGGCCGCGGCGGAGCGGCTCGGCTCGGACCGGGCCCGGCAGGGCGTGCCGGTCGCGGCGTTCCTGGACGGCTTCCAGGCGGGCCGCGCCCATCTCGTCCGGACGCTCGTCGCCGACGGCCGCCGGAGCGGCGTGCCGGACGCCGTGCTGCTCGACGGCGTCACCCGCATCGACGAGATCACCACGGCGCTCGTCCACCGGATGGTCCACGCGCACCGGGTCGCGGAGCTGGAGATGGCCCGCACCGTGCGGGAGGGCCGCGTGCAGATGCTCCGGCAGCTCCTGCACGGCGAGTCCGTCCCGGTGCTCGCTCCGCTCGACCCGTCCTGCGCCTACCACTGCGTGGTCTCCGACGTCAGCGACCCGGCGGTCGCGGCGCGGCTGGAGGCGGAGCTCCTCGCCGCGGGGCCGGGGCTGTGCGGGCTGGTCGACGGGCGGCTCGTGGCGCTGGTCGAGCGGCTCCCCGACCCGCGGGGCACGACCGGCGGGCCGGCCGGTCCGCTCCTGGTGGCGGCGCCGCCCGCCCGCCCCACCGCGATCGCGCCGATGTACGCGCTGGGGCGGCGGGCGCTGCGGGCGGGCGCGTCCGCCCGACTGGCCGGGATGCGGGAGCTCACCGACCTCGCGCTGCTCACCGCCACCGACGCGGAACCGGAACTCGGCGGGCTGCTCGCCGCCGCGCTGCCGGCCGGTCTCGACCCCGACGACCCGTTCCATGTCGAACTGGCCGAGACCGGGCTCGCCTACCTCGACCACGGCGGGCGGATCGAGCCGACCGCCGCCGTCCTCCACGTCCACGGCAACACGGTCAAGTACCGTATCCGGCGCCTGCAGGAGCTGACGGGGCGGCCGCTGCTGGACCCGTCGTCGGGGGCGGCGGTGTCCCGCGCCGCGAACTGGTGGTGGGCGCTGCACCGCTGGCTCGCGCAGGCCCGGTCGTGATCTATTGGGACGGTGTGATCAGCCCGGGGGACGTCCCGGGGAGTCGGGGAGAGGGGAGGGGCCGGTGACCGGCACACCGAGGATCGGTACGGTGATGTGGCCGATGCGGTCCTGGCCGGAGGCCGGGGAACTGTGGCGGCGCGCCGAGGATCTCGGGTTCCGGCACGCCTGGGTGTACGACCATCTCGCGTGGCGCGGCACGACGCCCTGGTACGACGCCTACACGACGCTCGCCGCGGCGGCCGCGGTCACCTCCCGGGTGCGGCTCGGCACGCTGGTCACCTCGCCGAACTTCCGCCATCCCGTGCCCACCGCGCACGCGATCAAGACGATCGACCATGTGAGCGGCGGGCGGCTGTCGGTGGCCATCGGGTCGGGCGGCGTCAGACGCACCTCCGACGCCGGCGTCCTCGGCGGGGACGAGTGGACGCCGGGCGAGCGCGCCTCCCGGTTCGCCGAGTGGGTCGAGCTGCTCGACCTGCTCCTGCGGGGGCCGGAGACGACGTTCGAGGGGACGTACTACACGGCCCGGGAGGTCGTCTCGGAGCCGGGCTGCGTGCAGCGCCCGCGCGTGCCGTTCGTGATCGCCGGGGACGGGCCGCGGGGCATGCGGGTCGCCGCCAGGTACGGCACCGGGTGGGTGACCGGCGGCCACGCCGAGGGCAGGGAGCCGCAGGACGTCGTGCGCTCCCGGCTGGCGGCGCTCGACGCGGCCTGCGAGGCGGAGGGCCGCAGGATCGACGACCGCATCCTGATGACGGGGTTCAGCGGGGAGCCGTGGCTGGACTCGCCCGGCTCGTTCGCCGACCTGGCGGGCCGCTACGCGGAACTCGGCATCACCGAGATAGCGCTGCACTGGCCGCGTCCCGGCACGCAGTTCGAAGCGGACATGAGGGTCTTCGAGGCGGTCGCCGCCGAGCAGGGTGAGGGCCGCTGATGCCGTTCGTGCTGCTCGCCTTCGCGATCGCGTTCGAGGTCACGGCGACGCTGGCGATGCGCGCCTCGGAGGGGTTCACGAGGCTCGTGCCGTCCATCGTGGTGGTGGCCGGATACCTGATCTCGTTCGTGTTCATGGCCAAGGCGCTGGTGTCGCTGAACGTCGGTCCCGTCTATGCGATCTGGTCCGCGCTCGGCACGGTCGGGGCGTTCGCCGGCGGCGTGGTGCTGTTCAAGGAGCCGGTCAAACCGGTGACGATCACCGGTGCGGCGATCATCGTGGTGGGCGTGATCGTGATGAACCTCGGCGGGGGAGTGCGCCAGCAGTAGGAGGAGCCGTCCCCCCGGCGGCGCCCGACCCTCCTCCGCCGGGGGCCGCGGCCACCCCCCGCGGCGCCCGTCAGGCGGGTTCGGCGAGGGTGCTGACGCGCTGCTGCTCCAGCCGCCCGCCGATGAGCTCGGTGGGGGTGCACCCCGAGAGCGCGCGGAACTCGCGGTTCAGGTGGGCCTGGTCGTAGTAGCCGCAGGCGAACGCGGCCTCGGCGAACCCGGCACCGCCGGCCAGCACCTCGACGGCTCGCTGGAAGCGCAGCACCCGCGCCATCACCTTGGGCGGCAGGCCGGCCTGCTCGCGGAACCGGTGCGTCAGATGCTTGCGGCTCCAGCCGACGTCGGCGGCGATGTCGGCGACGGTCACCGCGAGGTCGCCGTTCAGCAGCCGCCACGCCCTGGTGACCTCCGGGTCGGGAACGGGACCGGCCTCCAGGCGGCGCAGCAGGAAGCCGTCGAGGACGTCGAACCGCTCGCCCCAGGACGCGGCGGCGCCGAGCCGCTCGACGAGGGCGTACGCGCCGCGGCCGAGCAGGTCGGGCAGGTCGACGGCGGCGTTGGTCAGGCGGGCCATCGGGACGCCGAACAGCGTGTACGCGCCGAGCGGGGTCACGTCGAGCTGGATGCCGCGCTGCCCGCCGGGGCTGACGTACATGCCGTGCCCGTCGTGCATCCCGGCGACGAACGACCCGTACTCGCGGCTGCGGACGCCGGAGTCGGGGACCTCCAGGTAGAGCGGCGGCCCCAGGTTGATGATCACGACGGCGGTGCGGGTCGGCAGGGTGCGCGTCCGGGTCGGGACGGCGACGGTCTCCCAGTAGCCGTCGTAGGAGCCCAGGAAGGGGCGCAGCGCGGGATGCGGCCGCGCCCGCGCCAGCCACCAGCCGTCCCGGTCGCTGAACTGGACCGGCCTGTCGCTCATGTTCCCAGTCCTACCAGACGGGCCCGACGGATCCGGCTACTCGTACATCTGGCCGCACACGGCGATGCGGGCCAGGTCGTCCCACGTCATGGTGGTGATCGTGCGGACGTAGGAGCGGGCCGGCGGCTCCCCGGGCCGGGTGGGCAGCGGCACGCGGGCGCCGTCGGCGGCGTCCCAGCCGCCGAGGCTTCCCGCGACGGCGCACTCCAGGTAGGTCGCGGGGTCGAAGTTGTACCAGCGGGCCGGGGTGGCGCGGGCGCCGGAGCCCGGCGGGCGGGGCGCGTCCACGCCGAACCTGGCCTGCGGGCCCGGGGGAGTGGTCAGGAAGTCCTCGAGATCGGCGATCTGGGAGAGCAGCACCCGTTCCCAGTCGGCGTACCCGTCCGGCTCGTCGCCGGGCAGGGACAGGTCCTTGCCGCTCCACGCCGGGTCGAAGTCGACGGGCGGGGTGATGGACGCCGCGGCGAACATCGCCGCCACGTCGTCGGGCTCCAGCCGCGGCCGGTCGGCGAGCGGGGCGCTGACCTTCCAGAGCGCCCGCAGGAACCCCGACAGCGACCAGGACGCCGCCCTGGCCTCCTGCCCCAGTTGCAGGAACACCAGGTACAGGTCGCGGTTGGTGCGGACGGCGGGCCCGGGCGGGCCCTCGACCCAGTACTCCTGCCGGTGCCGGACGCCGCTCTCGAAGACCAGGATCTGCGCCAGCGCCGAGATCCGCGAGTCGTGCGCGGCCACGTGGAACGTGTTGCCGATGTCGTCTTGGCGCATGACGTCCCAGGTCTGCATCCGGGCCTCCACGGTCGGCGGTGCGGTGGCACGACCCCCGCCCCAGAAAGTGTGCCATCGCGGTGGCCGACCGCCAGTAGTGGCCATGTCACTTTCGGGCCTCGAAGTCGTGACCTCTCGCAGATGCGAGACGGGGCGGAAACGGGTAGGGGCCCGGCGTCCCGGCGCCGGGCCCCGCCGCATGGGCCGGTCAGTGCTTGGAGCGGTGGACGACCTGCATCTCGGTGAACCCGTACAGGCCCCACGGGCCGTTCTCGACGCCGATGCCGCTCCACTTGAACCCGCCGAACGGCTGGTTCGGGGCGAGCGCCAGGTGCGTGTTGACCCAGGCGGTGCCGCACTCCAGCCGCCCGGCGATCTCGGCGGCCCGGTCGGCGTCGGCGCCCCACACCGAGCCGGACAGCCCGAAGTGGGTGCCGTTGGCGCGGGCGAGGGCCTGCTCGACGTCGGTGTACTTCACGATCGGCAGCGCGGGGCCGAACTGCTCCTCGTCCACGATGCGGGCGCCGTCCTCGATGTCGGCGAGGATCGTGGGCTCGAAGAAGTAGCCCGGCCCGTCGATGGGCTTGCCGCCCGCCGCCGCCCGGGCGCCGCCGGCGAGCGCGTCGGCGACCAGCTCGCTCACCCGCTCGAACTGCGCCCTGTTGTTGATCGGCCCGTACTGGACGCCCTCCTCCATGCCGTTGCCGACCCTGGCGGCCTTCGCCCGCTCGGCGAGGGCGTCCACCACGTCGCCGTAGAGGGCCTCCGGGACGTACACGCGCTTGATCGCCGAGCAGACCTGCCCGTTGTTCTGGAACGCGCCGCCGAAGACCCTGTCGGCGATGGCGGCCGGGTCGGCGTCGTCCAGCACGATCGCCGGGTCGTTGCCGCCGAGTTCCAGCGTGACGCGCTTGAGGTCGGGCGCCGCGGCCGCGGCGACCCGCTTGCCGGTGGCGACGCTGCCGGTGAAGCTGATCTTGCGGGGGACGTCGTGCGAGGTCATCCAGGCGCCGAGCTCGTCGCCGCCGGTGACGACGTTCAGCACGCCGGGCGGCAGGACGTCGCGGAGCACCTCACCGAGCTTGAGGCTGGACAGCGGGGTGAACGGCGACGGCTTGAGCACCATCGTGTTGCCCGCGAGCAGCGCCGGGGCGAGCTTCCAGATCCCCAGCAGCAGCGGGAAGTTCCACGGGGTGATCGCGGCGACGACGCCCATCGGGCGGCGGACGACCTCGACCAGCGCGTTGTCGTCGTCCTGGATGACCTCGCGGGGCAGTTCCAGCTCGGCGAAGTACTTCAGCCACACGCCGGCGCCGACGACCTCCATGGTCGCGTCGGCCAGCGGCTTGCCCTGCTCCAGGGTCAGGATGCGGCCGATCTCCTCCGACCTGGCGAACATGAGGTCGGCCGCCGCGAGCAGCGCCTTGCGCCGTACGGACTCGTCGCGGCGCCACTCCGCGTAGGCGGCCTGCGCCGACGCCATCGCCGCGTCCAGCTGCTCCCGGGAGGCATCGGGCGCCTGCTCGGCCACCTCCCCGGTCGCCGGGTCGATCACACCGAAGGTCGCGGGCGCGTCCACGGCCTGGCCGTCGATGGTCATGGAGAATTTCTCGGACACCGTTGATCCTCCGCTCACGGGATTACCGAACGGCATTCAGTATTCACCCTCGCCGGCCGTTTTGACGAGACGGGCGCGCGACGGGACGCCAGGTCCCTGGCCGGTCCGGCGCCCATCGCCGGCGCTCGGACCGGGCGCCGCTCAGGCGGCGAAGATGCGGTCCAGGAGGTCGCGGTAGCCGCGCAGCGCCAGCCGGAGCTGCTCGGTGTCGGCGCGCTCCCGGTGCTTCAGCCCGTCCGAGAGCGTCCGCCGGTGCTCGGCGATCGCGCGCCCGAGCGCGTCGACGGCCTCGGACGCGAGGTCGTCCGCCTTGCGCACGGACCGGCCGGGGTCGTCGACGAACGCGGACTGCACCTCGCGCCAGCGTTCCCTCAACCGCTCGGACTCCGCCGGATCGAGCAGCTTCGCCGGGGTCCCGGCGGGAGCCGGATCCGGGACGGCGGCGGCCGCCCTCCCGCGGTCGCCGCCCGCCGCGGGGATCGGATCGGGTGCGGTGTCGGGGACGGGTTCGGGCGCGTCCATGACGGGTTGCCCCGGTGCCGTCCCGGCGACGCGGGTGTCACCGGCCACGCCGGGATCGGCCGTCCCGGCCGCCCGGGCGCGCTCGTCGGCGGTGAACCCGGCCCCGGTGCCCGGCGCCATGTCGTCGGGTCGCCTGTGCTCCATCGGGGGTCAGCTCCTCGGTGCCTGGTCGTCGCGGTGCCCGGCCGGTCCGGCGGTCGCCGCCGGGGCGGCCGCACCCGTCCCGCCGGCGGGCGGCCGCTCGCCGGGGGCGGACAGCAGCTCGTCGAACAGGGCGCGGTAGTGCACCATGGCCTGCCGCAGGTCCTCGGTGGAGGCCTGCTTGTCCGCCGCCCGGCCGCTGATCGCGTGGGCGCTGCGGTAGTGCTCCATCGTGCGGCCGTGCTCCACCGACAGGTGGGCGACCTTGTCCTCGAACCCGTGCGTCGGGTAGCCGCGCTCGCCCATCACCACGGTGACGAGGCCGTCGGCCTGCTCGACCGCCGCCTCCGGGGTGTCGACGAAGCGCTCCTGGACTCGGACCCACTGTTCGCGGTACTGCTCGCGCCGCCGCGGGTCGAGATCGTGCAGTTCGAGTTCGTCATGGCGCTGCTCGCGGGAGCGCAGCTCGCGCTCGGCGGCCGTGCGGCCGCCCTCGCTCTCCAGCGTCCGGTCGTATTCGGGGCCGAATCGCCGCCTCAGCCGCTGCGTCCGCGCCCGGGTCCGGGCGAGGAACACGGCCGCGATCAGCGCGGCGACGACGACAACGGCGATGACGACCCATATCGCGGTCGACATTGTTTCCTCCAACGTGCGTCGGATCGAATGGAACGCCGATGCCCGCAGCAGGACACTTAAAACGAAACACCACAGATCGACCACGTGGTGGTCAGCGCCCCGTACCGTGTCACCAGCGGAAGATCGCCACTCTCGGTTATCAGTACGGATTTACTGCGCCATGCCCGATGTGCATGTTCTGATTGAGGCGCTACGGAACCTCCCGCGCCCGGTGGGCGCGTGCGAATGGATGTGATGCGCGGTGCGCCATGCGTTCGGCTTCGTCCTCGGCGTCCTGCTGACACCCGCTCTGGTGTACGGCGCCGCATGGGGCTACGTCCAGGCCGGCCAGTCCTTCGACGGCACCGGGCAGGAGATCACCGATCGCACCCGCATCTACGGGGCGTTCGCCCTCCTCGCCGCCGTGGGCCTGGTGATGGGCGTGATCATCGTCGCGCGGTGGGCGTCGCCGCTGGTCTCGCTCATCCCGGCGCTGGCGCTGCTCGGCTTCTCGGCCTACTTCCTGATCGACCCGGACCGCGTCCTCGACCTGCCGGGCAAGGTGCCGCCGGCCGGCGACATGGACTTCGGGCTGCGCATGCTGCTCGGCTCGGGCGTGTTCGGCATGATGGGGCTCGCGCTGCTGATGCCGAGCTGGGCGCCGCGCCGCTGGAGTCCCCACCGCGACGAGGACGCCGCCGACATCGACTTCTACACCGCCCTGGAACGCCGGACCTCGAGAAACGAGCCCTGACCCGCCGGACACGGGCCCACCGGACACGGGCCCGCCGGACACGGGCCCACCGGACACGGGCCCACCGGACACGGGCCCGCCGGACACGGGCCGACGGACATGGCTAGGGCGCGACCGGGCGGCCGGGATGCCGGTATGCGTGCTCGCCACGGTAGAGCCCGGCGAGGACCTCCTCGATGCCCGCCTCCCGCAGCGAGATGTCGCGTATCTCGTGGCCCCGCGCCAGTTCGGCCACGACCGCCGCGGCGTTCACCGCGTTCGGCAGCCGCAGCCACTGCCGGGGCCCCTCCACCCGCTCCGCCTCGATCCCGTCCAGCCTGATCGGCGGGCTCGGCCGCGCCAGCTCGACGATCAGCAGCCGGTCGGCGTCCACGGTCCGGCGCAGCTCGTCCAGCCCGCCGTCGTAGGCCAGCCGCCCATGGTCGATGATCATGACGCGGCGGCAGAGCCGTTCGATGTCGCCGAGGTCGTGCGTGGTCAGCAGAATCGTGGTGCCCCGCTCGGCGTTGACCCGCTCCAGGAAGTCGCGGACGGTCGCCTTGCTCACCACGTCCAGGCCGATCGTCGGCTCGTCCAGCACCAGCAGCTCGGGATCGTGCAGGAGGGCCGCGGCCAGGTCGCCGCGCATCCGCTGGCCGAGGCTGAGCTGGCGGACAGGGATGTCCAGGAACGGCTCCAGCTCCAGCAGCGCGGTCAGCTCGGCGAGCCGCACCCGGTGCGCGGCCGCCTCGACCCGGTAGAGCCGCCGGACGAGGGCCAGGCTGTCGCGCAGCGGCAGGTCCCACCACAGCGTCGTCCGCTGCCCGAACACCACGCCGATCCGGCGCGCGAGCGACGTGCGCCGCCGCGACGGGTCCAGCCCGCACACCCGCAGCTCGCCGGACGACGCGGTGAGGATGCCGGTCAGCATCTTGATCGTCGTGGACTTCCCGGCGCCGTTCGGGCCGAGGTAGCCGACGAACTCGCCGGGCTCGACGGTGAACGACACCCCGTCCACGGCGCGCAGGGTCGTGCGCGACCGCCGCAGGACGGCCGCCCGCTTGCGGATGGTGAAGGACTTGACGAGGTTCCCGGCCTCGATCATCGGCACCCGCATCAGCTCCCTGTCGATCGGTAGCGCCGCATCCCCGCCCGCCACGCCAGCGCCGCGGCCGCGCACAGTACGGCCGCCACCGCCGGGGACGCGAACCGCGCCGCGTCCGGCAGCCCGAGCGGGTCGCGGCGGTCGAGGACGTACAGCGCGGGCTGCCAGTTCACGAACGCCAGCGGCACGACGAACGTCACGCCGCGGACGAAGTCCCGCCCGAACATGGTCATCGGGTACTGCGTCAGGAAGGCGCCCCCGTAGGTGACGGACTTGCTCGCGCCGTGGCTGTCGATCAGCACGAACTGCACCGCGCCCGCCAGCACCCACAGCGCCGCGAAGATCACCGTCCCGGACAGCACCATGACCGGGACCATCGCCGCCCGGCCCGGCGTCCAGGCCACCTCCACCCGGCTCAGCGCGAACGCGAGCACCGCCACCGCGGGGACCAGCTTGCCGAAGCGCCGGGGCGAGAAGTCCTCCGTCGCGACCTGGACGAGCGGGCTGACCGGACGCACCAGCATCGCGTCCAGCGTCCCCTGCCGCACATGCTGGCCCAGCCGCTCGGTGGTGCCGAGCAGGATGTCGGAGATCCCGAACGACAGCGCCGACGTCCCGTACAGGAACAGCACCTCCGAGGCGCCGAACCCGGCGATGCGCGGGGCCTGGGAGAACAGCAGCCCGATCGCGGCGGCGTCCAGCCCGGTGACGACCGCCGTGGCGAGCGCCAGCAGCACCATCGACACCGGGTACTGGGCCGCCGCCCGGATCCACGTCCAGGCGAGCAGCCCGTACATGCGGACGGCCCCGGCCGGCGTGTCATCCACCGTGCACCACCAGCTTGCGCCGGGCCGCCCGTGTCAGCAGCGCGCCGGCCCCGAGCAGCGCCGCGGCCCACGCCGCCTGGAAGGCCAGTGCGCCGATCAGCCCGGCGCCGGTGTGGCGGCCGAGGAACACGTCCGCGGGCACCTGGATCTGCGCCGACCACGGCAGCGCCTGCGCGACCGTGCCGAGCGCCCCCGGGAACACGACCAGCGGCAGGATCATCCCGGAGAAGAACAGGGACATCACGAGCGTGACGGCGTGCAGGCCGCGGTCGTCGTGCAGCCAGAACATCCCCAGCGCGACCAGGTAGCGCAGCCCGAAGCCCACCATCACGGCCAGCGGCAGCGCCACCGCGAAAGCGGCGAGGCCCTCCGGTCCCGGCCAGCGGAACGGGAAGACCATCGTCCCGGCCACCAGCGGCGGGCCGCCGCGCAGGAGCAGCGAGGCGGCCGCGCGGCCGAGGTCGTCGGCGAGCCACCAGCCCTGCAGTCCGACGGGCCGGTGCAGGTCGATCGCCACGTCGCCGTTGCGGATGCGCTCGGTGAGGTCCATCCCGCCGAAGATCTGGACGGGGCCGATCAGCGCCTGGGTGATGAAGCAGAAGGTGACGGCGTCGGCGGCGTCGTAGCCGCCGAGGGAGGGACGCACCTCCCAGAGCGCGAGCAGGACGTACGCCCGCATGAAGCCGAAGGCGGTGTTGGTCACCGATTCGGTGAGGGAACCGAGCGGATACGCCGTGTGGCGGCGGAAGCCGTACCACCACACCCATGGAAGAACGCCCACTTGCCGGGAGCCTAGGCACGCGGGCGGCGCCTCACCACGTAATTTCGCACAGAACCCGTGCCGTCCCGGGTGAGGACGCCAGAAGGCCCCCGCGGGTGTAGGGACGCGGGGGCCTCCGGGGTCCTGGGGATCAGACCGGAAGGTGGAGCCGGCTCAGTGGAACTGGCCCTCTTCCGTCGAGCCCTTCAGCGCCGTGGTCGACGAGTCCGGGCTGATCGCGGTGCTGACCATGTCGAAGTAGCCGGTGCCGGCCTCGCGCTGGTGCTTGACCGCGGTGAAGCCCTTCTCGGCCGCCGCGAACTCGCGCTCCTGCAGGTCGACGTAGGCGGTCATGCCGTCGCGGGCGTAGCCGTGGGCCAGGTCGAACATGCCGTAGTTGAGCGCGTGGAAACCGGCCAGGGTGATGAACTGGAACTTGAAGCCCATGTGGCCGAGCTCGCGCTGGAACTTGGCGATGGTCGCGTCGTCCAGGTGCGCCTTCCAGTTGAAGGACGGCGAGCAGTTGTAGGCCAGCATCTGGTCCGGGTACTCGGCCTTGACGGCCTCGGCGAACTTGCGGGCCACTTCCAGGTCCGGGGTGCCGGTCTCCATCCAGATCAGGTCGGAGTGCGGCGCGTAGGCCTTGGCGCGGGCGATGCAGGGCTCGATGCCGTTGCGGACCCGGTAGAAGCCCTCGGCGGTGCGCTCGCCGGTGATGAACTCGCGGTCGCGCTCGTCCACGTCCGTCGTGATCAGGGTCGCGGCCTCGGCGTCGGTCCGCGCGATGATCAGGGAGGGCACGTTGGAGATGTCGGCCGCGAGGCGGGCGGTGTTCAGCGTCTTGACGTGCTGCGAGGTCGGGATCAGCACCTTGCCGCCGAGGTGGCCGCACTTCTTCTCGGAGGCCAGCTGGTCCTCCCAGTGCACGCCCGCGGCGCCTGCGGCGATCATGCCCTTCATCAGCTCGAAGGCGTTCAGCACGCCGCCGAAGCCGGCCTCGGCGTCGGCCACGATCGGGGCGAGGAAGTGCGTGTCGCCCTGGCCCTCGGCCCACTGGACCTGGTCGGCGCGCAGGAGCGCGTTGTTGATGCGGCGGACGACGGCCGGGACCGAGTTCGCCGGGTAGATGCTCTGGTCCGGGTAGGTCTGGCCCGCCAGGTTGGCGTCGGCGGCGACCTGCCAGCCCGACAGGTAGATGGCCTTGAGGCCGGCCTTCACCTGCTGGACGGCCTGCAGCCCGGTCAGCGCGCCGAGGGAGTGGACGTAGTCCTCCTCGTGCAGGAGGCTCCACAGGCGCTCGGCGCCGAGGCGCGCGAGGGTGTGCTCCTCCTGGACCGAGCCGCGGATCCGCACGACGTCCTCGGCCGAGTAGGTCCGCTCGACGTCCTTCCAGCGAGGGTCGGTCTCCCACTGTCGCTGCAGCTCTTCGGCTGCGCCCTTGAGGCGACTATCACTCATCGTCTCGCCCTTCCGTGTCGTCCCCTGGGTGCTTGGCTCGACTATGCCCCGGCTGCAACCCCTTAATGAACTCGCAAGTAACAGAAGAACTGCGAAATTTCCGGTACTATCAAGCCGTGACGACCTTGCGGCCAGAAGAACCCCTCAACTTGACGAGTGACGTAGATCTCGTCACCTTCGGGCAGCGGCTCCGCCATCTGCGGCGCGGCCGTGGCTTGACGCTGTCGGAGCTCGGCGAGCGCGTGGGCCGCGCCCCGTCCCAGCTGTCGCTGCTGGAGAACGGGCGGCGCGAGCCCAAGCTGTCACTGCTGCAGGCCCTCGCCGCCGCGCTGGAGTGCCCGGTGGAGGAGCTGCTGCGGCGCCAGCCGCCCAGCCGGCGCGCCCAGCTGGAGATCCAGCTGGAGGAGGCGCAGCGCGACCCGCTCTACCGGACGCTCGGGCTGTCGCACCTCAAGGTCGGCAAGCGGATGCCGAACGAGGTGATCGAGCACATCCTCGCGCTGTACGGCGAGCTGAAGCGCAGCCGGACCAAGCCGACCGCGAGCCCGGAGGAGGCGCGCAAGGCCAACGCCGAACTGCGCCGCCAGATGCACGAGCGCGGCAACCACTTCGCCGAGATCGAGGCGATCGCCTCGCAGACACTCGACTCCGTCGGCTACCGGCGCGGCGCGGTGTCGCAGGGCCTGCTGATGACGCTCGTCGGCCACTTCGGCTTCAGCCTGCAGTACGTCCAGGACCTGCCGCGCTCCGTCCGGTCCATCACCGACCTGCGCAACCGGCGGATCTACCTGGAGCGCGAGCAGCTCGGCATGCACACGCCGCGGACGATCCTGCTGCAGACCCTCGGGCACATCGCGCTCGACCACGACCAGCCGCGCGACTTCGCCGACTTCCTGCGCCAGCGCGTCGAGGCCAACTACTTCGGCGCCGCGATCCTGATGCCCGAGCGCAGCGTCGTCCCGTTCCTGCAGGAGGCGAAGGCGGCGCGCGAGCTGTCGGTGGAGGACCTCGCGGACGTCTTCTCCGTCTCCTACGAGATGGCCGCGCACCGCTTCACCAACGTCGCGACCCACCATCTGGACCTGCAGCTCCACTTCACCAAGAACGACGAGAACGGCACCATCTACAAGGCGTACGCCAACGACGGCCTCGCGTTCCCGCAGGACGAGGACGGCGCGATCGAGGGTCAGCGGATGTGCCGCGACTGGGCCGGGCGGCACGTGTTCGGCGCCGAGGACCGCTTCTCGGTCTACTACCAGTACACCGACACCCCCAAGGGCACGTACTGGTGCCTGTCGCACATAGACCCCAGCCATGAGCGCGACTTCGCGATCACGCTGGGCGTGCGGTTCGAGGACTCGCGCTGGTTCCGCGGCCGGGAGACGACCCGGCGCCGCAAGTCGTCCTGCCCGGACGGCGACTGCTGCCAGCGGCCCCCGAAGGCGCTCTCGGACCGGTGGGAGGGTATGGCCTGGCCGTCCGCCCGTGCGCACTCGCACGTCCTGTCCGTCCTCCCGCCCGGCGCCTTCCCCGGCGTGGACGACGCCGACGTCTACGAGTTCCTGGACAAGCACGCCGCCGAATGACCGGCGTGTTGTGCTCGTGTTAACTCTTCGGGTCGGTCCGCCTTGTCCCGTGCCAACGGTGAATGATCTGGGAGGATCTGGCGTTTCCTGTAGGTGAGGGGGACGCCCGGTCCGGGACGTCCCGTCCGGACGTCCGTCCGGGACGGTCCGCACGGAGGGAGAGCGCGTGCTGCCTGAGGTCGCTTCGTGGTTGCGCCGCCGCACCAGCGCGGCGGCGGACTGGGCGCCGCGCCGGCTGCTCGCCGCCAAGGGTGACGCCAGGATCAGCGTCGTGCTGCCCGCGCGCGACGAGGAGGCGACGGTCGGCGCGATCGTGGCGGCCGTCCGCACCGACCTCGTCGAGCGGATGCCGCTGGTGGACGAGATCGTGGTGGTCGACTCCCGCTCCGGGGACAGGACCGCCGCCGTGGCCGCCGCCGCGGGCGCCGAGGTGGTCGCCCAGGACGCCGTCCTGCCCGGCCAGGGCCGCATGTCCGGCAAGGGCGAGGCGCTGTGGAAGTCCCTGGCCGCGACGTCCGGCGACCTGATCGTGTTCGTCGACGCCGACCTGCGCGAGTTCACCTCCTCCTACGTGACCGGGCTGCTCGGGCCGCTGCTGACCGACCCGTCCGTCGGCTACGTCAAGGGCTGCTATGACCGCCCTCTCGTCGACGGCGACCGGCGCGTCGAGGGCGGCGGGGGCCGGGTGACCGAGCTGGTCGCGCGCCCCCTGATCAACCTGCACTGGCCGATGCTCGCCGGCGTCATGCAGCCGCTCGGCGGCGAGTACGCGGGACGCCGCGCGCTGCTGGAGCGGCTGCCGTTCGTCACCGGCTACGGCGTGGAGCTCGGCCTCCTGCTCGACGTCTACCAGGACTCCGGGCTGGACGCGATCGCGCAGGTCGATCTCGGCCGGAGGGTGCACGCGCACCAGTCGACCGAGGCGCTCGGCGCGATGTCGGGGCAGATCATGCTGACGGCCTGGTCGCGGCTGGAGCGGCACGGCCGGATGATGCCCCTGGAGGCCCCGGCGACCGCGCTGACGCGGTTCCGCCGCGGCCCGGACGGGCACGACGCCCGGACCACCGACGTGGCGGTGGGGGAGCGGCCCCCGATGATCGAGGTCTCCGGCTATGCCGCCGCGCGGTCGTTCTCGCCCGGCCGCAGGTAGCCCTCGGCCGGGGGGCCGCCCTCGCGCTGTGACTCACGCCACGGTGTTACCCACGGTAACGTCAGATGGTGCTACCGTTGGTAACACGATATTGGAGAGAGGGTCTATTAATCATGACGAGCGCGGAGCCGACACCGTTCTCGCTGGAGCCCAGTGAGGACGTTCGCCAGGTCAGGGACTGGGTGCACGAGTTCGCCAGGGACGTCATCCGTCCCGCGGCCGAGGAGTGGGACGAACGCGAAGAGACGCCCTGGCCGCTGATCCAGGAGGCGTCCAAGGTCGGTCTCTACTCGCTGGACTTCTTCGCCACCCAGTGGCTGGAGCCGACCGGGCTCGGCATCCCGGTGGCGTTCGAGGAGATCTTCTGGGGCGACGCGGGCATCGGGCTCTCCATCGTCGGCACCGGTCTCGCCGCCGCGTCGGTCGCCGCCGTCGGTACCCAGGAGCAGGCCGCCGAGTGGGTGCCGCAGATGTTCGGCACCCCCGACGACGTCAAGCTCGGCGCGTTCTGCGCCTCCGAGCCCGACGCCGGCAGCGACGTCGGCGCCATCCGCGCCCGCGCCGTCTTCGACGAGGCGAAGGACGAGTGGGTGCTGAACGGCACCAAGACCTGGGCCACCAACGGCGGCATCGCCGACGTCCACATCATCGTGGCGTCCGTGCACCCCGACCTCGGCAGCCGCGGCCAGGGCAGCTTCATCGTCCCGCCGAACACCCCGGGGCTGCGGCAGGGCCAGAAGTTCAAGAAGCACGGCATCCGCGCCTCGCACACCGCCGAGGTCATCCTCGAGGACGTGCGCATCCCGAGCCACCTCATCATCGGCGGCAAGGACAAGTTCGACGAGCGCATCGCGCGGACCCGCGAGGGCAAGCGCTCCAAGGGCCAGGCCGCGCTGAAGACGTTCGAGACCACCCGCCCGTCGGTCGGCGCGATGGCGCTCGGCGTCGGCCGTGCAGCCTACGACTACGCGCTGCAGTACGCGCAGGAGCGCGAGCAGTTCGGCAAGAAGATCGGCGACTTCCAGGCCGTCGCGTTCAAGCTCGCCGACATGAAGTGCCGGCTGGACGCGGCCCGGCTGATGGTGTGGCGCGCCGGGTGGATGGCCCGCACCGGCAAGGACTTCGACAACGCCGAGGGCTCGATGGCCAAGCTGATGGCGAGCGAGATGGCGGTGAACGTCACCGAGGAGGCCATCCAGATCCTCGGCGGCAACGGCTACACCCGCGAGTACCCGGTCGAGCGGATGCACCGGGACGCCAAGATCTTCACGATCTTCGAGGGCACCAGCGAGATCCAGCGCCTGGTCATCGGCCGCACCGTCACCGGCCTCCCCGTCCGGTAGCGCCCCCCGGCCGGGGCCACCGCCATCACGATCCCGCCTCGCCGATGGCGGCCCGCCTCGGCCCCCGGGCCCGGCGTCCAGCAAGGACGCCGGGCCCGGTCTCACGTCCCACCGGTGACATCGAGGTGTTACCGCGGAAGACTCCCGGAAAAGATCTTCTGGTCGGTACCGTTACCCTCGTCGGAACCGCGAAGGAGATCCGGGATGCCTGAAGTGAGCGACCTGGCCGCCGTGATCTCGCAGATGGTCGCCGAGGCACTGGGGCGTCCCGCCCTGCCGGAGGAGAACTTCTTCGAGGCGGGGATGGACTCGCTCGCCCTGGTCGAGATGCACGACCGGATCACCGAACGGCTGGGCCTGGAGTTCCCGATCACCGAGCTGTTCGCCAATCCCAATCTGGCGGCGCTGCTCGGGTTCGTGGGCGCCACGGCGGGACGGCCGGACGCCCCGCGGCGCGGCGACGCGGCGGCGCGGCGCAGGCGGGCGCCGTCGTCGCAACGGGTGCGGTCGCGGAGCCGCCGCGGGGACGCACGCTGAGGGCGGGGACCATGGACGATCATGTGCCGGAACCGATCGCCGTGGTGGGCGCGGCCTGCCGGCTGCCCGGCGCCCCCGGGCTGGGGGAGTTCTGGGACGGGCTGAGCGGCGAGCGCGAGGCCGTGACCGCACTGGCCGACGGCGACCTGCTGCGCGCCGGGGTGAGCCCGGAGGAACTGGCCGATCCGTCCTACGTGCGGGCGGCGGCGCTCATGCCGGACGCCGCCGGGTTCGACGCCGCGTTCTTCGGCCTGACGGACGAGGAGGCGCGGCGCTGCGACCCGCAGGCGCGGGTCCTCACCGAACTGGCGCATTCCGCCCTCGAAGGCGCCGGCCTGGACGTCTCGGCGGTGGGCGGGCACACGGGGGTGTTCGCGGCCTCCGGCGCGGGCCGCTACCGGGACCTGAACCTGCGCGACGATTCACCGGGACCCGACCCGGCCGCCTCCGTGGCGGCGATGCTCGGGCTGCGGGGGCCCTGCGTCGGCATCTCGACCGGGTCCCTGGCGGCCGTGCATCTGGCGTGCGAGGCACTGCGGTCGGGCGCCTGCGACATCGCCGTCGCGGGCGGCGGCCACATCCGCATGCCCTACGGTCACGGCTACCGGTGGGCGCCGGGCTCGCGGTACGCGCCCGACGGCCGGTGCCGCCCCTTCGACGCCCGTGGCGCGGGGACGGTCCCCGGCAGCGGCGCCGGGGTCGTGGTGCTGCGGCGCCTCTCGGAGGCGATCCTGGACGGCGCCCGCGTTCTCGGCGTCGTCCGCGGCGGCGCCACGTCGCACGATCCGGCCGGGTCCTCCCGGTGCGCCGCCGAAGCGCTGGACGCGGCCGGCGTCGAGGCGGACGCCATCGGCTACGTGGAGGCCCGCGGGTCGGGCGTCCCGGCCGAGGACCTCGCGGAACTGGCCGCGCTCGGTGAGGTCATCGGAGGGCCGGTACCGCTGGGGTCGGTGACGTCCGCGGTGGGCGACCTCGCCTCGGCCGCGGGTGTGGCGGAGCTCCTCAAGGTCCTGCTGTCGCTGGAACGGGGCAGGATCCCGGCGACCGTCAACGCCCGCACCCCGCATCCCGCGATCCGGTCGGGCCCGTTCGACATCGTCGGCGAGAGCCGCGCCTGGCCGCGCGGGGAAGGCGCGTCCCGGCAGGCCCTGGTGTGCGACCGGGCCACCGGCGACGTGCACGCCTGCCTGGTCGTGGCGGAGGGGCCGCCCGCCCCGCCGCCCCTGCCGGATCGCAGGCCGCGGCTGGTGGTCTGGTCCGGGCACGACGCAGGCGCGGCGGCCGCGGTGCGCGCGGGCCTGGCCCGGCACTTCGCCTCCGGCGCCGGGGACTTCGAGGACACGGTCGCGACACTGCAGCAGGGCCGGGCGGCCCGCTCCCACCGCGGCGCGGCGGTCTGCTCCGACGCCGCCGAAGCCGCCGCGGCGCTCGGCGGGGAGGCGCTCGGCGGGGAGGCGCCGGCGACCGAGGCGGGCGCCCCGAAAGTGGCCTTCGCCTTTCCCGGTGCCTTCACCGGGCGGCTCCCGCAGGGCCTCTACGGCACCGAGCGCACCTTCACCGAGACCGCCGACGTCGTGCTGGAACGATTCGAAGACGAGGGCCTGGACGTCTACGACCTCTGGACGTCGGGAGAGATGCCGGAGACCGGCCCGGAGGCCGGGGCGCTGCTGTTCACCTTCGAGTACGCCCTCGCACGGATGTGGCGGGCATGGGGCCTGCATCCGCACGCGCTGGTGGGTCACGGCGTCGGCGGGATCGTCGCGGACGTGCTGCGGGGAACGCGCGAACTCGGCGACGCGGCGGCCGCCGCCCTGCCCGGCCCGGTCGCGCCGTCCGTGGACGGCCACCTGCGGGAGCTGCGCGCGACCGGGGTCGATGTGGTCCTGGAAGCGGGGCCGGGAGACGATCTCACCCGGCTGTGCCGGGACGGCGGTCCCGCGGCGGCCCTGGCGTCGTTCGAGGCCGGCGGCCAGGGCGGCGTACGTCCCGTCCTCGAAACCCTGGGGCGGTTGTGGACGATGGGCCAGCCGGTCGACTGGGCGGCACTGGACCCCGACCGCCCGCCGCGCCGCGTCCCGCTGCCCGCCTACCCCTACCGGCGCGAACGGCACTGGGCCGTCCCCGTCACCGGCCCGGCGGCCCCGAAGACCGGCGGCGCCCCGCCGGTGCGGGAGACCGCGGCGGCGCCGGAGAACACGCGGGTCGCGGGCCTGCCCGACCCGGCCGAGCCGCTGCGCCCGCTGTCGCGCACCCAGCACGCGTTCTGGATGCTGGAGCGGCTCGCCCCCGGCACCGGCGTCTCCAACATCGGCATCGCGTTCCGCACCGCCCGCCCCCTGCGCTGGTACCCGCTGCAGACCGCGGTGGAGCGGCTGGTCGCCCGGCAGCCCGCGCTGCGCCTGCGGTTCCCCGAGGTGGACGGCGTCCCGCTGCGCCACCTCACCGGCCCCGGCGACGCGCGGATCGAGGTGCCGACCGACACCACCACCGAGGAGGCGCTGGTCGGCGATCTCCAGGCGTTCCTGGACGAGCCGTTCGACCTCGGCCGCGACCTGCTGTTCCGGGCCGGGCACTTCGTCCTCCCGGACGGCTCCAGCGTGGTGTGCCTGGCCGCCCACCACATCGTGATCGACGCGCCGGCCGTCCAGCTCCTGGTCGAGGAGATCGGGAGGCTGTACGACGCCGTCGCCGAGGGGCGCGCCGTCCCCGGGGAGCTGGACGGGCCCGCGCCGCTGCTGGCCGAGCCGGAGCCCGACCCCGTCTCCCTGCGCTACTGGACGGACCGGCTGCGCGGCGCCGAACCCGAGGCGATGGTGCTGCCGGGCACCCGTCCGGCGCCGCGGCGCCCGACGTTCGCCGGGCACACCTGCAGCTGGGAGATGACGGCGTCCGCGCGGGACGCGCTGGAACGGCTGCGCGGCCTGCTCCAGGTGACGGACAACATCATCCTGATGAGCGCGTTCGCGCTGATGCTGCTGCGCCACGGAGCGGGCCCCGACCTGGTGATCGGGGTACCGGTCACCACCCGGCGCCCCGCCACCCGCCGCAGCGTCGGCTACGGGGTCAGCACCCTGCCGCTCCGGGTCCGCCCCGACCCGGGCGCCGGGTTCGCCGACCTGGTGCGGCAGGTGGCGGAGGCGTTCTTCGAAGGCGTGGAACACGCGGACGTCTCGGTGGAGACGGTGATCACCGAGCGCGGACACGGCACCGGCGACTGGCGCGTCCCGCTGTTCCGGCACATGTTCAACTACCGGCCCTGGACCGACGAGCAGATCGCGATCACCGGCGAGGTCCCCGCCTACATCGAGGACCTGTTCGATCGCAGCCGGCTCGACCTGCAGTGCGTCGCCGTCCCCGAGCCGGGCCGCTTCACGCTGCGCGCGTGGCACAGCACCGAGGTGCACGACGAGGCGGAGATCGCGTCGTACATCGCGCGGATGCAGGTGCTGCTGGAGGAGGCGGCCGAGGACGCCGGCCGCCCGGTCGCCGAGCTGGGCCTGGCCTCGGCCGGCGACCGCGAGGTGCTCGACGCGCTCAACGGCACGGACCGGGCATGGGACGGACCGGGAACGCTCGTGCGGCGCATCGCCGGGCGGGCCACCGAGTCGCCCGACGCCGTCGCGGTCGTGGACGGCGACGACACCGTCACCTACGCGCAACTGATCGCGCGGGCCGTCGCGGTGCGCGACCTGCTGCGCGCGCACGGCACCGGGCCGGGAGAGGTCGTGGCGCTGGCGCTGGGCCGGTCGGCGGCCATGGCGGCGTCGGTGCTCGGGGTGTGGGCGGCGGGCGCGGCGTACCTGCCGCTGGACGCGCGGCAACCGGAGGCGCGGCTGACCTACCAGGTCGAGGACGCGGGCGCGCGCGTCGTGCTGGTGCACCCCGGCGAGAGCGCCGGATGGGCCGGCCGGCGGCCGGTCCTCCCGGTTCCGGCCGAGGCCGGGCCGGGTGAGCTGCTGGACCGGGGCGCCCCCGAGCCGGGGGCCGCCGCCTACGTGATCCACACCTCGGGATCGACGGGCCGGCCCAAGGGCGTCGCGGTCTCCCACCGCAACCTGCTCAACCTGGTCTGCGATTTCGCCGACCGGCTCGGGTGCGGGCCGGGCGATCCCGTGCTCTGGGCGACCACCACGTCCTTCGACATCTCCTGGCTGGAGTTGCTCCTGCCACTGCTGTGCGGGGCGCCGCTGGTCGTGGCGCCGGACGAGGCGCAGCTGAAGCCGTCCGCCTTCCTGGGCCTGATCGAGCGGCACGACGTCGCCGTGATCCAGGCCACGCCGACCGCGTGGCGGCTGGTCGCGGCCGAGGCCGGAGAGGAACTCCGGGGCCGGACGGTGCTGTGCGGCGGGGAGCCGATGCCCGCCGCGCTCGCCCGGCGGCTGCTGGCGGCCGGGTGCCGCCTGTTCAACGTGTACGGCCCGACCGAGACCACGATCTGGTCGACCGCCGCCGAGATCACCGGAGCGCCGGAGGATCCCGTCCCGGTCGGCGCCCCCCTCGCCAACACGCGGGTCTTCGTCCTGGACGCGGCGGGCCGGGAACTGCCGCCGGGCGTGCCGGGGGAGCTGTGCATCGCGGGCGACGGGGTGAGCCTGGGCTACCCGGCCCGGCCCGGCCTGACCGCCGAGCGCTTCGGCGACCATCCCCGGCACGGCCGGTTCTACCGGACCGGCGACCGGGCCCGGGTGCGGCACGACGGCGCCCTGGAGCTGCTCGGACGGGCCGACCGGCAGGTGAAGCTGCGCGGCCACCGCATCGAGCCGGGCGAGGTCGAGGCGGTGCTGCACGAGCACCGCGGGGTCCGGGCCGCCGCCGTCACCCTGGTGGGCGACCCGCAGGGCGACGGGCGGCTGGTCGCCTACGTCGAGCCGGACGCCGCCGCGCCCGGCGGCGGGCTGGCCGAGGAGCTGTGGCGGCACGCCCGCGCCCGGCTGCCCGACTACGCCGTGCCCTCGGGGTTCACGCTGCTGGACGGCCTCCCGGCGACCCCCAACGGCAAGATCGACTACGCCCGCCTCCCGGCGCCGCAGGACGCTCCGGCCGCACCCGCCGCCGCGCCGTCCCCGGGCGAACCCGAGCTGGTGGAGCGCCTGGTCGGGCTGTGGCGGGAGACGCTGAAACGCCCCGGCCTGGGCGCGCGCGACAACTTCTTCCTGCACGGCGGGCACTCGATCCTCGCGGTGCGGCTGGTGAGCGCCCTGGAGGAGATCGCGGGCACCGAGGTGGACGTGCGGACGGTGTTCGAGCATCCGACGCCCGCCGAGCTGGCCGCGCATCTGGGAGGGCCGGCATGAGCGCACCGCTGTTCGTCCCGGTCGAGGCGCGCCCCGGGGCGCGGATCCGGCTGGTGATCTTCCCGCATGCCGGTGGCGGGCCCGCGTCGGCCGGCTCGCTGGCCGGCCGCCTCCCCGGCGACGTGGAGGTCTGGTCGGTCAGCCCGCCGGGACGGCAGGCACGCCTGGCCGAACCGCCCCGCACCGACCTGGACCCGTTCGCGGCGGACCTCGCGGCCGACCTCACCCGGCTCGTCCCGGAGCCGTTCGCGCTGTTCGGGTACTGCAGCGGCGCCCTGCTGGCCTACCTGACGTGCCGGGCGCTGGAGCGCCCCGCGGCACGGCTGATCGTCGGTTCGTTCGCCGCCCCGGACGTCGCGGTCCTGCCGCGCGGGCTGCACGCGCTGCCTTCGGACCTGTTCTGGGACGAGCTGATCGGCATGGGCGGCGTCCCGGACGAGATCGCCGCACGGGAGTCGCTGCGGCCGGTCCTGGAACCCGCGCTGCGCGCCGACTTCGGCATGCTCGCCGGGTACCGGCACCGCCCGGCGGCCGCCCCGCTCGGCACGCCGATCACCGTCCTGTACGGGCGGCGCGACACCACCCTGACGCGGGGCGGGCTGCTGGGCTGGCGGCGGCAGACCGCGCACCGCCCCGTCCTGCGGGGGCTGGACGCCTCCCACTGGCTGGCCGAGACGGCCCCGGACGAGCTGGCCGCCGTCATCGCCGAAGAACTGGGGAGCGCCGGATGCGTCTCGGATACAGCCTGAGCTACTGGGGCAACACGGGGCTGCGGCCCGCCCACCATCTGGAGCTGGTCGCCGAGGCCGAACGGCTCGGCTACGACTCGGTGTGGGCGGCGGAGACCTACGGCACCGACCCCGCCGCCCTGATGGCGTGGCTGGCGGGACGCACCGAGCGGATCGGGCTGGGCACCGCGATCCTCCAGATGCCCGCGCGCCGTCCCGTCGCCGCGGCGATGACCGCGGCGACGATCGACCAGATCTCCGGGGGCCGGTTCCGCCTGGGGCTCGGATTCTCCGGGCCGCAGCTGGTGGAGGGATGGCACGGGCTGCCCTACGGCCGTCCGCTGGCGGAGTCCCGCGACTACATCGCGGTCGTCCGAAAGGCGCTGGCCCGCGAGCCGGTCGTGCACCGGGGCGAGACGCTGACCGTTCCGCTGCCGGGCGGGCAGGGCAAGGAGATGTCGCTGGCCGTCTCGCCCGTCCAGGAGGACCTGCCCGTCTACCTGGCGACGATCGGGCCGAAGGCGGTCGCTCTGACCGGTGAGATCGCCGACGGCTGGCTCCCGCTCAACGTCCCGCCCGAGTATCTGGCCGGCTGCCGCACGCTGCTGGAGGAGGGCGCCGCCCGCTCCGGCCGGTCCCTGGACGGCTTCGACACCGCCCCGATGGTCCTCACCCTGGTCGAGGACGACCTCGACATCGCCTACGACATGATGCGCCCGATGCTGGCCCTGTACCTGGGCGGCATGGGCTCGCGGAAGACGAACTTCCACAACCGGCTCGCGCAGCGGCTCGGCTTCGCCGACGAGGCCAGGGCGATGCAGGAGGCGTTCCTGGCCGGACGGCAGGCCGAGGCCGTCGCGGCGATGTCGGACGAGCTGGTCGACGCGATGACCGTCTGCGGGCCGCCCGAGCACGTCCGCGACCGCATCGCCGCCTACCGCGAGGCGGGCGCCACCACCCTGATCGTCGGCCTGGTCCATCCGACGCTGCGGCTCCGGATGGAGCAGCTACGCCTGATCGCCGAGCTCGCCGGGATCTAGCCGGGCCCGCGCCTCCTCTTCGGTGAGCCGGTCGATCTCCTCGGCGAGCAGCCGCTCCACCTCGGCGGCGAGTTCCCGCAGGGTGCGGTGCGAGAAGACGGTCCGGACCGGGACGTCCAGTTCGAGGGTCGCGGCCAGCCGGGCGGTCACCTTGGTGGCCAGCAGCGAGTGCCCGCCGAGATCGAAGAAGTCGTCCGAGGTCCCGGCGCGGTCGATGCCCAGCACCTCGCACCAGATCCCGGCGACCAGTTCCTCGGCGGCCGTCTCGGGCGGCGCGTGCCCGCGCTCCCCGCCGCCCCGCGGGGGCTCGGGCAGCCCCGCCCGGTCGAGCTTGCCGTTGGGGGTGAGCGGCAGGCGGTCCAGGGGGACGAACGCGGCCGGGACCATGTAGGGAGGCAGCGCCCGGCCCAGATGCCCGCGCAGATCGTCCGCCCCCGGCCGCGCACCGTCCCGGGGGACGACGTAGGCGGTCAGCCTCGCGTCGCCGGGACGGTCCTCGCGCACGACCACCGCCGCTCCGGCCACCCCCGGATGCTCCAGCAGGACGGCCTCGACCTCCGCCGGCTCGATCCGGTACCCGCGCAGCTTCACCTGGTCGTCGGCGCGGCCCAGGAACTCCAGCGCGCCGTCGGGCCGGTACCGGGCCAGGTCGCCGGTCCGGTAGAGGCGGCCGCCCGGCGCCCCGTGCGGGTCGGCGACGAAGCGCTCGGCGGTCGCGGCGGGAAGGCCGCGGTAGCCCCGGGCCACCCCGTCCCCGCCGACGCAGACCTCCCCGGCCGCGCCGATCGGCACCGGGTCGAGCCGGCCGTCCAGCAGGTGCACGCGGGTGCCGGGCAGCGGACGCCCGATCGGGGGACGCCACTGCGCCCGGCCGGGATCCATGTCGGCCGACGTGGCGATGATCGTCGCCTCGGTCGGGCCGTAGGTGTTCACCAGCCGCACGCCGCCGCGGCCGAGGCGCGCCCAGTCGGCCAGCGCCGCGCCCGGCAGCGGGTCCGCGCCGAGGATCAGCAGCCGCAGGCCCTCCGGCCAGCGGATCCGCTCCCCGTGCGAGACCAGCTCCCGCCAGTAGGACGTCGGCAGGTCGAGGACGGTGAGCGCGGCACCTTCGGGCGTGCCGAAGAAGTCCGGGAGCGGCATGCCCGCGGGAGGCAGGACGAGCGCCGCCCCGGAGGCGAGCGCCGGGTAGATCTCCTCGGCGTGCGTGTCGAAGCCGATCGAGGCGAACTGCAGCACGCGGTCTCCCGCGCCGAGCCCGTAGTCCTCGCGCATCCAGCGCACGCGGGACGCCAGCGCGCGGCGCTCGACCTCCACGCCCTTCGGACGTCCGGTGGTTCCGGAGGTGTAGCAGACGTAGGCCAGATCGGCCGCCGCGGCGGCGGTGGGCGGCGCGGGGCCCGTCGCGTCCTCCGCGTCCAGTGGCAGCGTGGCGACTCCCGGGACGTGCGCCGACCCGTCGGTGAGCAGCAGCGCGGCGCCGCCGTCGCGGACCATGTACTCCAGCCGTGCGGACGGGAGGGCGGGGTCGAGCGGCAGGTACGCGGCGCCCGAGCGCTGCACCGCGAACAGGGCCGCGACCAGTTCGGGCGAACGCGGCCCGCAGACCGCCACGACCGTGCCGGGACCCGCACCGGCCGCGCGCAGGGCACCGGCGAGCCGGCCGGCCCGCGCGTCCAGCTCGGCGTAGGTGAGGGTGCGCCCGCCGTGGCGCACCGCGACCGCGCCGGGGGTACGGGCGGCCTGCCGGGACAGCGACTCGTCCGGAACCTCCGGAGCGTCCGGCGCGTCCGAGGCGGCCGGGGCGCTCGCGGGGCCGGGGCCCGAGGCGAACGCGAGCAGCGTGCGGCGCTCCTCGTCCCCGAGCATCTCCCGGTACAGGGTGGACAGGGACGGGTCGCCGCCATCGGCCACGAGCTCCAGCAGGCGCCGGAAACGGCCCGCCATCCGCTCCATGGTGGCGCGCTCCCACAGGTCGCGGTTGTAGGACAGGAAGGCGAGCATGTCGTCCGGCCGCCGGGTGACGTCCAGCATGAGGTCGAACTTGGCCTGGCGGACCCCCGGCTCGAACGGCTCGCAGGCCAGGCCGGGCAGGTCCGCGGTCGCCGCCTCCGCGTCCTGCATGGCGAACATCGCCTGGAACAGCGGCGTGCGGCTGGTGTCGCGCCGCGCCCCGACGGCGGTGATCAGCTCCTCGAAGGGGACGTCCTGGTGGGCGAAGGCGTCCAGCACGGTGCCCCGGGTCCGGTCGAGCAGCTCGCCGAAGGAGGGATCGCCGGACAGGTCGCCGCGCAGCACGATCGTGTTGGGGAAGAAGCCGATCAGCGGTCCCAGTTCGGGACGGTCCCGGCCCGCCACGACGGAGCCGACGCAGACGTCGTCCTGGCCGGCGTGCCGCGACAGCAGCACCTGGAACGCGGCGAGCACGGTCATGAACAGCGTGGCCCGCCGGGTGCGTCCCAGCCGCTCCAGCCGGCCGGCCAGCTCCGCGGGCAGGACCAGCGCGACGTGGTCGCCCGCCGAGGTGCGCACCGCGGGGCGCGGGCGGTCGGCGGGGACCTCCAGCGTCGGCGCTCCGGCCAGCGCGTCCGTCCAGAACGCGAGCCGGTCGCCGTCGGAGTCCCGCTCCCGCCGGGCGCGCCGCCAGGCCGCGAAGTCGCCGTACTGGATCGGCAGGGGCGGCAGCGGCGACGGCCGCCCGTCCAGGGCCGCCCCGTACAGCTCGGACAGCTCGGACAGGAACACCTTCAGCGACCAGCCGTCGGCGATGATGTGGTGCAGCACCACGCACAGCACGTGGTCGTCGTCTCCGAGCCGCAGCAGGTGCGTTCTCAGCAGGGGTCCCCGCTCCAGGTCGAACGGGAGGCCGGTGCGCCCGGCCACGAGTTCGCGGGCGCGGGCCTCGCGTTCACCGGCGGGCAGCCCGGTCAGGTCGAGCCGCTCCGGCTCGACCCGCGCGTCCGCGTCCGCCACCTGGACGGGGCGCCCGTCGCGGCCGGCGGGGAAGCGGGTGCGCAGGATCTCGTGCCGCCGGACGATCTCGCCGACCGCGTGCCGCAGCGCCGGCTCGACCAGCCTGCCCCGCAGCCGCAGGACGATGAACATGTTGTACGACGCGTCGCCCGGGTCGAACTTCTGGAGGAACCACAACCGCTCCTGGCCCGCGGACAGCGGGACCGGGGCGCCGTCGTCCGCCCGCCGGGGGATGCCCGGCTCCCGCGCCCCGGGCGCGGCGGCGCCCAGCCGCCGTTCGAGCGCGGCCCGCTGCCGCGGGGTCAGCCTGGCCAGGCGCTCGCTCAGATCGCTCACGATTCGGGCTCCCCGGTGACGGCGTCCAGCAGCCGGTCCAGGTCCTGCCCGCCGAGCCGATGTTCCAGGATCTCCAGGGCGTACCCCTCCACAGTGGTGATCTCGAAGCAGCGGCGAAGGGGGAGTTCCACGCCGAAGGCCGCGCTGACGCGGTTGATCAGCTCCACGACCAGCATGGAGTGGCCGCCCAGCTCGAAGAAGTCGTCCAGCGCCCCGACCCGGTCCCGGCCGAGCAGGTCCTGCCAGATCCCGCACAGCTCCTCCTCAACGGGGGTGCCGGGGGCCCGGTAGCCGGTCGCGAGCGTCCGGCGCCCGGCGCCCGCCGGGGACGGGAGCGCCGCCCGGTCGAGCTTGCCGCTGGACCCCGCGGGCAGCTCCTCCACCGCCACGAACGCCTGCGGCATCACGGTCGGGGGCAGCCTGCGGGACAGGTGGTCGCGCAGCATCCCGGTGATGTCGGCCGGGTCGCCGGTCCACACCGCGTAGGCGACCAGGCCGGGCCCGCCGGGGGCGTCATCGCGGAGCGCCGCCGCCGCCCGCTCCACCCGCGGGTGCGCCTCCAGCGCCGCCTCGATCTCGCCCAGCTCCACGCGGACGCCGTGCACCTTGACCTGGGTGTCGATGCGGCCGAGGAACTCGATCGCGCCGTCGGCCCGCCGCCGGGCCAGGTCGCCGGTCCGGTAGAGCCGGGAGCCCGGCGGGCCGAACGGGTCCGGGACGAACGACGCCGCCGTGCGCCCGGGCCGCCCGTGATAGCCGCGGGCGAGCTGGACGCCCCCGATGTGCAGTTCACCCGGTATCCCGTCCGGGACCGGCGCCATCCGCTCGTCCAGCACGTACAGAGCGGTGTTGGGCACGGGACGGCCGATCGGGACGGGCCCGGACGCCCCCGGTTCGCACCGCCAGGCGCTGACGTCGATGGCGGCCTCGGTCGGCCCGTACAGGTTGTGGAGTGCGGCGTCCGGCAGCCGGCCGGCGAAGCGGGCCGCCAGGTCGCGGGACAGCTCCTCGCCGCTGCAGATCACCTGGCGCAGCGACCGGCACTCCTCGACGCCCTCGGCGGCCAGGAACGACGCCAGCATCGACGGCACGAAATGCGCGGTCGTCACCCGCCGCTCCCTGATGAGGTCGCGCAGGTAGGACGGGTCCCGGTGGCCTCCGGGCGTGGCGAGGGCGAGGGCCGCGCCGCACGCCGCCGGCAGGCACAGCTCCCACACCGACACGTCGAAGCTGATCGGCGTCTTCTGCAGGACGACCGCGCCCGGCGGGTGGGAGCGCCGCATCCACTCCAGCCGGTTGACGATCGCCTCGTGGGCGGTGACGACGCCCTTCGGCCTGCCGGTCGTCCCCGAGGTGTAGAGGAGGTAGGCGGCGTCGCCGGGGCGGTTGACGCGTGCGGGCTCGTCATCGGGCAGATCGCGCCACGCGCCGTCCTCGTCGAGCGGCACGAGCCGGGCGGGCAGGTTGCGCACGCGGCCTGCCAGGTGCGACTGGGTGAGCACCAGGCGGGCCCCGCTGTCGGCCACCAGGGCGCCGAGCCGCTGCCAGGGATGGTCCGGGTCGAGCGGCGTGTAGACGCCGCCGGCCTTGAGCACCGCCAGCACGCCGACGACGAGTTCGGGCGAGCGTTCGGCGCAGATCGCGACGGGCGTCCCGGGGCCGACGCGCTGGGAGCGCAGCCAGTGCGCCAGCCGGTTGGCGCGGGCGTGCAGTTCGCCGAAGGCGAGCGTGCCGCCGTCCGGTGCGACGACGGCCGTGGCGTCGTCGCGTGCGGCACCGGTGAACAGGTCGGCGAGGACCGTGCCGGCGCCGAGCGGCATCGAGGGGCCGCGGGAGGCCGCCAGGATCCGCTCGCGTTCCCGCTCGTCCATCAGCGGGAGCGCGGAGATCGGCCGGTCGGGATCCCGCACCGCTGCGGACAGGAACGTCTGGAACCAGCCCGCGAGCCGTTCGATCGTCCCCGCGTCGAACAGGTCGGTGGCGTACTCCAGGCGCCCGTGCATCCTGCCGTCGCGGACGTTGAGGTCCAGGCTCAGGTCGACCTTGGTGGTGCCGTTGGCGATCTGCCCCCGGGTGTCGGACGGGACGAGGTTGAACGCCACCTGGAACAGCGGGGGCCGGCTGAGGTCCCGCTGCGGTTGCAGGGCCTCGACCAGCCGCTCGAAGGGCATCTCCTGGTGGTCGATCGCGTCCAGCAGGGTGCCCCGCACCCGCCGCGCCGCCTCCCGGAACGACGGGTCGCCGGACAGGTCCGTGCGGACGAGGACGGCGTTGACGAACATCCCGATCAGGGGTTCGAGCTCCGGCAGCACCCGCCCGGCCATCGGGCAGCCGACGGTGATGTCGTACCGCCCGGCCCAGCGCGCCAGCACCGCCTTGAACGCGCCCAGCAGCGCCATGAACGGGGTCACGCCCAGCGTCCTGGCCAGCCGGTCGACCTGCGCGGTCAGCTCGGGCGACAGCGCGAACCGGTGCAGCCCGCCGCCGTAGGTGCGGACGGCGGGGCGGGGACGGTCGGCCGGCAGGCCGAGGTCGGCGGGCAGCCCCTCCAGGCGCCGGCGCCAGTACCGCAGTTCCCCGGCCAGGAAGTCGTCGGTGAGCCGGCCGCGCTGCCAGGCGGCGTAGTCGGCGTACTGGATCCGCAGTTCGGGCAGGCCCGGGGGGCGCCCGCCGGCCGCCGCGGCCAGGACCTCGTACAGCTCGTCGACGAAGATCGCCGAGGAGGCGCCGTCGAAGATCGTATGGTCGCAGATCCACACCAGCCGCAGATCCTCCTCGTCCAGCCGGACCAGCCTCGCCCGCCACAGCGGCGCGGTGTCCAGCGGGAACGGCCGGCTCGCGTCGCCGCGGGCGAGCCGGTCGAACTCGGCCTCCCGCTCCGGCTCGGGCAGCGCACTGAGATCGGTGGTGGCGAGGGCCGCCGGCACCCCGGCATGGACGAGCTGGACGACCTGCCCGTCCCGGAAGTCGAACGTGGTGCGCAGCGGTTCATGCCGCTCCGCCAGCGCCGCCAGCGCATCCACGACCGCCGCCGGCTCCGTGTCCCGCGGCATCGGCATCCACAGGCAGACGTTGTAGACCGCGAGGTCGGGCTCGAACCGGCTGAGGAACCACATCCGCTCCTGACCCGACGAGACGGGAAAGACGTCGACGCTCATAGGTGTCCTTTCCTGGGGGAGGTCCCCCCGGCCCCCCGAACGGCTCCGCCGCTCATAGGTGTCCTTTCCTGGGGGAGGTCCCCCCGGCCCCCCGAACGGCTCCGCCGCTCATAGGTGTCCTTTCCTGAGAGCCGCCGCGCCCCCGCGCTCGCGGAGGGCCTGCCGTCCGACGAGGTCGTCGGGCGGCGCGTCGGGAACGTCCCGGTCGAACCGGCCCAGCACCCTGGTCCGCATGGCCACCGCGACGGCCACCCCCATGAGCAGGCCCAGCACGAGGTACATCAGCCCCAGCCCGCGTCCCGTACCGGTGCCGATCACCTGCCCGACGGTCGGGGCCAGCGCGCCGTCCGCCGCCATCAGCGGCTCCAGCAGCCGCTCGCCCAGCGGCACGGCGACGGCGAACCCCAGCGGCAGCGTCGACCAGGCGATCATCTGGTTGACCGCCAGGATCCTGCCGTGGAAGCGCTGCGGGAACTTGAGATGGATCAGCGTGACGTAGATGCCGTTGTGGATCGCCAGCCAGAAGTACAGGAAGAAAGCGCACACCGCCACGAACACCGGGTCCGGCCGCATCCCGGTGAGCGTCGCGGACGCCGCCAGCAGCAGCCCGGTCACCATCACGCCGTGGACGCGGCGCTCCCTGGGGCCGCCCCACACCGCGATCGCCAGACCGCCCGCCGCCACCCCGGCGCCGCCCACGACCGCCACCTGCCCGGCGGCCGACAGCGACCCGAATCCGAGCACCAGAGGCGCGAGCGACATCAGCAGCGGGGACAGCAGGATGTTGAACACCGCGAAGAAGCAGAGCAGCGCCCGGATCGGCCGGTTCCTCCACACCAGGCGGAACCCGTTGACCAGCTCCTCCCACAGGGTCTCCCGGCGCACCCGCCCCAGCCGTTCCGGGAACCGGACGAACGCCAGCACGGCGACGGCCACGAAGAAGCCGGCCACGTCCAGCGCCAGGACGCCGCCCAGCCCGACCGTGGACAGTAGCCACACCGCCGCCAGCGGAGCGCCGAACTGCGCGATGCCGTTCACCATCTGCGCCAGCCCGTTGGCGTGCCCGAGGAAATGCTTCGGCACCAGCTGCGGGATCGCGGTGGTGTAGGCGAGCCGCTGGAAGACGAACACCACCGAAAGGCAGGCGATCAGCGGGTAGACGTGCCAGATCCGCAGGGTGCCGGTCCACACCAGCGTGCCCAGGCACAGCTGCACCGTCCCGGCCGCGCCGGTGCTCCACAGCAGCACGGTCCGGCGGCTCAGCCGGTCCACGACCGCCCCGGCCAGCGGGCCCGCCAGCACGCCGGGGACGATGGCCAGCGTGGCGAACAGCGCGAACCGGGCCAGCGACCCGGTGGTCAGGTAGATCCAGATCGGCAGGGCGAAGTCGGTGACGGCGGAACCGGTGACCGCCGCGAGCTGCGCCGACGTGACCGCCAGGAAGCGGCGCAGGCCGGGCTCCGGTGCGGCGCGTCCGGCCGGTTCGCCGGGCCCGCCGCCGGACCGGGCGCCGTCGTCGGCGTCCTCCAGCCACCAGGTGGCGGCGGGTCCGCGCGCCTCCCGCCGCAGCGCGCCCGTGGTCCCGGCGGCCAGCGCGTCATGCGTCCCGGCGACGATCTCGGCCGTCTCCTCGGCCCGGTACCGGACGAAGTAGTGCCCGGCCTCGTCCAGCACCACCAGCGCCACCGAGCCGGAGAGGAACCGCCACTCCAGGTAGCGCTCCTGGTACATGTCGGTGACGCCGTCCTGCGCGCCGACCAGCGAGATGATCGGCGCGCGCAGCGGCGCCACCCGCTCGTGCAGCAACCGGGTGAAGTACTCCTCGGCGAGCACGCTGTCGCGGCGCATCGCCCTGGCCATGAACCGGACCTGCGCGTCCTCCAGGCCCGCCACGTCCGTGCCCAGCGCCCGCATCCGGACCTCGTACAACCGGTCGCCCAGGACGCGCTCGCGCAGCCGCAGCACCGGATCGGCGATCCGGCCGCGGGGACGGGCGAACGGGAAGATCGCGGCGAGGTAGACCGCCGTCACCTCGCGGCCCGCCGCCTCCAGCAGCCGCGCCAGCTCGACGGCCAGCGCGCCGCCGGCGCAGTGCCCGTACAGCGCGAGCGGGCCGTCGACGCGGTCCAGGATCTCCGCCGCGCAGCGCCGGGCGAGTTCCTCGACGGATTCTCCGGGCCGCTCACCGGCCGGGGACGGATCGCCGGCCAGGGACGGATCGCTGCCGGGGACGGCGACGGAGTACACCGCGCGGTCCTCCGGGAGGGCGTCGGCGAGGTCCCGGAAGGCCAGCGCCTGCCCGCCCGCGTACGGGACGCAGACGTAGCTGAGCGCGCACCGGCCGGGAGGCGGCGCCTTCAGCGCGTGCAGGAGGCCGGAACCGCGCTCGCGCGGGTCCTCCAGGAGCCGCGCGAACCGCCGCACGGTCGGGTTCTGGAAGAGGTCCATGACGCTCACCGACCAGTCACCGCCGCCGAGGAGGCGGCGCAGCCGGGTCAGCGCCTTGATCGCGGCCAGTGAGTGTCCGCCGCTCTGGAAGAAGTCGTCGTCGGCGCCGAGGCCGGGGTCGCCCAGGACGTCCCGCCATACCCCCGCGACCGTCCGCTCCAGCTCCGTCGCGGGTTCGGCGGACGGCTCCGGGGACGTGGGCAGGGAACCGGTGGGCTCCGCCGAGGGGACGGCCAGGGCCTTGCGGTCGACCTTGCCGTTGCGGCTGAGCGGCAGCCGCGGCAGCAGCCGGTACCGGCCGGGGACCATGTGGCGCGGCAGGGCCCGGTCCAGGTGGGAGCGCAGCGCCGCCGCGGCGGGTCCGGCTCCGGGCTCGGCGACGACGTGCGCCACCAGCTCGCCGTCCTGCGCGGTGACGACGCATTCGGCCACGTCCGGGTGGGCGGCCAGGTGCGCCTCGATCTCACCGAGCTCGACCCGGTGGCCGCGGATCTTGACCTGCGCGTCCCGCCGGCCGCGGAACTCGATGACCCCGTCGGGGCCGAACCGTCCCAGGTCGCCGGTCCGGTACAGCCGCTCCCCGCTGGACGGACGGCGCACGAAGAGGGCCGCGGTGAGTTCGGGGTCCCGCCAGTAGCCGCGGGCGACGCCGGCGCCGCCGACGTACTGCTCCCCGGTGACGCCGACCGGCACCGGCGCGCCGTCCTCGTCCAGGATGTGGACGGTGTGGTTGGCCAGCGGCCGCCCGTACGGGATGGACCGCCACTCCGGATCGACCTCGCCGACCGTGTGATGGACGCACCAGATGGAGATCTCGGTGGGCCCGCCCAGGCTGATCACCTCGGCGTTCGGCGCCACCGCCCGGATCCGGCCGGGCAGGCCGACGGGGATCCGGTCGCCCGACAGCAGCACCAGGCGCAGCGAGCCGAGGTCGGCGTCCTCGTGCTCGGCGTGCTCCACCAGCAGCTCCATCAGCGCCGGGACGGAGTTCCACACGGTGATCCGCGCGCGCTCGACCCAGCGGGCCCAGGCGGCCGGGTCCCTGGCGGCGGCGGGCTCGGGCATCACCAGGGCCGCGCCCGCGGCCGGCGCGCCGAACACGTCGTACACCGAAAGGTCGAAGCCGAGCTCGGCCAGGGACAGCACCCGGTCGTCCGGCCCGACACCGAACCGCCGGTTGACCTCCAGGCAGGTGTTGGCCGCGTTCCGGTGCTCGATCATCACGCCCTTGGGCGTCCCGGTGGAGCCGGAGGTGAACAGCACGTAGGCGAGATCTCCGGGACGCGAGGGGCCGAGTGCGCCGGCCGGCTCCGGTTCGCCGCCGGGCGGCGGGACGACCTGGCGCACGTCCAGTCCGGGCGGCCACGGGACGGATTCCGCCAGCCGGGGCTGGGTGAGCGCGATCCGGCATTCGCCGCGCTCGATGACGTGCCGCAGCCGCCGCCCGGGCAGGTCGGGACCCACCGGCAGGTAGGCGCCGCCCGCCCGCTGGATCGCCTGGACCGCGACGATCTGCTCCCAGCCGCGCTCCATGACGACGGCCACGAGTTCTTCGCGTTCCACTCCGGCCCCGGCGAGTTCCCGGGTGAGGTGCCGTACCCTGCGCTCGACCTCCGCACGGGTGAGCTCGCCGCCGGGGTGCACGACGGCGACCTCGCCCGGACGGGTCCGTGCCCGCCGGGCGAGGAGCCCGTGCAGCGTCGCGGGCGGGCCGAGGTCGGCGGCGGTGTCGTTCCACCGTGCCCGTTCCGCCCGCTCGTCCTCGGTGAGCATCTCCAGCTCGCTGAGCCGCGCGCCGGGACGCTCCGCGATCGAGCCGAGCAGCGTCTCCAGGTGCCCGGCCATCCGCGCGATGGTGGCGGCGTCGAACAGCTCGCGGTCGTAGACCAGCAGCCCGTCCAGCCCGCCCGACGGGCGGGCGGCGACGTGCAGCTCCAGGTCGAAGCGGGTCGCATGCTGCGCGACCGGGAACGGTTCGGCCGCCGGGCCGCCGGGCGGCCCGTCCGGGGGCGGGTCCGGATCGTGGAAGGTGAAGGTCACCTGGAACACCGGTGACCTGGCGGCGTCGCGCTCCGGCCGCAGGTCCCGCACGAGCCGCTCGAACGGCAGGCCCTGGTGGGCCAGGGCGTCCAGGGTGGTGTCCCGGGTGCGGGCGAGCAGCTCGGTGAACACGGGGTCGCCGGTCAGGTCCGCGCGCAGCGTCACCATGTTCACGAACAGGCCGACCAGGCCCTCCAGCTCCGGCAGCGGGCGGCCGCCCACCGGCGTCCCCACGGCCGGGTCGCGGCGGCCCGAGTGCCGCGCCAGCACGATCTGGTAGGCGGCCAGCAGCGTCATGAACGGTGTCGCGCCGTGCGCCCGCCCGATCTCCCCGAGCCGGCCGGCCAGGCCGGGGGACACCCGGAACGGGTGCGACGCCCCGGCGGAGGACGGCCCGGCGCCGCGCGGCCGGTCGGCCGGCAGCTCGATGGGCTCCAGGCCGTCCAGCCGCTCCCGCCAGTACTCCAGGTCGCGGTCCAGCGCGCCCTGCGACAGGTGATCCCGCTGCCAGGCCGCGTAGTCGCCGTACCGGACGGGCGGGTCGGGCGCGGGCGGCGCGTCCGGGCCGGCGGCGTAGCGCTCCCGGATCTCCCGGGCCAGCAGTCCCGCCGAGACGCCGTCGATCACCAGGTGGTGCGCGGTGACCAGCAGGACGTGGTCGTCACCGGCGATGCGCACGAGCAGGGCGCGCAGCAGCGGCCCCCGGGCCACGTCGAACGGCCGTGCCGCCGCACGGGCCACCAGTCCGTGCGCCTCCTCCACGCCTCCCGAGGCGTCCGCGCGTTCCATCGGCACCGGGGACGGGTCCGCGACGACGACCAGCGGCGAGCCGTCCGGGCCGGCGGGGAACCGCATCCGCAGGCTCTCGTGCCGGGCCGCGGCGCCGTCCAGGGCGGCGCGCAGCCGTGCCTCGTCCAGCGGCCCGCGCAGGCGCAGCGCCATGGGGACGTTGTAGGCCGCGGTGCCCGGCGCGAACTGCTCCATGAACCACAGCCGCTCCTGCGCGAACGACAGGGGCGGCGCCACGCCGTCCGGCAGGCGCCCGATCACCGGGCGCGCCGCAGCGGGTGCCCGGCGCCGCAGGCGCTGCTCCAGCAGCGCCCGCTTCGCCGGGCTCAGCCCCTGCGTGTCGCTCACGCGCCGACGCCTCCCGTGCCGGAGTCGGTGCTGCGCGGCAGGCGCGGGATGGTGGTGCCCCCGTCGCCGGACTCCCCGGGTTCCGGCGGGGACGCCTCGTCCGCGGCCACCAGCGCGGCGAACGCGGCGATGGTCGGCGCCTCGAACAGGGTGCGCATCGGCAGCCGCACGCCGATCTGCTTGCGCAGCAGCGCCAGGAACTGCACGCCGATGAGCGAGTTTCCGCCGAGCTCGAAGAAGTCGTCCTCGACCCCGATCTCCTCACCGCCCAGGACCTCGCCCCACAGCCGGGCCAGGGTGGCCTCCATCTCGGTGCGCGGCGCGACGAAACCGTCGGACGCGCGGCGGGCGGCCGCGGACGCGGCCCCCTCGCCCACCGCGGTCTCGACGGTCTCCTGGGTGAGCGCGCGGGTCTCCTCCAGGATCGCGGGCAGCGGCGTCGCGGTGACCGCCACCTGCGGGCCGAGCGGGGTGGCGAGCATCCGGGTGAACGCCTCGGCGCCGTCCGCGGGCCGGATCCCGGGCCCCCGGTCGGCGCCCACCCCCTCCTGCTGGGCGGGCGCGCCCGCCGGGCCGGCGCCGGCGGGGTCCTTGCGGGTGACGACGCCCATGACCCGGTCGGGGTCGACGCGGCGCAGCACGTAGTCGGTGATGGCCACGACCTCCCGGCCGTCCTCGTCGTACAGCGTCACGTCGGCGACGATCACCTCGTCCGTGCCGCTGTCGCGGAACACCAGGTGGCTCCACATCTTGGCGGGCATCGCCCCGCGCACCACCACGCGCCCGTAGCTGAGCGGCAGGTAGTGCCCCTCCACGCTGATGCGGGCGAAGGAGGTGGCCTCGTCCAGCATTCCGGGATGCAGCACCCAGCGGTCCAGGTCGGCGGCCACGATGCCCTCGGCGTGCAGGAACGCCAGCGCCTCGCCCTCGCCCATGTACCAGCTGCGCAGGTTGCGCCAGTGCGGCCCGTAGCTGAGCAGGCTGGACAGCGGGACGCCGCCGCGCCCGTCGGCCTGATCGCAGCGCGCCCGGACGGCGGCGATGTCGGCGACCGGCGCGGTACCGGGGTCGATCCGGCCCGCGCCGCCCCGGACGTGGTCGCGGACCTCCCCGCCGACGCGGCTGGAGATCCGCATGTCGATCCCGTCCGCCTCGGGCGTGAGGGTGACGCGGATCTGGGCCGCCTCGCCGTCCGGGACGGGCATGGGCTCGGTGAACGTCAGGTCGCGCAGCTCGATGACGGTGCCGTCGCCGTCCGCCGCGGGCAGCGCCGTGGCGGCGGCGCGGTGCGCGGTCTCGACGTATCCGGTGCCGGGCATGACCGGGACGGGGGTCATCCGGTGCTCGTCCAGCACCCAGTGGGTCTGCGCGGACACCTCGCCCGCGGCCCACGCGGCGCCCGCCTCGCCCGACAGCATCTCGGTGACGATCGGGTGGTCGACGGGCGTGGACCGCATCCCGCGCTGCAGGGCGCGGAACGCGGACGGGGCCTCGGCCTCGGCGGCCATGCCGACCTCCAGCCACCCGCCCCAGTCCAGCGAGACCACCCGGCACGGCCAGCCGTGCTCGCCGGACGCGTGCGCGTCCATGAAGGCGTTCGCGGCGCAGTAGTCGACCTGGCCGAACCCGCCCGCGACGGCGGTGACGGACGAGCACAGCACCACCGCGCGCAGGTCCAGGTCGCCGAACGCGTCGCGGAGCGCGAGCGTGCCGCCGATCTTGGGCGCCAGCACCCGTTCGGCGGCGGCGCGCTCCTTGACCTCGGCCATGCCGCCGCCGGCCACACCGGCGGCGTGCACGATCACGTCCAGCCGGCCGAAGCGGGCGAGGGTCTCCTCGCGGGCCCGGCGCAGCGCCGCCGCGTCGGTGACGTCGGCGGCGGCCACCATGACCTCGGTACCCGAGTCCCGCATCCGGCGGACGGCGGCGATGGCCCGCGCGGCGGGTCCGCCGTCGGCGGCGCGGGCGTCCCATTCGCTCTCGGGCGGGAGGCCGGAGCGGGACGCCAGCACCAGCCGGGCTCCCGCGCGCCGGGCGAGGTCCTCGGCGAGGGTGATGCCGATGCCGCCGAGGCCGCCGGTGACGAGGACGACGTCGTCCGGGCCGATCGGCGGCGGCGCGCCGCCGTCCGCGCCGGGGACGGTCACGCGCTCCCATTCCTCGATCCAGCGGCGTCCCCCGCGCAGCGCGACATCGGCGTCCCCGCCCAGTTCGGCCAGGACGGCGGCCGGGTCGGCGAGCGGCTCGACGGGGTCGAGGTCCACGTGCCGGACGGTCAGCCAGGGCGCCTCCAGCGGCACCACCCGGGCGATGCCGGCGACGGTGGCGTGCTCGGGCCGGGTCACGTCCCGCCCGGTGACGGCCCGCGTCCCGGCGGTGAGCACGTCGAGCCGGGTCTCGGGCGGCTCCGCCGCGGACAGCGCCTGGACGAGGGTCAGCAGGCTGAAGAAGCCCCGGTCCTGAGCCTGCAGGGCAGCCTCGGGGCCCGCGGCCGGTGAACCGGACAGCGCCCAGGCGTGGACGATGCGGCCGGGGACGTCCCCGAGGTCGGAGATGAGCGCCTCGTAGTCGGCGGGCTCGGCCGGGCGGACGGCGTGGACTCCGTCGCCGGCCCTGCCGTAGGCGTCGCCGGGACGGACCTCGACGACCTCGGCGCCCGCTTCCCGCAGTGCCGCGACGAGCCCGGCGGTGCCGTCGTCCACGAACGCCAGGCAGCGGCCGATCGGCTCCGGCGAGCCCGGTGCCCGCGGCGCCTGCCGCCAGGCGGGGACGGTGAACCACTCCTCCAGGGGCAGGTTCGCCTCGCCGCCGATGTGCGGGACGACGGCCAGCGGCCCGACGCCCTCCGCGGGCTCGATCCAGGCGCGCTTGCGCTCCCAGGGGTAGCCGGGCAGTGAGACGCGGCGGCCTTCGGCGGCCGGTCCGGTGAGGTCGATGCCCCGCGTCCAGAGCGCCCCGGCGGCGGCGTAGAGGGTGTGCAGGTCGGAGCCCTTGTCGCGCGGACCCGGCAGGCTCGGCGCCGGGCGGGCCGCGTCGCGGCCCAGTTGCATCCGGACCAGGCTCGACAGCTGGCGGCCCGGCCCGCACTCGACGAACAGCCACTCGCCCTCGTTCAGCAGCGTCTCCACGCCCGCGCCGAACCGGACCGCCTCGCGCAGGTGCCGCGCCCAGTAGGACGGGTCGGTCGCCTCCTCGGCGGTGATCCAGGTGCCCGAGACGTTCGAGACGAACGGCATCCGGGGCGCGGACCGGGGCGTCTCCTCCACCAGCTGCCGGAACCGGCCCAGGATCGGCTCCATCATCGGTGAGTGGAACGCGTGGGAGGTGCGCAGCGGCGTACCGGCGACGCCCTCCGCCGCCAGTTCGGACGCGAACGCGTCCACGGCCTCGGCCGGCCCGGCGACGACGCAGGTGCCGGGCGCGTTGACGGTGGCGACCGCCAGGTCGGCGGGGAGCCGCGTGCGGACCTCCTCCTCGTCCAGCGGCACCGCGAGCATCGCTCCCGGCGGCATCTCCTGCATCAGCGCGCCGCGGGCGGCGACGAGCCTGAGGGCGCCGGGCAGGTCGAACACCCCCGCGACGGTCGCGGCGGCGTACTCGCCGATGCTGTGCCCGATCATCGCGGCCGGTTCCAGGCCCCACGACAGCCACAGCCGCGCCAGCGCGTACTCGACCGTGAACAGGGCGGGCTGGGTCAGCCGGGTCTGCCGGAGCCGCTCGTCGCCGTCCCCGCCGCGGGTGAGGACGGTCTCGCGGATGTCCTCGCCGAGTTCGCCGGCGAGGATCGCGGCGCACTCGTCGACGGCGTCCCGGAACACCTGCTCGGCCTCGTAGAGCTGCGCGCCCATGCCCGCGTACTGCGCGCCCTGCCCGGAGAACAGCAGCGCGACCTGCGGGGTGCGGCGGGGCACGGCGCCGGTGACGAGGCGCCGCGGGTCGCGGAGCGCGGCGACGGCCTCGTCGATGTCGGCGGCCACGACCACGGCGCGGCGGCCCATCCTGCGCCGTCCCTCGCGCAGGGTGAAGGCGACGTCGGCGAGGTCCAGGTCGCGGTCGCCGTCCAGATGCGCGGCGAGCCGCTCGCATGACGCCTCCAGCGCGGTCTCCGTGCGGGCGGAGACGTGCAGCAGATGCAGCGGGCGCGGCTCCCGGGCGGGGCGGTCCCGGGCCGGCGCCTCCTCCAGGACGAGGTGCGCGTTGGTCCCGCCGATGCCGAAGGAGCTGACGCCCGCCCGCCTCGGGGCGCCGTTCGCCTCCCACTTCGCGAGGGAGGCGTTGACGTAGAACGGGTTCTCGCCGAAGTCGATCCTGGGGTTGGGGGACTCGTAGTGCAGGCTCGGCGGGATCGTCCCGTGCTCCAGCGCCAGCACCGTCTTGATCACCCCGGCGATCCCGGCTGACTGCCCCAGATGCCCGATGTTGGTCTTGACCGAGCCGATCGCGCACCAGCCGGTGTCCGGACTGGCCTGGCCGAACACGTTCGACAGCGCGCCGACCTCGATCGGGTCGCCCAGCGCCGTCCCGGTTCCGTGCGCCTCCACGTAGGACACGGTGCGGGCGTCCACCCCGGCGACGCCGAGGGCCTGCGCCACCACCGCCGACTGGCCCTCCACGCTCGGTGCGGAGAACCCCACCTTGTTGGCGCCGTCGTTGTTGATCGCGTTGCCGAGGATCACCGCGCGGACGTTGTCGCCGTCCTCCAGCGCGTCCGCCAGCCGCTTCAGCACCACGATCCCGCCGCCGCTGCCCCAGATCGTGCCCTTGCCCCCGGCGTCGAAGGCGCGGCAGTGCCCGTCCGGCGAGGTGATGCCGTCGTCGTCGTAGATGTAGCCGTGGCCGGCGGGCACCTCGATGGTCGCGCCGCCGGTCAGCGCCATGTCGCACTCGCCGTTGCGCAGCGCCTCGCAGGCGGTGTGCACGGCGACCAGCGAGGTGGAGCAGGCGGTGTGCAGCGTGATGCTGGGCCCGCGCAGGTCGAGCTTGTAGGACGCGAGCGTGGCGCAGTAGTCGGCGTGGTTGCTGACCATCACCGCGAGCCAGCCCGCGTTGGCGTACGCCTTGGGATTGCTGCGGATGTTGATCCATTGGTAGACGTCCGGACCCACCCCGCCGTACACGCCGATCTCGCCCGGGTAGCGGGTCGAGTCGTAGCCGGCGTCCTCCAGCGCGGTGTGCGCCAGCTCCAGGAACAGCCGGTGCTGCGGGTCGCGGATCTCCGCCTCGCGGATCGACATGCCGAAGAACGCGGCGTCGATGGAGTCGTGGTCGTCCAGCACCATCGCGGCCGGCACGAAGTTCGGGTCGTTCAGGACGTGCTCGGCCACGCCCAGCTCGCGCTGCTCGTCCGGGGAGTAGTAGCGGATCGCCTCCGCGCCCTCGGCGAGGTTGTCCCAGAACCGCCGGGCGTCGCCGGCGCCGGGGACCCGGCAGGCCAGCCCGATGATCGCGATCGGTTCCACGGCCTGCCCGCCGTGCTCGTCGTGTTCTCCGTGGTCGTCCTGGCGGTCAGCCGGGGAGGCCGTGTGGGGGGTCGTCATGGTCCGCGTCCTTCTGGTTGCCGTGCGCCGGTCGCGTGGGTGAAGAGGGGCGGTCGCGCCGCCGGGAGCGGGAGCGACGGGCGGCGGCCCGCCGGGTCGCCCGGTCGAGGCCGGGGCTGTGGCGGGCGCCGCCTTCGAGGAAGGCGGCCAGTTCCCGGACGGTGGGGTGGCGGAACAGCTCGACCACCGGGACGCGGCGGCCGAGGGCCTGGTCCAGGCGGGCCTGCACGGCCATGATCGCCAGCGAGTGGCCGCCGATGTCGAAGAAGTTGTCGCGCGGGCCGACCCGCAGCCGCCCCAGCACCGCGCCCCACGCCTCGGCCACGACCCGTTCGGTGGGGGTCAGGGGCCCGCCGGACGCGGGCGGGAGCGGACGCCGCCGCTGCCGGGGCAGCGCGGAGCGGTCCACCTTGCCGCCGCGGGTCAGCGGGATCGCCGGGACCAGGCGCACGTCCGCCGGGACGGCCGCGTCCGGCAGCTTCGCGCGCAGGTGGGCCAGCAGGCCGGCCGGGGTGAGTTCGGGATGCTCGGGCACCGCGTAGCCGTGGACGACGCGCGCGCCGGCCGCGTCCACGGCCGTGGCGGCGGCGGCCGCCCTGACGCCGGGATGGTCCAGCATCGCGGCCTCGACCGCGCCGAGCTCCACCCGGTACCCGCGGATCTTCACCTGGTCGTCGGCGCGTCCCGCGAGCTCGACCGCGCCGTCCGGCGCGTACCGTCCGAGGTCGCCGGTGCGGAAGATCCGGTCGCCGGGGTCGGCGGCGCCGGGCGTGGCGCCGAAGCCCCGCCCGGTCAGGGACGGGTCGAGGTACCCGTCGGCGAGATGGCGGCTGCGGATCACCACCTCGCCCAGCTCGCCGGTTCCGCAGACGCGGTCCGCGGGGTCGACGACCAGCAGGCGGCTGCCGGGGATGCCGCGTCCGACGGGGACCGGGTGCGCCGTCGCGGTCAGCCGGGCCGGATCGACCTCGTGGCGGGAGTGGCCCTGCGGGGTCTCGGTGGTGCCGTACAGGTTCAGCATCCGGGCGTTCGGGGCGAGGACGGCCAGGCGGAGCGCGTCGTCCTCGGTGAGGCGGTCGCCCGCGAGCGCGATCAGCCGCAGGCCGGGGATCGGCTCGGCGGCGGCCGCGCAGAGCATCCGGGCCAAGGGCGGGGTGAGGTGGGCGACCGTGACCTCCTGCGCGCGCAGCCATTCCGCAAGGGGTCCCGGGTCGCGCACCATCGGCCCGCCGGGCACGCACAACCGGGCCCCGGCGGCGAGCGGGACGAACATGTCGCGCAGCGCGGGGTCGTGGGACAGGCCGGACAGCAGCGCGACGCGGTCGCCGGGGCCGATCCCGTGCGCGGTCGTGTACCAGTCGACGAAGCGGGCCAGCGGGCGGTCCGACGTGACGACCGCCTTGGGCCCGGACGTGGTGCCCGAGGTGAGGGAGATGTAGCCGCGCGGCGACTCGGTGCCGTCGGCGGGCCCGCCGTCCTCGACGAGGACGGCCGGGAGGTCGCGGAGGGCGCCGTCGTCCTCGGCGGCGCCGGGGCCGCGCAGCCGGGCGCGGGCTCCGGCGGCGGCGGCCTGCGCCCGCCGTACGGCCGGTGGATCGGACGGGTCGAGGATCGCCCAGCGCGCCCCGGAGGCCAGGACGCCCAGCAGCAGGCCGGGCAGGGCCACGTCCCTGATCGCCGGTACCGCCACCGTCTCGCCGGGGCGGACGCCCGCCGCGCGCACGGCGGCGGACGTGCGGCGGCTCAGGAGGGCGAGCTCGCCGTAGGTCAGCTCGCCCCCGGCCCCGGAGGCCGCGACGGCGTCCGGCGCCGCCCGGCGCACCCGTTCCAGGACTCCCGGCCCCGTCCATTCCGGGAGCGGCTCGTCCCAGTCCGGCGCGGCCGGGTCGCGCAGCGACGCCTCGCGCACCGGCTCGTGCGGGCGGGCGACGAGGTCCCCGAGCAGCCGCAGGTAGCCCGCGAGCAGCGCCTCGACGCGGTCGCCGTCGAACAGGTCGGGGTTGTGGACGACCTGGAACGCCAGCCCGCCCGGGGTCCGGTCGGCGTACATGGTCAGGTCGAACAGGGACCCGGGCAGCCCCGCCTCGACCGGTTCGGCGGTGCAGCCGGGAAGGCGGAGCCGGGGCCCGGCGAACCCGAACATGTTGAAGGCGACCTGCGCGAGCGGCCCCCGTCCCAGGTCGCGCGGGACGCCCAGCGTCTCGACGATCCGCTCGAACGGCAGGTCGCCGTGGGCGCTCGCCTGGGCGAGTTCGTCCTGGCAGCGCCGCACGTGGCAAGCGAAGTCCGCGCCGCCGTCGACCCGCAGCCGCAGCGGCAGGATCCGCAGGCAGCACCCGACCAGGTTCTCGAACGCGGCGTCCGGGCGGTCGGCGTACGGGGTGGCGACGACCAGGTCGTCCTGGCCGGTGAGCCGGTGCAGCAGCACCCCGAAGGCCGCCAGCAGCACGGCGTACGGGGTGGCGCCGAGCGAGACGCCGAGGGCGTCGACGGCGGCGGCGAGCTCCGGGCCGGTCCGGGCGGCGGTGCGTTCGCCGCGGAAGGTCTGCACGGGCGGGCGGGCGCGGTCGCGGGGGAGGTCGAGCACCGCCGGCGCGCCGGCCAGGTGGTCCTTCCACCACGCCGCCTGGTCCGTCCCGTGGCGCCTCGCCCGCTCCAGCGACCACGCGACGTAGTCCGCGAAGCCCGCCCGTGCCGGCGCGGCGGGCGTCCCGGCGTACGCGGCGGCGAGGTCGCCGGCGAGCACGCCCTGGGACCAGCCGTCGAAGACGATGTGGTGGACGGTCAGCGCCAGGACGTGGTCGTCGTCGCCGAGCCGGAGCAGCCGGGCGCGCAGCAGCGGCCCGGCGGCCAGGTCGAACGGCGTGGACGCCTCGTCCGCGAGGGCCCCGGCCAGCCGGGACTCGCCGACCTCGTCGACGGGCAGCGGCACCTCGCCGGGCGGGTCCACGACCACGTAGGGGACGCCGGACCGCTGCCGGACGCGCCAGCGCAGCACGTCGTGCCGGGCGACCACGGCGGTCAGCGCCGCGCGCAGCGCGTCCGCCGAGAGCGGGCCGCGCAGCCGCTCCGCGATCGCCACGTTGTGCACGGGGGTGCCCGGCGCGAGCTGCTCGACGAACCAGAGCCTCCGCTGCATGGCCGACAGCACCGGTCCGTCCGGCGCGGCGCGTACCGGGCCGCGGAGGAGCGGGGGAGCCGCGGCCACCCGGGCCTGCAGGCCGGCCAGCGTCCGCCCGGCGAAGACGTCCTCGACGGTGACGTCGCGGCCCAGCTCGGCGCGCAGCGCGGAGACGATCCGCATGGCCCGCAGCGAGTGGCCGCCGGACTCCAGGAACCCGTCGCCGGGCCCGGGAGCCGGTGACCGCAGGACGCGCGCCCAGATCCCGGCGACCGTCCCGTTCCCGCTCGCGGACGGCGCCGGTTCCGGGACCGCCCGGCCGCGCAGCTCCTCCAGGTCGACCTTGCCCGCGGTGTTGAGCGGCAGCGCGTCGAGCCGGACGAGGCGGGTCGGCAGCATGTAGGCGGGCAGCCGGCCGGCGCAGTGGGCGCGCAGCTCGTCCAGGTCCGGCGCCCCGCGAGGCGTGACGTAGGCGACCAGCTCGTCCGCCGCGACGCCGGCGACCGCCTGGAGCACGCCGGGATGGCCGCGCAGGACGGTCTCGACCTCGCCGGTCTCGACCCGCTGGCCCCGGATCTTCACCTGCCGGTCCAGCCGTCCGAGGAAGGCGATCCGCCCCTCCGCGTCCAGGACGACCCGGTCGCCCGTGCGGTACAGCCGCGCGCCCGGTTCGCCTCCGAACGGGTCGGGGACGAAGCGTTCGGCGGTGAGGGCGGGCCGCCCCAGATAGCCGCGCGCCACCTGCGGGCCGCCGATCCACAGCTCGCCCGGGACGCCCGGCGGGCAGGGGCCGCCCCGCTCGTCCAGGATGTGGGCCCGGCAGCCGGGGAGCGCGCGGCCGATCGGGAGCGGGCGGTCCCAGTGGCCGGTCAGCTCCGTGCCGACCACGCACACGGTCGTCTCGGTCGGGCCGTACCAGTTGTGGAACCTCCGCTCCGGCGGCTTCGACCAGCGCTCCACCTGTTCCGGGCCGGCCGGCTCGCCCGCGGTGACCAGGTCGCGCAGGTTCGGCATCCCCTCGGGGTCGAGCAGCGGCAGAAGGGCCGGGGGCAGGAAGCCCCACGTCACGTCGTGCTCGCCCAGGAAGCGCTGGAGCCGGCCGGGGTCGTCGCGGTCGCCGTCGCCGACGAGTTGCACGCTGCCGCCTCTGGTCAGCGGTGCCAGCATGTCCAGGACGGACACGTCGAAGCCCAGCGCGGAGAACGCGATCGAGCGGCACGTCCCGTCCAGCCCGAACCAGTCGGCCGCCATGGTCACGAACGCCACGGCGCTGCGGTGGGCGACGGTCACGCCCTTGGGCTCGCCGGTCGACCCGGACGTGTAGAGGACGTAGGCGGCGTTCTCGGGCGCGGCCGCGTTCGGCGGCGGATCGTCCGGGTCATCTGGATTGTCCAGGTCGTCCGGCGACGGTACGAGCAGGCGCGGGCCGAGGCCGTCCAGGAGTTCCCGGCCCGTCTCGTCGGCGACGACCACGTCGATGGCGGCGTCCGCGATGACGCCGGCCAGCCGTCCCCGCGGATGGGACGGGTCGAGCGGCACGTAGGCGCCGCCCGAGAGCAGGACGCCGAGGACGGCGACGGGCATGAGCGGCGTCCGCCGGAGGCACACCCCGACCCGCTGCTCCGGGCCGATGCCGAGCCGTCGGAGGTCCCGGGCCAGCGCCGCGGCGGCTCCGGCCAGGGCCCGGTAGGTGAGGGTGTCGTTCCACTGCCTGACGGCGATGGCGTCGGGGGTCCGCGCGGCCTGGGCCGTGATCAGGTCTCCCAGGAGCGGGGGCGGTGGGGCGGCCGGCGCCTCGGTCACCGGGCCTCCCCGGGGATCTCGAAGCGGAGCCGCCATCCGTCACGTGCGACGGCCACGGCCGCGAGCCCTCCCGGTACGGGGAAGTGAGTGACCCGCCACGCCTCCAGCCGTTCCATCCCCGGGGCCGCGCCGGGACGCCACGGCTCGCCCGCGTCGCGCCGGACGAACCCGAAACCGGCGGGGTCGCAGGCCGGGGCGTTCCCGGCCGCCCGCAGGACGGCCTTCTTCGCGACGTGGATGCTCACCGCGGACAGCAGCCGCGTCTCCGCGGGCTCGGCGTCGAGGTCGGCCCGCTCCGCCGGATCGAAGAGGCTCTCGTCGACGCCCTCCGGGGGCGGCAGGCGTTCCACGGCGATGCCGGCGCGCAGGCCCCGCGTGACCGCGGTGACGGTGAGACCTCCCGATTCTGCGGCGCCGATCCGGAGGCCGGGCCGTGCGCCGTCGTACCGGCGCAGGATCTCCGGCCGCGTCGCGAGCCAGACGTGGACCTCGTCGTCCTCCGGCGGTCCGGGAGCGCGGCCGCTCCCGCCGGTCAGGTCCGCCGCGATGATCGCGGCCATGCGCTCGGCCTGCCCGTGCAGGAACATGTGCCCGCCCGCCAGGGTGTGCAGCCGGAACCCCGCCGTGGTGTGCCTGGCCCAGCCCGCCATCTTCGCCGGGGGGAACTCCCTGTCGTCCGACCCCGCGAACGCCGTGACGGGGACGTCCAGAGCCGGTTCCGGCCGGTACCGGTACGCCCTGATCCAGGCGAAGTCCGCGCGCAGCGCCGGCAGCGCCAGGGCGCGCAGTTCGGGCTCGTGGCGCAGGTCCGGCGGTGCTCCCGCGCGGTCGATCAGCTGCTCGATGAAGTCGGCCTCGGGCAGGTTCGCCAACCGGGCCAGCGGCTCGGGAAGGTGGGGCGGGAGGGCCGCGCCGACGAAGAGCCGGACCGGCATCGGCGCGCCCGTCCGGCGGAGCTCGCGCACCACCTCGAAGGAGAGGCGGGCGCCCATGCTGTGCCCGTACAGCGCGTAGGGGCCCCGCGCCCGGCACGCCACCGCCGCGGCGATCTCGGGGACGGACGGCGCCTCCGCCGGCTCGCCGGCCTGCCCGTCCCGGCCGGGGACCTTGAGGGGCTGCAGGTCGATGGCGGCCGGGAACCCGCGCCGCCACGACCAGTACGCGGTCGCGCCGCCGCCTGCGTAGGGCAGGCACAGAAGCGCGCACTCGGCGTCTTTCCGGGGTGGGCCGAACCAGCGTTCTTCCGTTACCGGACGAGCGATGCCTGCTCACCCCATTCCACCCGGACGGCGGTGCGGCACCCGACCGCGTGAGGGGTGTCACAACCTCGGCTGGCTGAATTTTGCCGATTTCCTGGTGATATGTCGAGACCCGAACGATCAAGAGATCGGCGGCACCGCGGAACGGGCGCCCAGGCTCCCGGCCGGGCCGCCGCCGGCCTGCCGGTTCGCCGGATGATCGCTAGATGATCGCCACGTCGTAGAGGATCCGCTTCATCGACGCCTCGGGGAGGCCGGGGTTGCGCGCCGCGCTCCCGGCCGCCTCCGGGTCGTCGAGCAGTTCCAGCAGCCGGGCGACCGGGAGCCGCGCGTCCCGGGCCGCCGCCGCGCGCACTTCCGGGTCGCCGTCCCGGCTGAGCCGCTCGACGGCCCGGATCCCGAGCGCGGGATCGCGCAGGGCCAGGGTGCGGGCGACCGGGTCGTCCGCGCCGGCGAGCCGGGCGAGGCCCGCGCACGGGAAGTTGGGATGCCCGACGCGGTCCAGCCTGGTGATGTACGGCGACTCCAGCGCCACCGCGAGCAGCAGGTCGCCGGGCGGGTCGGGATGGCACTCCGACAGCAGCATCCGGACGACGAAGTCCTCGTCGGCCGCCAGGAGGGCGACGAGGTCGGCGGGCAGGTGCGGGCTGTAGGCGGCGAAGCGGCGCAGTCCCACATGCGCGGACGTGGCGTACCGGCGCATCAGGACGAGGTCGTCCAGCCGCGTCCAGAACCACTCGGGCGGGTGGAGCCGGTCGTGCGGCCCGACGTGGCAGTCGATGGCCGCGCGCTGCTCCTCGGTCAGCTCCGGGCGCAGTGACACCGCGAGCCGCACCTCGTGTTCGGGGTCGGCGGCGAGGACCTCGACGAGGCCGGGCGGCAGATGGGGGTTCGCGGCGACCGCGGCGCGCGTCGCGGTGTTCTCGTGCCGGCACAGCTCACGCGCCTGCTCGTCGTCCAGGGGGAGGGTGGACACCGCCGACGCCTGGCCGGTGGCCAGCAGCGGCGCGGCGAACTCGGGGCGGCGGTGGCACGCGAGCCGCATCGCCAGCCGCCGGACGGCCGGGTCGGCGTCCTCCAGCGCCGCGTCGACGACCTCGTCGGGCGGCTCCGGCCAGGTCAGCAGCGCCCCCATCCGGACCTTCGCGTCCGGGTCGGCGGCGAGCGCGGCCCGGACGCCGTCGGGCAGGGCCGCGTTGTCGCACAGGGCGTCGCGCACCCGCGCGTCGGGGTCGGCCGCGAGCCGCGCGAGGACGTCGCGGGGCAGCGGCATCGCGGGCTCCCACTGCTCGGGGGCCGAGGCCACCGCCCGGCGGACGACGGGATCGGGGTCGTCGGCGAGGCGGGCGCGGAGCGCGACCGGTGCGTGGCCCGTCGTGGCGACCAGCCGCCGGGTGCGCGGGTCGGGGTGCCGGGCGGCGGCCTCGTACACGGCGTCCGGCACACCGGCGCGGCGCAGCAGCGCGTTCCGCATCCGGGGTTCGGCGCGCTCCAGGATCAGCAGCAGGAGATCGGCCGGGGCGGCGGGGTTGGCGGCCAGGCCCTCCAGCCGCACCGAATAGAGCGTCCGCACCCTGGTCACGGTAGCCGCTCGGGCCGCGCGGCGGGAGGCTCGCCGCCGCGCGAGTTCCGCGCAGGCCAGGCGGTGTTGTCACCGGGTAACACCCCCGGATACCTTTGCGGGCATGACACGTGCGCAGGGCGGCCCGGCAACGGGGTCGCGGCGCGATCCCGGGCGCCGCCGCGCGCTGCTCGAGGCCGCCGACCGGGTGATCCAGCGGGAGGGCCCGGAGGCGTCGATGGCCGCGATCGCCGCCGAAGCGGAGATCAGCAAGCCGATCCTCTACCGCCACTTCGGCGACAAGAGCGGCCTCTACCAGGCGCTGGCCGAGCGGCACACGCGCAAGCTGATCGAGGGGATCCGGGAGGAGTTCTCCAGCGGCGGCCCGATCCGCGACCGCACCCGCTCCACCATCGACACCTACCTGTCGACGATCTCCAAGAACCTCAACCTCTACCGCTTCCTGATGCACCGGGCGAGCGCCGAGGACACCGCCACGCACAGCGCGATGAGCACGATGATCCGCGACGTGAGCCGAGAACTGGCCGAGGTGATGATCGCCGACGGCGAGATGGCGGACCGGACCCGCGCCTACGTGTGGGGCCACGCGATCGTCGGCATGGTGCAGACGGCCGGCGACTGGTGGCTCGACCACGACGACGAGGTTCCGCGGGAGGCCGTCGTGGACGGCCTCGTCGACCTCGTCCTGGGCGGGCTGCCGGCGGCGGCGTCCGGCGCCCGCGCCCCGCAGATGTCCGACGAACCACGATCCCCGAGGTGACTGTGCAGACCGACGCGCGCGTGCAGACCGACGTGCGGCCCGAGCCGGCCGCGGAGACCGAGCCCGCGGTGGAGACGGAACCCGCGGTGGAGACGGAGCGGCGGCCCTGGGGGAGCTTCGAGCGCTTCACGCTCAACGAGCCGTCCACCGTGAAGATCATCCACGTGGAGCCGGGACAGCGGCTCAGCCTGCAGCGGCACCGCGACCGCGACGAGCTGTGGGTGGCGCTCGACCCCGGCGCGGTGTTCGAGGTCGCCGGCCGCCGCATCGTGCCCGGTGTGGGGGAGCGGGTGCTGATCCGGGCCGGCGACACGCACCGGCTGAGCTCGGACGGCCCTGCGGTGCGCGTCATGGAGATCGCCTTCGGGCACTTCGACGAGGACGACATCGAGCGCCTTGAGGACCAGTACGGGCGCGCCTGACCCGCGGGAGAACGGCCCGGCCGCCCGGTCGAGCGGGCGGCCGGGCCGTTCCCTGAATCACCGTGTCCCGCGGTTACCGGAGAAGCGTCCAGTGGCCGCCGGCGATGCCGGGCTCCCGGCCGCCGCCGGGGCGGGCCGCGCGGTGGCGTGAGTGAACCCCTGCTTCCGGCCCGTGGTAATCTCGCGGCATGCGAACCGCAGCCTCCCAGTGGTGGTGGCGCCGCTAAGGCGGCGCCGGTTCGTGCACGTTCACACCCAGGCGACCGCCCTCACCCGGCGGTCGTTTTCGCGTCCCTCCGCCTGGGTGCAGGGCCCGGACAATGAGGGGCCACCGCGGTGGAGACCGTCTCACAGCAGCCGCTGACCAGCGAGTTCGTCACGGCCGGAGGCGTACGGGTGACCCGTACCGCCACCCCGGTCGACTCCGAGCGCAAGTCCGACGTGCTGAACGCCCTCGTCGCCGCCGTGGGGGAGCGGCGCGGCGGCGTGCTCAGCTCCGGCATGGAGTACCCGGGCCGCTACAGCCGCTGGCACATGGCCTACGTCGATCCCTGCCTGGAGATCGTCGCCCGCGGCCGGACGGCCGCCGTGCGGGCCCTCAACGAGCGCGGGCGGGTCGTCCTGCCCGCCATCGCCGCCGTGCTCCGCGGCACCGGCGAGGTCCGGGCGGACGAACCCGGCCTGTTCGAGGTCTTCGTCCCGCCGGCGGACGCGTTCTTCACCGAGGAGGAGCGCAGCCGCCAGCCGACCGTCTTCACCGCCCTGCGCGCCGTCGTCGGCCTGTTCCGCTGCGACGACCCCCACCTCGGCCTGTACGGGGCGTTCGGATACGACCTGTCGCTGCAGTTCGAGCCGCTGCGGACGAGGGCCGAACGGCCGGCGGACCAGCGCGACCTCGTCCTGCACCTGGCCGACGAGATGGTCGTCGTGGACCGCAAGCGCGAGACCTCCCACCGGATGTCGTACGAGTTCGAGATCGGCGGGGTGAGCACCGCGGGGCTGCCGCGCGCCACCGAGCCGACGCCCGTCCCGCCACCGGCGGCGGAGCTTCCGGCGCAGCCCGTCCCCGGCGTGTACGCGCAGATGGTGCGGGACGCCAAGGAGAAGTTCGTCCGCGGCGACCTGTTCGAGGTGACGCCGGGGCACGCCATGTACGCGCGCTGCGACGCGCCCGCCGCGTTCTTCGAGCGGCTGCGCGAGACCAACCCCGCACCGTACGAGTTCCTGTTCAACCTCGGGGACGGCGAGCACCTGGTCGGCGCGTCGCCGGAGATGTTCGTCCGGGTCGGCGGCGACCGGGTCGAGACGTGCCCGATCGCCGGGACGATCAAGCGCGGCGCCGACGCGCTGGAGGACGCCGAGCAGATCCGCACGATCCTGTCGTCGGCGAAGGACGAGTCCGAGCTGACCATGTGCACCGACGTGGACCGCAACGACAAGTCGCGCATCTGCGTGCCGGGCAGCGTGCGCGTCCTCGGCCGCCGGCAGATCGAGATCTACTCGCGGCTGATCCACACCGTCGACCACATCGAGGGGCGGCTGCGCCCCGGGTTCGACGCGCTCGACGCGTTCCTCACCCACATGTGGGCGGTCACCGTCACCGGCGCCCCCAAGACGTGGGCGATGCAGTTCATCGAGGACCACGAGGAGTCGCCGCGCCGCTGGTACGGCGGCGCCGTCGGATGCGTCGGCTTCGACGGGTCGATGAACACGGGCCTGACGCTGCGGACCGCGCAGATCCGCGACGGCGTCGCCACCGTCCGGGCCGGGGCGACCCTGCTGTACGACTCCGACCCCGACGAGGAGGAGCGCGAGACGCACCTCAAGGCGAGCGCGCTGCTGGGGGCGCTCACCGCGCCGCTGGAGGGGGGCGGGTCCGCCGCGGCGCGGGAGGCGCCGCTTCCCGCGCCGCCGGGCGACGCGCCGAAGGTGCTGCTCGTCGACCACGAGGACTCGTTCGTCAACACCCTCGCCGACTACTTCCGCCAGCAGGGCGCCGATGTGGTCACGCTCCGGCACGGGTTCCCGATGCGGATGCTGGACGAGCACGCACCCGGCCTCGTCGTGCTCTCACCCGGGCCCGGCCGCCCCGACGACTTCGCCACCCGCGCCCTCCTGGACGCGCTGGACGAGCGGGACCTCCCCGTCTTCGGCGTCTGCCTCGGCCTGCAGGCGATGGTCGAGCACGCGGGCGGCGATCTGACGCTGCTGCCCGAGCCGTCCCACGGCAAGCCCGGCCAGGTGAAGGTGACGGGCGGCGGGCTGTTCGAAGGGCTCCCGGACGAGTTCACCGCGGCTCGCTACCACTCGCTGCACGCCACGCCCGACCGGGTGAAGGGGTTCCAGGTGACGGCGCTGACCGGGGACGTCGTGATGGCGATCGAGGATCCGGAGCGGCGGCGCTGGGCCGTCCAGTTCCACCCGGAGTCCATCCTCACGGCGGCGGGCGGGGCGGGGCACCGGATCGTCGCCAACGTCCTCCGGTTGAGCCGTCCGCAGAGTCGCCGTCCATAATGTCAAATTTGGGCATCCGAACCGAGATGCCGGTTTTGCCGTGAATCTACCGGGGATCCCCTGGGCCATGATGACAATTCTGTGGCTCATCGCCGTGATCCTGGTGATCGCCGGTATCTATGTGATCGTCGCGCGACGCGACCTGCTCTGGGGCATAGTCCTCATCGTCGTCGGGCTCCTCGTCGGCCCGGGCGGGGTGAGCATCTTCACCTGACCGAAAACCGGCGCGGCCGGGGACGCGAAACCTGACGTCGCCTGTCAGGTTTCGGTGCCAGCATCGTCCCCATGAGCCGTGCACTGAAGGGAAAGACAGCACTGGTCGCGGGCGGGACGCGCGGGGCGGGCCGCGGCATCGCCGCCGAGCTCGGCGCCGCGGGCGCGACCGTGTACGTCACGGGACGGTCCACCCGGTCAGCGCGATCGGAGATGGACCGTCCCGAGACCATCGAGGAGACCGCGGAACTGGTGACGGCCGCGGGCGGCGAGGGCATCGCCGTCCCGGTCGACCATCTCGACCCCGGGCAGGTCACCGCGCTGGTGGACCGCATCGACGGCGAGCAGGGAAGGCTGGACGTCCTCGTCAACGACATCTGGGGCGCCGACCACCTGTTCCAGTTCGGCAAGCCGCTGTGGGAGCAGTCCCTCGACGACGGGCTGCGGCTGCTGCGGCTGGCCATCGAGACCCATGCCATCACCAGCCACCGCGCCCTGCCGCTGCTGATCCGCGAGCCCGGCGGGCTCGTGATCGAGATGACCGACGGCACCGCCGAGTTCAACGCGAAGTACCGCAAGGACGTCGGCTACTTCTACGACCTCGCCAAGTGGGCCGTGATCCGGATGGCGCACGCCCAGTCCGAGGAGATCGCCGAGCACGGGGCCACCGCCCTGTCCCTGACGCCCGGATGGCTGCGCTCGGAGGCGATGCTCGACAACTTCGGCGTCACCGAGGAGAACTGGCTCGACGCCACCAAGGCGAACCCGCACTTCGCGATCTCCGAGTCCCCGGCGTTCGTGGGACGCGCCGCGGCGGCCCTCGCCGCCGACCCGGACCGGGCGCGCTGGAACGGCGCGTCGCTGTCCAGCGGCGGGCTCGCCCAGGTCTACGGGTTCACCGACGCCGACGGCAGCCGGCCCGACGCCTGGCGTTACATCGTCGAGGTCGAGCAGGCCGGACGTCCCGCCGACGTCACCGGCTACCGGTAGGAACGCCCCCCCGGCGAGGACCCCGCCGACCCCCCGGCGTCGGCGGGGCCCCGCCCCTCGTGCCGGTTTGAGCCGATTCTGTCCGGATATGGCGTCGGACAGATGAAAGCCGGACGGATGAAAGCCGGACGGACGACGCCGGAAAGACGGCGCCGGACAGGTGAAAGGGGAGGAGCCATGCCGAAGACGACCAAGAGCGGCAAGCCGCGGAAGGAGGAGCTCCCCGGGACGCTGCAGCGCTCCCCGAAGGAGGCGCAGGAGACGTTCGCCAAGGCCCACGACTCGGCGGTCGAGACCTACGGCGAGGGGCAGCGCGCACACCGCACCGCCTACTCGGCGCTCAAGCACAAGTTCGAGAAGCGCGGCGACAGGTGGGTCCCCAAGGGCCGCAAGGGCCCGTCCGACCAGCGGGCCAAGGATCCCGAGGCGCGCCGCGGCCGCGGCCGGACCGCCGGCGGCGTGGACGTCGAGGGCAGCAGCAAGAAGGACCTCTACGACCGCGCCTCCGACCTCGACGTCCAGGGCCGCTCCAAGATGAGCAAGCAGGAGCTGGCCGAGGCGATCGCACGCAAGCAGGACTAGCTGTAGCGCCGCCCCGGACGGGACGCGCTCAGCGCGGGTGCCGGGAGGCGTACAGCCCGGCGAGCCGGGCGGCGCCGTCGGCCATGCGCTCGCGCAACTCCGGCGGGGCGAGGACCTCGGCCTCCGGCCCGAGCCGCATCAGCTCCGACGCCGCGACGGCCATCGACTCGACCGGAAGCGCGGTCACCACCCAGCCCTGCGCGTCGGGCTCCCCGGCGCCCTCCGCCGCCCGCTGCGCGGCGTACGGTTCGACGGCGTACCGCAGGACCCGCATCCCGGCAGGCGACAGCCGGACGGTGACCTCCTCGCGCAGCATCGACCGCACGAACGCCTCCGCCTGCTCGCGCCAGTGCCCGGGGAGATCGAAGTCCTCGTCCCGCTCGAAGGAGGAGCCGGTCGGCCGGACCTCCGTCACCCGGTCCACCCGGTAGGTGCGGGGCCTGCCCCCGACCCGCGCGATGAGGTACCAGGTGCCGTTCTTCAGGACGAGCCCGTACGGCTCGGCCGCCCGCGTGACCTCGGTGTCCCCGCGGCGGTAGCGCAGCTCGACGCACTCGTCCTCCCAGACGGCCCGCGCGAGGTCCCGCAGCAGCGGCGGCGGTCCCGCCTCGCCGAACCAGCCCGGCGCGTCCAGATGGAACCGCTGGCCCGCCCGCGACGGCGCGTCCCGCAGCGAGGCGGGCAGCGCCGCCAGGACCTTCAGCTCGGCCGCCGCCACCGCGTCGCCGCGTCCCATGTCCCCCGCCGGGCCCGGCAGCCCGGACAGGAACAGCGCCTCGGCCTCCTCGCGGGTGAGGCCCGTCAGCCGGGTCCGGTACCCGCCGACCAGCCGGTACCCGCCGGCGCGCCCCTGGTCGGCGTACACCGGGACGCCGGCCGCCGACAGCGCCTCCATGTCCCGGTACACGGTGCGCTCGGAGACCTCCAGCTCCCGCGCCAGCTCACCCGCCGTCATCGTGCCCCGCGACTGCAGGAGCAGCACTATCGAGATCAACCGGGCGGCCCGCACGCGTCCCATCCTGCCGCACCCCGGGCACCGCTCCGCGGTATCTGACAATCTTGTGGCAGATTGGGGTGGTTTGTCTGTCGTGGCCGGTCCGACGGCTGTTAGCTTCGCGGCGTGCCGACCGAAACCACACCCATCGAGGCGTTCATCGACGCCCTGCCGAAGGTCGAGCTCCACGTCCACCTCGTGGGCTCCGCCTCCGTCCCGACCGTGCTCGAACTCGCCCGCCGCCACCCCGACGGGCCGGTCCCGGTGGACGAGCGGGAACTGCGCGCCTTCTACGAGTTCCGCGACTTCCCGCACTTCGCCGAGGTGTACGAGTCCGTCTCCGGCCTCGTCCGGACCCCCGAGGACGTCGGGACCCTCGTCCTCGGCACCGCCCGCGACCTCGCCGCCCAGAACGTCCGCTACGTCGAGCTGACCGTCACCCCCTACACCCACCAGCGGGCCGGGATGCCGATGCCCGCGATCACCGAGGTCCTCGACCACGCCGTCCGGGAGGCCCGCGACCGGCACGGCATCCGCGTCGCCTACATCTTCGACATCCCCGGCGAGTTCGGCGCCGAGGGGGCCCGCGGCACCATCGACCACGCCCTCGTCCACCCGCCGGAGGCGCTCATCGGGTTCGGCATCGGCGGCATCGAGCAGGTCCGCCCGCCGTTCCGGGACGCCTTCCGGGACGCGTTCGCCGCCGCCCGCGCCGCCGGGCTCCGCAGCCTCCCGCACGCGGGCGAGATGACCGGCCCGGAGACGATCTGGGAGGCGATCGAGGGCCTCGGCGCCGAACGCATCGGCCACGGCATCAGCTGCATGGACGACCCGCGCCTCATCGCGCACCTGCGCGAGACGCAACTGCCCCTGGAGGTGTGCCCCACGTCCAACGTCTGCACGGGACAGGTCGCCGCCCTCGCCGGCCACCCCCTGCCGAGGATGCTGGAGGAAGGCCTCTTCGTCACCCTCAACAGCGACGACCCGCCGATGTTCGACACCACCCTCACCGGCGAGTACCGCATCGCCGCCGAGGTCTTCGGCCTGGACCGCGCCGGCCTGGCGTCCCTGGCCCGCAACGGCGTCGCCGCCTCGTCCCTGGACGAGGAGGCCCGCCAGGCCGTCCTCGCCGACATCGACGCCCTGCTCTGACCCGGCTCCGGCCTAGCCCCAGGCCATGCGGCGCCACGGGCTGTCGGGATCCTCGGCGAGGACGCGGTGACCGGCGAGGGAGCGTTCGTACCATTCGCCGAACCCGCCCTCATCGAACCGCAGCATCCTCCCGAGGATGTACCCGGCGGAGAACGCGCCCCACGACGAGTACACCTGGTGGGCGCGCCCACCGGCCGTGAGGACGCACTTCTCGGCCTCCTCGGCGTCGCAGTACCCCGCGTTCAGGCCCCAGCGGGCCATGTTCACCGCGCGCCCGAAGTCGTAGCCGTACACGCTCTCGACCCGGCCGTCCGGCTTGAGGAGGCCGTCCGCCCGGAACCGCGCCTCGTACCGCTCGATCAGGTCGGGCAGCCCGACGACCTCGCCGACGGTCTCATCGGAGATCTTCCGCTCGCGGCACCAGGCGACGACGGCCGCGCGCCACGCCGCCCGGTCGGTGCCCCGGCCGCGCTGGTCGAGGACCATCTGGATCGCGGGATCGCTGTTCTGCGCGTCGAGCAGAGCGTCCATCTGCTCACGCCAGCTCTCGGGGCCGGTGATGCCCCAGTCGCGCTCCAGCATGACCTTGCCGTCCCGGGAACTCCCGTCGTGGCCGCTCAAGCCGTTCCAGGCGACCCCGTTGCCGACGGCCAGATGCGCGCCCACGGCGAGGGCCGCGGCGAGCCGCCCCCACGCCGCACTGTCCGGATCGACGACGAGGACGTCGTGGTCCCGGTCGGGACGCCGCTCGGCGTCGGCGAGCATCTTCGCCACCTGCCGGTACCCCTCGCCTCCGGTCGGCATCTGCGCCAGCAGCTCCCGCAGCGGCCGCAGCGCCTCGCGGGCACCCGCGTCCTTGACGATGAGCCGCGCGGCGTGGACGCCGGCCCCGTCGGCGCGCTTGCGGTCGTGCAGCGACCAGAACGCGCTCATCGCCGACCACGCGCGCCTGGCCGCCTCGCCGGTCCGCCCGGCGGCGGCCAGGACGTGCGCCGCCTGCGCGTCCAGCCCGGCGCGCACCTCGGCGGGCATGGACGCGGCGGCGCGGTCGAGCCCGTCCAGGATGCGGTGCGCCTTCCCGGTGTCGCCCGCGGCGGCGAGGGCCCGCGCCCACCGCGCCCGCACCGCCACGGCGGACGTCCGGTCGCCGCGGCGCTCCAGCTCCTCGGCGGCGCCCGCGTAGGCGGCCGCGGCCTCCCCGTGCCTGCCCTGCCGCTCGAACTTCCGGGCCCGCTCGAGCATCCCCTGATTCGTCATCGTCCCTCCGCGCCCAACCGTACCGACCCGATGATCTCCACGGCCGGGCTTCCGCGGCCGAGGTCGCGGCCGTCCCACCGTGGTGGTTTCCTAGGGACGACCGAATCGACCCTGGGGGGATACGAGAGTGAAGAGCGTCGAGCCTGAGGTTTTTCTCGTTGCGCGGCCCGAACTGGACTACGACGAGGTTGCCCGGTACCTGCGCGACGTGGGCGGGGAGAGCTGGCTGGAGCGGCTCGACCGCGGCGGCCTCGACGACGAGCTGAACGATCCGCAGAACCTCGCCGAGTTCGCGGGCCGGCTCTGCTACCGCTCGTGGGAGCCCGGCCTCAACCCCAACGTGGTCAAGGTCCGCACGGACTCGGGCCAGTACCTGGAGAACATCCTGCGCAGCCTGCACGGCTCGGTGCTGGAGCACGTCAGCTTCAGCTTCGTCCTGCACAATGTGAGCCGCGTCCTCACCCATGAGCTCGTCCGGCATCGTCCCGGTGTGGCCATTTCGCAGGAGTCCTTGCGTTTCGTCCGGCTTCAGGACATCCCGTTCTGGTTCCCCGAGTGGGCCCGCGAGGACCCGGAACTGATGAAGCGCGCCACCGCCATGCTGGAGCAGATGGAGGAGTTCCAGGGCTGGATGGCCGGGCACTTCGGCCTGGACGACGAGGGCGTGCCGTTCAAGGAGAAGAAGCACAAGACCTCGTTCATGCGCAGGTTCGCCCCGGAGGGTGTCGGCACCGGTCTGGTCTGGACGGCCAACGTCCGCACCCTGCGCCACACCCTGGAGAACCGCACCGCCCCCGGCGCCGAGGAGGAGATCCGCCTGCTCTTCGGCAAGATCGGCGAGGTGATGCGCAAGGAGGCCCCTGACCTGTTCGGCGACTACGTCATCGAGGACGGCGCCTGGATCCCCCAGTGGCGCAAGGTCTGACGCCCAGGCCCGTGTGGTCAGGGTCCGTGTGGTCGGGGTCCGTATGGTCGGGGTCCGTATGGTCGGGGTCTGGTCGCGGGGCGTGCGTCTGCGGCATTGTTGGACGGTATGTCTGACATCACGATTCCCGTGGGCGAACGGGAGCTGCCGGGTCACCTCGCCGTCCCGGAGGGGGAGGGGCCCTGGCCCGGGGTGGTCATCGTCTTCGAGGCGCTGGGCGCCACGGAGGACATGCGCGCCCAGGCCGACCGGTTCGCCGCGAACGGATATCTGGCCGTCATGCCGGACCTGTACGACGGCGCCCCGTGGATTCGCTGCGTTACCAAGGCGATGCGGGACATGCGCTCCCGGCGCGGACCCGCCTACGACCACATCGAGGCGGCGCGCGCGTGGCTGGCGGGGCGGGACGACTGCACCGGCGACGTCGGCGTGTGCGGGTTCTGCCTGGGCGGCGGGTTCGCGCTGGTCGCGGCGGCGAAGTACGACTTCAAGGCCGCGGCGGTCAACTACGGGATCCTGCCGAGCCGGCCGGAGGAGACGCTGCGCGGCGCGTGCCCGATCGTCGGGAACTACGGCGGCGCCGATCCGACGCTTCGAGGGGCCGCGGGCAAGCTGGAGCGGGCGCTCACCGGTGCGGGGGTCGCGCACGATGTGAAGGAGTACCCGGCGACCGGGCACGGCTTCCTGACCGAGACCGCCCTCCCGGGCCCGCTCGGCCCGGTGGCGAAGATCGTGTTCGGGCTCGGGCGGGGCCGGGAGAACGCGTCGGACGGCTGGGAGCGGATCTTCGCCTTCTTCGGCGAGCATCTCGCGAAAAAATCTACAACGTAAAGGCGCACGATCGGCTCAGACACGGCCGGATCAGACACGGAGGACGGCCTGGGTCTGGGTGACCTGCGCGACGCGGCGGCCGGTGGCGTCGAACAGGTCGGTCTGGACGACGATCGAGGTGCGGCCCGTGTGCAGCGGGCGGGAGACGCCCCGGACGTGGCCGTCCTTCAGGCCGCGGAAGAAGTTGGTCTTGGACTCCAGCGTCGAGGTGGACGTGCCCGGCGGCAGGTTGAGGAACGCGCAGGCCGCGCCGAGGGTGTCGGCCAGGGCCATGAGGGCGCCGCCGTGCATGACGCCGCCGGCGGTGCAGCGGTCCGGGGCCCAGTCCAGCCGGCCCGTGACCTCCCCGGGCCCGGCGGTGTCGATCTCCACACCGAGTGCGCGGGCGAAGGGCATGGCGTCGGCGAGCTGGTCGGGGGTGAGCCCGGTGGTCATGGAGGCCTCCTCGTTCGTGTCCGTCCCACTCTGGCGAGCGGGCACACGCCGCGTCCATTACCTCGCGGGTAGCCGCGGACGCGGTTACCCGCGAGGTAATCGCCGCCATGACGGGCCGCGGGTACCGTCGGGGCGGTGACGACGATGACGGCGTTGGGTGACGTGAGACCGGTCGGGGACCAGCTGCGCGCGTGGCGGCAGCGGCGCAGGCTCAGCCAGCTGGAGCTGGCGTCGGAGGCGGACGTGTCGACGCGGCATCTGAGCTTCGTGGAGACGGGGCGTTCGGCGCCGAGCCGGGAGATGGTGCTGCGGCTGGCCGAGCATCTGGACGTGCCGCTGCGCGACCGGAACCTGCTGCTGGTGGCGGCGGGGTTCGCGCCGGTGTTCGACGAGACGCCGATCGAGGAGCCGAGGATGGATTCGGTCCGCGCGGCGCTGAGGCAGGTTCTGGAGGGGCACGAGCCGTACCCGGCGGTGGTCGTCGACCGGTTCTGGAACCTGATCGACGCCAACGGCGCCGCCGCGCTCTTCATGGAGGGAGCGCCGCCGGAGCTGCTGGAGCCGCCGCTGAACGTGCTGCGGCTCAGCATGCATCCCGAGGGGATGGCCCGGAACATCCTGAACCTGGCCGAGTGGCGCGCCCACATGATCGACCGGGTGCGGCGGCATGTGGCGCTGACCGCGGACGCGTCGCTCGCCCAGCTCTACCGGGAGCTGCGGAGTTTCCCGGGGGACGTGGGGGAGGCGATGGCGCCGCCCGAGGGCAACGAGGTGTGCGTCCCGCTGCGGATGCGGGTGGACGGGCGGGACCTGTCGTTCTTCAGCACGATCGCGACGTTCGGGACGCCGGTCGACATCACGGTGGCGGAGCTGGCGATCGAGTCGTTCTATCCGGCGGACGCGGCGACGACCGCGTTCCTGCGGGAGCGCGCGGGCTGGTGACCGCTCAGTCCTCGGCGGTGAGCAGGTCGTGGTGGATGCGGGTGAGGGACATCCCGTGCCGCTGCAGCGCGGTGACGGTCCGCCGGACGAGCGGGGCGGGGCCGGCCACGTAGGCGTCGTGGTCCCGCCAGCCGCGGACGCCGTCCAGGAAGCCCGGCAGGACGTCGGGCATCCGGCCGTGCAGGCCGCCGGGCGGCCCCGGTGACCGCGACAGGACCGGGACCACGCGCAGCCGTGCGCAGGCGGATTCCAGGCGCCGCAGTTCGGCCAGGTCGTAGAGGCCGCTCACGGTGCGGGCCCCGGCGAGGAGGTGGACGTCGCGGTCGCGGCCGGACGCGGCGGCCTGTTCGGCGAGCGCCTTCATCGGGGCGAGCCCGGTGCCGCCGCCGATCAGGAGCAGCCCGCGCCCGTGGCCCGGGTCGAGCGTCATGGTGCCCGCGGCCGGGCCGAGCAGGACGGTGTCGCCGGGCGCGCAGTGCCGTACCAGCGTGCCGCTGACCCAGCCGGCGGGACGGGCGCGGACGTGCAGTCGGATCGTCCCGTCGGGGCGGGGCGCGTTGGCGATCGAGTAGGGCCGCCACACGCGGGGCCAGCGGGCGGTCTGCACGCTCACGTGCTGGCCCGGCAGGAACGGCAGCGGCCGCTCGGGCCGCAGCGCGAGGACGGCGAGGTCGTGGTCGCGGCGGTCGTGGCCGGTGACCTCGGCGACCCACCACGGCGGGTGGTCGGAGGCGTCCCGCCCGGCGGCGGCGATCATGGCCGCGGCGGCGGAGCGGTAGGCGGCGGTCCAGGCGTTTTCGGCCTCGGTGGTCCACACGTCGGCGGCGAAGAGCCGCAGTGTCGCGATCAGCGCGGTCTCGACGGCGGGGTAGTGCTCGCGCAGGACGCCGTACCTGCGGTGGTCGCGGCCGAGCCGGCCGAGGTGGCCGGTGAGCTCCTCGGGGTTGTCCTGGCTCCAGACGATCCGGGTGAGCGCCTGGAAGAACCGGTCGTGCTGGGTGCTCATCTCGGGCGGGAACAGTGTGCGCAGCCGCGGTTCCCGCGCGAAAAGGCGTCCGTAGAAATAGCTCGTCGCGCCCGCCGGGTCCGCTTCGAGGCGGGCGAAGGTCTCTTTGACGATGCGGGGTTCCGGTGACATTCTCCAGCTCGCCCCCTTGGGCTTTTGGAGGACGGATCCGGGGATCTCGCGGCGGGGGCGCCGCGTCCGATGCCCGGCTTCGTGAGATTCTCGCATTCAAATGCGCAGGTCCTCAAGCGCGGGCCGGTGGGACGGCCGGCGAATGTACCACTGGGTAGTCGCCGATGAATTCTCCGTGATCGGCCGGCCCTCCGAAAGCGCACGCATACTGATCGGTATTTGCGAGAAGGGGCAGTCGTTCACGGCACCGGCCGGTCGTGGGACATGAATTCCGTCCCGAGTGGAAGATTTCAGGATTCTTCGGCAATTTTTTCTGGGCGGCGCCCCGGCCGCGCCCTCCGTGGCACGGGCCCCTCCGGACCGATCTCGCCACTTCCGACTGCGAAGATCCGGTCCGTGCGGCAAGCTGGCAGGCAGAAGGCCGGGGGACGGGACGGCCCGAGGGGGCGGGTGAGGCACCATGATGTGCAGCCGAAAGACGGCGAATCACCCATATCGGAAGTCGTCCCGTGGCCAGTGCTCAGCAGAGGGGAATCACGCATGTCGAAGGCCATCCGCGGGGAGCCGGCCCCGAACGCCGGCGCGGGCGGCGCGCCGCCGCTCATCGGCATCACCACGTACCAGGAGCCGGCCCGCTGGGGGGCCTGGGTGCGCGAGGCCGCGCTCCTGCCGGTGCCGTACGTGCGCTCGGTCGAGCGGGCCGGCGGCGTCCCGGTCATGCTGCCCCCGACCGCGGCGCTGCGCGGCATGGACGCGCTGATCGGCCGGCTGGACGGCATCGTCCTCGCCGGCGGCGGCGACCTCGACCCCGACCTGTACGGCGCCGTCCGCGATCCGGAGACCGGGCCGCCCCAGCCGCAGCGCGACCGGTTCGAGCTGGCGCTCGCCCGCGCGGTCGTGGACGCCGACCTGCCGTTCCTGGCGATCTGCCGGGGGATGCAGGTGCTGAACGTGGCGCGCGGCGGCGCCCTGATCCAGCATCTGCCGGAGGCGGTGGGCCACAAGGGCCACGCGCCGGAGAGCGGGCTCGTCGGCTCGCATCCGGTGCAGATCAGCGCCACCAGCCTGGTCGGCAAGATCATGGGCGACTCCGCCGACGTCCCCACCTATCACCACCAGGCGGTGAGCCGGCTCGGCAAGGGCCTGTCCGCGGTGGCCTGGGCGGAGGATCAGGTGGTCGAGGCCGTCGAGCTGCAGGGCCACCGCTTCGGGCTCGCCGTCCAGTGGCACCCGGAGGAGGGGGACGACGGGCGCCTGTTCGAGGCCCTGGTCGCCGAGGCCGCCGGCCGCTGACCGGGGCGGGAACCGAGACCGGGGATTGACGTCCCGGTACCGGGGAAGGCGATTCGGTAGATTCCGCCGCATATCGCCAGCCGGAGGCCGCCGCATGCCCCTGCATCCGCAGACCGTGAGCTACCTGAAGGAGCTCGCCGCCTGGACGGCCCCTCCACCGGGCGCGGACGACCGGACGGAACCGACGATCGAGGAGATGCGCGCCCGGCTCGGTGAGGCGTTCCCCGCCGCCGGGCGTGAGCTGCCGCAGGTCCGCGACCTCGCCGTGCGCCGTCCGGGCGGCACGGTCCCGGTGCGCCTGTACCGCCCGGCGCCTGCCGGCCGCGGCCCGCTGCCCGCGGTGGTCTACCTGCACGGGGGAGGCTGGGTCCTCGGCGGCGTGGACGACGTGGACGCCGCGTGCCGCGACCTCGCGGCGGCCACCGGATGCGTCGTCCTGAACGTCGGCTACCGGCTGGCCCCGGAGCATCCGTTCCCGGCGGCCGTGGACGACTCCTGGGCCGTCGTCGCGTCCGTGGCGCGGGAACCGGAACGCTATGGCGTCCTGCCCGGCGCCGTCGCGGTCGCCGGCGACAGCGCCGGCGGCAACCTCGCCGCGGTCACCGCGCTGCTGGCCCGCGACCGCGGGGTTCCGCTCGTCCACCAGCTGCTCGTCTACCCGGTGACCGACACGGCGATGGACACCCCGAGCTGGCGCGAGTACGGGTCCGGGTACGGGCTGGACGCCGGGGCGCTCGCCCGGTTCATGCGGCTGTACCGGGGCGGCGCCGACCCGTCGGATTTCCGGCTCGCCCCGCTGCGCGCCCCCGACCTCGCCGGGGCCGCCCCCGCCACCGTGATCACCGCGGAGTGCGACATCCTGCGCGACGAGGGCGAGGCGTACGCACGCCGCCTCGCCGCCTCCGGCGTGCCGGTGGAGCTGCGCCGCTACGACGGGGTCGTGCACTCGTTCTTCCTGCTGCCGGAGATCTTCGATGCCGGTGTCCGCGCGATGGATTTCGCTGTGCGACGATTGCGCGCGGCATTCGACGCGCGGACGCGGGAGGCGACCTGCCATGGGCAGCGGGCGGTATGACGGCTATCGGCGGCTGAAGATCGACTGGGCGGCGGACGGCGTGCTGCGGGTCACGATCAGCACGCCGGGCAAGCTCAACGCGGTCGACGCGGCCGGGCACCGGGAGCTGGCGGAGATCTGGCGGGACGCCGACGCCGACGACGAGGTGCGCGTCGTCGTCGTGCGCGGCGAGGGGGCGGCGTTCTCCGCGGGCGGCGACCTGGCGATGATCGAGGAGATGATGGCCGACCACGCGGCCCGCCGCCGCATCATGCGCGAGGCCCGCGACATCGTGATGAACGTGCTGAACTGCTCGAAGCCGGTGGTCAGCGCCGTGCAGGGCCCGGCGGTGGGCGCCGGGCTCGCGGTCGCGCTGCTGGCCGACGTCTCCGTCGCCGGGCGCACCGCCAAGATCATCGATGGGCACACGCGGCTGGGCGTCGCGGCCGGCGACCACGCCGCCATCGTGTGGCCGCTGCTGTGCGGGCTGGCGAAGGCCAAGTACTACCTGCTGCTCAACGACGTCCTGACCGGCGAGGAGGCCGAGCGGATCGGCCTGGTCTCGTTGTGCGTGGACGACGCGGAGGTGCACGAGCGGGCGCTGGAGATCGCCGGGCGGCTCGCGGCCGGGCCCGCGGAGGCGCTGTCGTTCACCAAGCACGCGCTGAACAACTGGCTGCGCCTCGCGGGCCCGGCGTTCGACGCGTCCCTGGCGATGGAGTTCTTCGGGTTCACCGGCCCGGACGTGCGGGAGGGCGTCGCGGCGATCCGGGAGAAGCGCCCGCCCCGCTTCGGCTGAGTCGGGCTCCGCGCACCCCGCGCCCCCACGGCCGGCGGTTCCGGGGATCAGTACGACTTGGGCAGGCCGAGTTCGTGCTGGGCGATGTGGGCGAGGACGAGCTCCTCGGCGACCGGGATGCTCTTGCCGATGCGGGCGTCGCGGAACATCCGGGCGATCGGGTACTCCAGGGAGTACGCCATGCCGCCGTAGGTCTGGAAGGCGCGGTCGGCCGCCTGCCAGGCCGCGTCCGCCGCGGTGAGCTTGGCGATGTTGGCCTCCGAACCGCAGGGGCGGCCCCGGTCCCACAGCCAGGCGGCCTTGTAGGTCATGAGCCGCGCCAGCTCCAGCTGCGCCTTGATCCTGGCGAGCGGGAACGCGATGGCCTGGTCGGCCCCGATCGGCTTGCCGAACGGCGCCCGCTCGCCGGCGTACTCGCAGGCGAGCTTCAGCACCAGCCCGCCGGACCCGACGCCGCCCGCCGCGGCCAGGATCCGCTCGGGGTTGAGGATGTCCCACAGGACGGCGAACCCCAGGTCCACCTCGCCGAGGACCCGCTCCGCCGGGACGCGGACGCCGTCCAGGAAGACCATGCTGGACGCGACGGTGTTGGTGCCGAGCTTGGGGATCGGCCGGTAGCTCAGCGTCCCGTCGACGACGGCCTGCTTGACGTCCACCAGCAGGACGGTGAAGCCGGACGTGCGCGGCCTGGCCTCGGCGGCCGGCACCGTCCGGGTGACGAGGACCAGGTAGTCGGCGCGCTCGACCCCGGAGATCCAGATCTTCTGGCCGCTGACCACGAACGAGTCGCCGTCGCGCCGGGCCTGGGTGGAGATGTTGATGGAGTTGCTGCCCGCGTCCGGCTCGGTGATGGCGAAGCAGGTCTCGATCTCCCCGGAGGCGATCCTCGGCAGGAACTCGCGCCGCTGCTCGGGTGTCCCGTGCCGGGCGATGGTCAGCCCGCCGAACGCGGGGGTGAGCAGGTACATGAAGGACGCGGCGCCGCCCGCGCCGCCCTCGGCCAGCGCCTCCAGGGCGACGGCCAGCTCCAGGAGGCCCTGCCCGGCGCCCCCGTGCTCCTCCGGGATCGCCAGGCTGTGCCAGCCGCCCTTGATCAGTTCCCGCCAGACCTCCTCCGGCCAGCGCTTGTCCGCGTCGCACCGGCTCCAGTAGTCCTGGTCGTAGTTCCCGGCGATCGCCAGCACGCCCTCGCGCACCGCGGCCGCGCTCTCCGGCAGGTCGAAGTCCACCGCGTCTCCCTCGCACTCGCTGTTCGGTCCCACGGTAGCCGATTTCAGTAAGTGGTCACTGACTCGGGGCGTCATTGAAGGCCGTCTCCCGGGGTAGGCGAACGGACGGGGAACCCGAATCGAGGGGGACGATCATGCGGCCGCGCGACATGTGGATGCTGGCCGGCGGACGGTGGAGCCAGGGCACCGGGGACCGGATGTTCACGGTGACCGACCCGGCGAACGGCGAACCGCTGGGGGTGGTGCCCGTCTGCGCCGGCGGCGACGTCGACACGGCGGTCGCCGCGGCCGGCGACGCCGCACCCGGCTGGATGGCCGCACTGCCCGCCGACCGCGGCGCCGCCCTGCGCGCCGCCGCGCAGGCCGTCGAAGACCGCGGGGCAGAGCTGGCCGCTCTGGTGACCGCCGAGATGGGCAAGCCGTCCGGCGACGCGCTCGGCGGGGTCGAGGCCGGGATCGCGACCCTGCGCCAGTACGCCGAGCTCGGCCCCCTGCACGGCGGGCGAAGCCTGCAGGGCGGGTGGGACGCCGCCGACTTCATGGTCCGCGAGCCCTACGGGACCGTCGCGGTGATCACCCCGTGGAACGACCCGGTCGCCATCGCCTGCGGGCTGATCGGCGCCGCCGTCGTCACCGGCAACACCGTCGTGCACAAGCCGTCCGAGCGGACTCCGCACACCGGCGCCATGCTCGCCGAGCTGCTCGGCGGGTGCCTGCCGGACGGCGTCCTCAACCTGGTCACGGGCGACGGCGCGACGGGCGAGGTCCTCGCCGGCCACCGCGGCGTGGACGTCGTCGCGCACGTCGGCTCCACCCGCACGGGCCGCCGCATCGCCGAGCTGACCATCGGGACCGGGAGCAAGGCCCTGCTGGAGAACGGCGGCGCCGACCCCCTCGTCGTGGACGCGGACGTCGACCCGTCATGGGCCGCCGGGCAGGCCGCGATCGGCTGTTTCGCCAACGCCGGGCAGATCTGCACCTCCGTCGAACGCGTCTACGTGCACGAGGCGGTGGCCGCCGAATTCCTGGACGCGCTCGCCGAACGCGCCCGCACCATCCGGATGGGCGCGGGCGCGGACCCGGCCACCGAACTCGGCCCGCTGGTCGACGAGCAGCACCGCGCCCAGGTCCACGAGCAGGTCGAGAAGGCCGTCGCGGACGGCGCACGCCTCCTCACCGGCGGGCGCATCCCGGACGGCCCCGGCTACTTCTACCCGGCGACCGTGCTCACCGGCTGCACCGACGCCATGGGCGTCATGGCCGAGGAGACGTTCGGTCCCGTCGCCCCGGTCCGCACCGTCGCCTCGTTCGACGAGGGCCTGGACGCGGCGCGGCGGTCGCGCTACGGGCTCGCCGCGACCGTCCTCACCCGCGACACCGTCCACGTCCAGGCGGCCTGGCGCACCCTGAAGACCGGCACCGTGAAGATCAACGCGGTGTTCGGCGGCGCCCCCGGCGGCGCCGCCACACCCCGCCGCGTCAGCGGCTGGGGTTTCGGCTACGGCCCCGAGCTGCTGGACGAGATGACGGCGGTCAAGGTCGTCCACCTGCAGACCGTCATCCCTTGACGGTCAGCAGCGGCCGCAGTTCCGCGACGGGCGTCGCCACACCGCCGCCCTCCAGGCCCGCCACGACCGGGCCGATGTCCTTGTAGGCCCACGGCGCCTCCTGCTTGAGGTCGCGCCGCCAGGCGGCCATGACGTCGGACCGCCGTGCCACCACCGGGTCCCGGTGGTCCAGCGGCGTCACGACCCGGAAATCGCGCAGGAACGCGTCCAGTTCGGCGTCGCCGCCGCGCGCCGACGCCCCGCGCGGGACGCGGCGCCCGGCGCCGTGGCAGGCGCTGGCGAGCGTGCGCGGATCCCCGTGCCCGCGCAGCACGAAGCTCGCGGCGCCCATCGACCCGGGCACGATGACCGGCTCGCCCCACATCGCGTAGGGGCCGCCGGCCATCGCGGCGTGCCCGCCCGCAGGTGTCGCGCCCTTGCGGTGCACGACCCGGTCGCCGTCCCGCCAGAACAGGTTGTGCGGCGCGTCGTACAGGAGCCGCGACGCCATGTCCCCGCACTCGGCGGCCAGCCCCGCCCGCATCGTCAGCGACAGGAAGAACCGGTTGCCGACCGCGAAGTTGGCGGCGTTGCCGAACGCGTCGAGATACCGGCGGCGGTCCGGCTCGGACCGCTCGTCCAGCAGGAACGGCAGGATGCCGTTGCGCGGCCGGGGCAGACCGGCCGGCCAGACCGCGCGGAGCCGGTCCAGCGCGGTCGCGTTGGCCTGGTGGCCGAGCGACAGCGACCCGCTGTGCACCATCGTCACGACCGTGCCGGGCGTCAGCCCCCAGGCGTGCGCGGCGGCCGGGTCGTGGACGGCGGCGACGTACTGCAGTTCGGCGAAGTGGTTGCCGCCGCCGATCCCGCCGATGATGCTGTCGTGGCTCGCCCCGTGGTGGCTTGCGCCGTGGTGACCGGTGCCGGCGCGGCCGGAACCGCCCGCGCTGCCGATCCACCCGGCGAACGCGTCGGCCGTCCCGGCGGGGTGGCCGGAGGCGTGGACGCGGTCGAGGGCGTCTTCGGCGTCCTCGGGGCCGAGGCCCTGCCAGGGCGTCTCGCCGGTGAGCAGCAGGCCGGGCAGGCCGTCCCTCAGGAGCCCTTCGCGCTGGGCGGGGGTGAGCGCGATGCGGCGGCCGCCCTCGAAGAACAGGTGCCGCAGCCGCCGTTCCAGCGCGTCCAGCCTCGGCCGGACGCGATCGGCCCGCAGCGTGGTCACCTCCAGCCGCATGCCGCAGTTGACGTCGTTGCCGACCGCCTGCGGGAGCAGCGCGTGCTCGGTCTCCAGGACCGTGCCGATCGGGATTCCGGCGCCCTTGTGGAAATCGGGGGTGAGGGCCGCGCGAGTGATCCGCGGCGCGGGCCCGTCGTAGCCGGGCGTGGCCTCGGCGAGCCGTTCCAGCGTGGCGGCGGTGTCCAGGAAGCGCAGCGCCTCGTCCACGGCGGCGGGTTCCAGTGGGACGTCGCCGCCGGCGCAGATCTCGACGGGGACGGAGTGCGGGTTGGGGAGGGTGAGCCAGTGCTCGTCCGTGCGGACGAGCCGGTGGTCCTGACGTGCGGGCATCGCGGAATCCTTCGGGGCTACCGGAAGGCGCGCTCGGCGGCGCGCGGGAAGGGAGCCGTCCGTGCGGGAGGGCACGGCGGCGGGGGAGCGGGAATCGGCCCGCTCCGTCCTCGGGTTCAGCAGCCGCGAGGCGGTCACACGATAGCGCGGGGGCCGGTGCCCGTGCCAGCCGATTTCGGGGGGACGGCCATGTAGCGGGTCACCATCCGGGCGACGAAGTGGGCGAACCGCTCCGGTGGGCCGGAGGGCAGCATGATGTGGCTCATCGTCAGCCGCACCGCCGCGTCGGCGATCTCGGTGAGGGCGGCGCGGTCCAGGTCCGGCCAGTGGCGCAGCCCGTGCTCGGCGATGCGGGCGCTGGCGGTGAACAGCACGGGCTCGGCCTGCGTGGTGAGCAGCGGCAGCAGCTCGTCGCCGCCCGCGCCGGTCAGCACCGCCTTCTTCAGCTGGTCGTCCGCCGACATCTCCAGGGTGAACATGACCGCGGCCGTCACCGCCGAGTACAGGTCGTCGTGCTCGGACAGCACCGCGTCGATGCCGTCGAGGTAGCGTTCGTTGTCGCGGATCACGACCGCCTGGGCCAGGCCCCACTTGTCGCCGAACTCGTTGTAGACGGTCTGCCGGCTCACCCCGGCGGCGGCCGCGACGTCCTGCATGCGGACGCCGCGGTAGCCGCGCTCCACCAGAAGGTCGGCGGCGGCGTCCAGCAGGGACTCGCGCACGGAGCGGCCGGCGGTGCCCATGAGTCGTGTACCTCCGGAGGGGTGATCGTGAGGTGGCGGCCCCACCGCACCATTATCACTCGGGAGCCGCTCCCGGTCACCGGCGCGGCGCGAGGACGGCCATCGCGGCCGCTCGCGCCGCCGGACCGGCCGGACAAGCCCGGACGCGCCGCACCCCGCCCGCCTCTCTAGAGTGGGGCCCCGTCGGGCCAGGTGAGGTGAGGAGGACCGGGTGGGCGGAATCCTGGTGGCCAACCGGGGAGAGATCGCGCTCCGGGTCGTCCGGGCCGCGGCGGAGCTGGGCCTGCGGACGGTCGCCGTGCACACCCGCGACGACGCCGCCTCGCCGCACACCCGCCGCGCCGACGAGGCGCGGGCGCTGCCCGGCGAGGGCGTCGCCGGCTACCTCGACGCGGACGCGCTGCTCGCCGCCGCCAAGGACACGGGCGTCACCGCCGTCCACCCCGGCTACGGGTTCCTGAGCGAGAACGCGGCGTTCGCCGCGCGCTGCGCCGCCGCCGGGCTGACGTTCACCGGCCCCCGCCCGGAACTGCTCGAACTGTTCGGCGACAAGACCCGCTCCCGCGCGCTCGCCCGGGAGGCGGGCGTGCCCGTGACGCCCGGCACGCAAGGCCCGGTGAACCTCGCGGAAGCGGAGGCGTTCGCCCGCGAGCACGGTCCGGTGATGCTCAAGGCCGTCGCCGGGGGCGGCGGACGCGGGATGCGCGCCGTCACCGATCCCGGTGACATGGCCGCCGCGTACGAGCGGTGCCGGTCGGAGGCGCTGGCCTCGTTCGGCGACGGCCGCCTGTACGCCGAGAAGTACGTGCCGCGCGCCCGCCACATCGAGGTGCAGTCCGCCGGCGACGGGACCGGCGCGGTCGTCCACCTGTGGGAGCGCGACTGCAGCGTCCAGCGGCGGCACCAGAAGCTGATCGAGGTCGCGCCCGCGCCCGCGCTGCCGGGAGGCGTGCGGGACGCGCTGCTGGACGCGGCGCTCCGCATGGCCGCCCGGGTCCGCTACGACGGCATCGGCACGTTCGAGTTCCTGGTGACCGGCGAGGAGTTCTGGTTCCTGGAGGTCAACCCGAGGCTCCAGGTCGAGCACACCGTCACCGAGGAGATCACCGGCGTCGACCTGGTGAAGACGCAGATCAGGCTGGCGCTGGGGGAGGACCTCGCCGCCGTGGGCCTGGGCGGCGGGCCGCCGCGCCCGACGGGCTGCGCGGTCCAGGTGCGGGTCAACACCGAGACGCTCGACGCGGACGGCACCCCGCGCCCGCGGACGGGGACGCTGACGGCGTTCGCGCCGCCGGCCGGGCCCGGCGTCCGCGTCGACACCCACGGATACGCCGGGTACCGCACGAGCCCGCGCTACGACCCGCTGCTCGCGAAGGTCATCGCCCGCGCGGAGGACCTCCCGTCCGCCGCCGCCCGCGCGCACGGCGCGCTCGGCGAGTTCGAGGTCGCGGGCGTGGCCACCAGCATCCCGCTGCTGCAGGGCGTCCTGCGGCATCCCGGGTTCACCTCCGGCGGCTTCGACACGTCCTTCATCGCCGACCATCTGCCCGAGCTGCTGGAGAGCGAGCACCGCCGCTACTACGTCGGGACCGTCCGGGAGGAGGCGGACGTCCCCGCCGCGCAGCCGGACGCGCCGCCCGGCACCGTCGCGGTGCCCGCGCCGATGCAGGGCACGGTCGTCGCCGTCGAGGTGGCCGAGGGCGACCTCGTCCGGGCCGGGGCGCCCGTCCTGATCCTTGAGGCGATGAAGATGGAGCACGTCGTCCGCGCGGGTGAGGCGGGCATCGTCGCGGGCGTCGCCGCCGCGGCCGGCGACACCGTCGCCGAGGGCGCCCCGCTGCTGTTCGTCGAACCCGCCGAGGTGGCCGGCGACCACGCCGCCGAGGACGCCGGGGCCGACCTCGGCGAGATCCGCGCCGACCTCGCCGAGGCGCTGCGCCGGCACGGGCTCGGCCTGGACGCGTCCCGGCCCGAGGCCGTCGCCAAGCGGCACGCGCGGGGGCACCGCACCGCCCGGGAGAACATCGAGGACCTGTGCGACCCCGGCACGTTCGCGGAGTACGGCGCGCTCGCCATCGCGGCGCAGCGGCAGCGCCGGTCCCTGGAGGACCTGATCGAGCGCACCCCCGCCGACGGCATGGTCTGCGGTGTCGGGGACGTGAACGGCGCGCAGGCCGTCGTCATGTCCTACGACTACATGGTCCTCGCCGGGACGCAGGGCTACCAGAACCACCGCAAGACCGACCGGATGCTCGACATCGCCCGCCGCCGCCGCCTGCCCCTGGTGCTGTTCGCCGAGGGCGGTGGGGGACGGCCCGGCGACACCGACACCTCGTCGGTGTCCGGCCTGGACGTGACGACCTTCCACGCCATGGGGCGGCTCAGCGGCGCCGTCCCGTCCGTCGGGATCGCGTCCGGGCGCTGCTTCGCCGGGAACGCGGCGCTGCTCGGCTGCTGCGACGTCATCATCGCCACCCGCGACGCCAACATCGGCATGGGCGGCCCCGCGATGATCGAGGGCGGCGGGCTCGGCGTGTTCGCGCCCGAGGAGATCGGCCCGATCGGCGACCAGGAGCCGAACGGCGTCGTCGACATCGCCGTCGAGGACGAGGCCGAGGCCGTCGACGCGGCCCGCCGCTACCTGTCCTACTTCCAGGGGCCGCGGGACGAGTGGACGTGCGGCGACCAGCGGATCCTGCGGCACGTCGTCCCCGAGAACCGGCTGCGCGCCTACGACGTCCGCCGCGCGGTCACCCACCTCGCCGACACGGGGTCGGTGCTGGAGCTGCGCCGCGCGTTCGGAGTCGGGATCATCACCGCGCTGGTGCGGATCGAGGGACGCCCGATGGGCCTGATCGCCAGCAACCCGGCGCACCTCGGCGGCGCCATCGACCGCGACGCCGCCGACAAGGCCGCCCGTTTCCTGCAGCTGTGCGACGCGCACGGCCTGCCCGTCGTGTCCCTGTGCGACACCCCCGGCTTCATGGTCGGCCCGGACGCCGAGCGGACCGCCACCGTCCGGCACTTCAGCCGCATGTTCGTCATCGGCGCCAACCTGCGCGTCCCCGTCGTCACGATCGTGCTGCGCAAGGGCTACGGGCTCGGCGCGCAGGCCATGGCGGGCGGCGGGTTCAAGGCGCCGCTCGCGACCGTCGCGTGGCCCACCGGCGAGATCGGCGGCATGGGCCTGGAGGGCGCGGTCCGGCTCGGGTTCCGCAAGGAGCTGGCCGAGGCCGACGACCCGGATGCGCTGTTCGGGAAGATGGTCGCCGCCGCCTACGAGCACGGGAAGGCGCTCAACGCGGCCACGGTCTTCGAGCTGGACGACGTCATCGACCCGGCCGGGACCCGCCGCTGGATCACCACGGCGTTCGGGTCCGCGCCGCCGCTCGCGGACCGCCGCCGCTGGATCGACACATGGTGACGGCGGCGTCCGCCGGACAGGCGTCCCTCACCCGCGCGTCCGCGCGGACCTCGGCGGGCGGGCCGGCGGCGATCACCCTGCCGCCGTCCAGGACGTGGAGGACGTCGCAGACGCCCAGCACCCGCTCCAGTTCCCGTTCGGCGACCAGCACCGCCGGCCCGTCCGCCGCCAGGTCGCGCAGCAGCACCTCCAGGGCGCGCGCGTCCGGTACCGGCAGGCCCGACCAGGGTTCGTCCAGGAGCAGCACCGCCGGTTCGGCGGCCAGGGCCCGCGCCACCTCCAGCAGCCGCGCGACGCCGGGCGGCGCCGTGCGGGCGCACCGGCCGGCGTGCTCCTCGATGCCGACGCGGGCGAGGAGCTCGTCGGCGCGCGCGCCCGCGTCCCGCCGGGCGTCCATGCGGAGCCGCCACCGGTCCCGCGCGGTCCGCCCCGGGTACCGCCGCGTCATCGCGTGCTTCGCGGCGGCGGCCCGCACGCTGTCGCGGACGGTCACCGAACCCTCCCGGCCGGAGCTCTGCGACGTGCGGGCGATGCCGCGCCGGGCCCGCTCGCGGGCGGTGCTGCCGGTCAGGTCCGCGTCGCCCAGCCGGACGGTGCCCGCCGCCGGGCGCCGCGTCCCCGCGATGACGTCGCACAGAATCGTCTTTCCCGCGCCGTCCGGCCCGACCAGGCCGGTGACGGTGGCGGGCGGCGCGGTGAGCCCGGCCCCGTCCAGGACCGTCAGCCCGCCGAACCGCACCGTCACGCCGGAGATCCGGAGCCCCTCCGCAGCAGCCATCCGCACCTCGGCTCATGTGACATGGATCACCGTTGGAGCGTCACTCTAGCCGGTCGCGCGTCCATTCCTTGACGCCCGCGACGAACGCGTCGACGTCGGCGGCCTTGCCCGAGGCCATCTCGGTGAACCAGCCCGGCACGTACTCCTCGAACCGCCCCTTCCCGACGACGTCCAGGACGGCGTCGGCGACCTCCTGCGCCGGCAGCGCCTCGGAGACGTCGCTGAGCGGCTCCTCGTTGCCGGGCAGCGTGAACAGCTCGGTGCCGGCGATGAGCGCCGGCTGCACGACGTGGACCTGCACGCCGGTGCCGTCCAGGTCGACCGCCATGCTCTCCCAGAACGCGGTGAGCGCCGCCTTCGACGCCGAGTAGGCGGCCTCGTGCGGCGGTCCGAGCCGCGCCGCGACCGAGCCCACCGCCACCAGGTGCCCGCTCCCGCGCGCGATCATCCCGGGCAGCAGCGCCAGCGTGAGCCGCACCGGGGACAGGTAGTTCAGGCGCATCACGTCCTCGGCCTCGGCGGGCGACAGGTCCTGGACGCGGCGCCGCTTCGGCATCCCCGCGTTGTTGACCAGCACGTCCACACCGCCGAACTCGCGCTCGACGGCCGCCGCGAGACCGGCGATCCCGTCCAGGTCCGCGAGGTCGGCGACCCACATCGCCGAACCGGGCGCGTGCTCGCGGCACCGGGCGAGGACCCGGCTCAGCCTGTCCTCGCGCCGCGCCACCAGCCCGACCCGCGCCCCGGCCACGGCCAGGGTCTGCGCGACGACCGCGCCGATGCCGGACGAGGCTCCCGTGACCAGCGCGGTCCGCCCGCTCACCGCCGACATGCCGCTCCCCTCAGCATCACCATGCCGCCCAACGTCACACACCCCGTGCGGCCCGGCAAGACGCAGCGCCGCCCGGGGGCTTTCACGGCCATCGAGTAGAGTGTCCCGATCAGCGGTACTCGCGCCCCCGCGGCCCCCAAGGCCCGGCCGGAGCGCGATCGCGGGGATCGGCGAGATCCCCGGTGGCGCGAGCGGCGCGCCGCCCGGCGGCGAGGGCGCACCGGCTCCGGTGGGACGGAGCGACGACACGGTGCCCCGGACGTAGCGGCCGCCGGCCGCCTGGACACCGGGGGAATGTTGCGTCCACTTCGTCTTTCAGGTGCCACGGCCGAATCCGAGCACGCCGTCTACCGGTCGCGGAGCGCGCCTCCCGAGCGCACCCTCCTGGACGTCCTGGACGCGACCGCGCTCCGCCACCCGTACGCGCCCGCGCTGGACGACGGCTCCACCCGCCTCGACTACGAGGGCCTGCGCGCCGAGGTCGCCGTCCTCGCCAAGGAACTGGAGCAGGCGGGGATCGGACGCGGCGACCGGGTCGGCGTCCGCGTCCCCTCGGGCACCGCGGACCTGTACATCGCGATCCTCGCCGTCCTCACCGCGGGCGCCGCCTACGTCCCGGTCGACGCGGACGACCCGGCCGGGCGCGCCGCGGCGGTCTTCGGCGAGGCCGGCGTCTGCGCGGTCATCGGAGAGCACCGGGAGGTCGCCCTCCGCGCGGTTCCCGGGGGCCGCACCGGCCGCCCGGAACCCGGCGACGACGCCTGGATCATCTTCACGTCCGGCTCGACGGGCCGGCCCAAGGGCGTGGCCGTCCCGCACCGCGCGGCCGCGGCGTTCGTGGACGCCGAGGCGCGGCTGTTCCCGGCGCACGAGTCCGACCGCGTCCTTGCCGGACTGTCGGTGGCGTTCGACGCGTCCTGCGAGGAGATGTGGCTGGCCTGGCGGCACGGCGCCTGCCTGGTGCCCGCGCCGCGCTCGCTCGTGCGCACCGGCGCCGACCTCGGCCCCTGGCTCGCCGGGCGGGGCATCACGGTCGTGTCGACCGTCCCGACGCTCGCGGCGCTGTGGCCCCCCGAGACCCTCGACGGCATCCGGCTGCTGATCTTCGGCGGCGAGGCGTGCCCGCCCGAGCTGGCCGCGCGCCTGGCCGTCCCCGGACGCCGGGTCTGGAACACCTACGGGCCCACCGAGGCGACCGTCGTCGCCTGCGCCGCCCCGCTCGGCGGCGCCGGCCCCGTCCGGATCGGCCTCCCGCTGGACGGCTGGGACCTCGCCGTCGTCGACCCCGCCGGCGCCCCGGTCGCCCCCGGCGAGACCGGCGAGCTCGTCATCGGCGGCGTCGGCCTCGCCCGCTACCTCGACCCCGCCAAGGACGCCGAGAAGTACGCGCCGCTGCCGTCCCTCGGCTGGGACCGCGCCTACCGCAGCGGAGACCTCGTCCAGGCCGACCCGGCCGGCCTCGTCTTCGTCGGCCGCGCCGACGACCAGATCAAACTGGGCGGCCGCCGGATCGAGCTCGGCGAGGTCGACGCGGCGCTCCAGGCCCTGCCCGGCGTGACCGGCGCCGCCGCCGCGGTCCGCGCGACCCCGGCCGGTCACCGGCTCCTCGTCGGCTACCTCGTCACCGGGGACGGATTCGACCCGGCCGGGGCGCGCGACCGGCTGAGGGAGGTGCTCCCGGCCGCGCTGGTGCCGCGCCTGGTCTGCGTGGAGACGCTTCCCACGCGGACGTCCGGGAAGGTCGACCGGGACGCGCTGCCCTGGCCGATGCCCGCGGCGGGCGACCCGGACGCGGCGGACAGGGACACGGACCCGGACGCGGAACCGCTCAGCGGTGCCGAGGAGTGGCTGGCGGCCAGGTGGGCCGAAGTGCTGGGGGAGGCCCCGGCCGCCCCCGGCGCGGACTTCTTCGAACTCGGCGGCGGCAGCCTCGCGGCGGCGCGGCTGGTGTCGGCCCTGCGGCCGCGCCATCCGTCCGCGGCCGTCGGAGACGTCTACGAGAACCCGACACTGCGCGGCCTCGCCGCCCACCTCGGAGACGGGGAGCCGCTGGGCGCGGCAGCGGAGCCGGCGCCCGCGCGCGCCGTGCGGCCGGTGCCGGTACGGGCGTCCGCCGTCCAGGCGCTGCTGATGATCCCGCTGCTGACGCTCGGCGCGATGCGGTGGGCCGTCGGCCTGGCCGCCCTCGGCAACCTCGCCGCCCGCTACGCCCCGGCCGCGTTCCCGTGGGTGCCGGGCGTGTCATGGTGGGCCGTGCTCGCGGGCGCGACGCTGTTCGTCGCGCCGCCCGGCAGGATGGCCCTGGCCGCCGCCGGCGCGCGGCTCCTGCTGCGCGGGCTGCGGCCCGGCGCCCATCCGCGGGGCGGCGCCGTCCACCTGCGGCTGTGGACGGCCGAGCAGCTCGCCGCCCGCCTCGGCGCCGCCGAACTGTCGGCCGCGCCCTGGTTCGCCTTCTACGCCCGCGCGCTCGGCGCCCGGATCGGCGCCGACGTCGACCTGCACTCCCCGCCGCCCGTGACCGGCATGCTCTGGCTCGGGCGCGGGGCGGCGATCGAACCCGAGGCCGACCTCAGCGGACACTGGCTGGACGGCGACGTCCTGCACGTCGGTGAGATCCGCGTCGGCGCCGGCGCCGTCGTCGGGGCGCGGGCCGTGCTGTTCCCCGGCGCCCGCGTCGGGAAGAAGGCGCACGTCGCGGCGGGCGCGGCGGTGACCGGCCGGGTCCCGGCCGGGCAGCGCTGGGCGGGCGCCCCCGCCGTCCGCAAGGGCAAGGTCAAGCGGCACGGCGACACCGTCCGGCCGCCGAGGCGCCGCCGCTGGACGCTGGCGTACGCGGTGTCCGCGCTCGGGCTGGGCCTGCTGCCGCTGATCGCGGCGGTACCCGGGCTGGCCGTCCTCGGCTTCTTCGTGCACGGCACGGCGAGCCTGGGCGGCGCCCTGGCGGCGGCCCTGCTCTCGGTGCCCCTGGCCACGCTCGCGGGCATGACCGCGTTCGCGTCGATCACCCTGGTCTGCGTGCGGCTCCTGGGCCTCGGGCTGCGCGAAGGCGAGCACCCGGTGCACAGCCGCCAGGCATGGCAGGCGTGGGCCACGAGCCGGCTGATGGGGACGGCGCGCGTATGGCTCTTCCCGCTGTACGCCAGCGTCCTCACGCCCACGTGGCTGCGCGCCCTCGGCATGAGCGTCGGCCGGGACGTGGAGGCCTCGACCGTCCTCGCGCTGCCCACCATGACCTCCGTCGACGACGGGGCGTTCCTCGCCGACGACACGATGGTCGCGGCCTATGAACTGGGCGGCGGGCGGATGCGGATCGCGCGGGCCCGCATCGGCGAGCGCGCGTTCCTCGGCAACTCGGGGATGACGGGCCCCGGCCGCAAGGTCCCCAAGGGCGGCCTGATCGGCGTCCTGTCGGCGGCGCCGAAGAAGGCCGAGGCGGGCGCGTCCTACCTCGGCATGCCGCCGGTGCGGCTGAACCGCAGGGCCGACACCGCCGACCAGGCCCGCACGTACCGGCCGCCCCGCCGGCTCAGGGCGGCGCGGGCGGCGGTCGAGGCGTGCCGCGTCGTGCCGGCGATGTGCACCGTCGCGGTCGGCGTCCTGGCCGCCGCCGCCCTCGTAGGTCTCGCCGCCGCCCGCGGGTTCGGCGTCGCCGCGCTCCTGTCGGGGCTCGTCCTCACCGCCGCCGGCGTCCTCGCCGCGGCCGTCGCGACCGCGGCGAAATGGGCGCTCGTCGGACGGATCACGCCCGGGAACCGGGCCCTGTGGAGCTCGTTCGTCTGGCGCAACGAGCTGGCCGACAACTTCGTCGAGGTCCTCGCGGCGCCGTGGTTCGCCGAGCCGTGGCTCGGCACCGCCCCGCTCAACCTCTGGCTCCGCTCGCTCGGCGCCCGCATCGGACGCGGCGTCTGGTGCGCCACGTACTGGCTCCCGGAGGCCGACCTCGTCCGGCTCGGCGACGGCGCGTGCGTCAACCAGGGCTGCGTACTGCAGACCCACCTGTTCCACGACCGGATCATGCGGGTCGGCGCGGTCGTGCTGGAGCGCGGCGCGACGCTAGGCTCCAACGGGGTGATCCTTCCCGCGGCCTCGGTCGGGGCGGGCACCACGGTCGGACCCGCGTCCCTGGTGATGCGCGGCGAGCAGCTGCCCGCCGGCACCCGGTGGCTGGGCAACCCGATCGCGGCCTGGACCCCGGGCGGCACCGGCCGGGACGACACCGAACGACGACCCGAGGGACCCCACCGTCCGTGAACACCCGCCCCGCCCCGTACTTCCCCGGCCACGGCGACGACGGCTACTCCGTCGGCGCCTACGACCTCGAACTGGACTACCGGGTCGGCCCCAACCGGCTCGGCGCCACCGCGCGGCTGTCGGCGTCGGCCGGCGCGCGGCTCGACCGGTTCGCGCTCGACCTCGGGCCGTTCCGCATCGGCAGGGTCCTGGTGGACGGGAGCCCGGCGCGGTTCCGGCACCGGCGCGGCAGGCTGACCGTGACGCCCGCGCGCCCCGCCGGCCCGGGCGCGTTCACCGTGGAGGTCCGCTACACCGGCAACCCGTCGCCCGTCCGCAGCCACTGGGGCGGGCTCGGCTGGGAGCAGCTGACCGACGGATCGATCGTGGCGGGGCAGCCGACCGGCGCGCCGTCGTGGTTCCCCTGCAACGACCGGCCCGGCGACAAGGCCCGCTACCGGATCACGGTCACCACGGCGTCCGCCTACACCGTCGTCGCGAACGGCCGGCTCACCGGCAGGCGCCGCGCCGGCGCGAACACCGTCTGGGTGTACGAGCAGGACGAGCCGACCGCGACCTACCTGGCGAGCGTCCAGATCGGGCGGTACCGGTCCGTGGAACTGGACGGCCACGTCCCACAGCACGTCCACTTCCCCGCGGCGCGGGAACGGCGGGTGCTGCACGACCTGGGTCGCCAGGGGCAGATGATCGAGGCGTTCTCCGAGCTGTTCGGCCCCTACCCCTTCGGCGCGTACACGGTCGTGGTCGCCGACGACGAGCTGGAGATCCCCGTCGAGGCGCAGGGAATGTCGATCTTCGGGGCGAACCATCTCGACGGGGAACGGGGCGAGGAGCAGCTCGTCGCGCACGAACTGGCGCACCAGTGGTTCGGCAACAGCCTGACGGTGGCGCACTGGCGGGACATCTGGCTGCACGAGGGCTTCGCCTCCTACGCCGAATGGCTGTGGTCGGAGAGGTCGGGCGGGGCGCCCGCGGCCGAGCACGCCCGCCGATGGCACGCGCGGCTGGCCAGGGAATCCCAGGACCTCGTGCTCGCCGATCCCGGGCCGCGGCACCTCTTCGACGACTACGTCTACAAGCGCGGCGCGCTCACGCTGCACGCGCTGCGGCGCACGACCGGCGACGACGCGTTCTTCCGGACCCTGCGCGAGTGGACGGCCGGGCACCGCCACGGCTCGGTGACCACCGAGGACTTCACCGCGCTCGCCGCCCGCGGCGCCGGCCGCCCGCTGGACGACCTCTTCTCCGCCTGGCTTCACCGGCGTCCGCTGCCCCCGCTGCCGTGAGGGCGGGTAAGGTGGTGGGTTTGCCCCCACTCACCTCTCGCTGCCGGAGGTCTGCCCGCATGCCCGCCGAGTCCACCGTCCTGGCCGCCGAACGCGCCCATCTGGCCGAGTCCCGCGCCGCGCTGCGCCGGATGCGCGAGCATGCGCAGAGCCTGTCCGCCGACGTCGCGGCGGACCGGGTGTCCAGGCAGTTCCTGGAGTCGCTGCTCGACCGGCGCGTCGCGGCGCTCGCCGACCATCCCGGCACGCCGCTGTTCTTCGGGCGCATGGACCGCGCCGGCGAGGGCGAACCCGACCTGCCCGCGATCATGTACGTGGGGCGCCGCCACGTCCACGACGGCGACGAGGGCCGGCCGCTCGTCCTGGACTGGCGCGCGCCCGTGTCGCGGGCGTTCTACCAGGCCGGGCCCGCCGACCCCATGGGGTGGCGGCTGCGGCGCCGGTTCGGGTTCCAGGCCGGTGAGCTGACCGCGTTCGAGGACGAGCCCCTGGACGGCGGCGAGATCGGCCCGTCCCGGATCCTGACCGAGGAGATCGAGCGTCCCCGCACCAGGCCGATGCGCGACATCGTCGCCACGATCCAGCCGGACCAGGACGTGATCGTCCGCGCGGACCTGCCCCGCACCGTGTGCGTGCAGGGCGCGCCCGGCACCGGCAAGACGGCCGTCGGCCTGCACCGCGCCGCCTACCTCCTGTACACGCACCGCGAGCGGCTGTCGCGGTCCGGGGTCCTCATCGTCGGGCCCAACCGGGCGTTCCTCGCCTACATCTCGGCGGTCCTGCCCGCCCTCGGAGAGGTCAAGGCCGAGCAGGCCACGATCGACGACCTGCTCGGCCCGCCCACCGGGGAGGAACCGGCGGCGGTGTCCGCCGCCAAGGGCGAGGCGCGCATGGCCGACGTGCTCCGCAAGGCGCTGTGGCTGCACGTCACCAAGCCCGAGGAGGGCCTCGTCGTCGCCCGGGGCGCCGCCCGCTACCGGCTCGCCGACCACGAGGTCCGGGAGATCGCCGCCGCGCTGCGCGGCACCACCCGCTATGGCAGCGGCCGCGCCGCGTTCGCGCAACGCCTCGCCCACCAGATCCTCGTGCGAATGGAACGCCGCGGGGAGGCGCCCGACGACCGCGTCCAGGACCAGGTGGCGCGGAGCAGGCCGGTCAAGCGGGTCCTCGACGCCGTGTGGCCGAAGGTCACGCCCGAGCAGGTCCTGCACCGGCTGCTGTCGGACGCCGGCTTCCTGCGGAAGGCGGCGAAGGGCGTCCTGGACGAGGACGAGCAGGCCGCGATCAGGTGGGCCGGGCCCGCCAGGTCGCACCGCTCGGCCAGGTGGACCGCCGCCGACCGCGCGCTCCTCGACGAGCTGCACGACCTCATCGAGCGCACCGCCTCACTCGGCCACCTGATCGTGGACGAGGCACAGGACCTGTCCGCGATGCAGCTGCGCGCCCTCGGCCGCCGCTGCGCGACGGGCTCGGCGACCGTCCTCGGCGACCTCGCCCAGGGCACGACCGCCTGGTCCGCGCGGTCCTGGAAAGAGGTTCTCGCCCACCTCGGGCAGGAAGGCGACGTCACCGAGCTGACCCTCGGCTTCCGCGTCCCCGGGACCGTCCTCGACTACGCCGCCCGCCTGCTCCCGCACGTCGCGCCCGGCCTGGACCGGCCGCGCTCGCTGCGTCCCGGAGCGGGCGCCCTGGAGGTGCGGCGCGTCCCCGACCTGGCCGCCGCCGCCGTCGAGGCCGCCCGCGAGGCACTCGCCCGCCCCGGCTCCGCCGGCCTGATCGTGCCCGACGCCGCGGCGGCCGGGTACGCGGCGGCGCTGGACGCGGCCGGGCTGGAGCACACCGTCCTCGGACCGGACTCCGACGGCGACGCCCGCCTGCTCGTCGTCCCGGCGACGCTCGCCAAGGGACTGGAGTACGACCACGTGATCGTCGCGGAGCCCGCCGCGATCGCCGCCGCCGAGACGCGCGGCCTCGCCCGCCTGTACGTCGTGCTGACCCGCGCGGTCACGTCGCTGACGGTCCTGCACCGCGCCGGCCTCCCCGCCGAACTGGCCTCCTGACGCTCACCCGGGCGATGTCACGGCCGGTGGATAGTGTGCGCTCATGTTCACCGAGACCATCGACCTGCCCGCGGCGCCGCCGTTCGACCTCGGCCCGGCGCTCCGCTTCGTCCGCGGTTTCCCGCCGACATCCGGTGAGCAGGCGGTCGAGGACGGGACGCTGACCAAGGCCCTGCGCGCCCGCGGCCGGACGGTCGTCGCCCGGGTCGTCCAGGCCGGAGACGGCGTGCGGGTCACCCTGCACGCCGACGGGCCGCTCGCACCGGACGACGTCGCCGCGGCCGCCGACCGGGTCCGCTTCCACCTGAGCCTGGACGACGACCTCGCCGAGTTCTACCTCCGCGGGCGCGACGACCCCGGTTTCGCGCCCGTCATCGGCCGCCTGCACGGATACCACCACGTCAAGTTCCCCACCCCGGTGGAGAACCTGGCGTGGGCGATCCTGTCGCAGCGCACCCCCATCGCCGCAGCCGCGAACGGCAAGCGGGCCCTGGCCGGGGAGTTCGGCAACACCCTCGTCGTGGACGGAACCGCGCACACGGCGTTCCCCGACGCCGAGCAGCTCGCGAGCCTCCCGGAGACGCGCGTCGCGGAACTGGTCGGCAACCGGCGCAAGGGCGGCCACCTGTACGGCGCGGTGCGCGCGTGGCGTGAGGTCGACGAGGGTTTCCTGCGCGACGGCCCGTTCGGGGAGGTCAAGGCCTTCCTGCTCGGCCTGCCCGGCATCGGCCCCTGGTCGGCCGGCTTCATCCTCATCCGCGGGCTCGGGAGGATGGAGGAGACACCGGTGGAGTGGTCGCTGCGGGACGCGGCGTCCCGCGCCTACGGCAGGGCGGTCACCGACGCGGACCTGCGGAGGCTCGCCGCCCGGTACGGGCGCTGGCAGGGCTACTGGGCGCACTACCTGCGCGTCGCGGCCTGAGCCGGACGCTCACGTCCCGCTCGAATCCGCACCCGTCTGATCCGCATCCCCCTGATCCGGGCGGGGGCGCAGGCCGTCGAAGGCGATCCTGAGGACGTCCTCGCCGGCCCCGGCGCGCCCGGCCGCATAGGACATGCCCGTCAGCAGCGCCATGACCTCGCCCGCGCCCACGTCGGCGCGGACGGCCCCGGCCTCCTGCGCCCGTTCGAGGAGCGTCCCGAGGGCGGCCTTCAGCCCCGGCCCGGCGGTGCCGGTGGCCGCGCGGGCGTCGACGCCGGCCTCGGCCAGCGCCTCGGTCACGGCCCGCTTGGCCGCCGCCTGCGACACCACGCGGGCGAAGAACCCGAAGAACGCGGCGCCGGCGTCGCCGGCGGACCGCAGTTCCCGGGCCTCCGCGGCGAGCCGCTCCAGCAGCGCGACCAGGACGGCCTCCAGCAGCGACTCCTTGGTGGGGAAGTGCCGGAACACCGTGCCGATCCCGACGCCCGCCTCCCGTGCGACCTCCTCGGTGGAGGCGGAGGTCCCCCGGACGGCGAAGACCTCCTCGGCCGCGGCGAGGACCTTGGCGCGGTTGCGCAGGGCGTCGGCGCGCAGCGGCCTCCCGGACGCGGACGATGTCATCGCGGCCTCCCCCCGGTTGCCGGACCCCGAGTTCTCCCATGCGGAGCAGCTACTCCGATTGTAGTCGAGGGGGACATGTCCGGATCCGCCGGCGCCCGAGCCGTCTCCCGGCGGCCGAACGGCGGTCATCCCCGGCTCGGCCGTGAGCTGGGGCGCGACGGCGGTTGACTCGCCTCCCGGAGGTTTCTAGGGTGGACGGACCATACCGACCGGTTGGTATGTCCCAGTGCGGGTGGCCCGGCCGCCACCCGTCGCCGCGCGGAGGTACGCCCTGTGAGCACAGCACCACCCGACGCCGACGAGCTGGAGAGGCGGGTCGGCGGGTTCCTCGCCGCGCACGACCCCTCCGCCACCGAGCCCCTGGAGTTCCTGCGGGCCCGGTTCGACGCCGGACTCGCCTGGGTCCACTACCCCGAGGGGCTCGGCGGGCTCGGTGCCCCGCGCGCCCTGCAGCCCGCCGTCGACCGGCGGTTCGCCAAGGCCGGCGCGCCTTCCAACCACCCCCAACGCAACGGCATCGGCCTCGGGATGGCCGCGCCGACGATCCTCGCGTTCGGCACCGAGGAGCAGAAGCGGCGCTTCCTGCGTCCCCTGTGGACCGGCGAAGAACTGTGGTGCCAGCTGTTCAGCGAGCCCGGCGCGGGCTCCGACCTCGCCGCGCTCGCCACCCGAGCCGTCCGCGACGGCGACGCCTGGACGGTCAACGGCCAGAAGGTCTGGACGTCCATGGCCCACGAGGCGCGCTGGGCGATCCTCGTCACCCGCACCGATCCGGACGTCCCCAAGCACCGCGGCATGACCTACTTCGTCTGCGACATGACCGCGCCGGGCGTCGAGGTCCGGCCGCTGCGGCAGATCACCGGTGAGGCCGAGTTCAACGAGGTCTTCCTCACCGACGTGCGGATCCCCGACGAGCACCGGCTCGGCGAGGTCGGGCAGGGGTGGCGGGTCTCCACCACGACGCTGATGAACGAGCGCGTCGCCATCGGCGGCGCCGCCGCGCCGCGCGAGAGCGGCATGATCGGCGTGGTCGCCGCCCTGTGGCGCGACCGCCCCGAACTGCGCACCCCCGGCCTGCACGACTCGGTCCTGCGCGCCTGGGTGCGGACCGAGGCGGCCCGGCTCACCGGGGAGCGGCTGCGCCAGCAGCTCACCGCCGGGCAGCCCGGCCCGGAGGGCTCGGGCGCCAAGCTGGCGTTCGCCGAACTCAACCAGCAGGTGTCCGGCCTGGAGCTGGAGCTGCTCGGCGAGGACGGCCTGCGCTACGACGACTGGACCATGCGCCGGCCGACCGAGGTCGACTTCACCCGCCGCTCGCCCGGCTACCGCTACCTGCGCGCCAAGGGCAACTCCATCGAGGGCGGCACCTCGGAGATCCTGCGCAACATCATCGCCGAGCGCGTGCTGGGCCTGCCCGGCGAGATCCGGGTCGACAAGGACGTGGCGTGGAAGGACCTCCCCAAGTGAGCGACCTGCTGTACAGCGAGATCGAGAACGACCTGCGCGCGAGCGTCCGCGAAGTCCTCGACGACAAGGCGCCCTGGACGTCCGTCCTCGCCGGGACCGAGAAGGACGAGCCGTACGACGCGGCGCTGTGGCGGGCCGTCGCCGCCCAGCTCGGCTGCGCGGGGCTGCCCGTTCCCGAGGACCTCGGCGGCGCCGGCGCCACCTGGCGCGAGACCGCCGTCGTCATGGAGGAGCTGGGCCGCTTCGCCGCACCCGTCCCGTTCCTGAGCAGCTCCGTGATCGCGACGGCCGCGCTGCTGGCCGCGGGGGAGCGCGACCTGCTGGCGGGGATGGCGTCCGGCGAGCGGATCGCCGTGCTCGCCGTGCCGTTCAGCACCGCCCCCGGTGACGCCGGCGCGACCGTCCGGGTCGAGGACGGTGCGGTGACCGGCACGGTCACCAGCGTCGCCGACGGGACGGCCGCCGACGTGTTCCTGGTCCCGGCCGGCGACGGCCTCTACGCGGTGGACGCCGCCGGCGTCCGCCGCACCGCCGTGACGTCCCTGGACATGACGCGCCGCCTCGCCGACATCGCCCTCTCCGGTGCGCCCGCGCGCCGCGTCGCCGAGGGGACGGGCGCCGTCCGCGCCGCCCTGCTGACCGGTGCCGCGATGCTGGCGTCCGAGCAGCTCGGGCTCGCCGAGCGGTGCCTGGACGACACCGTCGCCTACGTGAAGACGCGCTACCAGTTCGGCCGGCCGGTCGGCTCCTACCAGGGCCTCAAGCACCGCCTCGCCGACCTGTGGACGTCGGTCACCCAGGCCCGCGCGGTCGCCCGCCACGCGGCATCGTGCGTCGCCTCCAGCGCCTTCGCCGGGGCGGCCGGGGGGCCGTCACCCCGGACGGAGGCGGGTGACGGCGACACGGCGATCGCCGTCGCGGTCGCTCAGGCGCACTGCTCGGCCGTCGCGCTCAAGGCCGCCGAGGAGTGCGTGCAGATGCACGGTGGCATCGGCTTCACCTGGGAGCACCCGGCGCACCTGTACCTGAAGCGGGCCAAGGCCGACTCCATCGCCCTCGGCACGCCCGGCCACCACCGGGCCGCCCTGGCCGCCCTGGTCGACCTGCCCCCGGCCTGAGGCCCGGAGGACCGGCGGCTCCGCGCGTCCGCGCGCGGGGCCGCCCGGCGCGGCCGCCGGTCACCGCGGCATCGGCAGCCGGAGCCTGTCGCGGAGCGTCCGCTGCACCTCGTCGATCCCGGGCCGCGCGTCCACGGTGACCACGTACTCCTTGCGGCCGAACAGGTCCAGGATCGGGTCGGTCTTGTCGTGGTACAGCCGCAGCCGCTCGGCGAGGGCCTCCTCCGTGTCGTCCTCGCGCGCGACCAGCTCGCCGCCGCACACGTCGCAGCGCCCGTCCTCGGTGGGACGGTCCGCGATCAGGTTGTAGTCCATCCCGCACCCGGCGCAGAGCCGGCGGGCCAGGACACGGCGGCGGACCTCCTCGTCCGGCAGGTCGAGATGGATCACGCCGTCGATGTCGTAGCTCTCCAGGAAGAACTCGGTCTGCCTCCGGCTGCGCGGGAACCCGTCGATGACGAACCCGTAGTTCCAGTCGTGCTGGTCGAGCCGCTGACGGACGACGCCCTCCACCAGGTCGTCGCCGACCAGCTCACCGGCCCCCATGATGCGCCGCACCTGCGCGCCGAGCTTGGTGTGGCTCTTGACATGCCACCGGAAGATGTCGCCGACGCTGATGTGCACGATGTCCAGATCGCGCGCGAGCAGCGCCGACTGCGTTCCCTTGCCGCTGCCGATCGCGCCGATGATGACGTACTTGCGCATACCGGAAGCCTATGCGGGCGATGCGGCGCCGATGGCGAGGTGCCGGTGGCGAGATTCTGGCGGGGAGATTCTGGTGGGGAGATCACAGCGGGAGACGCAGGCGGCGGCCCAGCCGGCGGAACCGGGATCCCGGCACGTGACCGGGGGACTCGTCGTACGCGGCCAGGCGCTCCAGCAGCGTGTCGAACGCGGGCGCGCTGACGCACACCAGCGTCGCGCGGGCGCGGCGGGCGCAGTGCAGCCGGACCGACGGCCGCAGCAGCCGCGAGAACGGGCCCCGCGTCCCGTGCCCGACGACGAGGATGTCGTCGTCGCCCGCGAGCCGCACCAGTGCCGCGCCCGGCTCGCCGACCAGCGCCAGGGCCGACATCTCCACACCGTCCGGGGGGCCGTCGCTCACGTCCGAGAGGACCCGGGCGATCAGCTCCGCGCCCGAGCCGCGCAGCGCCTCGGTGATGCCGCAGCCGAGCTGCCCGGCCGCCGACACGTGCGGCGGAAGCGGCGCGGCGTGCGCCACCAGCAGCGGCAGCCTCCGCAGCCGCGCCTCCCCGATCGCCCACGACAGGGCGCACCGGGCGCCCGCGGAGTCGTCGACCCCCACCACGACGCGGGGGCCGCCCTCCGGTCTCGCGATCACGGTCCCTCCCGAGGCCCGCCTGTTGGTGTGCAGTCTAGGGTGCAGGCATACCCGTTCCGAAGGAAGGGGTTCCCGTTTGGGAAACTCCGGTTTCCGTAAAGGGCGCGGCCCGCTGGACCGGCCGCCGCTGCGCGGGGCAGACTTCGGGTATGGGCACACCGCACGAGAACGACCCCTCCTGCGCCGTCGCGCACGGCGACGTCCCCGCACCGGCGGCGGAGCGGACGCTGGTCGCGGTGTTCGCCGGCCCCGTCGCGGAGCATCTGCTGCGCTACGGCGCCGACCTCGGCTACCGCACGTTCCTCGTCGACCCCGACAAGGACCGGGACGGGACCGCGGACCTGCCGCACCTGGACGCGACCGCGGACGTCGTCGTCACCGACCACCACCGGCCCGAGCTGGGGCCCGTCCTGCGGGACGTGCTGACCCAGCCCGTCCGCTGGGTGGGCGTGATGGGCAACCCCCGGCATCCGGCCCCGCACATCCCGGCCCTCACCGAACTGGGCGTCCCCGCCGAGGACATCGCCCGGGTGCACCGCCCGATCGGCCTCAACATCGGCTCCCGCTCCCCGGCGGAGATCGCCATCGCGGCCCTCGCCGGCCTCATCGCCGACCGCAACGGCCGTCCCGGCGGCTTCGAGTTCTAGCGCGGACCGCCATGATCCGGCCTCACCGGCAGGGTGGATCGAAGGGCGTGGACGGCAGATGGCGCCGCCACTCGGCCTCGGTGACCGGGGTCCCGCCCGTGCCGCAGATCTGCGCGGTGATCTCGTCCGGGTCCATGGTCCACAGTTTCACCTCGCGGCCCACGCCGGCGGTGACGAGAAGCGGCCGGGCCGGGACGGCGGCGTCGATGTAGAGGGACTCGCCGGAAGCCGCGAGGGTCGCCAGCGTGCGCGGATCGGACGGGTCGGAGGTGTCCCACAGCCAGGCGGTGCCGTCGCCGGCGGCCGCCGCGAGGATGCCGTCCGGGCCGTAGGCCAGCGAGTAGACGTAGTTGGCCGGGCCGCGCAGGCGCCGGGGGAGCGGACGCGGGCGGGCCCGGTCTGCGACGTCCCACAGGATCACCGTGTTGTCGGCGCCCGCCGTCGCGAGCGTCCGGCCGCCCGGGTCGAACACCACCGCGAACACGTAGCCCTCGTGGCCGGTCAGCGGCGGGCCCAGCCGGACAGGGCGCCGGGCGTCGGCGACGTCCCAGAGGAAGACCCTCCCGCCCGCCGTGCCGTAGGCCAGTGTGCGGCCGTCCGGGCTGAACGCGGCCTGGTAGGCGTAGTTGGCCGCGCCGGCGAGCTCGGCGGTGCGCACCGGCTCGCGCGGGTCGCCGACGTCCCACAGGTACACCTTCCCGTCGTTGCTCGCGACGGCGAGCAGACGGCCGTCCGGGCTGAACGTGAGCCCCTGGACGAGGTCGTCCGGCCCGGTGAGCGCGGCCGGGATCGCGGTGGGACGGGCCGGGGAGCGCACGTCCCAGAGCCGTGTCGCGCCGCCGCGCGTGCCGATCGCGAGCGTCGCGGCGTCGGGGCTCAGCGCGGCGGCGCCGGACGCGGTGCCGGACCCGGCCGCCCGCTCGATCACCGGCCCGAGCGGGGCCGGATGGCGCGGGTCGGCCACCGACCACAGCCGGGCCGTGCCGCCGGCCCCCGCCAGGGCGAGGACGCGCCCGTCGCGGCTCAGCGCGGCGGTGTAGACGCCGCCGTCCGGTCCCTCGATGACGGGCCCGGGAACGTCCCAGATCCGGGCCGTGCCGTCGGACGCGGCGGTGGCGAGCAGCCCCGGCCCCAGGTACGTCACGGCTGTCACCGGCCCCGGATGCGGCAGGGACGCGGTGACCGTCCGCGAGCCGGCGTCCCAGACCCGCACCCGGCCGTCGGAGCTCGCCGCCGCCACGGAGCGGCCGTCCGGCGCGAAGGCCACCCCGTTGACCCATTGATCCGGTCCCGTCAGCGGCCGGCCGGACGGGACGGCCGACGAGCCGTCCATCCGCCAGAGCCGGACCGTCCCGTCGGCGCCGCCCGCCGCGAGCATCCCGCCGCCGGGCCCGAACGCGAGCCCGTACACGGTCCTGTCGCCCGCCGGGAGCGGCCGGCCGGCGGGTGCGCGGCGGTCCATGTCGATGAGCTGGATCCTCCCGTCGGCGAAACCGGCGGCGAGGGTCCCGCCGTCCGGGCTGAACGCCACGCTGTGGGCGCCCGCGGGACGCTCGGCCAGCACGCGGCCGCCGCCCGGCTGCGGGGCGGCGAGGTCCCAGGCGCGGACGGTGCCGTCCGCGCTCGCCGCGACGAGGGTCCGGCCGTCCGGGCCGAACGCCACCGCGTACACGGTGTCGCGCGGCCCGGTGAGCCGCCGCGCGGCGCCGCCGAGCGGCCGCACCAGGACCGTGCCACCGCCGCCCCCGCTGGCCAGCGTCCCGCCGTCCGGGCTGAACGCGACGCCGTAGATCGTGTCGGGGTGCCCGGTCAGCGGTGCACCGATCGGCGCGGGGCGCCCCCGGTCCGCGATGTTCCAGAGCCGGACCGCCCGGTCGGCGCCCGCGGCCGCGAGGGTGCGGCCGTCCGCGGTGACGGCCACCGCCTGCAGGATCCCGCGGGCGCCCGCGATCCGGGTCGCCGCCGGGCCGGCGTAGGCCTCCAGCAGGCTGGACCGCGCCTCCGGCGTGCGCGCCACCCGGTACGCGGCGAGCGCGGTCCGGCCGGCGAGCGCCACGTCCTTGCCGCGCAGCTTGGCCGACTCGATCGCGACCTGCCGGGACACCGCGATGTCGCGCTGCAGGTCCGCCGCATGCCGCTGCAGGTCGGCGGAGTGGCGCTGGCGCAGCGTGACGGCCGTGAGCCCGAGGGCGAGCAAGGACACCGCCGACAGCACCGCGATCAGCCGGCGGCCGCGCCTGACCAGCCGCCGCGCGGCGCGCGCCTCCGCGTCCCGCTGCTCCGCCGACGCGGCAAGGAAGCGGCGTTCCGGCTCGTTCAGGCCGCCGCCGCGCCGCGGATCCGCGGCCAGCTCCTCGCCCTCGGCGAGCCACACTCCGCGCATGAGGGTGCCGGGATCGCGTCCGGACTCCTCCCACGCCTGCGCCCCCGCCGTGACCCGCCGGTGGGTGCGCAGCCCGGCCCGGTCGGCGTCCAGCCACGCGCGCAGCCGCGGCCAGGCGAACAGCAGCGCCTCGTGCGCGATCTCGACGCCGTCGGCGCGGGCGGTGACGAGCCGCTGCCGGACGAACCGGTCGAGGACGTCGCGCACCCCGTCGCCGAGCTCCCGCTCCGCGACGCGGCGGCGCGTCACCCCCGTGTCGTCGGCGATGTGGACCAGCCGCAGGAACAGCCTGCGGGCGACGCCGCGCTCCGCCTCGTCCAGGCCGCTGTAGACCTCCTCGGCGGTGGCGGCGACGGCGCCCTCGATCCCGCCGCTGCCGCGGTAGTCGGCGATCGTCAGCATCCCCTGCCGGCGCCGCTCCCACGTCGACAGCAGCGCGTGCGACAGCAGCGGCAGCGTGCCCGTCTCGTGGGCGGCGCCGGCCCGCGCGTCCGGCGCCGGGCTCACCTCGCGCAGCAGCAGGTCCGCCAGACCGGGTTCGAGTTCCAGCCCGGCCCGCTGCGCCGGCGCCACGATCGCGCGGCGCAGCTCGTCCTCGTTCATGGGAGTGACGACCACCTGGCCCGCCTGAAGGACCCTGGCCAGGCCCGGATGCCGCAGCGCCCGGCCGTAGAAGTCGGCCCGCAGCGCCAGCACCACCACGGCCGGCAGGTCCAGCAGGGCGGTGACCAGCTCCTGAGCGTCCGCCTCGGAGCGGTCGGCGAAGACGTCCTCGAACTGGTCGACGATCACGACCGCGTCCCCGTCCGCGGCCCCGCGCAGCCCGGCCAGGTCGTCCGCGTCGAGCTCACCGGCCGTGCGGAGCGCGACCTCCGTCCCCTCGGGCAGTGCGGGGATCATCCCGGCGCGGATCAGCGACGACTTTCCGGCGCCGGACGGCCCGACGACCACGAGCGCGCCCCTGCCCTCCAGCGCCCGCACGCGCTCGACCAGGACCGACGTCAGCGCCTCGCGGCCGAAGTACCAGCCGGCGTCCTCGGTCTCGAAACGTGCCAGCCCCCGGTACGGGACGACCGCCGGGCGCCGCCCCGGGCTCCGCCGGACCCTCCGCAGGGCCTCCAACCACGCCCCGACCGTCCCGGCGTCGGCGACCCCGCACGCCCGCAGCAGCGCCGGGAGCCGCGCGGGCTTCAGCGGCGGCAGGTGGCGCCCGGCGAAGTAGTCGCCCGCGCTCGCCTGCGGTATCCCCGCCTCCCGCGCAACGTCCCGGACCGTCAGGCCCGCACGCTCGCGCAGCAGCGTCAGCTCCCGCGCGAAGTCCTGCCGCGTGACGATGCCCCGGGGGTCCGGCGCCTCCGCTCCGCTCCTGGACGAACTGCGCACCACCATCTGAAACCCCCACGCGAGCCGGATGCCGTCCGACAACCCGATTGACACACGGGACCGCGGCGCTGTTTAGGTCACATGACATAGGTTCTGCCGCTCGCATCGGTTTCCGGGTTTTCCCGGGGGCCGGTCACCATTCGTGGCGAGGCGCTCCCGCTGCGGAAACACCGCGGCGTACGGCCTTGTACGGGCATTGGACGGACCGTTGTGCCCGCCCCGCCCGGGGGTTCTTCTGGAAAGGACCCCGATCTTGACAGGGGAGGCGGTACCGACCATGACGCGAGACGACGCAGGCGACGGTGAGATCCCCCGCGACGGTGCGCAGGTCCTCGCGCGACGGCGGCCCGCCCGGCCGGACCGGGCGGCGGCGCACTTCCACGACCCCGTCCATGCCGACGGCGACATCGTCGGCGGGGACAAGGTCGTCCACCACCACCCGCCCCGGTTCCTGCCGCCCATCCGGCAGCTCCCCGCGGCTCCCGGCGACTTCGTCGGACGCGACGAGGAACTCGCGGCCATGGACGGCGCCCGCGCCTCCGCCGGGGAGAGCAACTCGGCGGCCGTCCTGCAGATCCACGGCATGGCCGGCGTCGGCAAGACCTCGCTGGTCCTGCACTGGGCCCACCAGAACACCGGCTACTTCGGCGACCAGTTCTTCCTCGACCTGCACGGCCTGTCCCCGAACGCGGCGTCGCCCGCCACGGCCCTGTTCCGGCTCCTCAGCGACCTCGGCCTCGCGGCCTCCGACATCCCGGCGGACGAGGCGCGCCGCGCCGCGCTGTTCCGCTCCCTCGTCGCCGACCGCCGCATCCTGCTCGTCCTCGACAACGCGGCGGACGCCCGGCAGATCGTCCCGCTGGTCCCGGGAGGCCGCGGCTGCCTGGTCGTGGTGACCGGCCGCACCCGCCTGGAGGAGCTCGGCACGCGGTTCGGCGGGACCTCCATCCCCGTCGCGCCGCTCACCACCGCCGACTCCTGGAGGCTCGCCGCACGGCTGCTCGGCGGGGAACGCAGCGAACGGGAGCCGCAGGCGGTCACCGCCCTCGCCGAGTCGTGCGCCCGGCTGCCGCTGGCCATCCGGATCGCGACGACCGGGCCGGCGGCCGGGCCCTTCGACTCCGTGACGTCCCTGGTGGAGGAGCTGACCGGCGGAGGCCGGCTCGACGTCCTCGCCCTCGACGGTGACGCGGGCCTTGCGATCCGCCCCGCCTTCGACCTGTCCTACGACAACCTGACCGCACGCGAGCAGGGCGTCTTCCGCATGCTCGGCCTGCTGCACGGCTACGACTTCGGCGCCGAGAGCCTCGCCGCGCTGCTCGCCGTCCCCGTCGCGGAGGCGCGCCGGCTGCTGCGCGGCCTCGTCCGCAAGCACCTCGTCGAACCCGGGACGGCGGGGCGGTTCCGCCTCCACGAGCTGCTGAGCGAGTACGCCGCCGAACGCCTCGCCCGCGAGGACGGCGCGGCGGCCGACGCGGCCGCCCGGCGGCTGCTGGCCTGGTACCTGACCCGGGTCCGCGAGGCCGCGGCCGCGATCGCGCCCGAGGCCGTCGGCCCGGCGTCCGGCGCCGCGGCGGTCTCTCCGCGCATGGCCGAGTCGTCCCTCGCCTGGTTCGAGATGGAGCGGGCCGCGGTGGTCGCGATGGCCCGCCAGGCGGCCGGACGGGGCGAGCCGGCGCCTGCCTGGCAGTTCGCCGACGCCCTTTTCCAGCTCCTGAGGCGCGACAAGCACGGCGCCGACAACCTGGAGGTCCACAGGCTCGGCCTGGCGGCGGCGCGCGCCGCCGGCGACCGCCACAGCGAGGCCCGGATGCTCGACCAGCTGGCCGTCGTGCACTGCGACCGCGGAAACCACGCCGAAGCCGCCGAGGACGCGAAGGCCGCATACGAGATCTTCACCGAGCTCGGCGACCACCGTCTCGCCGGCTGGGCGCTGGGCACCCGCTCGCGCGTCGAACGCCAGTGCTGCCGCTACCGGGAGGCCCTGGAGTACGGTGAGCACGCGCTGTGGATCCTGACCCTGGAGGGCGACCGGCACGGAGTCGGCCAGGGACTCGAGCAGATCGCGCAGGTGCACTGGAGGCTCGCGCATTACCGCACCGCCCTGCGCCACGCCCGCGAGTCACTGCGCGTCCAGCGCGAACTGCGCTGCGGCGCCGGCGAGGCCGACGCGCTGGAGCTGATCTCCAGGATCCTGCGCCGGCTCGGCCGCACCGACCGCGCCCTGCACTACGCGCAGCGGGCCCTCGCCGTCCGCGAGCGCCTCGGGGACCGGCGCGGCCAGGGCGAGGTCCTCGACGGCATGTCCCGCACCCTGCGCCGCAGCGGGCGGCTGCGGGAGGCGCTGAGCCGCGCGCAGGACTCGGTGCGCATCCGCGAGGACATCGGCGACCTCGCCGGACTGGCGAGGAGCCTGATCAGCCGGGCGCGGGTGCTGCAGACGTTCGGCGACCGGCCGGGGGCGATGGACGGAGCCCGCCGCGCACTGCGGATCAGCCGGGACCTCGGCGACCTGTACGGGGAGGCGGAGTCGCTGTCCACCATCGCCGCGTTCCGCCACGACGCGGGACGGTACGAGGAGGCCATCCGGCACGCGCAGCACGCCCTCGCCATCCGGAGGCGGATCGGGGACGAGCACGGCGTGGCCTCGGTGCTCAACCTCATCGCCACGGTGGAACGGCGGCTCGGGCGGCACGCCGCCGCCCGCCGGGACGCCGAGAGCGCCATGGCCCTCCAGCGCGCGTTGAAGGACGGCCACGGGCTCGGCAGGACGCTGAACAACCTCGCCGAGATCGAACGCAGCGCCGGCCGGTACGGCGACGCCCTCGCCCACGCCCGCGCCGCGCTCGCCATCGGCGCCCGGGCCGGCGCCGGCGGCGGCGAGCGGATCGGCCACGGGGAGAGCCTCGCCACCATCGCCCGGATCCAGTGCAGGATGGGCGACCACAAGGCGGCGCTGAAACACGCGGGCGAGGCGCTGCGGCTCCAACGGGAGACCGGCGACCGGCCGGGCCAGGGCGTGACGCTGGACGTCTTCGCCCGCGTCGGCATCCGCACCGGCCGCTACCGCGAGGCCGCCGAGCACGCCGCCGAGTCCCTGCGGATCCGGCGGGAGATCGGCGACCGCCGCGGCATCGCCGAGAGCCTCGCCAAGATCGCGCTCGTCCGGTGGCACCAGAGCCGCTACGACGAGGCGCGCGCCCGCGCCGAGGAGGCCCTCGCCGCCCAGCGGGAGATCGGCGACCTCGCCGGCGCCGGCCACGCCCTCTACGTCCTCGCCCGCACCCACTCGCGCACCGGCCGCTACGCCGAGGCCCGCGCATGCGCCCAGGAGTCGCTGGAGATCTGCCGGCGGACCGGCGACCGGCCCGGCGAGACCGACGACCTGCTCACCCTCGCGCACATCGACCGCAGGCAGACCGAGTACGCCCGGGCGCTGCGCACGGCCCGCAGGGTGCTGGAGGCCAAGCGGGACATGGACGACCGGACCGGCGAGGCGGAGGCCCTCACGCTCATCGGCCGGCTCCAAGGGGAGCTGGGCGACCACGACGGCGCCCTCCGGCACCTCGCCGAGGCGCACACCATCCAGCGCGAGACGGGCGACCGCTACGGCGAGGCGGAGACCCTGGAGGCCATCGGGCGCGTCCGCTGCCGGCGGGCCGAGTACCCCGCCGCACAGCGGGCCCTCAAGCACGCGCTGCGCATCGAGCGGGCCATCGGCGACCTCGCCGCGGAGGGCCGGACCCGCACCATGCTCGCCGACGTCTGCCGCCGCCGGAGCGCGCTACGGGCCGCCGTCAAGCACGCCCGCAAGGCCATCGCGATCCTGCGGGAGATCGGGGACCTCGACGCCGAGGGCGAGGCCCACGACGGCCTCGCGCTGATCTACCACTCTCTCGCCCGGTACCGAAAAGGACTGCGGCACGCCGGGATCGCGCTGCGCATCCGTACCGGGACCGGCGACCGGCGGGGCCAGGCCGAGAGCCTCGACGCCCTGTCCCGCAACCACCGCAGGCTGGGCCGCAACGAGCTCGCCGTCGGGCTCGCCGAGCAGGCGCTGGCGCTGCACCGCGAGATCGGCGACCGGCGCGGCGAGGCCGACAGCCTCGACACCCTCGCCCACGCCCGCTGGCGCCTCGGGGACGAGGACGCCGCCCTCGCCGCCGGCCTGGCGGCACTGCGGATCCGCCGGGAGACCGCCGACCCGTACGGGGAGGGCGAGATCCTCGACCTGCTCGCCCGCATCCACCGCAACGCCGGGCGCTTCCCGGAGGCCCTCGGGCTCGTCACCCGGGCGCTGGCGCTCCGTCGCGAGATCGGCGACCGGCACGGGGAGGGCGAGAGCCTGAACACGAAGGCCCGCCTCATGCGGCGGCGCGGCGACCTCGGCAGGGCGCTGGACTACGGCCGGCAGGCCCTGGTCATCCGCTACGAGATCGGCGACCGCCGCGGGACGGCCGACACCCTCGACCACATCGCCCGCGCGCACGCCGACGCCGGGGACCACCGGGAGGCGCGCCGGCACGCGGTCACCGCCCTGGAGATCCAGACCGACATCGGCGACCGGTGGGGGCGCGGCCTGAGCCTGCTGCTCCTCGGGAGGACCGCCCTCGCCCTCTCCCGGCCGGGGGAGGCGCGGGAGTACCTGGCGCAGGCGGCCGTCGTCTGCCGGAAGACCGGGAACCGGGACGGCGCGCAGGAGGCCCGCCGCCACCTCGGCTCCCTCCTGGCCTGACGGCGAAGATGCAGGTGAGCACCCCCGAGGGGGCCCGGCTCCCGGCCCGTCCGGCCACCCCGCCGCCGGGCGGGGGCGTAGGATGTGGGGGTTGCGCATTCTGTCGGTGGGCTCGCCTACGGTCGGGGACGACGGGGCCCGTCGGCGGCGCCCGTCCCAGTGACGACGCCGGACGAAGGTGACGACCGCCATGGGGAACAGCACCATAGAAACAGACCGGGACTTCCAGGAACTCGCCGATCCGTACCGGCGGGAGCTGCTGGCGCACTGCTACCGGATGCTCGGCTCCATCCACGACGCCGAAGACCTCGTGCAGGAGACCTACCTGCGGGCATGGCGCTCCTACGGCAACTTCGAGGGGCGCTCGTCGCTGCGGACGTGGCTGTACCGGATCGCCACGAACGTGTGCCTCACGGCGATCGACCAGCGCGGCAACCGGCCGATGCCGTCCGGGCTGGGCGCGCCGAGCGACGAGCCGGAGCGGCCCGTCGTGGCCTCGCCCGAGGTGCCCTGGCTGGAGCCCGCACCGGACACCGTGCTCGGCGCGGACGCCGCCGACCCCGCCACGATCGTCGCCGCCCGGGAGAGCACCCGGCTGGCGTTCGTCGCGGCGCTGCAGCACCTGCCCGCCAAGCAGCGGGTCGTGCTGATCCTGCGGGACGTCCTGAAGTGGCGTGCCGCGGAGGTCGCCGAGCTGCTGGACACCTCGACCGCCGCGGTCAACAGCGCGCTGCAGCGGGCGCGGGCGCAGCTGGACGAGCACGCCCCGGCGCGGGACGAGCTGGTCGAGCCGACCGACCCGGCCCAGCGCGACCTCCTCGAACGCTACGCGAAGGCGTTCGAGGACGCCGACATCACCGGGCTGATCGAGCTGTTCAAGAAGGACGTCATCTGGGAGATGCCGCCGCACCTCCAGTGGTTCGTCGGCGCCGACATCGTCGTGCGGCTCATCCGCACCCAGTGCGCCCCCGCCCCGGGCGACATCCGGATGGTGCCGGCCTCCGCGAACGCGCAACCCGCGTTCGGCCTCTACATGCGCGGCGAGGACGGCGTCCACCGCGCCTACCAGCTCCAGGTCCTGAGCGTCACCGAGGACGGCGTCGCGCACGTCTCGGCGTTCTTCGACACGAGCCTGTTCCCGCTGTTCGGGCTCGCCGAGCACCTCTGATCAGCCCCCTGATCTTCCACTCTGCGGAAACCCGGATGTGCCGCGGGCGCCGTGTGCTGCCATGGTGGTCGGCGGCGGCGCGGGTGCCGTCCGCCGAGTGGGAATGGGAGGCACATGGACAAGGTCGTGGCGTCGGCGGCGGAGGCCGTCGCCGGCATCGGCGACGGGTCATCGCTGGCCGTCGGCGGGTTCGGGCTCTGCGGGGTTCCCACCGTTCTGATCGGCGCCCTGCACGAGCGCGGCGCGTCGGACCTGAAAATCGTCTCGAACAACTGCGGACTGGACGGCCGGGGACTCGGGCAGCTGCTGGCGGCGGGCCGCATCGCCCGCGCCATGGGCTCCTACGTCGGGGCGAACAAGGAGTTCGCCCGCCAGTACCTCGCGGGTGAGATCGAGGTCGAGCTGATGCCGCAGGGCACGCTCGCCGAGCGGCTGCGCGCGGGCGGCGCCGGCATCCCGGCGTTCTTCACCCCCGCCGGCGTCGGCACGATGGTCGCCGACGGCGGGCTTCCGTGGCGGTACGCGCCGGACGGCACGGTCGCGGTCGCCTCGCCCGCCAAAGAGGTCCGCGAGTTCGGCGGCCGGGAGTACGTGCTGGAGGAGAGCATCACCACCGACTTCGCCCTCGTCCGCGCGGCGCTCGGCGACCGGCACGGCAACCTCGTGTTCGACAAGGCCGCCCGCAACTTCAACCCGCTGGCCGCCATGGCCGGCCGCGTCACCCTCGCCGAGGTCGAGCGGCTCGTCGAACCCGGCGAGATCGACCCCGACGCCGTGCACCTGCCGGGCGTGTTCGTGCAGCGCGTGCTGGAGCTGACGCCGGAGCAGGCCGCCGACAAGCCCATCGAGCTGCGGACGGTCCGCGACGACGCCGGCGGGGAAGGGGACGGCTGATGGCCTGGTCAAGGAACGAGATCGCCGCCCGCGCCGCGGCCGAGCTGCCCGACGGCGCCTACGTCAACCTCGGCATCGGCCTGCCCACGCTGATCCCGGACTTCATGCCGGAGGGCCGGCACGTGACGCTGCACGCCGAGAACGGCGTCCTCGGCGTCGGCCCGTACCCCACCGAGGACGAGGTCGACCCCGACCTGATCAACGCGGGCAAGGAGACGGTGACCGCGCTGCCCGGCGCGGCGTGCTTCGACTCGTCGCTGTCGTTCGGCATGATCCGCGGCGGCCACATCGACATCGCGGTCCTCGGCGCCATGCAGGTCTCGGCGCGCGGCGACCTGGCCAACTGGTCCGTCCCCGGCAAGATGATCAAGGGGATGGGCGGGGCGATGGACCTCGTGCACGGCGCCCGCAAGCTGATCGTCGTGATGAGCCACACCACCCGCGACGGCGAGCCCAAGATCCTCGACGAGTGCACGCTGCCGCTGACCGGCAGGGAGTGCGTCGACCAGATCATCACCGACCTCGGCGTCCTGGACGTCACCGCCGGCGGCCTCGTGCTCGTCGAGACCGCCCCCGGCGTCAGCGCGGAGGAGATCCGCGCGGCGACCGGCCCGCAACTGACCGAGCGGCGGACGGCGGAGCCGGTCGAGCGCGTCGCGGCAGAAGGGAACAGCGCATGACGCACCCCCCGTACCTGTCCCCGGGCTACAAGAGCACCGTGCTCCGGGCCCCCGCACAGGAACTGATCATGCCGAAGCTCGGCCCGGACAGCGTGGAGCTGACCTCGCCGGTCTTCGGGCACCAGGAGCTCGGCCGGCTGGACGAGGACCTCACCGTCCAGCATCCCGGCGAGCCGCTCGGCGAGCGGATCATCGTGACCGGCCGGGTGCTCGACGGCGCCGGCCGCCCGGTGCGGGGCGCGCTGGTCGAGGTCTGGCAGGCGAACGCGGCGGGGCGGTACGCCCACCTCGGCGACATCCACCCGGCGCCGCTCGACCCGAACTTCACCGGCGCCGGCCGGTGCCTCACCGGCGACGACGGCCGCTACCGGTTCGTCACGATCAAGCCGGGCGCGTATCCGTGGCGCAACCACCACAACGCCTGGCGGCCCGCGCACATCCACTTCTCGGTGTTCGGGACGGCGTTCACGCAGCGGCTCATCACCCAGATGTACTTCCCGGGCGACCCGCTGTTCGCCTTCGACCCGATCTTCCAGTCGATCCCGGACGAGCGGGACCGGGAGAAGCTGATCTCCCGGTTCGACATGGACACCACCGAGCCGGAGTGGGCGCTCGGCTACCAGTGGGACATCGTCCTCGGCGACACCCCGATGGAGGCCTGATGAGCATCTCGTCCCAGAACGGCGGCTCCGGGTGCACGCCGTCGCAGACCGTCGGCCCGTTCTTCGGCTACGCCCTGCCGTACGAGGCCGGCCCGCAGGTCGTGCCGGGCTGGCGGCCGGACGCGATCGACGTGCGCGGGCGGGTCCTGGACGGCGCGGGCGAGCCGGTGCCGGACGCGCTGCTGGAGATCTGGCAGGCCGACGAGGCGGGCGAGATCCCGCGGCGGCCGGGCGGCATCGTCCGGAACGGGCACGACTTCTCCGGGTTCGGCCGCTGCGCCACCGACGGGGACGGCGGCTACTGGTTCACCACCGTCAAGCCCGGCGCGGTCGGCGGGGCCGCGCCCTACATCGCCGTCCTGGTGTTCGCCCGCGGCCTGCTCAAGCCCGTCTTCACCCGGCTGTACTTCCCCGAGGACGAGCCCGCCCACGCCGCCGACCCGCTCCTCGGCGCGGTCCCGGCCGGGCGGCGCGCGACCCTGATCGCCGAACGCGAAGGGGAGCGCGGGTACCGTTTCGACATCCACCTGCAGGGGGAGCGGGAGACGGTCTTCCTTGGTTTCTGACGAACGCGGCCCGGCGCCCGGTGCGCCGGCGCCGGACGCCGTGTCGCCGGACGCGGGCCTGCTGTCGCCCGTCCGCGCGGGGACGGCGGCGGAGGCCGCGACGGGCGACCTGGCCTACCTGACGGCGATGCTGGACGCCGAGGCCGCCCTCGCCCGGGCGCAGGCCCGCCTCGGGATCGTCCCCGGGGACGCGGCCGAGGCGATCGGCGCCGCCGCCGACGCGGGCCGGTTCGACCTGGTGGACGTGGCCCGCCGGGCGCGCGGCTCCGGCAACCCCGTCGTGCCGCTGGTCGCGGACCTGCGGGTCCTCGCCGGACCGGCCGGTGCGCACGTCCACAAGGGCGCCACCAGCCAGGACATCGCCGACACCGGCGCCATGCTCGTCGCGGCCCGGACCAGGCGCGTCGTCCTCGCCCATCTCGACCGGGCACTGGACGCGCTGGCCGGGCTCGCGGCGCGGTACCGCGACACCCCGATGGCGGCCCGCACGCTCGGCCGGCAGGCGCTGCCGACGACGTTCGGCGCGAAGGCCGCGAACTGGCTGATGGGCTGCCTGGAGGCCCGCGAGCGGCTGGCGGCGGTGGAGCTGCCGGCGCAGCTCGGCGGCCCGGCCGGAACCCTGGACGCCTTCGGCGACCGGGCCCTCGACGTGGTCGCGGCGTTCGCGGAGGAGACGGGGCTGGCCCGCCCGATCCTGCCGTGGCACACCCGCCGCACGCCGGTCGTTGACCTGGCGGCGGCGCTGGCGCTGACCGCCGGGGCGCTCGGCAAGATCGCCACGGACGTGTGGCTGCTGTCGCAGAGCGAGGTCGCCGAGGTCGCCGAGGCCGCCGGGGCGGGCAGAGGCGGCTCGTCGTCCATGCCGCACAAGCGCAACCCGGCGCTGTCCACCCTGATCCGCTCGGCCGCGCTGCAGGTCCCCGCGCAGGTGCAGATACTGCTCGCCGCGCAGGCGGCGCCGCACGAGCGGCCGGCGGGGGAGTGGCACGCCGAGTGGCAGCCGCTGCGCGAATGCCTCCGCCTCACCGGCGGCGCCGCGGAGACGGCCGCCGAACTGCTCGACGGCCTGGAGGTGTCGGCGGAGCCGATGCGGGCCGGCCTCGATGATCTGCTGGACGTGCTCGGCGGCGATCCGGGGCCCGGCGCCGCCGCCGCCCTCGTCGGCCGGGCCCTCGACGCCTACCGGAGGAGCCGCGCGTGACCGCGCCTTCAGGACCGGGCGGAACACCGCCGCACCACCGCCTGGACGGCCCGGCGGACGCGCCCGTCGTCGTCCTCGGCCCGTCCCTCGGGACGTCCATGGACCTGTGGCTGCCGCAGCTGCCCGCGCTGACCCGCTCCTGGCGGGTCCTGCGCTACGACCTGCCCGGCCACGGCGCCGCCCCGCCGCCGGACGGACCGTTCACCGTCGAGGACCTCGCGGGCGGGATCGTCGCCCTGCTGGACGACCTCGGCGTCGCCCGCGCCGCCTACGCGGGCGTGTCCCTCGGCGGCGCCGTCGGCACGGCCCTCGCGCTCCGCGCCCCGGACCGCGTCGGGAGCCTCGTCCTGTGCTGCACGTCCCCCCGCTTCGGCGATTCGGGGCCCTGGCGCGAGCGGGCGGCCCTCGTCCGCCGCGACGGCGTCGGGCCGGTGGCCGAGACGGCGGCGGGACGCTGGTTCACCCCCGCCTTCACCGGCGCGGAACCGTACGTGGCGATGCTCCGCGCGACCGACCCCGAGGGGTACGCGGCGTGCTGCGACGCCCTGGCGCGGTTCGACGCGACCGGGCGGCTCGGCGGCGTCTCCGCCCCGACCCTGGTGATCGCCGGGGCGCAGGACGGGCCGACACCGCCCGGCGGCCACGCGGACCGGCTGGCCGAGGGCATCCCGGACGCGCGCCTGACCGTCGTCGACGGCGCCGGGCATCTCGCCGGCGTCGAACGGCCGGGTCCGGTCACGGACGCGATCACCGCGCATCTGGACCGCACATGGAAGGGAACCGGCCGATGAGCCAGGAGACCACCGGCGAGGAGACCACCGGCGCCGGGCGGCACGCGCAGGGCATGAAGACCCGCCGGGAGGTCCTCGGCGACGCCCACGTCGACCGCGCCGAGGCCGGCAAGGACGACTTCACCTCCGACTTCCAGGACATGATCACCCGGTACGCGTGGGGGGAGATCTGGAGCCGGCCCGGCCTGGACCGCAGGACCCGCAGCTGCATCACCCTGACCGCGATGGTCGCGGGCGGCCATCTGGAGGAACTGGCGATGCACGTGCGGGCCGCGCTCCGCAACGGGCTGACGCGCGACGAGATCAAGGAGGTGCTCCTGCAGACGGCGATCTATTGTGGGGTGCCCGCAGCGAACTCGGCGTTCGCCGTCGCCCAGCGGGTACTCACCGAGCAGGAGTGACGGGCACGAGCCCGGGCGGAGGGGCTCACATGGGAGGTCGCAGGGCGGCGGGCGGCGGCGCGGGCGGTGCGCGGCCGGTCAGTGTGGCCGGCAAGGTGATGGCCATCCTGAACGCGTTCGCGCAGGGCGGTGTCCGCCTCAACCTGAGCGAGATCTGCCGCCGCTCCGGCCTGCCCCTGGCGACCGGGCACCGCCTCGTCGGCGAGCTCGCCGAGGGCGGCTTCCTGGAGCGGGTGCCGGACGGCACGTACCGCATCGGGACCCGGCTCTGGCGGATCGGGAGCCAGGCCCCGGCGGTCATGGGCCTGCGCGAGCTGGCGCTCCCGCACATGGAGGACCTGTACGAGGCGACCCACGACAACGTCCAGCTCGGCGTGCTGCGCGACGACCACGTCCTGATCGTCGAGCGGCTGCGCGGGACGCGGTCGGTGCCGGTCGTGACGCAGGTCGGCGCGATGCTCCCGCTGCACACCACCGGCGTCGGGAAGGTGCTGCTGGCCTACGCCCCGCCGGAGGTCAGGGAGAAGGTCCTGGCCGGGGAGCTGGCCCGGCACGCCGTGCGCTCCATCACCGACCCGGAGGAGCTGCGGCGCGGCCTGGAGCGGGTCCGCCGCGCCGGCTACGCGCTGACCCGCGACGAGATGACGCTGGGCGCGTCGTCCGTCGGCGCCCCGGTGCGCGACGGGGCCGGGGACGTGGTCGCGGCGATGTCGCTGGTGGCTGGCACACGCGGCGCCGACCTGCGGCGGCTGCTGCCGCCGCTGACGACGGCGGTGCGGGCGCTGTCCCGGGACGTGGCGGCGCACTGGGGCGGACATCCCGACATGTTTTCCGCTGAGCGGAACACCGGCGCCTGAACCTGCGGCGATGCGCGCGAGCATCGCTGGGTCAACCGACGACGAGGAGGCTCGATGCGTACCCAGGTCGCGATCATCGGCGGCGGTCCCGCGGGGCTGCTGCTGTCCCACCTGCTCCACCTGCAGGGGATCGACTCGGTGGTCCTGGAGAGCCGGGACCGCGACTATGTGGAGCATCGGCAGCGGGCCGGGATGCTGGAGCAGGGCACGACCGACGTGCTGCGCGAGAGCGGCGCCGGCGAGCGGCTCGACCGGGAGGGCCTCGTCCACCACGGGCTGGAGCTGCGGTTCGGCGGCGCGGGCCACCGCATCCCGCTGACCGACCTGACCGGCCGCACGGTGACCGTCTACGCGCAGACCGAGATCGTCAAGGACCTCGTCGCCAGGCGCCTCGCGGACGGCGGCGACGTGCGTTTCGAGGCGGAGGTCGTCGCGCTGGACGCGTCCGCGCCGAGCGTGACGTTCCGCAGCGGCGGCGAGACGCACACCCTCGACTGCGAGTACATCGCCGGCTGCGACGGCTTCCACGGCGTCAGCCGCCCGGCGGTGCCGGGACTGCGGACGTTCTCCCGCGACTACCCGTTCGCCTGGCTGGGGATCCTCGCCGACGTCGCCCCGTCCACCGAGGAGCTGATCTACGCCAACCACGACCGCGGCTTCGCGCTGCACAGCCTCCGCTCGCCCAAGGTCAGCCGCCTGTACCTGCAGGTGCCCCCGGACGAGGACCTCGCCGGGTGGTCCGACGCCCGCATCTGGGACGAGCTGGCGGCGCGGTTCGCGACCGACGACGGGTGGAAGCTGCACGAGGGCCCGATCACCGACAGGTCGATCACGCCGATGCGCAGCTTCGTGGCGGAGCCGATGCGCCACGACCGGCTGTTCCTCGCCGGGGACGCCGCGCACATCGTCCCGCCGACCGGGGCGAAGGGCCTCAACCTCGCCGTCTCCGACGTGATCGTCCTGGCGCGGGCGTTCGCCGAGCGGTACGCGTCGGGGTCGCGGACGCTGCTCGACGGCTACTCCGACGCGTGCCTGCGCCGCGTGTGGCGGGCCGAGCACTTTTCGTACTGGATGACGCACCTGCTGCACACCGACCCGGCCGCGAGCGACTACGAGCGGCGGCTTCAGCGCTCCCACCTGGACTACGTGGTCTCGTCCGAGGCCGCCGCGACGTCGCTGGCGGAGAACTACGCCGGCCTGCCCATCGCCTAGCGGCGGGTCCGGCGCCCGGCCGACGGCGGGTCCGGCGCTCAGCCGCCCGGCCGCGCCCCCAGCGTGTCGAGCAGCTCGGTGACCGGCTGCAGCTTCTCGTACAGCAGCAGGACGGGTTCGCCCGGCTCCGCCATGTCCAGCGCCGACGTCACCGCCCCCTTCAGGTCGCCCGCCGGATGGTGCCGCACGTCCGGGCGGCCCTCCCGCAGCCCCTGGACGATCAGGCGGGTCATCTCGCCCGAGCGGCGGCCGCGCAGGTCCTCGTCCTCGTAGACGACGACGCGCCCGAACGTCCCGGACACGGCCCGCGCGGTCTCGGTCACCAGCTCGTCGGGCCGGTCGCCCGGCAGGGTGACCGCGGCGACGCCCCCGGCGCCCCAGCGCCGCTCGACGAACGCGCCCATCGCCGCGACCGCCGCCGGGTTGTGCGCGTAGTCGACCACGACGGGATTGTCGCCGACCTGGTACACGCAACCCCGCCCGGGATTGCGGGTGTGCGGGTCGAACGTGCGCAGCGCGCGTGCGAGCACGTCCACCGGGACGTGGAGCGCGCGGGCGGCGGCCGCCGCGGCGAGCGCGTCGGCGACGACATGGGCGGCGTGCCCGCCGAACGAGCCCGCGACCTCGTCCGCGGGCAGGATCCGGGTCCGGCGGTCGCCGCGCGCCTCGGTCAGCCAGCCGTGGTGCACGTAGTAGCCCATGCCGCCGTCCCGCAGATGCTCCACGAGGACGGGCTCGTCCGGGGCGAGCGAGAAGTAGCGCAGCACCGGGTCGCGGCGCCGGACCGCGGGACGCGCCGCCAGCGCCGCCGTCGGCGGGTCCGCGGCGTTGAGGACGAGATGCCCGCCGCGCTTGATCTCCTCGGCGACCAGCGCCTTGATGTCGGCCAGGTCGTCGATGTCCTCGGTGCCGTCCGTGCCGAGATGGTCGCGGGTGATGTTGGTGACGACGGCGACATCGGCGCGTTCGTAGCCGAGGCCGCGCCGCACGATCCCGCCCCGCGCGGTCTCCAGCACGGCCGCCTCCACCGAGCGGTCGCCCAGCACCATCTCCGCGGAACGCGGGCCGGACGCGTCGGACAGGTGGACGAGCCGCCGCCCCACGTACACGCCCTCGGTGCCGGTCATGCCGGTCCGCCGGCCGTCCAGCTCCAGCATGTGCGCGATCATCCGGACGGTGGTGGTCTTGCCGTTGGTGCCCGTCACCGACACGACCGGGACCCGCGACGGCGTCCCCGGCGGATACATCAGGTCGATGATGTCGCCGGCGACGTCCCGCCCCGCCCCCTCGTGCGGCGCGAGGTGCATGCGCAGGCCCGGGGCGGCGTTGACCTCCAGGATCCCGGCGGCGCCGCGGTCGGCGGGCGGCGGGCACCCGATGTCGGGCAGCCGCAGGTCGATCCCGCACACGTCCATGCCGACGGTCGCGGCGGCCCGCACGCACATCTCCGCGACGTCGGCGTGCACGCCGCCGGTCACGTCGCGGCTGGTGCCGCCGGTGGACAGGTTCGCGTTGCGGCGCAGCCACACCCGCTCCCCGGCGGCGGGCACGGATCCGGGCCCGTGGCCCTGCCGCGCCAGCAGCGCCCGCTCGGTGGGGCCGAGCACCAGCCGGGTCAGCGGCCGGTCGTGGCCCTCGCCGCGCGCCGGGTCGGCGTTGACCCGCTCCACCAGACCGGCGACGGTGGCGGCCCCGTCGCCGGTGACGCACGCGGCGGTCAGCTCCGCCGCCGCCGCGACCCGTCCGCCGACGACCAGGACCCGGTAGTCCCGGCCCGGGATGTAGGACTCCACGAGGACCTCGCCGTCGTCCCCGGCCGCGGACGCGAACGCGGCCACGACCTCCGGCGCGCTGGTCAGCTCGATGTGGACGCCCTCCCCCTGGTGCCCGGCCAGCGGCTTGACCACCACGGGCCCGCCGATGTCGCGCAGCGCCTCGAGTGCCTCCGCCGGCGACGCCGCGACCCGCCCCGCGGGGACGGGCAGGCCCGCGTCGGCGAGCACCCGGTGCGCGAGCCGCTTGTCGCCCGCCAGCTCCATCCCGATCGCGGACGTGCCGTCGGTCATCGCCGCCCACACGGTCCGGCGGTACCGCCCGTACCCGAGGCGCAGCAGGTTCAGGTCGCCGACGCGGCGGACCGGCACGCCCCGGCGCCGCGCCGCCCGGCCCAGCGCCGCGGTGCTCACGCCGAGCCGCCCGCTCTCGTGCTCGGCGGCGACGCGGGCCAGGTCGGCGGACGGGTCGGGCACCCGCCCGGCGAGCGCCCCCGTGACGGCCCGTACGGCGAGCGTGATCAGCTGCTCCACCACCGTGCTGCCGGCCGGCTCGTCCCGCGGGCACTCCAGGATCACGTCGTAGTCGCCGGGACCGCCCGCGCGGACGGTGCGCCCGAAGAACACCTCGCGGCCGATGAGCCCGGACAGCTCCAGCGTGACGTGCTCGGTGACATGGCCGAAATAGGTGCCGCGCGCCATCGCGTCCAGCAGGCCCCCGGGCCGGCCCGCCGAGCAGTGGTGCGTCGCCAGGCCCGGCAGCGCCTCCAGCAGCCGCCCGGCGAACCCGGGATGGTCGGTGGTCTCGTGTCCGGTGAGGCCCTGCAGGTCGAGCCGGGCGATCGCGACGGGACGCGACAGATAGACGTTCGGGCCGCTCAGGCGGCGCACATGGTCGAGGCGCACCGCTACTCCTCCTCCGCCGGGCCGCGCATGTTGCCGATCTCCGGAAGCTTGTCGTTCATCTGGAACGCGCAGCCGGCCGGCAGCAGATGCAGCGACACGTCGAACATCGCCATCGGCTCGTCGTCGGAGGCGGCATAGGCGACGGTGGACTGCCCGGCGTCCACGACCGTGACCACCCCCGTCCCGACGACGTCGAAACGGCCGTCGCCCACCACGATCGCCGTGTCCTCGTCGATCCCCACGCCCAGCAGCCGGGTGTCGAGCGCTATCCCGCTCATCAGCCTCGGCAGCCGCCCCCGCTCGTTGAAATGCATGTCGATCAGCACGTTGTCGAGCAGCGCGAGCCCCGGGCCGACCTTCACGCTGGACGCGGCGACCTCGTGGCCGTGGCCGCCGAGGATCATCCAGTGGCCCATGGCGGTCGCGCCCGCGCTGGTCCCCGCGATGACCAGGCCCTCCTGGTCGAGCCGCCGCTTGAGCAGCTCGTTGGTCTTGGAACCCACCAGGGTCCGGATCCGGGACTGGTCGCCGCCGCTGAACAGCACCCCCGTCGCCGCGTCCAGCGCCCGCAGCGTCGCGGCGCCGTCGGCCGCGGCCCGGCCCAGCAGCCGCAGTTCCCGGACCGACGACACCCCGAGCCGGCCGAACACGGCGGTGTACTCCTCGGCGACCTCCTCCGGTACCTCGGTCGCCGTCGTCACGACCACGACCCGCGCGTCCTCGCCGCCCGACAGCTCGACGAAGGTCTCCAGCGCCCCGGACCCGCAGGTCCGGTTCTCCGCCCCACCGATGATCAGCAGCCGGCCCTTGCGTCCGGCACCCCCATGTCTCTCTTTCACATCTGCTAGCTACCCCTGATCACCCCCGGTAGTCTTTCGACCGCGAGGAGCCATGTGCGGGGCCGGATGTGCGCTGTGCCATGCTGTGCGGATGAGCGGTATCCCCGTTCCCCCGGACGTCCCCGCCCGGCGTCCGCGCGGGCCGTCCGCCCGGCCGCCGGGGCCCGCCGCCGCGCTCGACGCGGCGTCCGCGCACTACCTGCGCGGAGAGCCGATCGACATGTCGGCGCTGGCCGCTGAGCTGGGCGTCGGACGCGCGACCCTGTACCGGTGGGTGGGCAGCCGTGAACAGCTCCTCGGCGCGGTCCTCGGCGAGATGACCGAGCGCACCTACCGCTTCGCCGCGCGCGGCGTGGGCGGCGCCGGCCCGGACCGTATCCTCATGCTCCTCGACCGGTTCATGCACGCAGTGGTGGAGGCCGAGCCGCTCAAGGCCTTCACCGAACGCGAACCCCGGCTGTTCATCCGGCTGGCCACCATGCCGGGCACCATCGAGGACCGCGCCACAGAGCTGCTGACCAAGGAGCTGCAGGCCGAGATCGACCGCGGCGAGATGCGCGTCCCGCTGCCGACCCGGACCCTCGCGCAGGCGATCGTCCGGCTCTCCGACTCGTTCATGTACGCGCACTACCTGGGCGGGAACCGGCCGGAGATCGACCAGGCCCTGGAGGTCGTCGAGCTGCTGCTGCGCCCGTGCGCGGGCGTCCCGCCGGGCGCCGGCGGAACGGCCGGGGAATCTCCGGGCCCGCCTGAACGCTGAACTCTTTGACAGGGAATGACCATTTGGTGGCGTTCCCTCGCCATGAGAGGCTTCAGTCATCAGACCTATCGTCGGACAAGGGACGGTCAGGCCGTGAGCGACATTCCCCGCCGCGCGGTGACGCGGACCGCCAAGCTGGCGACCCTGCCGCTCGGCTTCGCCGGGCGCACCGCCCTCGGATTCGGGAAGCGGACGATCGGGCGCCCCGCCGAGGCCGTCGCTCTGGAGGTCCAGCGCCGCACCGCCGAGCAGCTGTTCGCGGTGCTCGGCGAGCTCAAGGGCGGCGCCATGAAGGTCGGGCAGCTGCTGTCGATCTTCGAGGCCGGGCTGCCCGAGGAGGTCGCCGGGCCGTTCCGCGCCAGCCTGACGCGGCTCCAGGAGGCCGCGCCCCCGATGCCCGCCGCCACCACCCACCGCGTCCTCGCCGAGGGCCTGGGCGACGACTGGCGCGAGAAGTTCACCGAGTTCGACGACAGGCCGGCCGCCGCGGCGTCCATCGGCCAGGTCCACAAGGCCGTCTGGCACGACGGGCGGACCGTCGCGGTCAAAGTCCAGTATCCCGGCGCCGCCCGGGCGCTGATGAGCGACTTCAACCAGATCTCCCGCGTCAGCAGGCTCTTCACGCCGCTGTTCCCCGGCGTCGAGGTCAAGCCCGTCATCGCCGACCTCAAGCGGCGGCTGGAGAAGGAACTCGACTACGTCGACGAGGCCCGCGCCCAGACCGCCTTCCACGACGCCTACGCCGGCGACCCCGACTACGTCGTCCCCGCCGTCGTCACCCAGTCGGGCAACGTGCTGGTCACCGAATGGCTGGGCGGCACACCGCTCGCCAAGGTCATCGCCGAGGGCGACCAGGAGCGCCGCGACCGCGCCGGCCTGCTGCTGTTCCGCTTCCTGCTCTCCGGGCCGTCCCGCTGCGAGATGATCCACATCGATCCGCACCCGGGCAACTTCCGGCTGCTGGACGACGGCCGGCTCGGCGTCATGGACTTCGGCGGCGCCGCCCGCGTCCCGGCCGAGCTGCAGTGGTCGATCGGGCGGCTGACCCGCATCGGGACGCTCGGCGACCCCGACGAGATCGTCGAGGCCCTCCACGAGGAGGGGTTCCTGGTGCCGGACGCCGACGTCGACGCCGAGGAGGTCGCCGACTTCATCGGGCCGCACGCCGCCCCGTTCGCCGTGGAGCGCTTCCGGTACTCCCGCGAGTGGATGCGCGAGCAGACCGCGCACGGCCTCGGCGTCGCCTCCGACATGCGCCCCGGCGCGCTCGCCCGCCAGTTCCGGCTGCCGCCCCAGTACCTGGCCGTCAGCCGCGCCCTGACCGGATGCGGCGGGGTGCTGTGCCAGCTTGAGGCCGAAGGCGCGTTCCGAGCCGAGGTCGAGCGCTGGCTCCCCGGCTTCACCGCCGACGGCGGACCCGACGCCGACGGGACCGAGGAGCCCGAACAGGCCACCGCCTGACCCGGCCGCCTCGGGAGCGGCTCAGGGCGGGATCAGGCGAGCGCCTGCGCCTCCTCTTCCTCGACCCGGCGGTTCCAGTCGCCCTTCGTCGTCTGCCAGCCGTCCTCGTCGCGGCCGCGCCGCCAGTACCCGGAGATCGACAGCCGCTCCATCGGCAGACCGCGCTCCACCCGCAGATGCCGCCGCAGCGCCTTGACGAAGTTCGCCTCGCCGTGGACGAACGCGTGCACCTCCCCGTCGGGGAACTCCAGTTTCTCGACCGCCTCGACCAGCAGGTCCCCGACCTGCCCGCCGCCCCGGTGCAGCCACACGACGTCCGCGTCCCCCGGAGTGGGCAGCTCCTGCTCCTCCTCGGGCCCGGCGACCTCGATGAACACGCGGGCGGGGGCGCCCTCCGGGATCCGCTCCAGCGAGGCGGCGATCGCCGGCAGCGCGCTCTCGTCCCCGGCGAGCAGGTGCCAGCCGGCGTCGGGGCGGGGCGCGTAGGCGCCGCCCGGCCCCGTGAACAGGATCTCCTCGCCCGGCCGGACGCCCGCCGCCCACGGGCCCGCGAGGCCCTTGTCGCCGTGGTGGACGAAGTCGATGGTCAGCTCCACCGCCTCGGCGTCCCACGCCCGGACGGTGTAGGTCCGGGTGGCGGGCCACTGCTCACGCGGCAGCTCCGCGCGGACCCGCTCCAAGTCGAACGGCTCGGGATAGTCAACGCCCGGCCGCGGGAACTGCAGCTTCACGTAGTGGTCGGTGAACTCGCCCGCGCCGAAACCGGTGAGGTCCTCACCGCCGATGACCACGCGGATCATGTGCGGGGTGAGGCGTTCGGTGCGCAGTACCGTCCCCCGGTTGAGCCTGCGTCCCTTGCGCGCCGGTTCCGTCGCCATGCGGTTCCTCCCGATGATGTGGATCACACTTAGGTAAGCCTAACCGCCGGAGACGCCCGGGTTGTTCCCGGCCGCGGGGGCGGCGGAGCGGACGCCGCCCCCGCGGCCGGGCGGTCAGTGCGCCGAGGCCGGCCGGGCCGTGCGCGTCCGCGCGACCTCGGCGGCGACCGCCTCGAACGCGGCGTCCGTCTCGTCCGCGCCGAGAACGGTGAAGAGCGTCGACTTGACGATGACGACGTCGTACCGGGGCGAGACCCAGATCTGCTGGCCGCCGAGGCCGTTGGCGGAGAAGCCGCCGTCCTCGCCGAGCCACCACTGCAGGCCGTACCCCTGGTTGAACGGCGCCGACGGACGCGTCGACTCCGTCACCCACGAGGCCGGGACGACCTGCCGCCCGTCGGCCTTCCCGCCGTTCAGGTACAGGAGGCCGAACCGCGCGAAGTCGCGGTCGGTGGCGTAGTAGCAGCAGTACCCCATGCTGTTGCCGTTGGAGTCGTTGCCGAGGTAGGCCTTGGACGCCATCCCGGCCGGCCCCCAGATCTTCTCCTGGACGTAGGAGTGGTACGGGACCCCGGTCGCTTCGGCGACGACCCAGGCGAGGACGAACGTGTTCATGCTCGTGTACTCGAACCTCGTCCCCGGCTCCCAGCCGCGCTTCTGCTGCCGGGCCAGCTCGGTGAGCGGATACCCGAGGCTCGCGGCGACATGCACGAAGGGGACGTCGGACGTCTCGTCCCAGTCGATGCCCGACGACATCCGCAGCAGGTCCCGCAGCGAGACGCCGTCGAACCCCGAGCCCGCCAGGCGGGGGACGTAGCGGGTGACGGGGTCGTCGATCGAGTCGATGAAGCCCTCGCCGAGCGCGATGCCGACGGCCGCCGACGTGAACGACTTCGCCATCGACCACGACTGGAAGAGGCTGTCCTCGCCGGAGGCGACGTAGCGCTCGAAGACTATGTCGCTGCCGTCCAGGACGACGAAGCCCTGCGTTCCCGTGCGGGCGAGGTAGTCGTCCAGCGTGCGCTTCTGGCCCTCGAATGTGTAGGTCACCGAGAGAGGGCGGTACGCCTCGCGCAGTTCGACCGGGTCGGGCGAGGGGACCAGCGGATCGAAGCCGGCCCGGTGTCCCGTGACGGCGGCGGACGGCGGTGCGGGCGGCGGCGGAGTCAGGGCGGCGTGTGCGGGGAGGGCGGCGTGTGCGGGGGGAGCGGCGTGTCCGAGGGGGACGGCCAGGGCGGCCGTCAGGGCGGCTGCGGTGAGCGTGAGCGTCCAGGGCCTTCGGCGCATGCGGGCCTCCGTGGGGGCGGTGTCGACCGGGGTTCCGCCCCGATGGTGACCGCGCGGCGACGCTGCGTCCATGTGGTCATGCAACGAAATCCGGACCCGGACGTGAGCATGAACAATGGGCATGCGGCCTGGCCGGGGTGACCCTCCGAACAGGCGCATCTGCGATACGTTCATGACACCCCGCGACCGTCAGCCGCCCCCGCGCCGCCGGAGGACCGATGTCCGTGCTCAACCAGTTGCTCACCGCCGTCGCCGACGGCTCGGTGGAGATCGTCGACCTGACCGCTCCGCTGTCGGAGCGGACGCCGATCCTCCGGCTGCCGGAGCCGTTCGCCAACACCGTCCCGTTCCGGCTGGAGGAGATCAGCCGGTACGACGACCGCGGGCCCGCCTGGTACTGGAACGACATCGTCACCGGCGAGCACGTCGGCACCCACTTCGACGCGCCCGTGCACTGGGCCTCCGGCCGCGACGGCGAGGACGTCTCGCAGGTGCCGCCCGGCAGGCTGGTCGCCCCGGCCGTCGTGCTGGACGCGTCCGTGCGGGCCGCCGGCGACCCCGACTTCCTGCTGGAGATCGATCACGTCCGCGACTGGGAGAAGACGCACGGGCCGCTCCCGGACGGCGGCTGGCTCCTCTACCGGACGGGCTGGGACGCGCGGTCCGGCGACCAGGACACCTTCCTCAACGCCGACGAGAACGGCCCGCACACGCCGGGGATCTCGGCCGAGTGCGCGCGGTGGCTCGCCGAGGAGACCCCCGTCATCGGGCTCGGCGTGGAGACCGTCGGCACCGACGCGGGCGGCGCCCACGCCTTCGACCCGCCGTTCCCGTGCCACTCCTACTTCCTCGGCGCCGGCAAGTACGGGCTCACCCAGCTGCAGAACCTCGACCGGCTCCCCGCCCGCGGCGCCGTGCTGCTCGCCTCGCCGCTGCCGATCGTCGGCGGCTCGGGCAGCCCCGCCCGCGTGCTCGCGCTGATCGAAGGATGAACGTCGCGGAGGCCGTGGGGGAGGCGCTCACGCGGCTCGGCGCCGACACCGTCTTCGGGGTCGTCGGCAGCGGCAACTTCCACGTCACCAACGCGCTCGTCGCGAACGGCGCCCGGTTCGTCGCCGCGCGGCACGAGGCCGGGGCCGCCACGATGGCCGACGCGTACGCGCGGGTGAGCGGCGGCCTCGGCGTGGTGTCGCTCCACCAGGGGCCCGGCCTCACCAACGCGGTCACCGGCATCGCCGAGGCGGCCAAGAGCCGCACTCCGCTGCTGGTGGTCGCGGGCGAGGTGGCCGCGGCCGCGGTCCGCTCCAACTTCCGCGTCGACCAGGCGGCCATCGCCGCGGCGGTCGGGGCCGTCCCCGAGCGGGTCCACTCCCCGCGGACGGCGCTGGCCGACGTGGCCCGCGCGTGCCGCACGGCGGTCGCCGAGCGCCGGACGGTGCTGCTCGGCCTGCCGCTGGACATCCAGGCGGCCGAGCATCCGGACCGCGCCGAGGAGCGCCCGCCCGCCGGGGAGCGGCCGAGGGTGGCGCCGCTGCCGGTGCCGCCGCCGGCCGCGATCGCCCGGCTGGCCGACGCGCTGCAGGCCGCGGAGCGGCCGGTGTTCATCGCCGGGCGGGGCGCGCGGCTGTCGGCGGCCCGCGAGGCCCTCGCCGAGCTGGCCGGGCGCTGCGGTGCGCTGCCCGCGACGTCCGCCGTCGCGCGCGGCCTGTTCGCCGGTGACCCGTTCGCCCTCGATGTCAGCGGCGGTTTCGCCACCCCCGCCGCCGCCGACCTGATCCGCGGCGCCGACCTGGTCGTCGGCTGGGGCTGCTCGCTGAACATGTGGACGACCCGGCACGGCGCCCTCATCGCCCGGGGCGCGAAGGTCGTGCAGGTCGACGTGGACGCCCGGGCGCTCGGCGCGCACCATCCCGTCGACCTCGGCCTCATCGGCGACGCCGCCGAGACCGCGCGGGCCGTCACCGCCGAGCTGGACGCGCGCGGCCACGCCGCCTCCGGCTACCGCACACCGGAGGTGGCCGAACGGCTCGCGCGGGAGGGACGCTGGCAGGACGTCCCCTACGAGGAGCACCGCGACGGCAAGGACGGCGCCGACGGGCCGCGGATCGACCCGCGGACACTGTCCATCGCCCTGGACGGGATGCTGCCGGGCGAACGCACCGTCGCCGTCGACTCCGGCAATTTCATGGGCTACCCGGCGATGTTCCTGGACGTTCCCGACGCGGACGCGCTCGTGTTCACCCAGGCGTTCCAGTCGATCGGGCTCGGCCTCGCCACCGCGATCGGCGCGGCGGTGGCCCGTCCCGACCGGCTGACCGTCGCCGCGCTCGGCGACGGCGGCGCGCTGATGTCGGTCGCGGAGCTGGAGACCGCCGTCCGGCTCGCGCTGGGCCTGCTCGTGGTCGTCTACGACGACGAGGCGTACGGGGCGGAGGTGCACCACTTCGGCCCGGGCGGGCACCCGCTCGACACGGTCACGTTCCCGCCGGCGGATCTGGCCGCGATCGGCCGCGGTTTCGGCTGCGCGTCTGCGACCGTCCGGCGGCGCGAGGACCTGGCGGCGGTGGCCGACTGGCTGGCGGGCCCGCGCGACCGCCCGATGGTCGTGGACGCCAAGGTCACCCGTGCCCGGCCGGCCTGGTGGCTGGAGGAGGCGTTCCGAGGCCACTGACGATCCTCAAGCGGACCTCGCCGACCGGATGATGGCGGGCGGGGGCTGGAGGACGGTGGGCCGAGCGGAGCTCGTCCTTTGAACGGTGGCGGGCGGGGGCTGGAGGACGGTGGGCCGAGCGGAGCTCGTCCTTTGAATGGTGGCGGGCGGGGGCTGGAGGACGGTGGGCCGAGCGGACGGTGTAAGGGCGTATTCCCTGGGGAAGATCACGCTCGCGATCGTTCCGCCGGGGGTGGTGATGGACCGTACAGAGTGCCGACATTGTCATCATGTGGTGGTTGACCCGTTTTGTCCGACGAACATACGTTCGCGGCGACTGTGCCTTACGTCACACACCCCTGAGGAGGAGAGATGACGCGAGGGCCGAAGGTCCCCGAGCTCGCCAGGGAGATGGCCGCGGAGTTCGCCGGCACGATGATCCTGATCCTGTTCGGCGTGGGCGTCGTCGCCCAGGTCATCGCGGGGAGCGGGCTCGGAGACCCCCAGAGCCTCGGCGACCACGACAGCATCGCCTGGGCCTGGGGCATCGGCGTGACGCTGGGCGTGTACGTGTCCGCCCGCATCAGCGGCGGGCACATCAATCCCGCCGTCACGGTCGCCCTCGCGGTCTTCAAGGGCTTCCCCTGGCGCAAGGTGCTCCCGTACTCCATCGCCCAGACGCTCGGGGCCTTCGTCGGCGCGCTCATCGTCCGGTGGAACTACAGCGAGATCCTGCAGAAGTTCGACCCCGGCCTGACGGACAAGACGCACATCGTCTTCTCCACCATGCCCGGCAACGGGACCCTGCCGATCGGGACCTGGGGGGCGTTCAGGGACCAGGTGATCGGCACCGCGATCCTGCTGTTCCTCGTGCTGGCCCTCACCGACCTGCGCAACGCGCCGCCGCTGGCCAACATGGCGCCGCTCATCATCGGGCTCATCGTGGTGGCGATCGGGATGGCGTTCGGCTCCGCCGCCGGGTACGCGATCAACCCGGCCCGCGACCTCGGTCCGCGGCTGGTCCAGTTCCTCACGGGCTACGAGACCCCATGGGACGACCAGTACGGGAACCTGTACTTCTGGGTGCCGATCGTCGCACCGGTCATCGGCGCCGTGATCGGCGCCGGTCTCTACATCCTGCTCGTCGGGCGCAACATCCCCGACGAGGAGGAGGGCACCGAGGTCACCGAGCCCAAGCCGGAGTACGACGTTTCCTGACGGGGCCGCCCCGCCGGTTGAAGGGAGAACCCACGCATGGCCGACTTCGTCGGAGCGCTCGACCAGGGCACCACGAGCACCCGCTTCATGATCTTCGATCACGGCGGCAACGAGGTCGCCCGCCATCAGCTCGAACACGAGCAGATCCTGCCGCAGGCGGGCTGGGTGGAGCACAACCCCACCGAGATCTGGGAACGGACCCGCGCCGTCATCCAGTCCGCGATGCACCGGGCGAACCTGGACCACACCGATCTGGCCGCGTTGGGCATCACCAACCAGCGCGAGACGACGGTGGTGTGGAACAGGCGGACCGGCCGCCCGTACTACAACGCGATCGTCTGGCAGGACACCCGCACCGACCGCATCGCCTCCGCGCTCGAACGGGACGGCAGGGGCGAGACGATCCGGCACCGCGCCGGCCTGCCGCCCGCGACGTACTTCTCGGGCGGCAAGGTCCAGTGGATCCTGGAGAACGTCGAGGGCGTCCGCGAGGCCGCCGAGAACGGCGACGCGATCTTCGGCAACATCGACACGTGGGTGCTGTGGAACCTCACGGGCGGGACGGACGGCGGCGTGCACGTCACCGACCCGACCAACGCCAGCCGCACCATGCTCATGGACCTGGAGACCCTCGACTGGGACGACCAGCTGCTGTCGTTCTTCGGCATCCCGCGCCGGATGCTGCCGCAGATCAAGCCGTCCTCCGCGCCCGAGCCGTACGGGACGACCCGCGCGGACGGCCCGCTCGGCGGCGAGGTCCCGCTCACGGGGATCCTCGGCGACCAGCAGGCCGCGACGGTCGGGCAGGTGTGCTTCGCGCCCGGCGAGGCCAAGAACACCTACGGCACCGGCAACTTCCTCCTGCTCAACACCGGTGAGGAGCTGGTCAGGTCGAAGGCGGGGATGCTCACCACCGTCTGCTACAAGTTCGGTGACCATGCTCCCGTGTACGCGCTGGAGGGGTCGATCGCGGTGACGGGGTCGGCGGTGCAATGGCTGCGCGACCAGCTCGGCATCATCTCCGGCGCCGCCCAGAGCGAAGCCCTGGCCCGCCAGGTCGACGACAACGGCGGCGTCTACTT
>NZ_JBICUS010000010.1:0-308574 GCF_043198455.1 Spirillospora sp. NPDC048824 | reverse complement strand
CCCTCATCGCCATGGCCGCCCTCACCCGCGGCGGCCTCTGCCCACCCCTCCCCGGACGAACCTGATCACTCACCCACGGAAACAACACAAGGGCCCGACTGTCCTCACGATTGAGTGCGCCGCCCACCGCCTACATGATCCTGAAGAAAGCGAATGCCCTGTCATCGGCATGAGCGGCCCCTCCTTGATCGCGATCATCGATGGGGGACTGCGGCAGATGGGTGAGCGGCGCCTGGGCAAGATCGCGAACCGCAGCGTCGTCGGAACCAGGAACGGGTTCACCTCCTGGCGGACACCTACCGTGCCGACACCCGATCCCTGAATCCATCTTCTGGCCGCGGGGCGTGTACACCATGCTCGGCCTGGCCTTGGGCTTCGCCCTGCTCAATCGGGCGTGCCGGAGGAGCACACCGCAATCTTCGAAGACCTGAGCGGAAGTGACCGGTCTCCAGCCAAATGGTGTCGCTCACCGCGGTGATCGGGCAGCGACCGTCGCAGAAAGGCCGCACCGCCACACAGGAGGCTCCCGCCAAGGACATCGAGACCGCCATCAAGCGGATGTGAGCAGCAGGGACGCGAACTGCGGCATGTGCGGATGGCGTCGGGTGCGGAGGCGGTCCGGTGCGGCGTGTGGGTCAGCCTGGTGGTGGAAGGAGCCCATCGATGACGCGATGGGCCGTGTCCACGGCACTGTCGTCGCCGAGCCGGAGCGCGGTGTTCGTGGCGGTGAGAACCGCGTCGATCTGGAAGGCCAGAGGGACGGCGTGCTCGGCCGCGTCGGCTGCGTGACGCAGTTCGCCGGCGATCAGGCCGCGCCAGGCCCTCTGCTGGCGGGCCAGGGTGTCGCGCACCGGGCCTGGCCGGCTGTCGAAGACCGGAAGGTTCGCCGCCCAGAAGCAGCCGCCGGGAAACAGCGGTTCCTGCGCGTAGGCGATCCAACGGTCGACCAGAGTGCGCAGCCGCGCCGAACCTGGCGGCTGCGCCAGCGCGGGGGCGATCACGGCCTCCTCGAACGCTTCGCGGGCGGCTTCGGCGACCGCGAGCTGCAGGTTCTCCTTCGTGCCGAACAGTGTCTGGATGCCGCCCTTGCTGACGCCGAGTTCGGTGGCGAGCCGGCCGAAGCTGAGGCCGTCGAGCCCTTCGAGCGACGCCACATCGACGGCGTGCCGGACGATCGTCCGCCGGGACCGCGCACCGCGCAGCAGCCGCCCGTCCGGCACCTTCTCACTCATCGGTTCCAATCCTGCCATGGAGCCTTGCCAATAAATACGGTCGACCGTATGTTTAGTTGCATGAGAAGCCATCGAATGTTCGAGCTGGCGCAGGAGTTGGCGGCCGCGAAGAGCCGCCAGGACGTGCCCGCGGCCATGGGGCTGCTCCACCCGGAGATGCTGTTGGAGGCGCCGCCCCTCGGTACGAAGGCGCATGGCACCACCGAGAACGAGCGGGCACTGACCAGGTTCTTCGCGTCCTTCCCGGACTACGACGTCGTCTTGGACGGCCACGCCGGCAACGACGACACCCTGGTCTGCTGGGGCACGGCGCGGATGACGATGACCGGCGACCGGTTCGGTGTGACGCCCAACGGCAGGCGCGCCGAACTACCGGTGTTCATCCAGTTCGGCTTCAAGGACGATCTCATCGCCGGTGAGCGGTTCTTCTTCGACCTGTCGGAGCTGTGCGCGCAGTCCGGCGTCTCGACGGACGCGGTCCGGCGCACGCTGTTCAGGGACGCTTCATGACCCCCGACCCCCGCGTGAAGGCACTCGGCGACCTCACCACGCGGCATCTGTTCGACATCGTGGTAGACCTGAACCCCCGGCTGGACATCGGCGCCGGCCCGCTCGGGCGACGGATCCTCTTCGGCTCCGCAGGCGGCAGCTTCCACGGGCCACGGCTGCATGGCCAGGTGCTGCCGGGGGGCGGCGACTGGGCGTTGTTCCGGCCTGACGGGGCCATGACCCTGGACGTCCGGCTCACCCTGCGCACCCACGACGACGCCCTGGTGCACATGACCTACAGCGGCCGCTGGGTCGTTCCGCCTGATCTACGGGCCGGCCTGGCCGACCCGTCCAAACGCCACCACATCGACCCGGCCCGCTACTACTTCCGGACCAACCCGCTCTTCGAGACCGGGGCGGAGCAGTACGCATGGCTGAACGACATCGTCTGCGTGGGATCGGGGTACCTGATCGACGGCGGAATCGCCTACAAGATCGCACAGGTCGAATGAGACGCCACCCCGAACCTCGGCAGGCGATTCCCGGACCCGTGGCGTCGTCCGTCCGGACCACCTCGCGGGTTCACCGGCCGCACCGGCCAACGAACTGGGCTGCGCAACGTCGCCACGAACGAGCGTGTCTCATGTGGTGTTGCGAAGATGCTGTTCCCGGCGCCTCACGGGGCGCCGCTATGACCCCGCAAGGGCAGGTCAACGACGAGTTCGGAGGCCCTGGGCAGGACAGGTGATACCCCGTGTGGGGACTTTCAGGTCTGTGAGGTAGGCGTTGACGGTGTTCTCCATGCAGGCGCCCTCGGTGACGCTTCCGTGGCCGTGGCCTTCGTAGGTGAGGAGCACGCCGCTTCGGCCGAGTTGGCGTGCCACCGACTGTGCCCAGGGGTAGCCGGTCGCGGGGTCGTGTCGGGCGTTGGACAGCAGGATCTTCGGAGCGCCGGTCACCTTCAGGCGGTGCTGGGGGTTGGCGGTGGTCGCGCCCAAGCAGGAGACCACCATGCGGACGGGGAGCAGGTACGGCATGTCCGGGGCGGCCCGGTTCAGTGTTCGTACCAGTGAGGTGTACTCGCGGTGGTCGCGTACGGGCAGGCGCCAGTCGGAGCAGAAGATCGGCGCCGTGGGCGGCAGGGGCGACAGTGCGGCGGGCGCCGACGGGAGCGGGCTGCTGTCGTCCATGGTGGCGATGGTCTTGGCCAGGCCGGCGAAGTCGGCCCTGTAGAACGCGCGGAACGCGACCGCGTTGACCAGGTCGATCGAGGACAGGCGGGTCCCGGGCCTGCTCGGGTTTTCCAGTTCGCCGCGTTCGGCGCGGGCCAGCAGGCCCTTCCAGACCGTTCGTACGTCCCGGCCGTGCAGGACGCAACCGGTGCCGGCCGAGCACCACCTCACGAACTCGTCGAAGGAATCCTGGGCCGCGGCGCCCTGGTCGCGCAGGAAGGAGCGGGTGATCGCAACGCTGTGGTCCATCACGCTTTCCAGCACCATGGCACGGATGCGATTCGGGTAGGTCTCGGCGTACTGGGCGCCGAGCACCGTGCCGTACGAACTGCCGTGGAAGGTCAGTTTGGCCTCGCCGAGGGCGACGCGGACGGCCTCCAGGTCCCGTACCGTGCTCGCGGTGTCGAGGTGGTCGAACAGAGGGCCGGTGCGCCGGCGGCAGTCGGCGCGCAACTCGGCGTTGTAGCCGAGGGTGGCCTCGAAGGCCGCCTGGTTCTCGATCTCGGGTGAAGGCCGCTGCGCGATCAGGTCGGCGGAGCAGGCGATCGGGGTGCTGCGGCCCACACCGCGCGGGTCGAAACTGACGATGTCGAAGCGCTGGCGGACTACGGGGCTGAAGCGGGAGATACCGTCCACGACCCGGTCGACACCGCTGTCACCGGGGCCGCCGGGACCGAATACCAGGGATCCGACGCGTTCACCGGGAGCGGTGGCTTTACGCCGAGCCAGGGCCAGTTCGAACGTCGGACCGTCGGGGCGGTCCCAGTCGACCGGCAGTGACAGGGAGGCGCACTCGGCGCCGGAGCCGCCGGAAGCACCACACGGGGTCCAGCTCAGGCGATGAGCCGCCGCGGGCGTGGCGTTCACCGTGGGAGCGGTCACGAAAGCCGTGGCGGCGGCGGTGACCGCGGCCAGTCCGGCGATCACGCCAAGGGTCGCTGCGGTCGCTCGTCCGGCACGGCGCTTGGTTTCAGGGGGCGGCATGCGCCAGAACCTACTCTACAGAGAAAGCTTTGCAAAGTTTTCTCTGCAATTCCTCGTAGTGGGGGTTAACGGGTCTGCCGCTCTTTTCCGTGCAGTCCCCCTGGCTCGACATGGCCGGTTGCCCAGACCCAGGCGGCGATGCCGACTCGGTTACGGGCGTTGAGTTTGGCCTGGATGCTGGCGATGTGGGTTTTGACGGTGCCCGGCGAGATGAACAGATCGCCGGCGATCTCCGCGTTGGTCTTGGCGTGCGCGACGCCGCGGGCGATGTCGAGTTCACGCGGGGTCAGCACGCCCGCATCGGACCGGGTGGCGGCCGGCGGCGGGGTGAGCCGGCGGAGCAGCCGCACGGTGATCTGCGGGCTGATCATCGTGTCTCCGGCCATGGCCGCGCGTGCGGCCTCGATGAGCAGCATGGGGCCGGAGCGTTTGAGCAGGAAACCGCAGGCGCCGTTGTGCAGGGCCCTGGTGACGTAGTCGTCGAGGTCGAAGACGGTCATGACGATGACGCGGATCGGGTCGGACACCTGCGGTCCGGAGAGCCGCCGGGTGACCTCCAGCCCGTCCACGCGAGGCATGCGGATGTCGGCGAACACGATGTCGGGCCTCAGGTGGCGGGCCATCCCGATCGCCGCCGCGCCGTCGGCGGCCTCACCGACGACGGTCATGTCGGGCTGAGCGTCCAGCACGAGGCGCAGGCCGCTGCGTACGTCGGCCTGGTCGTCGGCGATCAGGATGCGGGTCGTTGCCGAGGTCATGCGGTCCTCACCTGATCGCGGAGTCGGAGGTGGTCAGCGGCAGGAGGGCGGTCACGCGCCAGCCGTCGAGGGCCGCGCCGCCGCGCTGCGCGGAGTAGGGCCCGGCGGTCAGCGTGCCGCCGAGTGCCTGCACCCGTTCGGTGAGGCCGGCGAGCCCGAAGCCACCGTGGCGATCGGCTCGCGGCACCGACGCCCGGACGGCGGAAGTGCCGTCGTTGGTGACCGTGACCTCCAGCGCCGAGCCGCCCGAAGGCCGGACGGTGGTGGTGACCGTGGTCGCGGTAGGGGCGTGTCGCCGGACGTTCGTCAGGGCCTCGGCAACGATCCGGTACGCCGTGGCGCTCAGGTCTCCTGGCAACGAGGCGGCGAGATCCGGGGCGAGATCGAGCCGGACGGCCGCCGTCCCGGGTGCCGAGAACTGTTCGGCCAGTTCGGACAGGTCCGTCAGGCCCGGTAGCGGCGCGTGAGCAGGTGCGTTGCCGGGGACGGCCGTCGATGTCGGCGTGCGAGCGTCGGATTCGTGGAGCATGTGCACGGTCCGGTCCATCGACGCGAGGGCTCGGAGTCCGGCCACCTCGATGCGTTCCAGGGCGGCGAGCGCCTGGCCGAGGTCGTGGTCCTGGTCGGCGACGAACCGGGTCGCCTGGGCTTGGAGCACGATGACGCTGATGTCGTGGGCGACGAAGTCGTGCAGGTCCCTGGCTATCTCCAGGCGTACGGCCTGGTGAGAGTGCGCCAGCGTGCGGCGGCGGCGCGCGTCCGTCCACCGCAGGCACCCGCCGATGAGCGCCGCGCCGACCGCGAACATGGCCCAGAGCGCGTTCCAGGCCACCGCCTGAAGCGGGTGCGACGCCGGGTCCGGGTCGCCGAATCGCCACACCCACACGCTGACCGCGACGCCCAGCAGTGCGCCGGAGACGATCGCCTGGCGCCGCGGCGCCACACGGACCACGATGGCGATGAGGGTGAGGAGCGCCATCGCCTCCACCGTGGCTTCCGTCCGGGCGGTGTCCGCGAGCGCCGGCCTGTAGACGATGACGGCGGCGGTCGCCGTCGTGGACACGGCGGCCACCGACCCCGCGATCCACGCGACCCACGCGATCTTGGGCCGAGCACGCAGGCGCCACCACGCAAGCCGGTCTCGCATGGGCCCGACGCTAGCCGGACGGTGGACGCCACCACTCCCCCGAACGGGGGAGATGAGCGCGGCGCCCCGACCCGGAACCTCCCGAACGGCAGATGTCGTGCGCATCGGCGGACACCGAAGGTTGAACCATGAGCAGCACAGGAGATGTGGCAGCATCGCGTTCAGGCTCGGCGCGTCCCCCGTCGGCCACGGTCGGCGGATCGGCCTCGTCCGGGGTACGCTCCGGCCGGCTCGGGTGGGCCGCGTACGTGGCGGCGAGCTGGTCGCTGCTGTACGGCCTGCTCGGGTTGTACTGGTCCTTCGGTGGGGAAGGCTTTCCGTTCGGGCCGGTGGGCGATCCGCTCGGCGCTCGGGTATCGCTCCTGGAGTCGGCCCGGCGGGACGTCGCCGCACCGGTGATCGCCGCCTTGGGGCTGGTGGGCGCGCTGTCGGCGATGCTGATGGCGCGGAGCCGTATGCGCGGGCTGCCCGGTGCGGCGCTGCTGAGCGTGGCCTCGGCGGCGGCGGTGACGCTGACCCTGGTGATCCCCGATTACCGGCCGCTGATGGCGGTGGGCCGTACACCGGTGTTCCTGGTCGGCCGGTCGTTGTTCGATTGGCCGAAGGGAGTCGAGTTCTTCGGGCCCGGCATGTTCGATTGGCCGGTCCTCAACCAGTTCCTGCTGATCGGTGGCGGGCTGGCCTGGGCGGCCACGGCGGTCGCCTACCGGCGCAGGGGCCGCGGCGCGTGCGGTGCCTGCGGCCGTAACGGTGACGTCCTGACCGGGTGGGCGACACCCGCCGGAGCGGCCCGGTGGGGGCGTTGGGCGGTCGCGGTCGCAGTCGCCGTTCCCCTGCTGTACGCGCTGACCCGCTGGGCCGTCGCCCTGGCCATCCCGCTCGGCTACGCCACCGAGGACATCCGGGAGGAGGCACGGGAGTCGCCCGGTATCTGGTGGGCCGGTGCAGGGCTGGCGACGTTCGGAGCGGCGGGCGCGGTCCTCACGCTCGGCCTCGTCCAGCGCTGGGGCGAGGTCTACCCCCGCTGGATCCCGCACCTGCGCGGCAAGCCGGTGCGGCCCCGCACGGCGATCGTCCCCGCCTCGCTGGTCACGGTGATCGTGACGGAGGCGGGACTGATGTTCAACCGGGCCCTGATTCTCGGCCACAACCCCGACGGCGGCGGCAAGATCATCGACCTCGTTCTCACCGCGCCCAGCCAGCTCTGGACGCTGTGGGGCCTCGCCCTCGGCGCCGCGACCCTCGCGTACTACCTCCGCCGCCGCGGCCGGTGCGGCTCCTGCGGCCACCGCTAGCCCGCCGCCGACCTGCACTGGCCGGCCACGTGAGCTCGGGCCGCCGGGGGGAGACGTTCATGACCGCCTTCCGCAAACGCGGGCAGTACGACTTCACACGTCCGGACGCGCGCCCGTGGCTCTACGGAATCGCCACGTACGCCCTGCGCGAGCACCGCCGCGCCGAGGTCCGCCGCAACCGCGCCCTGAGTACGCACTGATGAAGAAGAGGAAGCCGGCACCGCCGACGACCGAGGAGCGCAACTCCCGGGCGTTCGAGCTCATCACCCTCTCGATGCGGGACGCCGTTCTTCCCCCGAAGATCGAGGCGGCGCTGCACGCTCTACCGCGTCGAGAACGGCTATCTGCGCCGTGAGATCATCGTCGACTCGAAGACCTACGCCTACCTGGGGTTTCCGCGCCATCGTCGTCAAGGACCACCGGGAGCCCGGCCTGCTGCCCGTCAAGCAGGCCCAGATCACCGGCTGGGGCGCCCTGATGACCGCGTCCTTCGTACCGAAGCCGGGCAGCCGCGGCTGACAGCGGTCGCCACCCCGCCCGGCCGACGAGCCCGCCCGTCGGCCGGGCGAGTTCCCCGCGGACGACCCACCTCTGCCAGGAATCTCGTCGGCGCTGAAATGGTTGATGCCGATGTGAAGAAGATCGGCTTTCTCTCGTTCGGTCACTGGAGCGACGGCACGGGTTCGCGGACCCGGTCGGCGGCGGACGCGCTGCTGCAGTCGATCGATCTCGCCGTCGCCGCGGAGGAACTCGGTGCCGACGGCGCCTATTTCCGGGTGCACCATTTCGCCAGGCAGTTGGCTTCTCCCCTTCCGCTGCTCTCCGCGATCGGCGCGAAGACCTCGCGCATCGAGATCGGCACCGGCGTGATCGACATGCGGTACGAGAACCCGATGCACTTCGCCGAGAACGCCGGCGCCGCCGACCTGATCTCCGGCGGGCGACTGCAGCTGGGTATCAGCCGGGGATCGCCGGAACAGGTCGTCCACGGATGGCGGTACTTCGGGTACGAGCCGTCTGAGGGCGACACCGATGCCGACATGGCACGCAAACACACCGAGGTACTGCTCACGGTGCTGCAGGGCAGAGGCTTCGCCGAGCCGAATCCGCGGCCGATGTTCCCCAATCCACCCGGGCTGCTGCGCATCGAACCGCATTCCGCGGGGCTGCGCGACCGCATCTGGTGGGGCTCGGGCTCCAATGCCACCAGTGTGTGGGCGGCCGAGCTGGGCATGAACCTGCAAAGCTCCACGCTCAAGGACGATGAGACCGGCGAGCCGCTGCACGTCCAGCAGCGCAGGCAGATCGAGGCCTACCGGCAGGCGTGGAAGGACGCCGGACACGAACGCGAGCCGCGCGTGTCGGTCAGCCGGAGCATCTTCGCGCTGACCAGCGATCTGGATCGCGCCTACTTCGGCCGGAACGCCGACTCGGACGACCAGATCGGCATGATCGACGAGAAGACCAGGGCGGTCTTCGGACGCTCGTACGCGGCCGAACCGGACGTGCTGGTCAAGCAGCTCGCCAACGACGAGGGCATTCAGGCCGCGGACACGCTGCTGCTCACGGTCCCCAACCAGCTCGGTGTGGACTACAACGCGCACGTTCTGGAGAACATCCTGACTCACGTGGCACCCGAGCTCGGCTGGCGCTGAGGGCAGAGTCGGCCTGCCCGTCGCGCGGTGCATCGGCGGCATCGGTTCCTGCACGCTTCCGGGACGTGGACGCGGGGCTGTCGGGCGAACCGAGAGGCAGGGTGCGTAGCGTTCCGGACGGAACCAGGCGGCGGTGCCGATGGTCGAACACTTTCGGGACGAAGATTCAGGAGTGCCGGGGTGCAGACATTTACGCGTGTGGTGACCGTACTGGGGCTGTTGTTCGCCTCGTCGGCGGCCTTGGTGGCGCAGCCGGCGTGGGCGTGCGGCTGCGGTGCGATGATCTCCGACAGCCCGGTCAGGGTCTCCGCGGAGACGTCGATCGTCCGTTATGACGCGTCGGCGCGCACCGAGGAGATCGTGATGCGGTTGTCGGCCGAGTCGGCGGAGAAGGACGCGGCCTGGCTGCTGCCCACGCCGTCCGAGGCCACGGTGCGGCTCGGGGAGCGCGGCTGGTTCAAGGAGCTCGACGCGCTCACCGAGCCGCGCGTGGTCACCCGGCGGATCTGGTTCCCCGACCTCGGCTCCGGCGACGGCGCGGGCAGCCTTGCCGGGTCGGGCGGGGACGGCGGGGGCGTCGAGGTGCTCGGTGAGCGCGACCTCGGGCCGTTCCGCGTGGCGACGCTCGACGCCGACGATCCGGACGCGCTGGCCGGGTGGCTGGCCCGCAACGGCTACCGGCTGCGTTCCGACCTGGAGAAGGCACTCGGCCCCTACGTCGAGCAGGGATGGAAGTACGTCGCGGTGAAGCTGCGAGCCGGCGCCGGGACCCTCACCGGCGAACTCGACCCGCTGCGTGTCTCGTTCGCCTCGGATGAGCTCGTCTATCCGATGCGGCTGTCCGGCCTCGCCGAGAACACGCAGCGGCTGCACCTGTACGTGCTGGGCGAGCACCGGGTGCGGCAGACGACCGGCGCGCGGATGCGGCTGGCGTTCGCCGGGGAGGTGACGCCCCGGCAGGTCGACTCCCCGGAACTGCGGGCATTCCTCGGGGAGGGCCTGTTCATGACCGAGCTCATCGACGGCGGGATCGATCCCGAGCAGATCGCCGACGACTACCGCTTCACCGCGACGGACGACGAGCCCTACCGGCAGGTCGTCTACAGGGAGGAGGTCGTCCGGTTCCTGGGCATGCCGGCCGGCTGGCTGATCGTCTTCACCACCGGTGGTCTGGCCGTGGCGCTGGGCGTCGTGCTGCTGATGCGCCTTCGATCCCGGAGGAACCTGCCCCGGTACCCCCGCCGACGGAGTGCGTGAGCACCGGACGCGTCAGAGGGCCCGTGGGCCCCTGGGCGGCCGTATCGGCGAGGGTGGCGGAGCCGTCGATCAGAACGTCCGCCTCATCGGGGAAGCCCGCGGATGCCGCCGGGCGTGTCACGCATCATGCCGCCCGGTGGAGCGGCGCATCCCGCTGCCGGACGACATCGCCGCACGGGTCGGCAAGCAGCTGCGCAAGCGGCTCGTCCGCGACCTGCTGCCGGACCTACGGGGCTTCGGCGGCCACGCCCAGGAGAAGGCCGAGGGCCTGGCCGTCGACGGAGGCGGCCGCGTCTGGGTGGTCACCGACAACGACGGTGTCAAGGACGCGACCGGCGAAACCGTCTTCTACTCTCCCGGCACAGCCCGGAAACTGTTCGGCCGCTGAGGCCCCTCTCCTCACCGCGGTGCGGGCCCGTCCGGGTCGGTCCTTCCGCGTCGCGCCTGGCCGGGAGGGCGGTGGAGACCGCGCCGATGACGATGAGCATGGCGGCCATGATCAGGAAGGCGTCGCCGTAGGCGTCGGCCAGGGCCGCCGGGGTGGTGACATGGCCGGCGACGGCGGCGGTGAGGGCGGCCAGGCCGACGGCGCCGCCGACCTGCTTGGCGGTGTTCATCAGGCCCGAGACCGCTCCGGCGTCGCGTTCGGCGACGCCGGAGGTGACGGTGGCGGTCAGCGGCGTGTTCAGCAGGCCTCCGCCGACGGAGATGAGGATCGCGGGGCCGAGCACACCGGAAAGGTAGCCGCTGTCGGCGGTGATGGCGCTTTGCCAGAGGAAGCCCGCGGCTGCGGTGAGCGCGCCGGTGATGACGAGGGTCCGGTCGTCGGCGTGCTTCATGAGCCACGGGGTGACACGCAGGCCGATGGTCATGGTGAGCAGCGTGTGCGGGAGGAAGCCGAGTCCGGTCTGCAGCGCCGTGTAGTGCAGGACGTCCTGCATGTAGAGGGTCAGGAAGTACCACATCGGCACTTGGAAGCAGGCGCCGGCGAGCAGCATCACCGCGTTGCCGGCGGCGATGGCGCGGACGCGGAACAGCCGCGGCGGAATGAGCGGGTCGCGGGCGAGACGGGTCTCGATGAGGACGAACCCGGCGAGCAGGACGGCGGCGGCCGCGAGGGCGGCGAGGATCACCGGGTCGTCCCAGCCGCGTGGTCCGGCCTGCATGATGCCGTAGGCGAGGAGGGCCAGGCCCGAAGTGGCGGTTGCGGCTCCCGGCAGATCGAGGCGGCCGGCCCGCCCCTTCCGGCGGCCGGTGGACAGCCTGGCCGCGAGGACGGCGGCGGCCACGCCGATCGGTGCGTTGATCAGCAGGATCCACCGCCAGGACAGCGACTCGGTGAGAACGCCGCCGATGAGGTTGCCGGACGCGCCGCCCGCCAGGCTCACCGCCGTCCAGGCGGCCAGGGCGCGGGTGCGGCGAGGGCCCTCCGGGAACGTGGTCGTCAGGATCGTCAGGGTCGCCGGGGCGAGGACGGCGGCGCCGAGTCCCTGCGCCGCCCGCGCGGCGATCAGCGGCCCGGGGGTGGTCGCCAGCCCGCCCACCAGGCTGGGTACCGAGAACAGCACGAGTCCGGCGAGGAAGACGCGCCTGGCCCCTTGGATGTCCGCGAGACGGCCGCCGAGCAGGAGGAAGCCGGCGAACGTGAGGGTGTAGGCGCCGGCGACCCAGGGCAGATCGGCGGACTCGAAACCCAGGGACGACTGGATGGAGGGCAGCGCGACGTTCACCACGGAGACGTCGAGCACCACCATGAACTGGACGATGCAGGCCAGAGCGAGGGCGACCCCGGGTGTGGACGATCGCGGATCGGTTCTCACGGACTCGGGAAGCTCGCCTGTTCTGGACCGCGTCATGCGTTCGCCTTCTCTGTACCTCGGCTAAATCAATGTGGACGCATTGGGTTGCTCCTATCCACGCTAAGGGCGATAGGCTCGGAGCTCAATCCGATGCGGCCACATCGATAAACTGAGGTGATCAATGGAGCGGCGTACCCGGGGGCCGGGGGCGCTGCACGAGGTACGGCGGCGGGAGATCGCCGACGCGGTGCTGGCGATCGTCGCCGAGCGCGGCCTGCCGGCCGTGTCGCTGACGGAGGTCGCCGCGCGGGCGGGAGTGTCGGCCGGACGCGTCCAGCACTACTTCCCGACCAAGCAGAAACTCATCGAGGCGGCCTTCGACCGCGGCAACGAGCTGAGCAGCGCCCGCATCAGGTCCCTCGTGGGCAGCGATCTCGACGACGCCGAGCCGCGCTCGGTGCTCAGCGCAGTGCTGACCGAACTCATCGCCCACGACGCCGAGACGCGGACGCACATGCGCGTCCGCCAGTCCTTCACGGCGCTCGCGCTCACCGACGAGGGCATCGCCGAGCGGCTCCGCGGGGACTACACCCGGTTCCACCGGCAGGTCGCCGGCCTCGTGCGCGACGACCAGGACGGCGGGCTGATCCTCGCGTCCGCCGATCCCGAACATCTGGCCCTCGATCTGGTCGCCCTTGCCGAGGGGCTGGCCTACTACGTGCTGATCGGCCTCACCGCTCCGGAGACGGCCCGCGCCCGCGTGCTCGAGGCGGTCGCCGCACTCTATCCCTGACGTCCGCACCGGTGGGGCTTCGCGGTCCGCCTCCGCCCTCGTCGGGGCCCGCCACCCGCCGGAGGTGGCGAGGGCTCAGTTCCTGGCGGCTCCGGTCAGTGGTTTGCGGCGAGTTCGCCGCTGAGGGTGTCGTGCATGCGGGCGCTGTGCTCGTTGAGTCCGACGATCTCGACGGTCTTGCCGCGCCGCTGGTACTTGGTGGTGACGGCGTCGAGGGCGGCGACGGTGGAGGCGTCCCAGACGTGGGCGTCGGTCAGGTCGATGGTCACGCGGTCGGGGTCGCCGGCGTAGTCGAACTGGTAGACGAGATCGTTGCTGGAGGCGAAGAACAGTTCGCCGGTGACCGCGTACACGACCTGGCCGCCGTCGGGGTCGGTGACCGCGGAGACGTTCACCAGGTGCGCGACGCGGCGGGCGAAGACGACCATGGCGGTGATCGAGCCGGCGACCACGCCGATGGCCAGGTTGTGGGTGGACACCACCACGGCGACGGTGACCAGCATGACGGTCGTCTCGCCCAGCGGCATCCGCTTGAGCGTTGCCGGGGCCACCGAGTGCCAGTCGAAGGTGCCGACCGCGACCAGGACCATGACCGCGACGAGCGCGGCCATCGGGATGTCGGAGACGACCGGGCCGAAGCCGATGCACAGCACCATCAGAAACGCCCCGGCCAGGAACGTCGACAGCCGGGTCCGGGCGCCGCTCTTGACGTTGATCATCGTCTGGCCGATCATCGCGCAGCCGCCCATGCCGCCGAAGAATCCGGTGACGATGTTGGCGATGCCCTGGCCGATCGACTCGCGGGTCTTGCCGGAGTGGGTGTCGGTGATGTCGTCGACGAGCTTGGCGGTCATCAGCGACTCCATCAGTCCGACCAGGGCGAACGCCAGCGAGTACGGGGCCAGGAGCGTCAGGGTGTCCAGGGTGAGGGGGACGTCGGGCAGGCCGGGGGTGGGCAGGGAGGAGGGCAGTGCGCCCTTGTCGCCGACGGTCGGGACGGCGATGCCTGCGGCGACGGTGATGACGGTGAGGATCACGATCGACACCAGTGGCGCGGGGACGGCCCTGGTGATGCGCGGGAACAGCACCATCAGCGTCAGCCCTGCGGCGACCAGGGGGTAGACCGGCCAGGGGACGTCCCGGACTTCGGGTACCTGCGCCATGAAGATCAGGATGGCCAGGGCGTTGACGAACCCGACCATCACGCTGCGCGGCACGAACCGCATCAGCCGGGCCACGCCCAGCGCCCCCAGCACCATCTGGAAGACCCCGGCCAGGATCACGGCGGCCAGCAGGTGGCCGAGCCCGTGCTCGCGTGCGATGGGGGCCACGACCAGCGCGACCGCGCCGGTCGCGGCCGAGATCATCGCGGGCCGCCCGCCGACGACCGCGATCGTGACGGCCATGGTGAACGCGGCGAACAACCCGACCTGCGGCTCCACCCCGGCGATGATCGAGAACGAGATCGCCTCGGGGATCAGCGCCAGCGCGACCACCAGGCCGGCCAGCACCTCGGTGCGCAGCAACTTGGCCGTGATCGGCTGCGAAGGCGTCAACGCAGGCCCCAGCCGGTGTGCCAGTACGGCAGGCAGACTCAAAACACTCCAGACATGGCGGATCGTCCGTGCAGGATCAGGACACGGACAAGGACGGGCGGGGGCCGGCGCCGATGCCGGTGATGGGGCCCGGGGAACGCCCCGGAGGTCAGGCCGCGATTCGGGAAACCCTCAGAGTGACTGCCTCACCGATGCGGGAGTCACGTGGCCGACCGTCGCGTTCCTACTCTAACGTCAGAGAAGAGTCATAGGCGCCAGTGGAAGGCCATCGGCACCCGCTAGAGACGACTGTCACACCGTCAACACCGGGCTCTCGGGGTCGCGTCGAACGCCTCGTCCACCCGGCGAACGAGATGATCGCGTGGTTACCCTGGGCCGAGTCGATGCGGGATGGCGGTCACCCCGGACGCGACCCCGCTGACCGGCGCGCACCCGATCGGCACACCCGCGTACATGTCACCGGAGCAGTGCCGGGGAGGCCGGGTGGAGCAGCCCAGCGACGTGTTCTCCCTCGGCGGCCTGCTGGTGTACGCGGCGACCGGCCGGGGGCCGTTCCGCACGGGCGCCGCGCACGTGCTCGTCCGCCGGGTCCTGCACGGTGAGCCGCGACTGGGGGACCTGGCGGGGCCGCTGCCCGGGGCGATCATTCGGGCAAGGAGCGCAGGTAGGCCATGACGGCCTTGCCGCGCGGGGAGAGGTGGTAGCCGGTCTCCAGGCTTTCGGTGAGGCCGAGGGCTTTGAGGCGGCGGACGTCGGCCTTGAAGGGGAGCCTGTCGCGGTCGAGGTGTTCGGCCAGGTCCTGGGCGCGCATGCCGGGGTGTTCCTCGATGAGGCGCAGGACTCCGCGGGTCCAGGGGCCGCGACGGCTGCGGGCGTCGATAGTGTCCAGGGCGGTTGTGATGTCGGCCAGTTCCCGGTCGGTCAGGTCGGCGTTGCGGGCCAGTTCCGATTGGGGGTCGGGGCCGCCAAGATGGAGCATGACGCGGTGGTAGCCGCCCTCCTTGGTGCTCTTGGACAGGGCGGTGAGCAGGGCCGCGCGGTCCTTGAAGCCCGACCGCAGGGCGTCCTGCTCGGTGATCTCCTGGGGGGTGACGGGCGTGACCGAGTCGATGACGATGATCCCCGCCCAGGTGCGCTGGGTGCTCCCCGCGCGGACCCGGGGCACGGCCCACACCCGGAACACCCGGTCGATCCGCCCGCCCGCGATCCCCTCAAGGACCTCCCGCTTGAACAGCATCGTTCCCTCCTCGGTACGCCTCTCCTCCCGCAATCTTCTTCGGAAGTCCTGAGAACGGCCACAAGGTTCCCCGCTCCCGGTGCCCCGGCCGGGCGCACCTCACCGCCTGGGAAGGCGTGGATGTCAGTGTGTGCCCGATTAGGCTGTTTCCGATTCGGATCCGGAGGTGGTGGCGTGGTGCGGGACGCCGACATTGCTCGCTGGCGGCTGCGCAATCAGCACCTGGTTCGGCCCTACGCCGGGTCGGCAGGTGAGGTGGTGGATTCACTGCTGGCCGTCCAGGCGGAAAACCCCAGCCAGGCGGCTTGGGCGGTGGCGTCGCGCACGAAGAAACCCGACCGGGCCGATCTGGCGGCCCTCCTCGACGACGGCACCATCGTGCGTACGCATGTGCTGCGTCCGACGTGGCACTACGTGCGGGCCGAGGACGTCGGCTGGCTGCTCGACCTGACCGCTCCCCGTGTGCGGCGGGTCACCGGCCAGCAGTTGCGCGCCACTCACGGCCTCGACGAACGGTCCATCGACCGGGCGGTCGCCGCCGTCATGGAGGCACTGGCGAGCCGGGGACAGCTCACCCGCGCGCAGCTGGCCGAGGAGCTGCGCGAGCGCGGTGTCCCGGGCAGCGGGCAGATGGTGGTGATCCTGCTCGCCCACGCCGAGTTGGACGGGCTGATCTGCAGCGGGCGGGTCGCCGAGGGCGAACACACGTACGCACTGATGGCCGAGCGCGTCCCGGCACCGCGGCGCCTCGACCGGACCGAGGCGCTGGCCGAGCTCGCGTTGCGCTATTTCACCGGGCATGGCCCGGCGACGGAACGGGACCTCGCCTACTGGGCGACGCTCACCCTCACCGACGTGCGCGCCGGCCTGCAGCAGGTGCGTGATCGGCTCGACTCGTTCGAGCACGACGGGCGCACCTTCTGGCACGCCCCCGGAGAGGCTCCCGGCGAACCGCAGGATCCCGCGGGCCATCTCCTGCAGATCCTCGACGAGACGTACCGCGGCTACCAGGACTCCCGCTGGGTGCTGGACGCCGCCGGTGACGTGCCGCGCACCCGGGAGGCCGCGATCGGGATGGCCCTGGTCGACGCACAGCTCCTCGCCGGCATGCGGCGCACCGTCGGCCGCGACCATGTGCGGTTCGACCTGCGGCCCTACCGGGCCCTGACGGGTCCACAGGTCGAAGCCCTGGACCAGGCCGCCGGACGGTACGGCGAGTACCTGCGGCTCAAGCCCGAGATCGTCCTTCCATGAGCTGACTTCGACCTGATCAGCGGTGACGCGCGGACCGCCCGCTCTCCGCGTGGAGAGCGGGCGGTGGCGGATCAGTTCTTCTTGTGCCAGAGGACGGCCCGGTTCTCGCCGCCCGGGTACACGGCGGTGCCGACCCGGTCCTTACCGATCTCTTACATGGACCGGGGGCGACGTCCGCGACTCAGCGTGGTGTTTCGGAGGTTCGGCCTGGTCAGGTCGGGTATGGGGCTGCCCGTCGGCCCGGCGGGAGCCAGGGTTTCGAGGGATGGCGAAGGGCGACATCGGGGGGCGCCGTGCGACTGCGTTGGCGGCGGCGGGCGCGTGCGGTGCGTTGGCCGGCGGGCATGGGCATCGCCGTGTGGCGGTGGTTGCGGGGTTCCCGCCGGGTACCGCGGGGCCGGCTCCGTACGGGGGCGGTCTCGGAGATCGAGCGGATCCCGCGCCGCGGCGGGGATCGGGTCCAGGATCTGCGGGAGGGGTTCGGGCCGATCTACCAGCGGCGCTACACGGTCCGCATCTCCGGCAGCCCGCTGACCGCGGAGCAGCTGATCGGACGCCTGGGTGACGATCTCAACGCCGCCTCACCGGTGGAGATCGCCGTCTTCGACAAGATTTCGGAAGTCAGCAGGCCCCTGGGGCTGGGAGACGAGTACGTCGTCCACATGCCGGGGCCTTGGAACTGCCCGGTCCGGGTGGTGGAACGGACGCCGGAGTCATTCCGGTTCGTGACGCTGAGCGGGCATCTGGAGGCCGGTGAGATCGAGTTCCGGGCGAGGGGCACCGAGGGGAACGGCCTTGTCTTCACGATCGAGTCCTGGGCGCGAAGCGGCGACCGGCTGTCAGAGGCTCTTTATGAGGGGCTGGGCATCGCGAAGGAAATGCAGCTTCACATGTGGGCGCATTTCTGCGCCCGGGTCGCCGAGCTGTCCGGTGGCCACATGATCGGTGACGTGGAGGTCCAGACCGAGCGGGCGGACGTCTCCGAGCCCGGGCGGAAGCGGCTCGTCACCCGGGCGCTCTCGGCGGTGGTCACGCGAACCTTCGCTCTGGCGGCACGGCTGCGCGACCGGCCCCTGCACCCCGAGGGCCTGGTGTTCGATGCCACCCTCGTCCTGCACGGGACGTCCCGGTACTGGGGCGTCCCGTTCCTCGACGATCGTGCGGAGCTGCGGGGCCGGGTGCGGTTGTCCCGCGCGGTGGGCCTTCCGCCCGCGCTGCCGGACCTGCTGGGTCTGGCGCTGCGATGGCGGCAGCCGCAGGGCCGGGACGCGGAACCGGGGCCCACCGCGGAGCTGCTGCTGGCCACGACGGGGCATTCCCGGCTGGGCCGCCACCTGCTCCGGCCGGCGGCCAGGTGGAGCCCGTCCTTCTACGGCTCCCTGCTCGCATACCGCGCCGGTGACCGCCGGGTGCTGCTGGGCGCGGCCGCGCGGCAGGCCGGGACCATCCCGGCCGGCCTCCCGGCACTCGCGGGCGCCCTGGACGATCGGCCACTGCTGATGGATCTCGTGGTGGCGACCGAGTTCGGCCCCTGGGAGCGATTCGGTGAACTCCGGCTCCAGGGGCCTGCACGGAGCGATGACCGTGAACCGATGCGCTTCGATCCAGCCCGGAACTCCATCTCGGGACTGAGCCCTGCGGGGCTGTTTCAGCAGGTGCGAGGGCCGACCTACGCCACCGTCCAGCAGGTGGCCCGCCGTGCCGGGGTTCCGCGCCGGGTACGGCGGCGTCAGCCGGAGAAGACGGCCCCATGAGAAGGAGCGCACGCGTCCGGCGGCGGATGCATCGGCTGCACGCAGGCCTGGACCGGCTCCCCCTCAACTTCGATCCGCACCAGCACGACATGAACCGCCCGGAGAGCGGCTGGCATGTCGACGACTACCGGCAGCCGCTGCCGGCGGAGCCGCCCGGTCCGCCGGTCGCCGGAGGAAGCTGGGAGGTCGCCCGGCGGCTCGTCCGGAACTACGAATACGCCGATCCGGCCATCATCCGGGAGATCTGCCGTTCGGGCCCTCCCGAGCCGGGCCGGAACATGCTGCTCGAAGGCCGGTTCTACGGACTGCACTTCTACCTCGGCCTCCGCATCGGAGACGTCGTCGACGGCGTCATCGAACGGGACGGACGCCGGGCGAGGGTGTGGGGATGGACCTACCGGACGTTGAAGGGGCACCTCGAACGCGGCCAGATGAACCAGGAGGTGCGCAAATGGCTCGACACCGGAGAGGTGGAGTTCCACATCCACGCCTTTTCGCAGCGGGCGCCCATCCCGAACCCCATCGTGCGTCTCGGCTTCATTCTCTTCGGCCGGATCACGCAGGTCAGATTCTACAAACGGTCGTGCTGGCGCATGGCCGCGCTGACGACGGCCGCACTCGCCGCGGACGACCGGTCTCGTCACAGGTGATGGCGGGGAACCAGGTCAGGTGGAAATGGGTTCAGGTAGGTCTGCTGTGAGAGGTAATCGAGGTGCTCGGCTTCGGCGTGGTGGCGCAGCAGGGCGATCGGGACGCTGAGCGGTGCCTCGCCGCGCCGGTAGGACTCGATGGCCGCCACGATGTCGTGGCGGCGAGCCGGGTCGAGGTGTTCGCTCATAGGGCCGAGGACGTGCAGCAGCGCGTTGGTGTGGCGACCGCGTTTCGGAGGGACGGCCAAAGCCCGGTCGAATGCGCGCCGGTAGTCGGCTTCCAGTTCGCCTCGGCCGCGGGTGCCGGCTCCGGCGACGATCCGGCCCAGTTCCCGGTAGGCGGACGGGTCATGAGCGAGAACCTGCAGTTTGTGGCGGCTGTGGAAGGCGACGAGGTCGCGGGGACGCCGATCGCGGGCGAAGAATTCACGGAGCCCGGCCCGCGCGAAGACGCGTTCGACGAAGTGCTCGCGCAGGACGGGATCGTTGAGCCCGGACGCGTAGCGCGGCAGGTTCAGCAGTGCGCAACTGGGCGAGCCGGGATCGAACACATACCCGTCGACGTCGGCGATGTCGAGGATGCGGCCGTTCTCCAGTGCGGTCATCGCCCAGGTGCGGCCGGCGGTCTCGTCCTTGGCGGCGCCCAGCTCGTCGGTGCGCAGGCGCAGGCGCGGGCGGGACGCGCCGAGTCCGATCTCCATTTCCGGGCGGACGGGGACCCAGTCCACGTGGTGTGCGAGGGGACCGGTGAGGAACCGGTCGCAGCCGTGGCCGCTGCCGGGGCGGACCGGCGCGTCCGGCAGGCAGCCTGTCACGGCGAGCCTGGGGCGTGGATGGCCATCGGCGGGAGCGGGTCCGGGTGGCGGCCTGGGTGCGGTCAAAGCAGCTCCCTCATCCGGCGCAGCCCGCGGCTGGTGCGCGCCTTGACAGTGCCGAGCGGGATGTTCAGCCGGTCGGCGATCTCCCTCTGGGTCAGGTGCCCGTAGTGGGCCAGCACGATCGCCTGCCGCTGCGCGACGGGCAGGACCGCGAGAGCTCCGCGGACGTCGCACGCGGCGTCGAGGGCGGGCGCCGGGTCGGGAACCCGGCCGGCCTCCTCCAGCGGCGCGGCCCTGCGGCGATGGCGTGCTTCGGAGCGGATCTGGTCGATGGCGCGCCTGCGCGCGATGGACAGGACCCACGGTGCGAGAGCCCGTGACGGGTCGAAGCGCCGGCGTGTCCGCCAGAGCTCCAGAAAGGCCACCTGGACGACGTCGTCGACCGCGTGGCCGGGCACCAGCCTCGCCACGTGGTGCCGGACCAGGGGCCCGAGCGTCGCATAGCACTCGGTCAGCGCCGTCTCGTCGCCCCGCGCGAGCCTGTGTCCAAGGGTCATGCCCACACCCGTCCCCCAGAGGAAACGCTTCAAAATTCGGCGAGCGCGGTGGCCTGCGGGGTCGTTGCTTCCGGTGGCGGCAAAATCCGGGCGCCGTGCGCTTGTGCACGTCAGCGCCGGGTAGGCAGCGGCAAGTGATGCGACAGCGACGCCGAAGGGAAGGCCGGTCGTGAACCGCCCATTCCTGTGCCTGGTGACGGGGGCCAGCGGCTACATCGGGGGGCGCCTGGTCCCCGAGTTGCTGGACGCCGGTCACCGCGTGCGCTGCATGGCCCGTTCGGCGCGGCGGCTGCGCGATCATCCCTGGGCCGGGCGGGTGGAGGTCGTGGAGGCCGACGCCACCGATCCGGAGTCGACCCGGCGCGCGCTGGACGGTGTCGACGTCGCCTACTACCTCATCCATGCGATCGGCGGCGCCGGCGGTTTCGCCGAGAACGACCGCCGGGCGGCCCGCGTCTTCGCCGAGGCGGCGGGGGACGCGGGAGTGCGGCGGGTGGTCTACCTCGGCGGCATGGATCCGGAGGAGGACCCGTCGCCGCATCTGCGGTCCCGCGCCGAGGTCGGCAGGATCCTGCTGGACGGCCGGGCGCCCGCGGTGTGGCTGCGCGCTGCGGTGATCATCGGCTCGGGTTCGGCGTCGTTCGAGATGCTGCGCTACCTCACCGAGCGGCTGCCGGTGATGGTCACGCCGCGGTGGGTGCGAAGCCGGATCCAGCCGATCGCGATCCGCGACGTCCTGCACTACCTGGTGGCGTCCGCGGACCTGCCCGCCGACGTGAACCGCGGGTTCGACATCGGCGGGCCGGACGTGCTCACCTACGCCGACATGATGCACCGGTACGCCGCCGTGGCAGGCCTGAACCGGCGGCTCATCGTCCCGGTGCCCGTGCTGAGCCCCTGGCTGTCGAGTCTGTGGGTGGGTGGGATCACCCCGGTCCCCGGTGGTCTCGCGCGTCCACTGGTGGAGTCGCTGCGCAACGAGGTCGTGTGCGGCGAGAACGACATCAGCCGGTACATCCCGCCCCCGCCGGACGGGCCGACCGGCTTCGACGAGTCGGTGGCGCTGGCGCTGCGCCGGGTCCGTGAGGCGGATGTCGCCACGCGCTGGTCATCGGCCGGCGTCCCGGGGGCCCCGAGCGATCCGCTGCCGACGGACCCGGACTGGGCCGGCGGCAGCCTCTACACCGACGACCGCTCGTGCCGCACGGACGCTACGCCCGAGCGGCTGTGGGAGGTCGTCGAGGCGATCGGCGGGGAACGCGGCTGGTACTCCTTCCCCGCCGCCTGGCGGGCACGGGGCCTCATCGACCGGCTGGTGGGCGGTGTCGGGCTGCGGCGGGGCCGCCGGGACCCGCGCCGGCTGCGCATCGGGGAGACGGTGGACTTCTGGCGGGTAGAGGAGATCGAGACGGGACGGCTGCTGCGGCTGCGCGCCGAGATGCGGCTGCCCGGCCTGGCCTGGCTGGAGCTCGGCGTGTCGCAGGAGGACGGCCGCACCCTGTTCACGCAGCGGGCGCTGTTCCACCCGCGGGGGCTGGCCGGCCACGCGTACTGGTGGGCGTTCCGGCCGTTCCACAACCGGGTCTTCGGAGGGATGTGCCGCGGCATCGCCCGCGCGGCCGAGCGGCCGCATTGACCGGGGGGAGGCAACCGATGTGCCGCCATGCCCCGAAGAACTGGACAGGACCGTACGGACGACGGTGGAGGGGACAGTGCGCTTTCGACATCGTGTGACACGGGGTGACGGCTCGCGCGGGCGACGCTGATGGCGGCGCGCGGTCCGGTCGTCGTGGTCGGGGCGGGCCTGTCCGGCCTGTCCGCGGCGATTCACCTGGCGGCCCGGGGCCGCGAGGTCGTGGTGGTCGAGGCCCACGACGAGCCGGGCGGCTGCTGCGGGTCGGCGAACCTCGGGCCGTACCGGTTCGACACCGGTCCGTCGGTGCTGACCATGCCGGACGTGCTGGCCGACACGTTCGGCGCCGCCGGGGAGGACGTCGAGACACTGCTGCCTCTGCGGCGCCTGGACCCGTTCTACCGGCTGGCCTTCCATGACGGGTCGCGGCTGGACGTGGTGGCCGGTGCGCAGGAGATGGCCGAGAACGTCCGGGCCCTGTGCGGGCCGGAGGAGGCCGCCCGGTATCTGCGGTACCGGCGGCGGCTCGGCGCGATGTTCGAAGCGGAATGGTCGTCGTTCATCGACGCCGACATGACCCGGCTGCGCGGCATGGCCCGGCCCGCCGCGCTGCTGAAGCTGGCGGCGGCGGGCGGGTTCCGCCGCCTGGACAGGTTCACGGCCTCGCAGCTGACCGACGAGCGGCTCATCAGAGCGCACACGTTCCAGGCGCTCTACGTCGGGCTGGCTCCGGACAGGGCGCTGGCGATCTATGCCGTCGTCGCGCACATGGACACCGTCGGCGGCGTGTACTTCCCGTCCGGCGGCGGCATGCGCGCGATCCCGGACGCCATGGCCGCGGTGGCGGAGAAGGCCGGCGCCCGCATCCGGTACGGAGTGCGCGCCGAGCGGGTCGAGACGGACGCGTCCGGTGTGACGGCCGTCCGGCTGGACACCGGGGAACGGCTCGCCGCGAGCCACGCCGTCATCGCCTGCGATCTGGTGCGGGCCCACGCGGGGCTGCTGCCCGCGGCGGCCGGCGACTGGCGGCTGCGCCGGCCGCGCTACTCGCCGTCCTGCCTGGTCATGCATTTCGGCCTCGACCGGCGGCTGCCCGGACAGGCGCACCACACCCTGCATTTCGGCCGGGAGTGGGCGGCCACGTTCTCCGCCCTGGCGTCCGGACGTCCGCAGCCCGACCCGAGCCTGCTGGTCACCTGTCCCGGCGCCGACGCCGCCGCCGCGCCGGCCGGGCACTCGACGCTGAGCGTGCTGGAACCCGTCCCCAACCTCGCCTGCGGAGCCGACTGGGAGCGTCTCACGCCGCGGCTGGAGCGCCGCATGCTGAGCCGCCTCGCCGACCTGGGCTACGGGGACCTGGCGGCGGCACCGGAGATCACGTTCGATCCGCCGGCGTGGGCGCGGCTGGGGCACTCGGCCGGTACGCCCTTCGCCCTGGATCACCGCTTCCGCCAGACGGCATGGCTGCGGCCCTCGGGCCGTGTCCGCCGGGTTCCGGGCCTGCACGTCGCCGGGATGTACACCGCGCCGGGCGTGGGCGTCCCACCCGCCCTGATCTCCGGCAGGCTGGCCGCCGCACGGATCCTGGAGGGGAGCCGATGACGCTGACCACGAGCTACGAGCACTGCCGCCGCCTCAACGCCCACCACGGGCGCTCCTTCTACCTGGCCACGCTTCTGCTGCCGTCGTGGAAACGGCGGCACGTGCACGCCCTGTACGGTTTCGCCCGGCATGTCGACGACATCGTCGACACCTCCGATGACGTGGCCGGACGTGCGGACGCGCTCGACGAGGTGACCCGCCGGCTGGAGGCGTGCCTGGCGGGCGAACCGGTCCGCGACCCGGTGCTGCCCGCGTTCGTGCACACCGTGCGCTCCTTCGGCGTCGAACGGGGCGACATCGACGCGTTCCTGCGGTCGATGCGCACGGACCTGACCGTCACGCGCTACGACACCTACGACGACCTGCTCGTCTACATGGAGGGGTCGGCCGCCGCCGTCGGGCTGATGATGCTCCCGGTGCTGGAGACGGTGCCGGGCGCCGAGCGGCTCGCCCGCGAGCCCGCCCGTGAGCTGGGGCGGGCGTTCCAGCTCACCAACTTCCTGCGGGACGTGGCCGAGGACCTCGCCCGCGGCCGCGTCTACCTGCCGCGAGCCGACCTCGGCAGGTTCGGGGTGGCCGAGGCCGACCTCGCCGGCGGCTGCACCCGGGGGATGCGTGACCTGGTGGCGTTCGAGGCCGGCCGTGCCCGCGACCACTACCGCCGCGCGCTGGCGGGTGTGGAGCTGCTGGCGCCGTCCTCGCGGCCCTGCATCCGCGCCGCGTACGAACTGTACGGCGGCATCCTGGACCGGATCGCCGCCGCAGGCCACGACGTCCTGGCGGCGCGGGTCCGGGTGCCGCGCCGCCGAAGGGCCACGATCTTCGCGCGGCACCTGCTGGCCGCCTCCGCCGCCGGCCGGGCCGAGCGGCGCCTCCCGTCCCGGACGGCCTGACATGGCCGGCGCCGACATGACCGGCGACCGGAGGCCGCCGGCGGGCGGCGCGGCGGGCGGTGTGGCGGGCGGCATGGCGGGCGGCATGGCGGGCGGTGTGGCCCGGCCCGTCGTCCTGGACGCGATGGGCGGCGATCACGGGCCGGCCGAGACGGTACCGGGCGCGCTGACGGCGCGGCGGGAACACGGTGTGCCGGTGGTCCTCGTCGGCCGGGCCGAGGCGATCCGCCGTGAACTGCGGCGGCACGGCGCCGCCGGCGAGGTCGGCGTCCTGCACGCCGGCGAGGTCGTGCCGATGGCCGAGCCGGGCGCGGGAGCCGCGGCCCGGCCCGGGACGAGCCTGATGGCCGGCTGCGAGCTGGCCCGGCGCGAGGGGGCGGCGTTCGTCTCGGCCGGCTCCACCGGCGCCGTCGTGACGGGCGCGGTCCGCACCTTCGGGCGCCGGGAGGGTGTTCTGCGTCCCGCGCTGGCCGTGGCCCTCCCCACCCCGGCGGGCTCGACCGTGCTGATCGACGCGGGCGGAACCGCCGATCCGACCGCGGAGATGCTCGCGCAGTTCGCGCTGATGGGCGCCGCGTACGCACGGAACGTCCTCGGCGTGCCCGATCCGGTCGTCGGCCTGCTGTCCATCGGATCCGAACGCGGGAAGGGCAACCGGCTCACCCGCTCCGCGGGGCGGCTGCTGCCGGCCATGCCCGTCCGCTTCCACGGCAACGTCGAGGGCCACGACGTGCTGGCCGGAACCGTCGACGTGGTCGTGACCGATGGCTTCACCGGCAACGTCGTGCTGAAGAACATCGAAGGCTGCGTCCGCACGACCCTCGGCCTCGTCGCCAGGGCGGGCATCGCCGACCCCCGCAGGCTGGACGAGGTCGGGCGGTTGTACGACGCCGACACTCACGGCGGCGCGGCGCTGCTGGGCCTGACCGGGACGGTCGTCGTCGCGCACGGCTCCTCGGCATCGGCCGCCATCGCCCGCGCCTGCCTGGTCGCGTCCGAGCTGGCCGCCGGAGAGGACCCGGTGCCGGTGAGCGGCCCTCCGGCGCTGGGCACGGCCACGTGAGGCGGTCAGTCCCGGCCGTGAGCGCGCAACGGGTCGCGGCCGTCCCAGGTGCCCCGGCTTCCGTACGGCGCGAAACGCGCGAACAGCTCTTCGGCGTACCAGCGTTCGCCGCGAACCCGCCCGATGACGTCGCGGTGCGCACCCGCCCGGTAGGCGAAGCGGGCGATGGCGGCGTCGTCCTCCCACAGCGAGAACGTCGCCTGCCGGGCCAGCGGCCATTCCCCCACGCCGACCGACGCGATGCAGCCGTCCTCGCGGCGCAGCGCCCGGTCCACGTCCGCGATCGACCGGTAGAACGCCACCAGCCGCGCCGGGCGGATCGAAGCCCTGGTCAGGACGGCCACGGGACCGGGCGCCCGAGGCGCGGCGCCCCGCGGGGACGCGGGGACCTCCGGCCCGAACGGGTCACGTCCGCCCCAGCCGCCGCGGGAGGCCAGCGGCGCGAGGCGCACATGCCACGACTCCTCACCCTCCGCACGCCACCGGGCGGCGATCGCCGAGGACTCCAGGAAGCCGTCCAGCGCCGCCTCGTCGTCCCACACCGCGAACAGCGCCCAGCGGCGCAGGTCGGCGCCCAGGCTCATGGACCGGCCGCGGCCCGTGCCGAGCAGCCTCCAGAACCGCAACCCGCCGCAGGCGCGCAGCTCCGGCCGGTCGAACGCCATGTGCCGCATGGCGCCCACACCCGCATATCTGACGAGGTGAAACGACGCGATGACACCACTGCCAAGGCCATCCCCGCCCGCGACGCCCGTTTCCGCGCGATCTCTGCTCGTGCCCGTCATCGGCGGCTACCTGCTCGGCTCGATACCGGTCGCGGTCCTGGTCGGACGCGTCCACGGGTTCGACCCACGCTCGGTGGGCGACCGCAATCCCGGGTTCTGGAACGTCATGCAGCGCGTGGGCGGGCGGTCGGCCGCGCCGGTGTTCGCCGGTGACCTGCTGAAGGGCACGGCGGCGGGCCTGCTGGGGCTGGCGGCCAGCGGGGCGCGGACGGGCCCGCTGGGCACGGTCCGCGGGGCCAGTGTCGTGCCGGTGTACGCGGCGGTCGGCGCCGCGATGGCCGGGCACGCGTGGCCGGTGTTCGCCGGCCGCAGGGGCGGGCGCTGCGTCCTCACGTTCGCGGGCGGCTTCGCGGTCATCTGCCCTCCCGCGTTCGGGCTCGGTCTCGGGCTGCTGGCGGCGACCGGCGCCGGCGGACGCTCCTTCGCCCGGGGAGCGCGCGTCGCGGTGTTCTCGCTCCCCGCGCTGCAACTGCTGTTCGCCCCGGCCGCGCACGTCGCCGGCACCGGGGCGCTGATGTCCCTCATCGGGCTGCGTTTCGGCCAGGCGGCACGTGCCGACCGCGCAGCGGGCCGTCGTGCGGGCCGTCGTGCAGCGCTTCCGGCGGACCGCCGCACCGGCGCGCGGGTGTGACGGCGGACCGCCCGGCGAGGCCGACCGCGTCGCGTCCGTAGGTGCGGCCGCGCCAGGTGCGGCCGGGCCGCAGCGCGGCCTGCGTCAGCCGGACGGCGGCGACCGGATCCAGCAGCGGTGAGAGCACCAGGCCCGGTCCCGGTTCGCGGTAGCTGCCGCGAAGGGCCGCCGTCAGCAGGAGCCGCTGTCCCAGCAGGGCGAGGTCGAGCGGCGTGGGACGCCCGGCGACCAGCCGCAGCACCGGCAGCGCCGCCGCCAGCCACACCACCGCCAGGTCTCCGGCGAGGCGCGCGGGCGTCGTGACGTCCCGCAGGGCGATCGAGCGGCCCCACTGGCGCCACACGTCGGCGGCGGACGTGTGCATGTCGACCTCCAGCAGCGCGCCCGCATCGACGAACGCGACCTTCCAGCCGTCCCGCGCGAGCAGCCGGCCCAGCGCGACATCGTCGGTGAGATGGCGGCGCACACGGGCGAACGCGTCCGCCTTCACCATCGCCGCGTTACGGAAAGCCATGCACTGGCCGTTGACGAGCAGGCGGCCGGGCGTCCTCGCCGCCGGGCCGATCGGCCCGAACCGGTAGACCAGCGTGGTCAGGAACGCGGTGTGCAGCGCCTGCTCGGCCACACCGCCGGTGACGAACCGGGGACCGGCGCTGACCAGGTCGCAGGTGTCCAGCAGTCCGGCCAGCGCCGCGCACAGCCCGGCCCTGGGACGGGTGTCGGCGTCCAGCAGCACCACGACGGGCCCGGCCGCCGCCTCCACGCCCTGCCGCAGCGCCCACTGCTTGCCCACCCAGCCGGCCGGTGGCGGCGCGCCCGCGACGACGGTCGCGCCCGACCTGGCGGCCAGCTCCGCGGTGCCGTCGCGGGACCGGTCGTCCACGACGATCACCTCCCGCACCGCCGGATCGGCCAGCAGCGGCGCGAGGCACGCCTCGATCCGGGCCTCCTCGTCGCGGGCGGGGATCACCACCGAGACCGGTTCCGCCGACCCCGGGGCGGCGCACGCGTCGAGCGGCGCAGGACGGTCGCGTCCCCGCGCCAGCCGCGCCGCCACCACCAGGGCCGCGGCCGCCTGGGCGGCGGTCAGGGCCCTCATGCCCGGCCCCCTCCGTGGCCGGCGTTCGACCCGCCGGCGACGGGGAAGTCCTGCTGCACCAGGGACGCGACGATGCGGCCGCCCATCGCGACCAGGGGCAGCCCACCGCCCGGGTGCACCGAGCCGCCCACCAGGTACAGGCCGCGCCGGGGCCCGCGGTTGCCCGGCCTGCGCAGCGGCGCCGCCCGCCCCCCGTAGGCGGTGCCGTAGATCGCCCCGCCCGGCGCGCCGTACCGGTCCCGCAGATCGGCGGGGGTGAACAGCTCCATGAACCGGAGCCGTCCCGCCAGGTCGTGCCCGCGCTGCGCGAGCCGCTCCAGCACCAGCTCCCCGTAGTCCTCCGGCGTCATCGGCCACCGCCCGGGGTCTCCGGCGGGGACGTTCACCAGCATCACCTGGTTCTCCGCCCCCGGCGGCGCCTGAGCAGGGTCGTCCACCGCCGAGCAGCCGATGTAGACGGTCGGGTCCCGCGGCGGCTCGCGCCGCTGGAAGATGTCGCCGAACTCGCGGCGGTAGTCGGCCGAGAACAGCACCGAATGATGCGGCAGCCCCTCGGTCCGTCCCTCGACACCGGCGAGGATCAGCAGCGCCGACGACGACGGCCCCAGGCGGGCCATCCTGCGCACCCGGCGCCGGTCGGGCAGCAGCCGGCCGTACAGCACGGCGGCGTCGGCGTTGACCACCACCGCATCCGCCGCCTCCCGCTCCCCCGACGCCAGAACCACGCCCGCGACCGCGTCGCCGTCCGCGACGACGCGCGCGACCTCGCTGCCGGTACGGACCTCCACACCGGCCGCGGTCACCAGCCCGGCCAGGTCGCCGGCGAGCCGGGCGAGGCCGCCCGGCACGTACCAGCCGCCGTCCCCGTGCTCGATCGCCGGGACGCATCCCAGCGCGGCGGGCGCCCGGTACGGGCTCGACCCGGCGTACGTGGCGTACCGCCCGACGTACTGCCTCAGCCGCCGGTCGGTGAAGAAGCGCCGCGCCAGCCCGTGCAAGGTCCGTCCCGGCGCGACCGCCGCCAGGTCCCCGAGCCGGGCGCCGTCCGGTGGACGGCCCACCGGGCCGGCGAAGAACGTCCGCTGCGACGCCGCCAGACAACCCTGCGCCCAGGCGTGGAAGGCCCGCCAGGCCGCGCCCTGACCGGCGGCCAGCCGGTCGACCTCCGCGGCCATCCGGTCGGGGTCGCGGAAGGCGCGCAGGCGCGACCCGTCCGCGAACCGGTACCGGCACAGCTCGTCCAGCCGGACGGTTTCGCGCTCGACCCCCAACTCCCGGAAAAGGCCGGGCAGTGTGAGCAGCGACGGGCCGAGCGAGAACGTGAACCCGTCCCGTTCACGCTCGGCGAGCTTGCCGCCCAGCCGCCCCAGCCTCTCGTGCAACCGGACCTGGTGGCCGCCGCGTGCCAGCAGCAACGCGGCGACCATCCCGCCGACGCCGCCACCGACCACGATCACCTCCGCCATGCGGGCCTCCCCTCGGGCCACGGGCTCCTCGCCGTCCGCCGCCTGAACGCCAGCACCGCCGCCGGGACGGCGAACGCGCCCATCGCCGTCCCACCGGCCACCGCGACCAACCGGTCCGGAGGATCGAACACCGCCGCGAACGCCAGCGTCTCCATCGCCGCCATCACCCCGTAAAGCGCCACCAGCCACCCCGGCGCGTCTCGTTCCCACCCCACGATCGGGTCCGTCACCGCCATGAGCAGCGCCGACACACCCAGCCACCCGGCGAAGTTGCCCACGGGCACACCCCGGTACACCCCGGGGTCCTCCCACCTCCACAGGTCGAGCCGCAGCATCTGCGGGTCCAGGAACACGTCCCATGCCGTCAGCGCCGCGGCCCCCACCGCCACACGCGTCCCCTTCCGCCCTTCCGGGACGAGCGTGGCGGCGGCCGCGTGCGACGCCAGCCCCATACCCGCCCACGCCCCCGCGACCGCCACCGGAACACCGCCCACCTGGGGCCGCAGCACCGGCGTGTACGAGTACCTCCCGAACGGGACACCCGTCCGCACTCCGATCCACTCCGCCGCGTATCCGATGGCCACCGCCGCACCAACGGCCCCGCCCGCGCGCCCGAACCCCCGCCGCGACGCGACGAAGCACGCGGCCCCCGCCGCCAGCAGACCCACCACCGGACCGGTCAGCCGCACCGGATCCGAACCCGCGCCCGACGCCACCTGAGCCGCGACCATTCCCCCCAGGCAACCGGCACCCGCCACCACCAGCCCGTCCGGCCCCCGCCCGCGCCCCACCGCGCGGCCCCTCCTCATCAACCCCACACCTGTTCTTCGGACCAACCCCGCCCTCCGGACGCCCAAGGGAGAAGATCGGTGCGACACGAACCGCCGCGAGGCCGCACGTACGGCAGGCAGGTAGCGGAGGGACGCACCGGGGGTCCGTCCCTCCGCGTGTTCTTCAGGTGCGGTCGATGACCGCGAAAACGACCTTGCCGCCGTTGCCGGCCAGGGGGCGGACGCCCCAGCGGCGGGAGAACTGGTCGACGATGAACAGGCCCCGGCCGACCTCGCTGACCATGTCCGCTTGCTGGACGTGGGGCAGGTCGCCGGTCGCGTCCTGGACCTCGATCCACAGCGCGTCGTCCGCGGTGCGGTCCAGCCGCAGGATCACGTCGCCGTCCTGCTCGGACGCATAGCGGAGCGCGTTGGTGACCAGCTCACTGGCCACCAGGCACGGCACGAAGTCGTCCATGCCCCACTGGCCGGTGACCAGCCGCACGAACTCCCGGACCTCCGCGACCATTCTGAGGTCCTGCTTCACCACCATCTCGTTCTCCGTCGCCGCCTGCCCCATGACCTCTCCTCACTGTGTGTGGCTTGCAGCACACAGTGCGCCATCTTCGGGTTACGATGTGCCTACCGCCCAGAGATGGCAAAGAGCGGTAGGTCAACCCCGGACCTCGACAGATGCCGCCGAGAGGCAGGATCCATGCCCCCGCGACGCCAACGCCCCCGCGAGTCGCCCGCCCTCGTCGCCTTCGGCCGTCAGATGCGCCGAATGCGGGAGGCCAAGGACGTCAAGCAGGAGACCATCGCTCATCTGGCGAAGGTGAGCGGCCCCCAGGTCAGCCGCATCGAGAGCGGGAAGAAGCGCGCCACACGGTCATTCGTGGTCGCCGTGGACGACTACCTGGAAGCGGGCGGCTCTCTCATCAGCCTGTGGGAGGACCTGAACAAGGACGGCCACCCGGTCCCGCTCTGGTTCGACTGGCCACAGGTCGAGGCCGACGCGGTAATGCTGGTCTGCTGGCAGCATTCGGTGATTCCCGGCCTGGCCCAGACTCCGGCCTACGCCTTGGCCCTGCTACGGGATAACCAAGAAGCGGCAGACGCTCGCATCAGTCGCCAAGCCATCCTCTCCGGGGACAAAGAGACCAACCCCCCAATCGTCGTGCTCCTGCTCGACGAACACGTGCTCCACAACCGCGTGGGAACCCCCGAGACGATGCGGGAACAACTCGAACACCTTCTAAAGCTGAGTTTGTTGCCCTACGTCACGGTTCAAGTAGTGTTGTCTAGTGCTGAGCACGAGGGCGTCCTAGGTGCCTTCGTGGTTGCGACGATGGAGGATCGGAGCGAGATCGCGTACATCGAGACAGCGATCCGAGGTATCACCACGGACAACCCGGCCGAGCTGTCCAGCCTGGCGCGAACCTTGTTCGAGCTCCGTTCTCAGGCACTCTCGCAGGAGATGTCGGGTGAACTGATCCGAAAGGTCATCCAGGAAAAATGGACCTGACAAACGCCAAGTGGCGCAAGAGCACGCACAGCGGGCCCAACGGCGGTGAGTGCGTCGAGCTGGCGGACGTGGCCGGTGCGGCGGTGGCGGTGCGGGACAGCAAGGACCCGGACGGCCCCGTCCTCCTACTGACCCGCGCGGCCCTGCGCACAGCCGTCCAGTCCGTCGCCGACGCCTACTGACCACTCGGCACCGATCATCACGCCGGGGCCGGCCGACCGGGCCGGTACCTCCTCTCCACTCTTCGGGCGTAGGTTGGCCGGGTGGATCGGGAGGTGTTCGCCGCGCGGTTCGCCGCATCGGCTCAGGCCGCGTGGCAGTTCGCCCAGTCGCTGGTCTCCGAGGAGCTGCCGGAGCCGCTGGTGTTCCGGGTGCGGCTCAACCAGTCCTACGACGGGCACGCACCACGACCCGGCGAGTTGCGGTTTCCGGAGGACAGCGCCCATCGCCGGGCTGCCGCGCTGAACAGATGCGACGCGGAAACCGTCGTGGCCGAATTGTGGCGCGACGGCCACGTCCCCGAATGGGTGAATGTCGGGGCGGTCAGCGAGACGGGCACGGCGACGGTCATCGAAGTCGTGTGTTGCGGGCGCTTCACGAATGACGATTCCCGTCTTTATCATTCCGAAGAAGGCGCACCACCATTTCACGTTCTGGGGCCGGCTCTGCCGCCTCGGCATGACGGCACCCCGTTCAGTATTCACACGCGTTCTGAGTGCTGGCATCGCTTCGACCTCGAACCTCTGGCGACCGCTTCCGGCGCGGTGTGGTCGTTCGCCCTGATGACCGAAGAGTTCGATGACCATCTGCTTTCCGCGTTGCCGGACCTGCCATGCGTTGAAATCTTCGAACATGGGGTGTGCACGATCGAGGGCGAAGCCATGTCGGCTTTCCTCCGATTCCCGAAACTGCGGATCCTGCGCCTGCATCTCAAGGAACCGAGCGTCTTCCACGCCGGCGCCAACGGCGGACGACTCGGCGCCCTCGCCGATCTGACGATTGCCGACCTTCCGCCGCGCCCGTGGGGTCAGGAAATGCTGGCCGAAGTCGCTCCCCACCTTACGAGCGTGAATCTCAGCGCGAAGGAAGCTCTCTGGTTGGACGCCGCCTTCTCTTCGTCTCTGCGCAGGGTGAGCCTTACGGCAGCCAATGTCGCCGGCTCGACGAGGCTGCCGGCGAAGCTGGACAACCTGACCATCCGTCTCACCGCCGCCGCCGATGAGGACGTGAAAACGCTACTCGGCGGCGTCACGCACATCACGTCGCTGAGTCTCCGAGGGACACCGGTCAGCGATGCGATCGTTCCGGTGGTCGAGCAGTACGACCTCGACCACCTCGACCTCGTCGATACACAGGTGACGGCCGCGAAGCTGGCCAGGTTCCGCGCCGACCATCCCGGGATCAGCGTGCTTCCGCGTGCCGGCCCTTCCAGGCCGACGGCCTGATGACCCGGCAGGCACCCGAGTTGTCCCTCACAGCGGGCGGGACGATCCCAGACCGGCCCGCCGCCTGGCACGCCGTGCGAGGTAGGGCTCGTTCCGGGGCCGGTACGTGCGATCGCCGGATGGCCGCGTTTGGTCACCTCATATGGGAATCCGCGTTCAGGCGTGCGCGTTCTGCCGGCATCCGATGTCGGCGAAGCTGGGGTGGGGATGCGGCGAGCGAAGGTTCTGATCTGGTCCGGCGGGCTCGTCGCGGTGGTGGGATTCGCGGTGCTCGCGATGTACATGGCGTCGGTCGGCTGGGACAAGGCCGACAAGGTCGCCAGTGTGGTGAACCTGTTCGTGGCGCTGGCCGGGGTGCTCGTGGCGGTCTGGGGCGCCGTCGCGGCGGGCGGCGGAGGCGGCCTCCGGGTCGGGGGCTCCTACACGGACGTGCGCAAGGTCAAGGGATCGGTGGTGATCCGGCGCAGGTCCCGACCGGGGGCGCTTCCCGCGCCAGGACCGGGCACGGCGGTCGGCGGGAACTACGACCGGGTTTCGGGTGTCGACGGCCCGCTGCACATCGAGGACGAGCCCTGATGACGCGCCGGCGGCGCGGCAAGGATCGTCCCCCACCGGCGGGCGAGACGGGCACCGAGGTGGCCGGGCATCTGGTCAGGCTGGAGAAGATCAAGGGCGATGCCACGGTGATCTTCGAGGCGTCCCCCGGCAGCCCGCCGCCCGTCCCGCCCGGACAGCCCGTCTCCCGCCACGATCCGTTCGATCTGGAGGTACACCGGGCGATCGTCGTGGAGCCGGACCGGGACGTTCCGCCGCTGCCGCGCTACGTGCCTCGCCCGCACGACGAGGTGCTCCGCGACCGCGTCCGGGCGGCGAGCGCAGGGCGCAGCACGACGGCGATGCTGGTCGGCGAGTCGTCGACCGGCAAGACCCGGGCCGCGTGGGAGGCCGTGCAGGAACTGCCCGAGCCGTGGACGCTGTGGCACCCGACGGACCCGGACCGGCTCCTGGGCGGACTCGACGCCGTCGCCCCGCACACGGTCATCTGGTTGAACGACGCGCAGAACCTTCTTCTGACGCCCGGCGACGGCCTGGGCGAGAAGGCGGCGGCCGGGCTGCGCACGCTCGTCCGCGACCCGGATCGCGGGCCGGTGCTGATCCTCGGGACGATCTGGCCCGAGCCCTGGTACCGGCTCACCACGCCGGCCGTGACCGCGGACGGATCGGATCCGCACGCGCAGGCCCGCGCCCTGCTGCGGGGCGGCGACATCTCCGTACCCGCCGTGTTCTCCGAGCGGGATCTGCAGGCCCTGCGCTTGTTCGCACGCGAGGACGCGAGGCTCGCCGAGGCCGCCGCGCGTGCCGCGGACGGCCGGGTTCCCCAGTTCCTGGCCGGAGCCCCGGCCCTGCTGGAGCGCTACCGCAACGCGCCGCCGCCCGTGCGGGCGCTGATCGACGCGGCCATCGACGCCCGCCGCCTCGGGCACGGCGTGGATCTGCCGCGCGCGCTGCTGGCACATGCCGCCGCCGGATACCTGTCCGACGCCCAGCGCGACGGGCTGCCGGAGGACTGGGCCGACGCCGCGTTCGGCCACGCCTCGACGCCCCTGCACGGGATACGCGGCCCGCTGAGCAGGGTCTCTTCACCGGCGGACGGGGTGGAGACGTTCCGGCTCGCCGACTACCTGGAGCAGACGGGACTGGGCACCCGGCACGCGCTGCTGCCGCCCGCCCGGCTGTGGGAGGCGATCATCGATCACGCCGAGCCGGGAGAGCTGGCCTGGGTCGCCGACGCGGCCCGCAACCGGGGGCTCCTCGAACTCGCGGTGCGGCTGTACGCCAGGAGCGGCGGGCCCCTCTGGCAGTTCAAGGTGTCGAACCTGCTGCGCTCGGCCGGGCGGAACGAGGAGTCCGCCGCCTGGTGCCTGGCGGCCGCACGAGCCGGGATCCCCGAAGCCCGCGAGCGGCTGACCGAGATCCTCATGGACGCCGCCGACAAACTGGGATACCTCGGCCTCGCCGCCGCCCATGACATGGACTACTGGTACGGATTCGGGTTCACCCGAGACGAGCGCATCCTTCGTCTCTATGAGGCCGCGGGCGGCCACGCGATGCTGGACGAGATGCTGGCCGAACGACACGCCGCCCAGGCGGCGGCCGAGGCCGAGTCACCGGCCCCGGAGGCAGGGTTACGGTCGGCCGAGCTCGATTCATGGCCGTCCGATGTCGGCGGGGACGCCGGTGCGCCGCCCGGAGACGCTGACCGGGAGGCGCGGACTCCACGCAGGTGGGTGGCCGACCGCGTCAAGGCGGGCGACGACGAGACGCTCGACGACGCTGAACGCCTCCTGGTCGAGGCGGGACTTCTCACCGAGGACGACCCGGCGGCTTGGATGTCCGCGGCACGGGCGGTGTGCGCCACCGGCCGGCGGACGGTCGCGCTGCAACTGTTCCGGCGTGCCGCCGACCTCGGCGGCCAGAAGGCGTTCGAGGAGAGTGCCAGGCTGGTGCTGCTGGAGTACGGTTCGGCCGCCGTCCCGGAGTGGGTGCGGGACGTGGCCGAGGGCGGCAACCCTTACGCGAGCGCCGCGATGGCGGGGGGGCGGGCCAGGGCCGGGCGGTTCGAGGAGGCGCTGGACTGGTGGCTGGCGGCGCTCCGCGGAGGTCATCCGGATGCCCTGCCGCAGGTGGCCGCCACGCTGCGGAGGCTCGGCGACACCACGGCGCCTTCTCGGCCGGCGGACGACCCGGGGGCCGGTGAGGCGGCCGAGGTGCTCTGGGAGTCCGGGCGGCACGACGAGGCGCTGCTGTTGCTGCACGAGCGGGGGGCGGCTGGCGACCTGGAGGCGCTCCGGGTCGCCGCCGACCTGCTGGCCGAGGACGAACGCTGGGCGGAGGCCATGGCGCTGTTCCGCCAGATCGCCGAGTCCCAGGCGTCCGAGGAGACGACGAGGCTGGCCAGGCTGCTGGCCGACCGGAACATACCCGCCGAGGCTCTCGACCTCATCCGCCGGGAGGGCCCCGAAAGCAAGGGGCCGCTCAACGCGGCCGCGCGGCTCCTGAGAAAGAGCGGCCTGGTCGACGAAGCCGACCGGCTCGAACGCTACGGCTGGGACGTCGACGGGTCCATCGCCGAACCCTGGGACGCCTCCCCGCCCGCGGCGCCGGCGCGGCATCCGGAGTAGGGCCGCGAAATCGCCGTCGAGCACCGATCACCGTTGTCCCGGGCCGGTCGACGGGCGGGTTCGACGGTGATGCGGCCGGTGGCCTGATCGCTGTCGGTCTGCCCATGAAATGAGGCGTACGGCATGGTTCCCTCCTTTGCCGGGCGGACGTCGTTCTCCATCTGAGCTCACGCCCGCGGTCGGCGGCTCGTTGGCCACTGCCCGGCAATCCGCTGAACAATCGCGATCCGGACGCACGAGTCGAGACGGATCAGCGACCGGCGGCCGGGGCGCCGGCGGTGGTGGCGGTGGTGGCGAATCCGTGTTCGCGGGCGTAGTCCTCCAGTTGCGCGCGCAGCCGGTGGCGGCCCCGGTGAAGCCGGGACATGACCGTCCCCATCGGAACCCCGATGATCTCCGCGATCTCCTTGTAGGCGAAGCCTTCCACGTCGGCGAAGTAGACGGGTAGCCGGAACTCCTCCGGCAGGTCGGCCAGGGCCTGTTTCACCTCCGAATCGGGGAGGCGTTCAAGCGCGGTGGTCTCGGCCGACTTGAGGCCGGCCGGCGTGTGCGAGGCGGCCTCCGCCAGCTGCCAGTCCTCGATGTCCTCTCCCGCCGACTGGACGGGCCGCCGCTGCTTCTTGCGGTACTCGTTGATGAAGTTGTTGGTCAGGATGCGGTAGAGCCAGGCCCTTAAGTTGGTGCCTTCCTTGAACTGGCGGAACGAGGAGTAGGCCCTGGCGTAGGTGTCCTGGACGAGGTCCTCTGCATCGGCGGGGTTGCGGGTCATGCGCAGCGCGGCGGCGTACAGCTGGTCGAGATAGGGCACCGCGTCCCGTTCGAACCGCCTTCTCTCCCGGTCCGTGCCGGGGTCGGTCATGAACATCAGGGGGCTCCGCTCCTGCTCAGGTCTCCCCTTCTTCGGGCGAGCGCGCGCGAACGCCAGGACGACGGTCGCGGAACCTCGGATCGTCGGGGTTCTCGGCGAGTTCTTCGGCGAGTTCTTCGGCGACCTCGCGAGCGTCCTTGTCATCTCTGCTCATGACCGGGGGGCTACCCGAGCCGTCTCCGGATATCCCGGTGTCCGGGGTCAGGCGCGTGCGTCGCGTCCGCAGGAAGGTCCGTTCGGTGTCGTTGGCCGCCAGGGTGATCGCCTCGTCGTAGGCGGCGACGGCGTCGGCGGTGCGGCCGAGGCGGGTGAGCAGGTCGGCGCGGGTCGCGGGCAGCAGGCGGTAGCCGGGCAGGTCCAGCTTCTCGATGTCAGCCGGTCAGGAGGTGCTGCCGGCCGAACATGGCCGCGGCGGCCCGTGCGCTCGGCGTGCCCGCGTCGAGATCCGCGCCGGCCTCGCGGAGGACGGTGACGACGTCGTCCGCGCCCTTGAACAGTGCACCGGCGATGGGGGACTGGTCGCGCGCGTTGCGCAGATCCGGGTTCGCGCCGCGGTCGAGCAGGGCGCGGACCGTCTCCGCGTGCCCGTGGTAGGCGGCGAGCATGAGCAGTGTGTTCGCGTTCGGGTCGGCCGCGTCGACCGGGAGTCCATGGTCGATGAACTCGGCCAGTTGCCCGGTGTCGCCTTCCCTGGCGAAGTCCATGGCGATCGCGATGATGCGCTCGGTCTGCTCGTTCGTCAGTGTGGCGTCGCTCATGAGTGGTTCTTCCTGATCGCGTGTTCCCCGTCCCCGGCGTGATCGCGTGTCACGCCGGGGACGGGGGCGGGGCTCAGAGCCGGCCGGCCGCCAGCGCCTCGATCGCCTTGCGGACGCCCTCGCCGTAGGCGGGGTCGGCCTGGGTGCAGTTGGCGATGTGCCGCTCGACGGTCGCCTGCGAAGCGCCGTCGATCGCGCGGGCGGTGTTCTCGAAGAGCACCTGCTGCTGCTCGGGGCTCATGTTGCGGAACAGGATGCCGGGCTGCTCGAAGTAGTTGTCGTCGTCCTCGCGGAAGTTGAACCGGTCGGCGACGGCGCCCACGGCCTGGCTCGGCTCGCGGTAGGAGGGCTGCTCCTGCCAGCGGCCGTAGGAGTTCGGCTCGATGCCCGGGGTGGCGCCCTGGTTGCCGTCGACGCGCATGGCGCCGTCGCGGTGGTAGGAGTTCACCGGGTTCCTCGGCTGGTTGACCGGGATCTGGTGGTGGTTCACGCCGAGGCGGTACCGCTGGGCGTCACCGTAGGAGAACAGCCGGCCCTGCAGCATCTTGTCGGGGGAGAAACCGATGCCCGGCACCACGTTGGCGGGGGTGAAGGCGGCCTGCTCCACGTCCGCGAAGTAGTTGTCGGGGTTGCGGTTCAGCTCCCACTCGCCGACCTCGATCAGCGGGTAGTCCTTCTTCGACCAGACCTTGGTGAGGTCGAACGGGTGGTACCGGTACGTCTCGGCGTCGGCCTCCGGCATGATCTGGACGCACAGCTTCCACTTCGGGAAGTCGCCGTTCTCGATCGCGTTGAAGAGGTCGCGCTGGTGGGACTCGCGGTCCTTGCCGATCAGCGCCTCGGCCTCGGCATCGGTGAGGTTCTTGATGCCCTGCTGGGTGCGGTGGTGGAACTTCACCCAGAACCGCTCGCCCTCGGCGTTGACGAAGCTGTAGGTGTGCGATCCGAAGCCGTGCATGTGGCGGAGCGTCGCCGGGATGCCGCGGTCCGACATGACGATCGTGACCTGGTGCAGCGCCTCGGGCAGGTTCGTCCAGAAGTCCCAGTTGTTCTCCGCGTCGCGCATGTTGGTGCGCGGGTCGCGCTTCACGGCATGGTTGAGGTCGGGGAACTTCAGCGGGTCGCGGAAGAAGAACACCGGGGTGTTGTTGCCGACGAGGTCCCAGTTGCCCTCGTCGGTGTAGAACTTCAGCGCGAAGCCGCGGATGTCGCGCTCGGCGTCGGCCGCACCGCGCTCACCGGCGACGGTGGAGAAGCGCGCGAACATCTCGGTCTTCTTGCCGACCTCGGAGAAGATCTTCGCGTTGGTGTACCGGGTGATGTCGCCCGTCACCGTGAAGGTGCCGAACGCGCCGGAGCCCTTGGCGTGCATCCGCCGCTCGGGGATGACCTCGCGGTCGAAGTGAGCGAGCTTCTCCAGGAACCACACGTCCTGCAGGAGCATCGGACCGCGGGGACCGGCGGTCACCGAGTTCTGGTTGTCGGGAACCGGTGCGCCGGCGACCGTGGTCAGTGGTTTCTGGTTGTTCTCAGGCAAAGCTCGCTCCTTGGTGAGTTGCTCGTCGGGCTCATTCGCCGCGTGCCAGGCAGTCGGGACAGGTTCCCCAGTAGGTCACCTCGGCCTCGTCGAGGACGAATCCGCGCGGGTCTTCGGCGTCCAGGCAGGGCGCCTCGCCCACCGCGCACCTGACGTCCGCGATGGCGCCGCAGGTGCGGCACACGAGGTGGTGGTGGTTGTCGCCCACACGGGTCTCGAACCGGGCGGGCGAGCCGGCCGGTTCGATGCGGCGGACGAGGCCCGCGTCGGTGAGCGCGTGCAGGACGCCGTACACCGCCTGCGTGGACACCGAACCCAGCTCGCGGCGGACGGCCGTCGCGATGGTGTCGGTGTCCGCGTGGGGATTCTCCGCGACCATCGTCAGCACGGCGACCCTCGGACGGGTCACCCGCAGTGAGGCGCCCCGCAGGAGGGCAGTGGCATCGATGGTCGGCATGACCCCGACCATAGCCGCTTTTCTTGAATCATTCAATTAAACGAGGATTACTGGTTTGGAAGGTGGTCATTCGACGACGACCATCGCCCGGACCAGGACATCGCCACGAAAAAGTCTGATGTATTACTTGGTTGCATCCAGGCTTACCGGAGCGCGCCGCGGAGGGCGACGCCCGCCGCAATCACCGGCTTCTCCGGGGGCCGCCCCCACAGTGTCCGAGGTTTACTCCGGCTCCTCTGATGAGACCCCTGGTACAGGCGGGACGCGCCCCTCCGACCCGGGCGTCCCGATCGCGCTCTTCACCCCGGGGGAACATGATGTCTGATGTATGCTCGACCTGCTGTGAGTCCCGGTGGCGCGGAGTTCCCGACTCAAGAGACCAGCACCCTTTCGAAGGCCCGACCAGGGGGACGGCTACGTGTCCAGCACCAATGACAACACCTCCGGCGGCCGCTCCGGCACCGGGGCGGCGGCCGCCCTGCCGGTCAGCCGGCTGCGCCCCGCCTACCAGCAGGTCGCCGACCAGCTGCGGGAGCTGATCCTGGACGGGTCGCTCGCGCCGGGCGACCGCCTTCCGCCGGAGGGCGAGATCGGCGGCAACTTCGGGGTGAGCCGCAGCACGGTCCGCGAGGCGCTGCGCGTGCTGGCCTCCCAGGGGCTGGTCAAGACCGTCCGCGGCACCACGGGCGGCACGTTCGTCTCGCACATCGACCCCGACCAGATCAGCGACTTCCTGGAGGCCGGCATCGGGCTGATGTCGGGTTCGGCGGCGCTGCCGCTGGCGGCCATCCTCGAAGCCCGCGAGATGCTGGAGGTGCCCGCCACCGCCGTCGCCGCCGAGCGCCGCCAGCAGAAGCACCTCGACGCGCTGCGCGCCGCCATAGAGCGCGAGCAGCGGTCCCGCGGCCGGAGCATGAAGTTCCAGGAGCACCGGCACTTCCACGGGATCATCATGGAGGCGACCGGGAACGGGCTGCTCACCATGATGACGCAGCCGGTCTTCCACGTCCTGCGGAGCCGGTTCCTGAGCGCCGACGAGCCCACCGAGTTCTGGGCGCAGGTCGACGACCAGCACGAGCAGATCATCACCCTGCTCGAAGCGGGCGACGGCGAGGCGGCCAGCGCGGCCATGCGCGACCACCTGCGCTACATCCGCCCCGCCTACCACGAGAGCTGAGGTCGGGCCCAGGCGGGCGGACGGTTCTCGCGGTAGACGCGGAAGCCCTTCCTGGCCGTCGGAGTCCGGCGGGGTGACGTAGGCGACGAACTCCTCGATCTCGGGGGGACGACCGCCTCGGCGGCGGTGATCCACCGGCCGGTGAGAAAGATCTCCCTGGCCCGCCGGCGGCCGACGATCCGGGGCGGCCGCGCCGTGGAGCCGCCCGCGGGGATGACGCCGAACTCGGCGTGCGCGTCGGCACGGGCCCACCCTCCCGGACGGCGCCACGACCGTCCCGTCCTGATATATCTGATGTATCGACTCAGTCGAGTATCCGCAGCTCGCCGCCACTCGTCAACCACGGCTGGGTCATTACGCGAGGGTATGGGCCACAACCGGGGGAAGCCGGGAAGGTCACCACCTTGGACACCGGGCAGGCCGTGCCCTAATATCGATACGTCTGACTTTAACGAGACAGTGCGATCTGAGAGGACGGCCATGACGCTCAAGGACGGGTGGAAGGGACGGTTCTACGAGGACTTCCAGGTGGGCGACGTCTACCGGCATCCCCTCGGGCGCACGGTCACCGAGAGCGACAACACGTGGTTCACGCTGCTGACGATGAACACGAACCAGATGCACTTCAACGGCGAGTACGCCGCGAAGTCGGAGTTCGGCAGGCCGCTGGTCGTGTCCACGCTGACCGTCGCGATCGCGGTCGGGCAGAGCGTCATCGACACCACCCAGAACGCGTTCGCCAACCTCGGCTGGGAGGACATCACGATGTCCCACCCCGTCTTCGCCGGCGACACCCTGTTCAGCGAGTCGCTCGTACTGGACAAGCGCGAGTCGGCGAGCCGCCCGCACGCCGGCATCGTCACGATCCGCACCCGCACCCTCAACCAGGACGGCGACGAGGTCTGCACGTTCCGCCGCACGTTCCTCGTCTACAAGCGGGGCGCCGAGCCGCTGAACGACCTGTTCCCCGAAGGCAGGACGCCGCTGACCCTCGAAGCCGAGGAAGAGCGCGCATGAGGATCACCTTCGCTCCCTGGGGCGAGACGCTCGCGGAGCTGGCCGACGCGGCCCGCCGCGCCGAGGCCGCCGGCGCGGAGGCCGTCTGGGTACCGGAGCTGCACCGCAGCGCCACCGTCGCCGCCGCCGCGACCGCCGCCGCGACCGAACGGGCCCGGGTCGGCACCGGTATCGCGCTCGCGTTCACCCGCAGCCCCATGACCACCGCACTGGAGGCGCTGGACCTGGACGACATGTCCGGCGGCCGGTTCGTCCTCGGCCTCGGCAGCGGCGTCCAGCGGCTCAACGAGGACTGGCACAACGTCCCGTTCGGCAAGCCCGTCCGGCACATGCGGGAGGCCGTCCGCAACATCCGCGCCTTCTGGGAGACCTGCACCACCGGCGAGCCGATCGACCTGCCCGGCGACGAGGAGCCGATGCGCATCCGCGGCTACCAGCGTCCCTTCGCCGTGCGCCGGACCGGCATCCCCGTCTACATCGCCGCGATGGGCCCCGCCATGACCCGCCTCGCCGGGACGATCGGCGACGGCTGGATCAGCCACGAGCTGTGCTCTCCGCGCTACCTGGCCGAGCGGGTCATGCCGGAGCTGGAGACCGGGATCGGCCGCACGGAGGGCAAGCGGCGCGAGGACGTCGACGTCGTCGTCTCCGCGTGCTGCTCGGTCGCGGACGACCGCGCCACCGCGCTGCGCCGCGTGTCCGGGCTCGTCGGCTTCTACGCCAGCGTCCGCACCTACACCGACTTCTTCGCCTTCCACGGGCTGGCGGAGCAGCAGCAGGCCGTCATCGGCGCGTTCCGCAACGGCAGCGGCGCCGAACACCTCGGCGAGACGGTCTCCCCCGACATGATCGACGCGCTCACGATGGCGGGCGGACGCGACGAGGTCGCCGAACGCATCGCCGCGTACGAGGGCCTCGCCGACTCGGTGAAGCTCAGCCCGCCGACCCACGGCCTCAGCGCCGCCGAGACCCGCGCGGCCCAGGACGAACTCCTGGCGCTGCTGCCAGACCTCACAGGGAGCGCCTCGTGAAACCTCTGGAAGACGTCCGCATCATCGCCGTCGAGCAGTACGGCGCCGGACCGTTCGGCAGCGTCCACCTCGCCGACCTGGGCGCCCAGGTGATCAAGATCGAGGAGCCCCGGTCGGGCGGCGACGTCGGACGCTACGTCCCCCCGTACGGCGAGGGCGAGGACTCGCTGTTCTTCGAGACGTTCAACCGCAACAAGCGCAGCCTGTCCCTCGACCTGTCGACGGACGCGGGCCGCCGGGTCTTCGAGGACCTGGTGAAGGTGTCCGACGCCGTGTACTCCAACCTGCGCGGCGACGTCCCGAAGAAGATCGGCATCACCTACGACGACCTGAAGCACCTGAACCCGGCCATCGTGTGCTGCTCGCTCACCGGGTTCGGCATGACGGGGCCGCGCAGCAAGGAGCCGGGCTACGACTACGTCCTGCAGGGCCTCGCCGGCTGGATGGACCTGACCGGCGAACCGGACGGCCCGCCCACCAAGTCGGGGCTGTCGATGGTCGACTACTCCGGCGGGTTCGTCGCCGCCGTCTCGCTGCTGGCCGGACTGCACGCGGCGCGCCGCGACGGCGTCGGCATGGACTGCGACGTCAGCCTGTACGACACCGCGATCGGGCTGCTGACCTACCCGGCGACGTGGCACCTGAACGCCGGTTTCACGCCGGTGCGGACACGCCACTCGGCGCACCCGTCGCTGGTGCCGTTCCAGGCGTTCGAGGCGAGCGACGGCTGGTTCATCGTCGGCTGCGCGAAGGAGAAGTTCTGGACGCGGCTCGCCTCCGTCGTGGGCCACCCCGAGTGGGCCGAGCCCGAGTCCGGCTTCGGGTCGTTCGCCGACCGCGGACGCAACAGGGACACGCTGATCCCCCTCCTGGAGGACATCTTCCGGCGGCGCACCGTCGCCGGATGGCTGGCGGACCTGTACGCGGCGTCCATCCCCTGCGGCCCCATCAACGACGTCGAGCAGGCCATGCAGGAGGAGCACACCAAGGCGCGCGGGCTGCGGGTGACGACCGAGCACCCGCGCTTCGGGACGGTGGAGCAGCTCGCCTCCCCCGTCCGGGTGGGCCTCGAGCCGCCCGAGTACCGCCGGGCGCCGCAGCGCAACGAGGACTTCGACCTGGTGATACGCGAGATCGCCGGGTATGACGACGCCACGGTGGCGGAGCTGCGGGCAGGCGGCGCGTTCGGCGACGCCGCGGCGTCCGCCGAGACCACCGGGACGGAGCCGGAGGCGGCGTCGCGATGATCGCACGGGAGCTGGCCGCCTGGGCGCTCGGCCTCGCCGAGGTGCCCGGGCCGGTGAGCGCCGCCGCGACCCGGCACCTGCTGGACGGGTTCGGCACCGCGCTCGGCGCCCTCCGGACGGGCGCGGCGCTGCCCGCGACCGAGGTGGCGCGCGGCCTCGGCGGCCCGCCCGAGGCGGCCGTGCTCGGCACCGCCGAGCTGCTGTCCGCGCCCGCCGCGGCCCTCGCGAACGGCACGCTGGTGCACGCCCTCGACTTCGACGACACGCACGCGGGCGGTCTGGTGCACGCGACCGCGGTCGTGCTGCCCGCCGCGTTCGCCGTCGGCCAGCAGACCGGCGCCTCCGGGCGGGACATCCTGACGGCGGCGGTCGCCGGATACGAGACGGCCTGCCGGGTCGCCGCGGCCGCGCCGCACGGCTTCCACGCGCGCGGCCTGCACGCGACGATGGTCGCCGGGGTGTTCTCGTCCGCCCTGGTCAGCGCGCGGCTCCTCGGGCTGGACACCGGCCGGGCCGCGAACGCGCTCGGCATCGCGGGCAGCCAGGCGGGCGGCCTGCTCGCCTTCCTCGGCACCGGGGCGTCGACGAAGCAGCTCCACCCCGGGTTCGCGTCGCAGTCCGGGATCATCGCGGCGCGGCTGGCGGCGGCGGGCGCGACCGGGCCGGACACCGTCTTCGACGGCCCGCACGGCGTGTTCGACACCCTCTCGGCGCATCCCGCCGACGCCGCGTCCATCGTGGACGGGCTGGGGGAGCGCTGGGAGACCACCCGGATCGGGATCAAGCCGTACGCGGCATGCCAGCTCTCGCACGCCACGATCGGCGCGGTCCTGGACGCGATGGAGCGCGAGCGGTTCGGCCCGGACGACGTCGTGAGCGTCCACGCCCGGGTCCACCCGGACTCGGCGCCGGTCGTCTGCGACACCGCGCGCGACCTGACCCGTCCCGCGAGCCCGTACGCGGCGAAGTTCTCACTGCCGTGGACGGTCGCGGCGCTGATCGCCGACGGCGGGCTGACGCTGGAGACCTTCGCGGCGGACTCGATCGCCAGGCCCGAGGTGACCCGGCTCGCGGCCCGCGTCCGCTGGGACGTCGCCGGCGTCCCCGGCGTGGCCGCCGCCGACGCGTCCGGCCAGGTCACGATCACGCTCGCCGGCGGCCGGGAGGTCACCGGGTCGGTGCCGCGCAGCGAGGGCGGCGGCGACCGCCCGCTCGGCCGCGCGTCGCTGCTCGCCAAGTTCCAGGGCAACGCCGGCGTCCCGGCGGCGGAGGCGGAGGAGTTCGCGGGCGTCGTCGAGACGCTCGGCGGGCAGCCGGACGCCGCCGCCGTCATGCGGGCCGCCGCGCGGCTCGCCCAGCTCACCCACAGTGCGCAGGAGAAGGAATGACACTGCAAGCGATCAAGCCCGCCGAGTTCCCGTGGTTCCCCTACGAGGGGTTCACGTTCTGCCTCGGCCTGTCCGAGGACGGCGGCGCGTGGTCGTCCGGGCACACCTCCGCCGCGCACGACGCGGCGGCCGGGAAGATGACCGTTTCGGGGACGATGGCCGAGCAGGCCCCCACCGCCTACGCGAAGGTCATGGCGATCATGGAGGCGGCCGGGTACGGCCCCGGTGACGTCGTGCACGTGACGGAGAACGTCACGGTCGCCGGGCTGGCCGACTACGAGGCCGCCGCGGCGGCCCGCGAGGAGGTCTTCGGCGCGCACGAGCCGACGGTGGCGACCGTGGTCGTGGAGCGGCTCGTCCGGTCCGCCGCGCTGCTGGAGGTCGAGGTGCACGCCGTGCGGGGCGGCGGCGCGGAGCTGCTCGCGGCCGGCGAGCGGCGCGAGGCCGGGACGTGGGTGCCCGCGCCGGTCCGCGAAGGCCACGACGGCACCGTGCACCTGCCGACCATGGTCCCGGTGGACGCGTCCGGCGACATCGTCAGCCCCGGCGACCTCGCCGGCCAGTACGCCTACTGCCTCGACCAGGCGGACGTGCTGCTCCGCAAGGCCGGCCTGTCGCTCGACAACGCGGTCACGACCTACGATTACTCGACGCCGGAGACCCGGGAGGTGTACCGCAGGACCCACCGCGTCCGGAAGGAGCGGCTCGGCGGCGCGGGCGTGTACCCGGGCGCGGGCGGCATCCTGATGAGCCGGCTGCACCACCCCGAGGCGCTCGTCGCGATCGACGTCACGGCGTCGCGGCATCCGCTGGAGCCGGTCAACCCGGGCTGGTCCCGGTACGACACGCTGACCTACGCGCCGGGCGTCCGGGCGGGCCGGACGCTGTTCATGTCGGGGTTCGCGGCGCTCGACATGACGACGCAGGAGGCGCTGCACCCGGGCGACATCGGCGCGCAGGCCGAGGCGACCTACGGCTCGGTCCTGCACCTGCTGGACCACGCGGGCCTCGGCCCGGCGGACCTGCTCTCGACCATCGAGTTCTGCGTCGAGTCGGCGCTGCGGGACTACCGCGCGGTCGCGCCCGTCCGGGAACGGCTGCTGTCGCCGCCGTGGCCCGCGTCGACCGGCGCGATCTGCAAGGCGCTGCTGCGTCCCGAGTTCCTGCTGGAGGTGTTCCCGACGGCCCTCTACCCGGAGGGCGCCCCGACCACGAGGACGCCGACCACGGGGACGCCGACCACGGGGACGCCGACCACTGGGACGCCGACCACGGGCGACGCGGCCACGGGGGACGCGTCATGACGCTGCTCACCGACGACATCCGCGCGCTCGTCGGCCGGACCAAGGCCTACACCGCGCCCGAGCCGATGGGAGCCGCCGCCGGCCGCTACTTCGGCCTCGCGATCGGCGACCACAACCCGCTGTACTCCGACCCCGGGTACGCGCGGGCGCAGGGCCTCCCCGACGTGACCGCACCGCCGACGCTGATCTGCGAGACGAACCAGTACACGAACCTGCCCGTCGGGCCGGACGGCGACTCGGGCCACAACTGGGGCATCGAGATCCCCGGAACGCGGCGGGTGCGCGGCGGCAACCGCTACGTCTTCCACCGCCGCATCCTGCCGTCCGACATCGTCACCGCCACCTGGGAGATCACCGACGTGGCCGGCAAGACGAACCGCGCGGGCGCGGAGATGCTGATCGTCACGTCGCGGGCGACGTACACGCAGCAGGACGGCGAGACGCTCGCGGAGAACGAGGAGACCGTCATTTTCGTTTCGCTGGAGGCCCGGGCATGACGGCCGCACAGGCAGCGCACAAGGCGGGGGACGCCGTGCCGCCGCTGGAGCGCCGCATCGGGCTCCCCGACATGATCGCCTACGCGGGCGCCACCTGGGACTGGTACCGGCTGCACTACGACACCGAGTTCGTGAAGGCGTCGAAGCTGCCCGGCGTGGTCGTCGACGGCCAGGTGTTCGGCGCGCTGCTGGTCGAGCAGATCCAGGACTGGCTCGGGCCGAAGTGCTTCGTCCGCACGCTGGAGTTCGGCTTCAAGGCGCTGGTGTTCGCTGAGGAGACCGTCCGCTGCGAGGGGACGGTCACCGAGGCGGGCGACGGCTTCGTGGACCTCGACCTGCGGGTGGTCGTCGTCGGCGACGGCGGCGAAGCCGACCGCGTCGCCGTCGCGCCCGCCCGCGCCCGCGTCCTGCTCGGCGGCGCCGACGGGCCCGGCGCGGCGGAGGCGCCATGAGCACGGGTGTCGCGATCGCCGGCGCCGCCGAGTGCGACCTCGGGGTGACGAACCGGTCGATCCTCGGCCTCCAGGCGCAGGCGGTCTCGCGGGCGCTGGACGACGCGGGCCTCGGCCTGCGCGACGTCGACGGCATCGCCACGACCGGGGTGTCCCGGTTCTCGGCGACGCAGCTCGCCGACTACTTCGGGCTCCAGCCGCGCTGGACGGACTCGACGTTCGCGGGCGGCTCGGCGTTCGAGATGTTCGTCGCCCGCGCCACCCAGGCCATCCAGGCCGGGCAGGCCGAGACGATCGTGATCAGCTTCGCGTCCGACCAGCGGTCGGCCCGGTCCCGCTCGCTCGGCGGCGTCGTCGAGGACCACACGCCCGAAGCGCAGTTCGAGACGCCGTACGGGCCGCTGTACCCGCTGTCGTACTACGCGATGGCGGCGCAGCGGTACCTGCACACCTACGGCGCGACGCGCGAGCGGCTCGCCGAGATCGCCGTGGCCGCACGCGAATGGGCGCTGCTGAACCCGGTGGCGTTCCGGCACGGCAAGGGCCCGCTCACCGCGGCCGACGTGACCGGCTCCGCGATGATCTCCAGTCCGCTGACCGCGCTGGACTGCTGCCTGGTCACCGACGGCGGCGGCGCGATCGTCCTGACGTCCCTCGAACGGGCCCGGGACCTGCGCCGCACGCCCGTCGAGGTGCTCGGGTACGGCGAACGGACGACCAACACGTCGATGACCGCCGTACCCGACCTGACCGCCACGGGCGCCGCCGGCTCCGGCGCCGACGCGTTCGCCCGCGCGGGCGTCACCCCGGCCGACATCGACGTCGTGCAGGTGTACGACTCGTTCACGATCACGGTCGCGCTGACGCTGGAGGGGCTCGGCTTCTGCGGACGCGGCGAGGCCCTCGACTGGATCGCCGGCGGCCGGATCAGGCCCGGCGGCGACGTCCCGCTCAACACCTCGGGCGGCGGCCTGTCCTACTGCCATCCGGGCCAGTTCGGGATTCTGCTGCTCGTCGAGGCGGTGCGGCAGCTGCGCGGCGACGCCGGCGACCGGCAGGTCCCGGACGCGCGGCTCGCCGTCGCGCACGGCACCGGCGGGATCCTCTCGACGCATGCCACGGTGGTCCTGGGGGTGGACCGATGACCGATGCCTTCGAACCCGGCGTCCCCGAGCCCGACGAGGTCACGGCCCCCTGGTGGGACGCGACGCGGGAGCACCGCCTCGTCCTGCAGACCTGTACGCGCTGCGTCCGGGAGAGGCGGCCCGCCGCACAGCATCCGCCGCGCGCGCTCTGCGTCCGCTGCGGGTCGGACGAACTGGACTGGGTCGGGTCCGGCGGCGCCGGCGTCGTCGACTCCTTCACGGTCGTGCACCGCGCCCCGCGGCCGGACCTCGCCGTCCCCTACGTCATCGCGCGTGTGCGCCTGGCCGAGGGGGTCGTCCTCCTCACCCGGCTCCAGGGGCGGGAACCGGACGGCTGGCACATCGACGACAAGGTCCAGGTCACCTGGGTCGGTCTTGACGACGGGCGGGCGCTCCCCGTGTTCGTCCCGGAGAAAGGCGGCAGCTGAGTGGATTTCCAGCTGAACGAGGACCAGCGCGAGTTCCGCGCCGTCCTGCGCGACTTCGTCGACAAAGAGATCATCCCGGTGGCGCGCGACTGGGAGCAGTCCGGCCGCTACCCCACCGAGATCGTCAAGGGCATGCGGGACATGGGCCTGTTCGGGATCACCGTCCCGGAGGAGTACGGCGGCCTCGACCTCGACCCCGTCTCGTTCGCGCTCGTCTTCGAGGAGATCGCGCGCGGCTGGATGGGCATCGCCGGCATCCTCGGCAGCCACTCCCTCGCCTGCCGCATGATCGCGATGCACGGCACCGACGAGCAGAAGCGCACGTACCTTCCGGACCTGGCCACCGGCAAGCGCCGCACCGGCATCGGCCTCACCGAGCCGGACGCGGGCACCGACCTCCAGGGCATCCGCACCACGGCCCGGCTGGACGGCGACCACTACGTCGTCACCGGGTCCAAGATGTGGATCACCAACGCCCGGCACGCGGACCCGCTGCCGGTGCTGGTGAAGACCGACCCGTCCGCGTCCCCGGCGCACAAGGGCATGAGCATCCTGCTCGTGGACGCCGGCACCGAGGGCTACCAGATCACCAAGGACATCCCGAAGCTCGGCTACAAGGGCACCGAGTCGTGCGAGATCGTCCTGGACGGCGTGCGGGTGCCGAAGGAGAACCTGCTCGGCGGCGTCGAGGGCAAGGGCATGCAGCACGCGCTGTCCGCGCTGGAGTGGGGCCGGGTCAACATCGCCGCGCGGTCGGTAGGCATCGCGCAGCGCGCCCACGACGAAGCGCTCGCCTACGCGGGGCAGCGCAAGGCGTTCGGGCAGACCATCGGCGAGTTCCAGGCCGTCCAGCTCCAGCTCGCCAGCGTGGCGACGCAGCTTCAGGCGGCGCGGCTGATGGCGTACTTCGCGGCGGACGCGGTCCGGCGGGGCCGCGCCGACGGGCAGACCGGGATGGCGAAGATCTTCTGCTCGGACGTCGCCCTCCAGGCCTCGATCGAGGCCATGAAGGTGCACGGCGGCTACGGCTACTCCACCGAGTACGAGGTGGAGCGGCTGTACCGCGACGCGATCCTGATGAGCATCGGGGAGGGCACGAACGACGTCCTGCGGACGGTCGTGGCCAAGTCGCTGCTGCGCGGCGAAACGGTCGTGCGGTGAGCACCGGGCGGCTGCCGCGCAGCTACCTGTACGTCCCGGGGAACGCCCCGGACAAGCTCGGCAAGGCGCTGGCGCGCGGCGCCGACGCCCTGATCGTCGACCTTGAGGACGCCGTCCCGCCGGGCGGCAAGGACGCGGCGCGGCGCGCGGTCGCCGGCTGGCTGCGCTCCGGCCTGAGGACGGGCGGCGCCGAGCTGTGGGTCCGCGTCAACGGCGGCGAGACGGGGGAGGAGGACGTCCGGACGCTCGCCGGGATCCCCGCGCTGACCGGCCTCGTCCTCGCCAAGTCCGAGGACGCCGCGCACGTCGCGGCGGCCGCCGGGCTGCTGGCCGCCCTCGGCGACGTGACGACCCTGCTGATGCCGCTGCTGGAGACCGCGGGGGCGATCCTGGACGTGCGGGACATCGCCGGCGCGCCCAGGGTCCACCGGCTCCAGATCGGCGAGGTCGACCTCGCCGCCGACGCCGGCCTGGACCCGGGACCGGACGAGGCGGAGCTGGCGTTCGCCCGCGGCATGACCGTCATGGCGAGCGCCGCCGCCGGGCTCCACCCGCCGGTCGGGCCGGTCTCGGTGATCACGTCCGACGCCGAGGCGCTGGCACGGTCCACCGACCGGGTCCGGCGGCAGGGCTTCGTGGGGCGGGCGTGCATCCATCCCGCGCAGATACCGGTCGTCCACGAGGTGTTCACGCCGTCGGCGGCGGAGGTCGCGCGGGCCGAGGACGTCCTGGCGAGGTACAAGGCCGCCGCCGCGGCGGGATCGGGCGTCGTCCTGGACGCCGATGGACGCCTCATCGACGCGGCCGTCATCCGCACCCTCCTCACCACCCTCGCCCGCTCAGGTCAGGACCGGTAAGGGACGCCTATCGCTACGCTCAGGCACCATTCGCTTCTCATCTGTCGCACTGGTGCACTAGAGTCCCGTGCCCAAGCGGGGTTTCGGGCGGTCTGCCCCTCTCGTCCGCTCCGGAACGGTTGCTCCCTCGACCACCTCACGAGGAGGTCACATGCACGGGGACCTGGAAACCCTCTACGACGCCCACGCACACCGTCTGTACGCGCACTGCTGGTCGCTGCTGGGCGACCACGGTGCGGCCGACGCCCTCAGGGAGACGCTCACCAGGGCGATACGGCAGCCACCGCGCGGTGAGACGGTGCTGGGGCTGCATCACATCGCTCGTACGGTCTGCGCTGAGCGAGGCGCGTTCGGCCATGTCCGTCCCGTCTTCGTTCAGGCGGCCATCGACCCGCTGCTGGACGGGATCGGCAACCTGTCCGCCGGCCACCGCGAGGCCCTGCTGCTGTCCGCGGGTCAGTGGCTGGAGGTCCGCGACATCGCCGTCGTCCTGCGCATCTCGCCGGACCGCGTGCACGAACTCCTCCACCAGGCGCGCACCGCGCTGGAACGCTTCGTCCTCGACGTTCTCATTCGCGGAACCGCCGATCCCGCCAAGCACATGGACGTCATCTCGGCGTTCGAAAAGGGACGGCTCCCGCACCTTCTGGCCCGCCGCGCCCCCACCTGGGCGCCCGCCCCGCTGCGCGACCGGGTGCTGGCCGCCGCCGACCGCGAGCGCGACGCGTCCGGCCCCGCCTCCGCGGAGGCCGTCATGCCGGACGGCCCGCTCGTAGTGATCGACTCCGGTCCCGACTCCGCCGCCCCGGCACGGAAGCGCCCCGGCCGCCGCAAGGCCGCCCTCAAGGGCGTCGGCGGCGTGGCCGGGGTGGCCGCCACGGTCGCGGCCGGCCTGATGATGACGTGGCCGTCCGCGGACAGCGGCACGGTGGGCGCCCTGGGGCCGCACGAGAGCACCTCCCGTCCGGGGCCCGTCCCGGCGGGCGGCGTCACCGAGGAGCCGGGCGCCTCGAAGAGTCCGGACGACGGGCGGAACGAGACCGCGCCGGCCCCGGCCCCGACGACGAAGGAGCGGGCCCCCGTCACCGAGGAGCCCGCGCTTTCGGGCAACGGCACGGCCGGTCCGACGACGGCGCCGGAGCGCGACACCCCGCCCACGCCCTCCCCCACCCGGCCGACGTCGCGCCAGGAGACGCCTCCGCCCACGCAGGAGTCACCGGAGCCGCAGCCGGACGAGCGGTCGCGCACGGACGGCCCGCTCGATCCCATCACCGACATCGTCGGCCACCTCACCTCCCCGATCTTCGGCGGGCTGGCAGGCCACTGAGCCGGACCGGGTTCAGGCCCAGGCGCGGAGGACGTCGTCCACGGTTGAGCGGGGCGTCGATCGCGGTCGCGACCGCCGGCCACCTGCCGTCCTCGGGGCTGATGCTGAGCGGTGTCCCGCTGTTCGACGAGGAGGAGCGGGCCGGGTTCCTCGCGAACTGGACGCCCGACGCGCCGATCGACGACCAGGGCTCCCAGTTCACCTGGGCCGTCGAGCGCTACCTGCGCACCTGGGGGCCGGACGTTCCGCCGGGCATGCTGCACCTGGCCGTGTCCGAACTGATGCGCGTCGCGGAGCGCTACGCGTGGGGCTACCAGGCGGCGTTCCGCTACGACCCGTCCGGCGCGCTGGCGGCGGCGGACGTCCCGGTTCTGCTGCTCGACGCCGAGTTCGACCTGCTCGCCCCCAAGGACGCGCTCGCCATGGAGCTGGCGCGGGACGCGCGGCTCGTCGTCCTGCCCGGCCTGCGGGGCCAGCCGCACCTGCGGGCCCCGGACGACTTCGCCGCGGCGCTGCTGGAGTTCGTCCGGGAAGTCACCGATCCGGAAGGGGATCCACGCTCATGACCAAGGTCGACGTCACGGTGGCCGACACGGTCCGCTCCCCGTCTCCCGAGCGCGTAGGGCGCGGATGGCCGACCTTCTCGATGGCGGGTTTTTCGATGGCGGGCTTTCCCGATGGCGGGCTTTCCCGATGGCGGGGATTGACTCGCCGTGTGGGCACCCGGCAAGCTCTCGGATAACGCAGGATGGAACTCGATTCCGGTGAACGGAACGGAAGGTGGGGGTCGTGGCACTGTTCCCGGGCGGTGCGCCGCTCTCGATGGCCGGGGGCGTCCGCGAGTTCGCCGCCGCCACACCGCACACCGTCGCCGTCATCGACGGGGACCGCAGCCTCACCTACCGGGCCCTGGACGAGCGGTCCAGCCGGCTGGCAGGGGCCCTCCTCTCGCGGGGGCTGCGGCCCGGCGACCGCGTCGCCGTCCGGCTCGGCAACCGGCTGGAGTACCCCGAGGTCATCGCCGCGGCGGCCAAGGCCGGGCTGGTGCTCGTCCCCGTCGGGACCAGGCTCACCGACGTAGAGACGTCCTACATCATGGAGCATTCGGGCGCCCGCGCCTTCGTCTCCGGCACCGAGCCGCCCGTCCCGGTCGACGTCGTCCTGGGGATGGGCGAGACGGGCGCCGCGTCGTACGAGAAGGCTCTGGAGTCCGCGCCCGCCGCCGACCCGATGGTCGCCGTCGACGAGAACGAGCCCTTCTGCCTCTACTACACGTCCGGCACGACAGGGAAGCCCAAGGGCGTCCTCAGCAGCCACCGCGCGCGAACCCTCATGTGCTACCTGTCCGCCATGGAGTGGGGCCTCGGCGCCCGCCGCGTCAGCCTGGCCGTGGCGCCGATGTACCACGGCGCCGGGATGGTCTTCGACTACGCGCCCGTCGTCGCCGGCGGCACCGTGGTCATGCTGCCCAAGTGGGACCCCGAGCACATGCTCGCGCTCGCCGAGAAGCACCGCGCCCAGTCTGCGTTCCTCGTCCCGACCCACGCGCAGACGCTCCGCGCGTCCGGCGCCCTCGGCCGCCATGACGCGTCCAGCCTCGACACCCTCTACTTCAACGCCGCCGCGCTGCCCGCCGTCCTGAAGGACTGGGTCATGGACGCGTTCCCGCACGCGGGCGTCCACGAACTGTACGGCTCCACCGAGGCGGGCATCGTCACCAACTGCCGTCCGGCCGACGCCGAACGCACCGGCTCGGTCGGGCTGCCCTGGTACATGACCGAGGTCCGCGTCGTGGACGCGGCGGGCGATCCGGCCGGGCCGGGCGAGCGCGGCGAACTGTTCAGCCGCTCCCCGTTCCTGATGAACGGCTACCTGCGCGACGACGCCGCCACCGACGCGTGCACCACCGACGACGGCTTCCTCACCAGCGGCGACATCGTCGTCCGCGACGAGGACGGGTTCATCTACGTGGTGGACCGCAAGAAGGACATGATCATCTCCGGCGGCACCAACATCGCGCCCCGCGAGGTCGAGGAGGTCATCGCGGCGTTCCCCGGCGTCGCCGAGTGCGCCGTCGTCGGGCGGCCGGACGAGCGGTGGGGCGAGCTGGTCGCCGCGTACGTCGTCGCGCTCCCCGGCGCGTCCGTCGACGCCGACGCCCTTGAGGAGCACTGCCGCGAACGGCTGTCCGGCCCGAAGGTGCCGCGCAGCGTCGAGTTCCTGCCCGCCCTTCCCCGCAACGCCGCCGGCAAGATCCTCAAGCGCGAGCTCCGCGGCCGCTGACCCGGCCCGGCCGGCCGGCCGGACCCGGACCGTGCCCGTCCCCCCGACCTGAAAGAGGTACCCCTATGCGGCCGCATGTCGAGCTCATCCAGGAGGACGACTACATCTGGCACGCCGCCGAACTGGTCGGCGGGGAGGGCCGTGCCAGCGAGCGCAGGCTCTCCGCCGACGAGGAGGACGGCTCCTGCTCGCTCCGGATCGCCTTCCACACCGACTGGGGCCGCGGCCCCGGCATCCACCACGCCGACACCGAGTACTACGTGCTCGAAGGGTCGATGACCTACAACGGGAAGCGGCTCGGCAAGGGCGGCTACGTGTACGCGCCCAAGGGCGTCCCCACCGAGGCCATCACGTTCAGCGAAGGCACCCGCCTGCTGCACTACCGCGAGTACGGCGACGCCGGTTTCGACGCCGTCGAGAACACCCACGCCCCCCGCTGGCAGGACGCCCGCGAAGACGTCATCGTCATGGACTCCGACGCCATGACGTGGGACGCGGTGCCCAACCCCGGCCCCATGCCCGGACTGTTCATCAAGTACCTGCACGTCGACCCGGTCACCGGTTTCTACACGCGGCTCGTCCACGCCCAGGAGGGCTGGACCGACCACCGCCTCGCACACCACCCGTGCTACGAGGAGGCGTACACCGTCCAGGGGCACATGGAGTACAACTTCGGCACGCTGGACCTCGGCACCTACTTCTTCCGTCCCGCCCGTGTGAAACACGGCCACTTCACCAGCATGGAGGGCGGCGCGACCTGGCTGCTGCGCTCCGACGGCGAGCTGTTCAACTGGTACACGCAGAGCGAATGGGTCCGCTGGGGCGGCGAGGCCATCAACTGGGGCCCCGGCGACGGGCGGCTGCGCTGGTCGACGTCCACCCACGACATGGGCGCCGGATCCCCCGGCCGCAGCGAACGCGACCTGGCCGACCTGCGGGCCTCCGTCGAATACCAGCGTGAACAGGGGCAGATCGACGAGGACTACGTCCAGCACGGGACCGGCACCGACAAGAGCCTCATCGCCATCGCCAAGGCCCTCGACTCGGCCCGCCTCCAAGACGGCCACGGGCACGACCACGAGCACGGGCACGGGCACGCGCACGCCCCGGTGAACGCCGACTGGGGCGCGGACCCGGGCTCCCTCGAACACCCCGGCGACCGCACCGACGACCTCGCGCACGTCTGGGGCGCCGGACGCAGCTGGAAGCAGGGCGACCCCGTCCCCGCCCCGATCCTGTCCAGCCGCCCTGTCCGCAGCCGCAGCGCGGGCCGCTGGAACGGCGACGGCATGTAGCGGCCACGCGCGACGGAGATCGTTCACCTGGCGGAACGGCTTTACACTAATCGGAACAGATCCGTCCGGACGTCCGAAGGAACCAGGTCCATGGCCAGCACCGTCCAGCCCAGTGGCCTGTCCCCGCGCACCGAGGAGCGCGGGGGCACCGGCCAGACCATCGCCACGGTGGAACGGGCGGCCGACGTCCTCATGTACTTCGCCGAACAGCGGTCGGCGACCCTCGGCGTCACCGAGGTGGCCACCGCGCTCGGGCTGTCCAAGGCGGCGGTGCACCGCATCCTCACGTCCCTGCGCGGGCACGGCCTGATCGAACTGAACGAGGCGACGCGGCGCTACTCGCTCGGCATCGGCGCGATGAAGCTCGGCGTGGCCTACCTGGAGCGGCTCGACGTCCGGACGGTCGCGCACCCCGAACTCGTCGCGCTGTCCGAGCGCACCGCCGAGACCGCGACGCTGTCGGTCCGGTCCGGCTGGACGCGCTCCTACATCGACCAGGTGACCCCGCGCCGCGAACTGATCATGTCGGTGACGCTCGGCGTCCCGTATCCGCTGCACGCCGGAGCGTCGTCCAAGGCGTTCCTGGCGTACCTGTCCGACGACGAGATCGACCACTACCTGGCGCAGCCCACGCTGGAGCAGCTCACCGCGGCGACCATCGCCAGCGGTCCGCGGCTGCGGCGCGAGATCGAGGAGATCCGCGCCCGCGGCTACGCCCGCTCGGACGCCGAGCGGCAGGCGGGCGCGGCGTCGGTCGCCGCGCCGATCCTCGACCACAACGACCGGCCGATCGCCGTCGTCAGCGTCAGCGGCCCCATCGAGCGGTTCACCGCCGAGGCCGGCGCGTGCGCGGCGGCCCTGCTGCAGACGGTGCGGCGGCTGTCCGAACGCTTCGGCCACCGCCCCGCCTGACGTCCGGCCTTCCTTCGCACGGAACGGATGGAGGAGCGAGCGTGACGACGGCCCTGAACTACGACCTCGTCATCGTCGGCGCGGGCACCGGGGGCATCCCGTGCGCCGCGGAGGCGGCGGCGTGCGGCGCCCGCGTGCTGCTGGTCGAGAAGGACTCCCGGATCGGCGGCACCCTGCACAGCTCCGGCGGGCAGATGTCCGCCGGCGGCACCCGCCGGCAGCGCGAGCACGGCATCGACGACTCCGTCGAGGCGCACCTCGCCGACATCGAGCGCATCAGCGGCGGCACCGCCCGCGCCGACCTCGTCGAACTCGCCGCCCGGCACGCGCCCGAGACCATCGACTGGCTCGACGACCTCGGCTTCGACTTCGCGCCCGAGTCGCCCCGGCTCGTCTACGGCCACGAGCCGTACGGCGTCCCCCGCACCTACTACGGCAAGGACGGCGGCCTGTCGATCCTCGCCGTCCTGAAACGGCTGCTGGACGAGCAGATCACCGCCGGGCGGGTCGACCTGTGGCTCGGCAGCACCGCGATCGGCCTCACCGAGGGGCCCGGCCGCGCGCCGGCCGTCGGCGTCCTGCGCCGCGGAGTCGACGAGGTCGAGGTGACGGCCCCCGCGGTCGTCCTCGCCACCGGCGGATTCGGCGCCGACGAGGAGCTGTTCACGGAGGTCGAGGGCTTCCCCCTCGTCAGCGCCGCCCACCCGACGTCCACCGGCGACGGCCTCGTCATCGCCCGCGACGCCGGCGCCGCGATCGCCGGACGCGGCCGGTACCTTCCGACGTTCGGCGGCCTCCCGCACCCCACCACGCCCGGCAAGGCGTACTACGAGGACCGCCCGCTGCTGGTCGCCAACGAACGGCTCCCCTGGGAGATCTACGTCGACCGCGCCGGACGCCGGTTCGTCGCCGAGGACGAACCCAGCATCGACCTCAAGGAACGCGCCCTCGCCGCCGCCACCGACGGGACGTTCTGGACGGTCTTCGACGACCGGGCACGGCTCGCCTCCGTCCCGATGGTCGTCGGCTGGAGCCCCGAAGACGTCCTGGCCAAGGCGGGCGCCCGCCCCGGCGTCCACAAGGCGGGCTCGCTCACCGGACTGGCCGCCCTCACCGGCATCTCACCGGACGGCCTGACCGCCACCGTCGAGCGCTACAACACCGCGGTCGCCGCAGGCCACGACGCCGAATTCGGCCGCACCCACCTGCCCGCCCCCATCACGGACGCCCCGTTCTTCGCGATGGAGAACCACGGCATCACCCTGATCACCTTCTCCGGCGTGGACGTCGACGAACACCTGCGCGTCCGCCGCACCGACGGCACCCCCATGGAGGGCGTGTACGCACTCGGCGAACTGATCGGCGCCGCCGCCACCTGCGGCAACAGCTTCTGCGGCGGGATGCTCGTCACCCCCGCCCTCACCTTCGGCCGCCTCCTCGCCCACCGCCTCTTCGCGTCGCGTCCCGGCCGGTGATTCTGCCGATGCGGGCATCCGGGGAGCACGGAGATCATGACTCGACTCCGTCACTCGCCGGCCCGTGGAGGGATCGAAGTGAGGTACTCACCAGTCACCCGGCTGCTGGTCGCGGCGCTGGTCGCCGCCGGGCTCGCCGCCGCGCCGGGGACCGCGCAGGCGCAGGGCGGCCCCACCGTGGAGGGGCCGATACCGGGTGCGCCGCCCGGTGACCCGTCGTCGCCCGACGTGAAGAACACCTATCCGTGGATGGCCACGAACGTCGACCTGGCCTCGCACGGATATGTGGAACAGGAGTTCTTCGTCTCCGGCGAGGCCGACGCCTACAGCGCCACGGGGGAACGGCTCGCCACCGGCGTCCCGTACAAGACCCGTGTCATCGTGCGGAGGCCGGCCAAGGCCCACCGGTTCAACGGCACGGTGATCGCGGAATGGCAGAACGTCACGGCGGGATACGACCTGGACGCCCTGTGGAGCAGCGAGCAGATCATCCGGGACGGGTACGCCTGGGTGGGCATCTCCGCGCAGCGGGTCGGCGTGGAACACCTCGCCGAGTGGAGTCCGGCCCGCTACGGCGGCCTGGACGTCACCGGCGGCGGGCGGTTCACCGGCGACGAACTGTCGTACGACGTCTTCGCCCAAGTGGCGAAGACGCTGCGTGAACGCGGGGCCTCGGCGCCGCTGGGCGGACTGAAGGCGGACACGCTGCTGGGCGCGGGCGCGTCACAGTCGGCGTTCCGGATGACCACCTACTACGACGCGGTTCTTCCGCAGGGCGAGAAGGTCTTCGACGGGTATGCGTTCGTCGTCGGCCCCGCCCCGGGCCGGCGCGGCCCCGAACCGGTGTTCCAGGTCCTTTCGGAGACCGACGTCCGCTCGTCCGAGCGGCCACCGGACTCGGAGACGTTCCGCCGCTGGGAGGTTGCGGGGGCCGCTCATTCCGGCTGGCACGGGCAGCAGTACCGGCGGCCGATCCTGACCCGCGACCTCGGTTCCGCCCCCACCTACCAGTGCGCCAGGCCCGCGTTCAGCCGCGTCCCGCTGCACCATGCGATCGCCACCGCGTACGCCCATCTGGTGCGGTGGACCAAGTGGGACGCGGCCCCGCCGTCCGCGCCGCCGCTCCAGCTCAACCCGGACGGCAGCAAGGTCCGCGACTCGCTGGGGCTGGCCAAGGGCGGGATACGCCTCTCCCAGGTCGAGGCCCCGACCGCGCTCAACACGGGGGAGAACTCCGGCGAGACGTTCTGCTTCCTGTTCGGCACCCACGTGCCGTTCGACGATGCGCAACTCGGCTCGCTCTACCCGTCCCACGGCCGCTATGTCGCGGCCGTCTCGAAGGCGGACGTCCGCAACGTGCGGAACGGTTACCTGCTCCCGGCGGACGCCCGGCAGAACCGCATCGACGCGATCCGCTCGGACGTCGGCAAGGACTGAAAGGTCCTGATCATTCGGGCAGTGCTCCCCGCCCGCACGGGGAGCACTGCCGTTCCACCGGCCCGCGAACATGCGAACCACCGGGCACATCGATTGCGGCCAACTCAATCGGCGCAAACGTAGGATGGGGGGATGACGGGCACGGCCGACGACGAGCTGCTGAAGCTGGACACGCAGGTCTGCTTCGCGCTGCACGCGACCTCACGGGCGTTCGACGCGCTCTACCGGATACGGCTGCGGGACCTGGGGCTGACCTACCCGCAGTACCTGGCCATGCTGGCTCTCTGGGAGACCGACGGCCTCACGGTGAAGCAGCTCGGCGAGCGCCTCCGCCTCGACTCCGGGACGCTCTCGCCGCTCATCAAGCGCCTGGAGACCGCCGGTCTCGTGGAGCGCCGCCGGGGCCGCGAGGACGAACGTTCGGTGTCGGTGCACCTGACCGAGGAGGGCACCGGCCTCCGTGACCGCGCCGTGGACGTCCCCCGGCGGATGCTCGACTCGACCGGCCTGACCGCGCACGAACTGGCCCAGCTCCGCCGCACCCTGCAGCACATGACCCGGCATCTCGACGCGGCGACCGGCTCCGCCGCCTGATCACTACGTGCGGCCTCTGGGGCGGCGCAGGAGGAACAGGCGGACCCGGCCCAGGCCCTGCAAGGGGCGGGGACGGAGTGTGGAGATGTCGTAGGCGTCGGCAGGGATCGCCGCGGACAGTCCGCTGTCGATGAGGACCGTTCCGGGGTAGGCGGCGGCGGTCAGGCGCGCGGCGAGGTTGACGGGCGTACCGAACACGTCGCCCAGCCGCTGGATGACTTCGCCGTAGGCCAGGCCGACGCGCACTTTCGGGAAGTCGGGGTCCTCGTTGAAGCGCTCCGCGATGCGCAGGCCGATGTCGGCGGCGGCGCGGGGTTCGGACGCGACGAACAGGACCTCGTCGCCGAGCGTCTTGATGACGCGTCCGCCCAGTTCGGCGATGATCTCGGCGGTGGTGACCTCGAACCGTTCGACGAACGCGGCGAGGGCGTCGCCGTCGAGGCGGCGGCTCAGACGGGTGAAGGAGACGACGTCGGCGAAGCCGACCGCGAGGTGGGCGATGCCGGCGGCCGGGTCGGACTGGGCGGCGGCCGTCGTGGCGGCGGCGCGCATCCCGGCGGCGGTGAGCTGGCGGCGCCAGCCGTGCAGCAGGAGGCGTTCGAACGCGGGACGCAGTTCCTCGGTGGCGGCGAGGGCGGCGGTGACGAGATCGGCCGCGGCCGGGTCGTCGGAGGGAAGTTCACCGAGCCGCTGGAGCCAGACGTCCCCGAGCCAGCTCGCGAGGCGGCCCATCGTCTGGCCGACGGCGCGGGCGAGCTGGAGGACCATGTCCTCATCGACCAGCTCGGTGCCGAGCAGCTCCTTGATCTCCTGGAGCGCGGCGACGTCCCCGTCGGTGAAGGCGACCTCGTCGTCGGGAGGAGTCGGGAAGCCGAGCGCCTGCCAGATGCGGCGCGCGTACTCGTCGGGGACGCCCGAAAGGGGCTCGACCTCTTTGCGCGTGTAGCGCAGCGGGCCGCCGAGGAGGGTCTCCTCGATGTCGTCCGGGTCCCCCATGACGCCCGCCCCTATGTGTCATTGACCGATGTAACAATAGTGCCGGAGTAAGATCACGGCGGTCAAGGTGGACGAGTCCGGCGGGCGGGGGCATGGCCGAGTACCGAATCGACGAGCTGGCGCGGCTGGCCGGAAGCACCGTGCGCAACATTCGCGCCTACCAGGACCGGGGGCTGCTGCCGCCACCCCGCCTCGAAGGCCGCGTGGGCCTGTACGACGAGCAGCACCTCGCGCGGCTCCGGCTGATCGGCAAGCTGCTCGGCCGCGGCTACACGTTCGCGATCATCAAGGACCTGCTGTCGGCGTGGGAGACCGGCAAGGACGTCGGCGAGGTCCTCGGGCTGGAGAAGGTGCTCACCGACCCGTGGTCGGACGAGATCCCCGGCACCACCACCTACGACGAGCTCGCCGAGATCTTCGGTACCGGGCTGAACGCCGACGAGTTCGCCCGCGTGCGGGACCGGACCATCGAACTCGGCCTCATCGAACCGCACGGAGACGAGTACCGGGTACCGAGCCCCCGGCTGCTGCACGTCGGCGCCGAACTCGTCGCCGCGGGCATCCCGCTCGACGCCGTCCTCGACATCGCCGGGCAGATCCGCGACGACTGCGACGTGATCGCGGGCCGGTTCGTGAGCCTCGTCCAGGAGCACGTGTTCGCCCGTCTGGAGGACCCGCCCGCCCCGGACGGCGAGAAGGTCACCGAGGTCGCCGCGGTGGTCCGCCGGATGCGGCCGCTGGTGAAGACCGTCGTCGAGCCGTTCATCGCCAGGGCGATGGAGGCCCGCGTCCAGGAGGCCCTCGGCGAGCACCTCGAAACGATCAGGGACCATCTCGGCGAGACGCCCGGCTGAGCCGTCACAGGAGCGAGGCGCCCCAGACGACCGTCACCGTGTGCGGCGCGCCCTCGGAGTCGGTGAACGTGAGGGTGCCCTGGCCCGGCAGGCCGATGATGAAGGTGCGCAGGCTGATCGTCACCTGGCTGGTGCCGTCCGCGGGCATGCCGCCCTGCATGTCCGACAGGACGAGCTGGTTCGTCGACGTCATCGCCGTCCACGTCACCGGGCCGCTCTTGGCCGCGAGGCTCACCTGGGCGGTCTTGGTGCCGTAGAGCTCGACCTTGGCGGGGTTGACGACGAGGACGCCGGGCCGCACGGGCGGGTTGGACGAAGGCGGCGGCCGCCCCGGTTCCGCGGGCTCCTCCGGGGTGTCCGTCTGGGGGCTGAGGGGCGGCTGTTCCGGACGGCCGGACGCGTCCCCGTCCGGTCCCCGGGACGGCTGCGACTCGCGGCCCGAGCCCTCCGGCGGCGAATGCTGCGTGATGGACGGCTGCGGCTGCGTGCGGAACGGCGGCCAGGACAGCGAGTCGCCGCTGATGCCGGGCCCCATGACGAAGACGGCGATGAGGGCGGCGGCCAGCGCACCCGCCATGCCGCCCCCGGTGAACAGCCACCGGCGGGTGAACGGCGAGGGTACGTCCGGCTGGCACGGCAGGCCGGACGGGGTGAGCGCGCCGCCGCGCGCGGCGATGTCGGCCCGGTAGCCGGCGAGCTCGGGATCGGTCGCGGTGTGCATGACGCGGTGCCGCAGCGCCGCGGGCAGCACCGGGGCGGGCGCCCGCTTCAGCAGCGCCGCCGCGGTCAGCCCGCCGAGGCGGCGGCAGCCGGCGCAGCCGGCGACGTGCCGCTCGTCCGACGGATCGGCGGGGGAGACCTCGGGGCGCCGGTGAAAGGCCCGCCGGAACGGCCGGGCGGTGCGCGGCGGGGTCGGCGGCGCATCCGGCTCGTCCGTCCGGGACGCGGTCCGTGCGGCCAGGACGGCGACGCCGGGCGACTCCGCCCCCTCGTCGGCGGCGGTCTCGCCGGGCGAGTCGGCGGCGCAGGCGCGGACGGCGCGGCTCAGCTCCTTCTGGAGTGCGGCTTCGAGTTCGGCCCGTCCCTGCCGCACCCGCATGGCGGCCCGGCGCGCGGACAGGCCGAGCGCCGCGCCGAGGCGGGCCGGACGCAGCCCATGCCGGAACGCGAGCAGCATCACCTCCTGCTCCACGGGCTCCAGCCTGGCCAGTGTGCCGTTGAGCAGCCGGTGCAGCTCGTCGGAGGGCGGCCGGTCGGGGACGGGACCGTCCGATTCGGCGCGGTCCAGAAAGGGGATGTCGGAGAACTCGCCGTCCCGGTCCCAGAACAGGACCTTCGCCCGTCCGCGGCGGATGCAGCGGCGGCGGGCCGCCCCGTACAGCCAGGAGCTCAGATGCAGGTGGTCGCGCATCCGGGGGGCGCGGCGGCAGGCGTCGATGAACGTGTCGTGGACGATGTCGGCGGCGACTTTCGCATCACCGGACATTGACAGCGCGTAGTCATAAAGGCGCTCACCGTACTCGTCGTAGAGCGCGGCGAGTGCGGCCTCGTCGCCTTCGTTCAGGCCTTTGACGAGGTTACGGTCGGCTGTGTGCGAGGAGGGGGACAACCTGGGCATTCACGCTCCCGGCAGCGGCATGAGGCGTCCGTCCCCATGGGAGTCGTCCGGACAATCAGCCCACCTTGCATACACCCGCGAACCCCATCCGCACCACATGATCGGCCGAAATCACCATTAGGGTGACCCCGGGGTGAGATGCCGCTTCTCTCCGTGATCACGCTATCAATGACTCGGCGTCAGAATCGAGTCAGCGACCCGATCCGGCCGCGGCGCGGGCGGCCGCCGGAAGGACACCGGCGGGCGGCCGCCCGGCCGGCGGTCAGTCGGCCCGCCGGATCTCCAGCTCACCGTCCGCGTAGCGGCGCCGCAGGACCTTCTTGTCGAACTTGCCGACGCTCGTCTTCGGCACCTCGGCGATGAACGCCCAGCGTTCCGGCAGCTGCCATTTCGCGATCCGCCCGGACAGGAACTCCCGGAGCTGCTCCGCCGTGACCGAGGCCCCCTCGCGGACGACGACGGAGGCGAGCGGACGCTCCTGCCACCGGTCGTCGGGGACGCCCACCACGGCGGCCTCGACGATGTCCGGGTGCGCCATCAGGTGGTTCTCCAGCTCCACCGACGAGATCCACTCGCCGCCCGACTTGATGACGTCCTTCGCCCGGTCGGTGAGGATCAGGTACCCGCCGGACGACAGCGTCCCGACGTCGCCGGTGCGCAGCCAGCCGTCGTGGAACTTCCCGGGGTCCTCGTCGAGGTAGTACGACCCGGTGATCCACGGCCCGCGGATCTCGACCTCGCCGACCCCCTCGCCGTCGTTGGCCAGCACGACGTCGCCGTCGCCGACGATGCGCATCTCCAGCCCGGCCAGGACGCGGCCCTGGCTGATCCTGGCCTGCCACGCCTCCTCGTCGGTCGCCTTGACGGGCGGGTGCGCGACCGTCGCGACCGGCGAGGTCTCCGTCATCCCCCACGCCTGGACGATGCGGACGCCGAGCTCGTCGAAGCCGCGCATCAGCGCCTCGGGGACGGCCGAACCGCCGCACGGGACGAGCCGCAGCGAGCCGAGGTCCGAGCCGTGCTCCTTGGTGTGGCGCAGGACGTCCGACCAGATCGTCGGCACCGCCCCGGCGACCGTCGGACGCTCGGACTCGATGAGCCGGACGAGCGGCTCGGCCTGCAGGAACCGGTCCGGCATGATGAGCGCGGCACCCGCCATCACCGCCGCGTAAGGCAGCCCCCAGGCGTTGGCGTGGAACATGGGCACCACCGGCAGGATGATGTCGGACGCGCTGAGGCCGATCGCGTTGCCGGTGCACGTCGCCATCGAGTGCAGATAGGCGGACCGGTGGGAGTACACGACGCCCTTGGGATTCCCGGTCGTGCCGCTCGTGTAGCACATCGCGGCGGCGGACCGCTCGTCGATCTCGGGCCAGTCGAACGTGGCGGGCGCGGCGGCGAGCAGCTCCTCGTAGGAGTGCAGTTCCTTGCCGGCGGCCTCCAGCGGCGCGGTGTCGCCCTCCCCGACGACGACCACATGCCGGACGGTCTTGAACTGCGGCAGCACCGGCGCGAGCAGCGGGATCAGCGAGCCGTCGACGATGACGACCTGGTCCTCGGCGTGGTTGGCGATGTAGACGAGTTGGTCGGGGAACAGCCGCAGATTCAGCGTGTGCAGGACGGCGCCCATGGACGGGACCGCCAGATACGCCTCCAGATGCTCGGTGTTGTTCCACATGAACGTGCCGACCCGCTGATCGCCGTCCACGCCGAGGCCGCGCAGCGCCCCGGCCAGACGCGCGGCACGCTCACCGACCTCGGCGTAGGTGCGGCGCCGGGCGCCGTCCCCCGTCCAGGTGGACACCTGGGCGTCGCCGAAGACGTCCGTGCCGTAACGCATGATCGTTGTGATGGTCAGCGGGAAATCCTGCATGGTGCTCAACATGGGGGCCCTCCCAGCTCGCAGCGCGTTCCAGAACCGGATTCTTGCAGTGATGGCCCAGGCTGACGACCCCCTGATCCCCGCTACCGGCGGATGGGGAAACCCCGTCAGTACAGCTCGCGGAGTTTGACCATGGCCCGGGAGACGGTGGACTTGACCGTGCCGACGCTGACGCCGAGGATTTCGGCGATCTCTCTTTCGGACATGTCCTCGTAGTAGCGGAGCATGACGGTGAGGCGCTGGCGTTCGGGGAGGCGGCGGAGGGCTCGAAAGAGCGCGTCGCGCAGTTCGCTGCTGCTCGTGTCGTCGTCGACGGGACGGTCGGGGAGCTGGTCGGTCGGGTAGACGTCCAGTTTCCGGCGCCGCCACCAGGAGATCTGCGTGTTGACCATGGCGCGGCGGACGTAGCCGTCGACGGCGCCGCGGTCTTCGATGCGGTGCCAGGCGAGGTAGGTCTTCGCGAGGGCGGCCTGGAGGAGGTCTTCGGCTTCGGCGCGGTCGCTGGTGATCTGGGTCGCGGCGCGCAGCAGCACGGCTCGGCGTTCCGTCACGTACGAGCGGAACTCCTCGTGGCGCGTGTCGTTCAAATCACCACCGGGCCAGGGGTTGTGGAGGCGTCCGGCGGGACGATTCCAGGATCCCGGCCGTGCGCACTCCCGGTTGTTTGACGATCGCACGTAGATCGTAATTTCGGGCCTACATAAAGCCCATATCCGGGTCAACCAGTGCATAATCTTCAACCGAGGTAGATCAATGGTCTTCCACCGGCTGACTTATCGCGACAAATCCGTCGACAAAAGCTGTCACCAGGCCCGACCCTTGACTCGCTGTCCACATGCCGACGACTCAGGGTAACGATCTACGCCGGAGCACCGCGATGCCGCCACCCCACCGCCGTGGAGCGAACCGCCGCCGACACCGCGCGGCCGTCCTCCCGGCATCCGCCGGTCACGGCCCCGCGGAGCGCGCGGGGCGGCCGCTGGACGCGGTGACCGGGATCGTCCTGGACGCCAGCCCACACCTGCTGGTGCTGGGTTCGGCGGCACGGCCGGGCACGGGCGGCACGGAGACGCGTCTCGCGATGAGCGCCGCAACGACCGTCTGGCACGGCGGGCGCGGGGGCCTCGCCGTGCTCCGGCCGGGCCGGTCCGTGATCGTCCGGCCGAGGGACGGCGGGCTCGGCGCCGACCGCGTCTGGGTCGACGCCGAACGGGTCAGCGGCACGATCCTGGCGTGCGGGAAGGACGCCGTGGAGGTGGACATGGGTCCGCACCGGGGGCGGACCCATGTGGTGATCCCTCCGCGCGCCTTCGAACGCGTCCTGGTCCGGCATCCGCGCCTGGAGCCCGGATACCTCATCGACGTGATCTGCGTGCGGTCCCCGCACGGCCCGCTGGCGGTGTGCCCCGGTACCTCCCAGCCCGGTTACCGGGCCGATGAACTCGCCGCGCCGGAGGTCGGCACGCCCGCACCCGGCGAGCTGCGCGGGACGGTGACGTGGTTCGGCAGCGCGGCCGACGAGGCACCGGACGGTGCCGCCTACCCGGCCGTCGATTCCGAGGGGGATGCCGGGGGATGCGCGGACGCCCCGTCCGGCTGCGTCGCCTTCCCGCTTCTGTCACTCGGCAGCGAGGTCGCCGTCCGCAACGAGTGCGGCGGGCGCTCCGCCACCGTCCCGGTGGTGGAGTGCGGCTGCGCGGCGGCCCGCTTCTGCGACCGGTGCGTGGAGTGCGACGCGTCCCCGCGGGGCCGGATCGCCGAGCTGACGCCCGCCGCGTTCGTCGGGCTCGGCGGCGATCTGGAAGCGGGCTGCTTCAACGCCGCGGTCCGGCCGGGCGCCCCGGCCGCGGTGCCGGGGAGGGCCGCGTCATGGTGACGGCGTTCCAGAACACGCAGGTGCTGCTGCTGGCGGCCGTGCTGCTGGCCGCGTGCCTGGCGAAGCTGACGGTCCGCGAAGAGGCGGCGGACGCGCCCGATCACGTCCACGGCGTGCCGGTGCCGGCGGGGCTCGCCCGACTGTCCGCGCTGCGCGGCAGCCGGGGGATGGCGGTGGGGCTCGCGGCAGGCGAGGGCGTCCTCGGGCTGGCGCTGCTGGTGACGTCGCATCTGTCGGTGCGGCTCGCGACGACGGTGGCGTTCGCCGCCGCGACGTGGGTGGTCGGCGAGCTGCGGGTCAGCCGCCCGGACGCCGGGTGCGGCTGTTTCGGCGGGCTCAGCGGCAAGCGGGTCGGGCGGCGGAGCGTGCTCCGCGCGGTGCTGTTCACCGGCGCGGCCATCACCTCGATGGGGGCCCCGCTCGCCGGCGTGGACGTGCTGCGGGACGTCCAGATGCAGGTCGCACTCGTGCTCGCGGCGGAGGTCGCACTGTTCGCGGCGCTGTCCCCGGAGCTGTCGGCCCTGCTCGACCGCCGCGGACTGCCGCACGGCCGCGCACGCCCGGTGACGCCGTGCGAGCGGCGGCGCAGCCCGATAGCGGAGACGTACGCGGCACTCTACGACAGCGCCGCGTGGGTGGAGCGCGAGAACGTCATCGCGAGCGCCGTGCCGATGGACGTGTGGCGGGAGGGCTGCTGGCGGTTCGTGGTCTTCCCGGCCCGGGTGGACGGCCAGGACATGGAGGTCGTGTTCGCGGTGTCGACCGCCGAGCGCGACCGGGCCGTCAGGTCGGCGCTCGTGGCACCGGAACCGAGCCCGTCTGCCGCTCTCTAGGCATTTCTAGAAGAAAGGCTAGAGAGCGTTAGAAAGGCCCAGAGGGCATGCGAGAAGAATCTACGGCTTTCTACGGCCACCACTAGAGAGCCGAATATTCGGCTGACGATGCGGCTCGATGCGTCTTTCTATCGATCTCTAGCATTCTCGCTAGAGATCTCTACAAAGCCGAAGCGTCAGGCGGGTTGGGAGCGGAGGAACTTGCCGAAGTGCGGCACGGTGAACGCGACCATGCCGCGTTCGGCGCTGTAGATGAGGCCCTTCTTGATGAGCCCGTCGCGGGCGGGCGACAGGCTGGACGGTTTGCGGCCCAGCTCGTCCGCGACCGACGCGGTGGGCACCGGGTCGTCGCCGAGCATGGCCATCGCGCGCATGTAGTCGCGCTCGGCCGGGGTGGCGCGTTCGTAGCGGCTGCCGAAGAAGCCGACCGCGAGTTCGCTCTCCGCCTCCGGCGCGGCGACCTTGATGTCGTCGGCGGTGATCGGGGTGTCGGGTGCCACGTCCCAGACGACCTTGGCGTACGCCTGGACGAAGTAGGGGTAGCCGTCGGCCGCGCCGTACAGGGCGTCGAGGGCGTCCTCGGTGAAGGTGACCTCCTCCCGCTCGGCGGGGGCCAGCAGGGCGAAGTCGGCCGACTCGCGGTCGAGCCGGTCGATGCGGGCGTAGCGGAACAGCCGCTCGGAGTAGGACTTGCTGGCCGACAGGACGGCCGGCAGATGCGGCAACCCGGCGCCCACCACGATCAGCGGGCCGCCGACCTGCGACAGCTCGTGGCACGCGGCGCAGAGCGCGGACACGTCGTCGGCGGGGATGTCCTGCATCTCGTCCACGAACAGGGCGATGCCGACGCCGACGTCCGTGGCGACGGACGCCGCGTCCACGAACAACTCGGTCAGGTCGATCTCCAGGTCGCCCGAGTCGGCTCGGCCCCGCGAGGCGGGCACGTCGATGCCGGGCTGCCAGCGGTGCACCCGCGCCCTGCCCTTGCCGGACGGCTCCGGCTCGGCCTGCGCGAACGCCTTCAGCACGCCGAGGAACTCCTCGATGCGGTCGGGCGCGCGATGCCGGGGCGCCAGTTCCCGGACGGCCCGGTGCAGCGCCGAGGCGACCGGCCGTCGGATCGACTGGTCGGGCCGGGCCTCGATCTTCCCGGTCCCCCACAGGCGCTGGATGGCCATCGAACGGAACGCGTTGAGCAGCACGGTCTTGCCCACCCCGCGCAGACCGGTGACGATCATGCTGCGCTCGGGTCGGCCGCGGGCCACCCGCTCGATCACCACCTCGAACTGCTTGAGCTCACGGTCGCGGCCGGCCAGCTCTGGAGGGCGCTGCCCGGCGCCAGGGGCATAGGGATTGCGCACGGGGTCCACGCTCTCGGACTCTATGAGGCGATATAGCTGAGGCCGTAGATTTGCGTAGAAACCGCTGCGGCGTGTCGCGTGCTCCCGCCTCCGTCCGCAGCGCGCGGGACCGTCCACCCCCCTCGCGGCCGCCGTCGCCACCATGCCGCCTCCCCGGGCGAGCGCCTGCACTTTCGTCGAACCTCTGTTCGACTGTTCGAACACACTAGCGCACACCGCCGCCCCCGTCATCCGAACTCGGGGAACTCCGGCGACGGATTCGGAACGAGAACGGAGCTTGCATCACGCGAGAGATTCGTCCGCGTCGGACCTATGTGGGACCTTCTCCGCGGGGATCGTGCCCATGCGGCCGGCCTGGAAGTCCTCGAACGCCTGGACGATCTCCTCGCGGGTGTTCATCACGAACGGGCCGTACCGGGCGATCGGCTCGCGGATCGGGAGGCCGCCGAGGATGAGGATCTCCCAGCCGTTCGCGCTCGCGACGGGCTGGCTGTCGGCGGCGCGGACGACGAGGCCGTCACCGGTGCCCTTGTGGTGGGAGCCGGCGAAGACCCCGAGCTGCCCTTCGTCCAGCCCGGTCTCCTCGGAGCCCGCCGTCCCGCGCCCGGAGAGCACGTACACCATCGCGTTGAAATCGCGCGGCCAGGGCAGGGTGAGGCGCGCACCGGGCGCGACCGTCGCATGCAGGTAGTTGATGGGCGTGTAGGTGACGCCGGGGCCGTCGTATCCGGCGACCGAGCCCGCGATGACGCGGACGAGGGACGAGCCGTCGTCGGCCGCCAGCAGCTTGACGTCGCGGGCCTCGATGTCCTGGTAGCGCGGCGGCACCCACTTCTGGGCGCGGGGCAGGTTCACCCAGAGCTGGACGCCGTGGAACAGGCCGCCCTTGGTGACCAGTTCCGGCGGCGGCTGCTCGATGTGCTGGATCCCGGACGCGGCGGTCATCCACTGGGTGGCGCCGTCGGAGATGAGGCCGCCGCCGCCGGTCGTGTCCTGGTGCTGGAACGCGCCGTCGATGATGTAGGTGACGGTCTCGAACCCGCGGTGCGGGTGCCACGGGGTGCCCATCGCCTCACCCGGCGCGTATTCGACGGCGCCCATGTGGTCGAGGAGCAGGAACGGGTCGGCCAGGGCCAGGTCCGTGCCGGGGAACGGGCGCCTGACCTCGAAGCCCTCGCCCTCCAGGTGACGCGCGGCGGTCACGACCTTCGCGACGCGGCGCCAGCCGGTTTCGGCCTCGGGCAGCAGGGGCAGGCGGGGAAGGGTCAGCGGGTCGGCCATCACGGCGGGCATCGGTTCTCCCTCGTTCGGGTGCCCGTCCATGACCGGGCGGTGCACTGCATGCCACAACATGGTTGATGCTTCAACTATTTCCACGGACCGGTGCGGCGCGATCCTGCTACCGTGAAGTTAGCCGGGCTTAGTTGAACCTTCAACCTGTGTCGTATACTTGGCGGTATGAGCGAACCTCGCTGGCTCGATGCCACCCAGCAGCGCGATTGGCGGGCATACGTGGACGGCAGCGTCCGGCTCACCGAGGTCATGGACCGGGATCTGAAGACCAAGCACGGCCTGTCGGTGTCGGAGTACGAGATCCTCGTCCGGCTGTCCGAGGCCCCCGAACGGCGGCTGCGCATGGCGGAACTCGCCGAGAACGCCAGCCAGTCACGCAGCCGCCTGTCGCACACGTGCTCCCGCCTGGAGTCCAAGGGCCTGGTCAAGCGGGACAGCTGCCCCAACGACAAGCGCGGCGTCTTCGCCCACCTGACGGACGAGGGCTACGCCGCACTCGAAAAGGCCGCCCGCGATCACGTCGAAACGGTCCGGACCTACTTCATCGACGTCGTCCAGCCCGAAGACCTCGAAGCCATCGGCCGCGCCTTCGCACTCGTCCGCAAGCGCCTGGGCCCTACCGCCTGACCCGCCTACAGGGGGACGGTGACCCCGGTGAGGAACCCGACGGACACCAGGGTCAGGAACACCCAGGCCAGCATCATCCCGATGCCGAACGTCCGCCACCGTCCGCCGACCTTCCAGATGAGCAGGCTGCCGAGCCCGAACGCCAGGACGAGCAGGGTGATGAACTGCGGCAGCAGGCTCGGGCGGCGGCTCATCATCAGCGGCGCCCACATCATCACGGCGTCGACGAACAGGAACAGGCCGAACCCCGCCGCGAGCGCCTTCACATCGCGGCCGAGGAAGGCGCGGGCCCGTCCCACGAGCACCTCGGCCCTGTCCGTCTGCAGCCGCGGCTGCGCCTGCGCCGCCGGCTCGACCTCCACATTGTGCGCCACGGCGAAGATCTCGTCTTCGAGGCTTGGGAGGTCCCTCTCCTGAGGTTCCGCCATCCCGCTCCCTGAGGCCGGAAGCCGCCTGACGACATGCCCGGCGGATGATCGAGGTTCACGGCCCGTCCGCCCCGGCCCCTTTCCGGCGGGCGCACCTTCAAACGCACGGTAGCGGATCGGGGGGTGGCGCACACAGCCCATCCGACGTGCCATGCTGGAAAGATGCCAGGTAGACGGGCTATTCGCAGCGCGGCGGCGATCGCCGCCCTGGTCACCGTGACGTCCGCCGCGGCCGGTTGTGGCCGCGGCTCCGACGAGCCGACGCCTTCCGCCACCCCGCCCACCGCGTCGGGGACGGCCGCGTCCCCGTCGGCGCCGGCCGAACAGGGCTTCCAGTCGGAGATCAAGAAGGTGACCGCCGGGGACCTTGAGCACTCGTGGCGGGAGGGCTGCCCGGTCGCGCCGTCCGGGCTGCGGATGATCGAGATGACCTACTGGGGGATGGACGACAAGCCGCACACCGGCGGGCGGCTCGTCGTCAACGCCAAGGCGGCCGAGGACCTCGTCAAGGTGTTCCGGAAGCTGTACGACATCCGCTACCCCATCGAACGCATGGAACCGGTCGACAAGTACAAGGGCAGTGACTTCCAGTCGATCGAGGCCAACAACACCTCGGCCTTCAACTGCCGCCAGGCGACCGGATCGAGTTCGTTCTCCCAGCACGCGTACGGCCTCGCCCTCGACGTCAACCCGTGCCAGAACCCCTACGTCTACGCCGACGGGCGCATCGCCCACGAGCAGTGCGCGAAGTACAAGAACCGCGAGAAGGACGCCCCGGGCATGATCCATGCCGGCGACAAGGTCGTCGACGCGTTCGACTCGATCGGCTGGGGCTGGGGCGGCGAGTGGAGCGGCGCCAGGGACTACCAGCACTTCTCCAGCAACGCCCGCTGAGCGGGCGCTACATCATCATCAAGGCGATCACGATGACCGCCACGATGACCACGCCTGCGGCGACGCCGGCGATCAGGCCGACGTTCGGCCCGGACTTCTGGGGTTGTGCCTGGTTGGCGAAGTTCTGGAACTGGTGTGTCGTGCCTGCCGGATCATTGGGTGTCTGCGACATGCCGAAGAGGGTAACGGATACACAACAGGACGGTCCGTCCGTTCTCGCCACGGACCAACCATCTGGACGCTGGGCGGAGAGTGTGGGATTCGAACCCACGAGGACTGTCCCCAGCCCTGGGCGCTTTCAAGGCGCCTGCACTAGTCCACTATGCGAACTCTCCAGATGACCGCCGTCCCCGGCGGCCATCGCCCACGATAGCGGTCACCGCCCGGTACCTTCGACCGCATAACGCGAGTTCAACGCTCACGGTTTCGGTGCGTCCGGGACGGCGTAGCCGGGGATCGAGGGCCAGCGGACCGTCATGACGACCGACTCCTCCTCGGCCTGCCACGAATGGTCGACACCGCGTCCCCACACGACGTAGTCGCCCTGCTCGGCCAGGACCACGTCCCCCTCGGGGAACTCCAGCCGGAACCGGCCGCTGATCAGGACGAGCAGCGCGGTCCGCTTCTCCCCGTCCGTCCACTCGCCGCGGCGCTCACCCTTCGGATGAACCCCCCATTTGATCTCGACCTCGCCACTGTGCCTGAGATCACCGACCGGCTTGAAGTGCCCGAGCAGCCAGCCGCGGTCACCGGCCGCATCCGGCCCCGCCTTCCCCACGTACACACCGTCCACAGGTCGCGACCGTACTCCCGGCGGTCAGGACTCGGTGGGACGCTGGTAGGCGAAGCCGTCGCCGACGACGGCGGCGAGTGTGAGGTACGCCTCGCGGGTCGCGGGAGCGAGCTGCTCCAGCTCGACCTCGGCGCCCTCCTCCAGGTGGTCGTCGTACGGGATGCGGACGACGGCGCGGCAGCGGCTCTCGAAGTGGGCCTGCAGCTTGTCCAGGTCGACCTGGCTGCGGGTGCGGTTGCGCACCATCGACAGCACGACCACGCCGTTGCGGACGAGGTGGCTGTGGTCGTGCGCCTCCAGCCAGTCCAGCGTGGCGCTCGCGGAGCGGGCACCGTCCACCGACGGGGAGCTGACCAGGACGAGCTGGTCGGCGAGGCTGAGCACGCCCGCCATCGCCGAATGCAGCAGCCCCGTGCCGCAGTCGGTGATGCAGACCGAGTAGTACTGCTCCAGGACGACGGCGACGGCTGCGTAGTCCTCGGCGCTGAACGCCTCGCTGACCGCCGGGTCGCGGTCGGACGCGAGGATCTCCAGCCGGGCCTCGTTCTGCGAGGTGAACGCGCGCACGTCGGCGTACCGGTGGATCTGGTCCCGGTTGTTGAGCAGGTCCCGGACGGTCGCGGCCGTTTCCAGCCTGACCTTGTCCGAGAGCGTCCCGCGGTCCGGGTTGGCGTCCACGGCGATGACGCGGTCGCCGCGGAAGGACCCCAGCATCGAGCCGAGCCCGGTCGTGGTGGTCGTCTTGCCGACGCCGCCCTTCAGCGACATGACGGCGACCCGGTGGTGCCCGCCCGCCACGACGGTGCGCGCCCGTGCGATCAGATCCTTGCGGCGCAGGTCGGTCTGCGACTCACCCGGGTGGATGCCGCCCGCGGTCGCCTTGTAGACGGCACGCCGCCACCCCGAGGACGGAGCGATGCGCCGCTCACCGAGAAGGTTCTCGGAGCTGAGGCTGTCGGCGTTCTGCGGCTCCTGCGGCTGTTGCGGCTGTTGCGGGTGCGCCGCCGGGTAGCCCGGCGCGGGCTGCATCATCTGGTTGAGCGCCTGCGGATACCCCTGCTGATCCTGCGGCGGCCCGCCGGGGTAGCCGTACCGCGGCTGAGGCTGCCCGGTGCCGGGGTCGATGGTCGGGTACTGCGCCCCCGCCGGCCCCTGCGCGTACGGCTGCCCCGTGTTGGGGTCGACCGGTGCGTACTGGGCTCCGGCGGCGATCGGGTCCTGCGCGTACGGCTGCCCGGTGGCCGGATCGACCGCCTGGAACTGCCCACCGCCCGCACCCGGGTCCTGCATGTAGGGCTGCCCCGTGTTGGGGTCGACCGGCGCGTACTGGCCGCCGCCCGCGTTCGGGTCTTGCCCGTACGGCTGCCCCGTGTTGGGGTCGACCGGCGCGTACTGGGCTCCGGCGGCGTTCGGGTCCTGCCCGTACGGCTGGCCGGTGCTCGGGTCGACCGGCTGGTACTGCGGGTACGGCTGGCCGGTGGCCGGATCGACCGCCTGGAACTGCCCGCCGCCCGCACCCGGGTCCTGCGGGTACGGCTGCCCGGTGGCCGGGTCGACCGGTGGGTACTGGGCTGCGGCGGCGTTCGGGTCCTGCGGGAAGGGCTGGGCGCCGGCGTCGGGCTGGAGGGGCTGGCCGGTGTTCGGGTCGATCGGCACGTAGGGCCGGCCGGAGGCGTCGGTGTCCTGGGGGAAGGGCTGGCCCGTGGCGGGATCGATCGGCTGGTACTGCTGGCCGAGCGCGTTCTGGTCGGCCGGGTACGGCGGGAGCCGGTCGAGGGGCGGGGCGGTGTTGCCGTTGGCGTCGTACGGCGACAGCTGCGGCTGGTGCGGGGGCTGCTGGGGGGCCTGGGACGGGTCGTAGCCGCCGGCCGCGTACGGCGGCGGCAGCATTCCCCCGTCGAACGGCTGGGGCGTGGGGCCGCCCTCGTACGGCGGGGGCTGCGGCGGGCCGAAGGTCTGGGGCGGGTAACCGGTCTCGGGGGCCTGCTGGAACGAGGGGGGCGCGGCGAGCCAGGGGTTGGCGTTGGGGTCGGACTGCTCGGACTCCGGCTCGGGCTGGGCGGCGGACTCCGCCTCGGGCCGGCCGGCGTCCTCGTCCGGTGGCGCGTTCTCCTGCTGCGCACTCTGTTCGCCCTCCGCGGACTGCGCGCCCGTGTCGCCGCTCATCGCGTCCAGAGAGGCCAGCCGCTCCTCCAGGGAACGCCCGTCGTGCTCGTTCCTTGCCACCGTTCTTCCCCCTCGGGCACGCCTCTGATGATCAACACGGAGCAGGTGGGCAAAATGGTCCCCGTGCAGGATACCTGTGCACCAATACCACGTATCCCACGTGGAGATAGGCGTTGGGGCGGCCGGGGCCGGGGCCGGGGGCGGGGTGCGCGGCGCCCGGTAGCGTGACGGGTATGCATGCGATCGTTATCCGTGAACCGGGGGACCCCGACGTCCTTGAGTGGACGCAGGTGCCGGATCCGGCGCCGAAGCCGGGCGAGGTGCTGATCGAGGTCGCGGCGAGCGCGGTGAACCGCGCGGACGTCATGCAGCGGCAGGGGTTCTACCCGCCTCCGGAGGACGCTCCCCCGTATCCGGGGCTGGAGGTGTCCGGGCGGGTCGCGGAGCTGGGCGCGGACGTGACCGGACTGAACACCGGGGACGAGGTGTGCGCGCTGCTCAGCGGGGGAGGGTATGCCGAACGGGTCGCGGTGCCCGCCGCGCAGGTGCTTCCGGTGCCTCGCGGGGTGGACGTCGTCGAGGCGGCCGGACTCCCCGAGGTCGCGTGCACGGTGTGGTCGAACGTCTTCCAGCTCGCCGGGCTGCGCGAAGGGGAGACGCTCCTGGTGCACGGCGGCGGCAGCGGCATCGGCACGCTGGCGATCCAGCTCGCCAAGGCGCGGGGCGCGCGGGTGGTGACGACGGTGGGCAGCGCGGAGAAGGCGGCCCGCTGCCGGGACCTCGGCGCGGACGTGACGGTGAACTACCGCGAGGAGGACTTCGTCGGAGGCGGCCCCTACGACGTCATCCTGGACCTGATCGGCGCGAAGTACCTGGCCCGGAACGTCGACGCGCTGGCCGTCGGCGGCAGGCTGATGGTGATCGGGCTGCAGGGCGGGGCGAAGGCGGAGCTGGACATCGGCAAGCTGCTCCGCAAGCGGGCGCTGGTGCACGCGACGACGCTGCGGGCCCGTCCGCCGGAGGAGAAGGCGGAGATCGTGGCCGGTGTCCGGGAGCATGTGTGGCCGCTGCTGGAGTCGGGGGACGTCCGGACGGTCGTGGACCGGCGGATCCCCATGGCGGACGCGGCGAGCGCGCACCGCCTGCTCGAACAGAGCGTTCACATCGGCAAGATCCTGTTGACCGTGTGAGGATATGAGGATGATGAGCGAGCCTTCGAAGAACCAATCTGAACAGGACCCCCAGGTGCTCGTGGTCGGCCCGAAGGGCATCGCCTTCGAGGGCGGCGGTGAGGGCGAGTCCGAGGGCAAGTCGGTGACCGAGATGGTCGAGCAGCCGGCGAAGGTCATGCGGATCGGCGGGATGATCCGGCAGCTTCTGGAGGAGGTCAAGGCCGCCCCCCTCGACGAGGCGTCCCGGGCGCGGCTGCGGGAGATCCACAAGTCGTCCATCAAGGAACTCGAGGACGGTCTCGCGCCGGAGCTGGTCCAGGAGCTGGAGCGGCTGTCGCTGCCGTTCACCGAGGGGACGGTGCCGAGCGAGGCGGAGCTGCGGATCGCGCAGGCCCAGCTCGTCGGCTGGCTGGAGGGCCTGTTCCACGGCATCCAGACGACGCTGTTCGCGCAGCAGATGGCGGCGCGCGCCCAGCTTGAGCAGATGCGGCGCGCCCTGCCCGCCGGCATGCTCCCGCCCGGCGCGGAGGAGGAGCCGCCCAAGCCCGGGCCGCGTTCGTCCGGCCCCTACCTGTAGGACGCCGCGTGAACGGCCGCACTCCCGCCCGGGGGGTGCGGCCGTCGCGTCGTCAGGGGAAGAGTCGTTCGATGACTTCGGCCACGCCGTCGTCGTCGTTGCGGGACGTCTTGTGGGTGACGGCCCCGAGCACGAGCGGGTGCGCGTTGGCGACGCCGTACGACGTGCCGGCCCAGGTGAGCATCGGCAGGTCGTTGGGCATGTCGCCGAAGGCGGTGACGGCGTCGGACGTGATGCCGTGCCGGATGCACAGGGCGGCGAGTGCACTGGCCTTGGTGACGCCCTGCGCGCTCATCTCCAGCAGACCCCGCCCGGACGAGTGGGTGACGGTGACGAGGTCGCCGACGGCCTCGACCGCCTTCTCCGAGAGCGAGTCCGGATCGGCCTCGGGATGGAACGCGAGCAGCTTGGTTCCGCGGTGGGTCACGAGTTCCTCGCTGCCCACGGGACGGCCGCCGAGGGCCTTCGCGTCCCAGCGTCCGAGGTCGTAGCTGTCCTCGAAGAGGAACCCGTCCGGGTGCTCGACGGCGAACCGCAGCTCGGGTGCGATGGAGCGGAGCCGCCCGACCGTCTCGGCGATCACGGGCGCCGGGATCTCCTCGGCCTTCAGGACCGTCTCGGTGTGCAGGTCGTACAGGACGGCCCCGTTGGCGCAGATCGCGACGCCGTGGTGGTCGACGGCAGTGGCGATCTCCTTCATCCAGCGCGGCGGCCGCCCGGTGACCATGACGAGCATCGCCCCGGCCCGCTCGACGCGGGCCAGGGCGGCGACGGTGCGGGCGGAGATCGTCCCGTCGGAGCGCACGATCGTTCCGTCGAGGTCGGTGGCGATCACGCGCGGCACGGAGGAGTCGGTCATGTCACCTTCCAGGGCATATGGCTCACACCATAAGCCACACCCCGGACACCCTCACCGCCGGGCGTCAACGCTTCACGGGCTCCAGGACGTCCATGCCGAGGAACTTCTGAAGCGCCTCCGGCACGCGGACGCTTCCGTCCGCCCGCTGGTGGTTCTCCAGGATCGCGACCATCCAGCGGGTGGTCGCCAGCGTCCCGTTCAGGGTGGCGACCGGCTGGTTCTTGCCGTCGGCGTCCTTGTGGCGCACCGCGAGACGCCGCGCCTGGAACTCGGTGCAGTTGGACGTGGAGGTGACCTCGCGGTAGGTGTTCTGCGTCGGCACCCACGCCTCGCAGTCGTACTTGCGCGCCGCGCTGGACCCCAGGTCGCCCGCCGCCACGTCGATCACCCGGTACGGGATCTCGACCTTGGCGAGCATCTCCTTCTCCCACTCCAGCAGCCGCAGATGCTCGGCGTGCGAGTCGGCCGGGTCGCAGTAGGAGAACATCTCCACCTTGTCGAACTGGTGGACGCGGATGATGCCGCGAGTGTCCTTGCCGTACGAGCCCGCCTCGCGGCGGAAGCACGACGACCACGCCACGTACCGCCGCGGCAGGTCGTCGATGATCTCGTTCATGTGGTACGCGGCGAGCGGCACCTCCGACGTCCCGACCAGATACAGGTCGTCGTCCGGAAGCCGGTACACCTCGGCGGCGTGCGCGCCGAGGAACCCGGTGCCCTCCATCGCCTCCGGCTTCACCAGGACCGGCGGGTACATCGGGACGAACCCGGCCGCGACGGCCTGCTCCATGGCGAGGTTGAGCAGCGCGTACTGCAGCCGCGCGCCCACACCCGTCAGATAGTAGAACCGCGCGCCCGACACCTTCGCGCCGCGCTCCATGTCGATGGCGCCGAGGCTCTCCCCCAGCTCCAGGTGGTCCTTGGGCTCGAAGTCGAACGCCGTCGGCTCGCCGACATGCTCCAGGACGACGAAGTCCTGTTCGCCGCCGGGCGGGGCGCCGTCCTCGATGAGGTTCGGGACGCCCTTCATCAGCGTCTCGAGTTCCCCGCCGAGCCGGTCGGCCTCCGCCTCGCGCTCCTTGACCTGCTGCGCCAGCTCCTTCGCGCGGGTCAGCAGCGCCTGCCGCTCGTCGCCCTGCGCCTTGGACACCGACTTGCCGAAACTCTTCTGCTCCGCCCTGAGCTGCTCGAAGGACGTCAGCGCCGAGCGGCGCCTTTCGTCCACGTCCAGCAGCCGGTCGACGACGGCGTCATCCTCACCGCGGGCGCGCTGCGAGGCGCGCAGCCGCTCGGGATCCTCTCGAAGAGCTCGCAGGTCAATCACAGACCCGAGGCTACCGGCCCGGGCCCCTCCGCCGCGCGCGCATATCGCCGTTCTCCTGGACGCCGCTGGCCAGCAGCGCGTGCGCGGGCAGCGCGACCTTGCCGTCCTCCACCGCGTACCCGGCGATGATCCGGTCGTAGGCGTCCTTGATCCGCGCGACGGTCCCGGGGTCCTGCCGCCCGACGATGACGCCGTTGGTGCCGACCTTCGACAGCGCGCCCGCCTCCCACCAGTCCTCGGGGTCGGCGACGTGCTCCCACGTCACCTCTTCGACGGCCACGTCGGTGAACCCCGCCTCCGCCACCAGCCGCCGGAACGCCACCGCCTCGCCGTACTCCATGAACGGCGGCTCCGGAATGTCGTCCGGCCACGGCACGCCCGCCTCCTCGATCGCCTCCCGGACGATCCCGAGGGCGCCGCTGCCCGGCATCACCCAGCAGCTCAGCGCCAGCCGCCCACCCGGCCGCAGGACGCGCCGCAGTTCCGCGAGCGCCCTGCCGGGGGAACCGACGTGGTTGATGACGAAGTTGCCGGCGACGGCGTCGAACTCCCCGTCCGCGAACGGCACGTCGGGCAGGATCGCGACGTGCGCGTCGAGGCCGGGGACGTTCCGGCGGGCGGTCTCGGCCATGTCCGGGTCGGCGTCCATCGCCGACACGTCGGCGCCGCGCCGGGCCGCCTCCCGGGACACGAACCCCGGGCCCGTCCCCACGTCGAGGAACCGCATCCCGTCCGCGACACCGGCGGCGTCCAGCAGCGGGCCGACCATGTAACGGGTGAGCCGGGCGAACCCCCGCTCGTACGCGGAGGCGCGCCCGGCCCACAGTTCCCGCTCGTAGAGATCGAAGTCCTTGGCCACCCAGGCAGCCTACGTCAGCGCACGTCCACGTAGTCGTCCCGGTAGGTCTTGATGTAGCTGGTCGCGGCGCCGCTGTACGCACGCCACGTGCCGTCCTTGGACGCCTTGAAGCCCTTGCGGAAACGACCGTACTCGTCGGTGTTCTGCGAGCCCAGGTAGGTCCACGTGGACGAGCCCTTGGGCAGGAAGTAGAACTTGATCTTCTTCGACGCGTAGGGCTTCCACTTGTCGGTCTCCCGCTGGAGCGACCCCATCACGGTGACGGTGCCGCCCTTCGTCACAGGCTCCGGTGCCGCGTTGAAGTCGAGGATCCGCGTCCGGTACCTGACGTCGATGTAGTCGGTGCCGCTGACGGACGGCTCGGCGTAGCCGCTGCGGGGGACGACCAGGCGCCAGTATCCGTCCCGGTCCGCGCGCCCCTGGACGTTGAACGTTCCGTCACCGCTGACGCCCACGAGGCCCTTGTTGCTCCACTTGCTGCGGTCGGTGGAGAACTGCAGCTGCACGGTCGCGTTCGCCGGAGCACCGACCCAGCTGCCGTCCGCGAGCTGGTTCATCACGCGCCCGCTCCCGGTGACCATGTTGCCCCTGCCGACCGGCTCAGGCCACGCGTTCCCGTCAATGATCTTCGTCCGGTACGCGACCATCCGGACGCTGGTGTGCGCCTCGGACGAGACATAGTAATGGTAGTCGCCCGGCAGGCCGACCGGGTCGTTCGCGAACTGGATCGACCACGCGCCGTTCTCGGTGACGGTCACCTTCGTGCTGTAGTCGCCGGCGGCGTCGGTCGTCGGGGTCGCGACCGTCCTCCAGTCGCCGCCGGTCGCCGGGTCGAACTGGAGGTTGACCTGCTTGCCCGCCAGCGGCGCCCAGGCACCGTCGCGGTCCTGCCGTTCGAGCCGCCCGCTGACGGTGACCTGGTCGCCCACGATCAGCCGGTCGGGCATGCTCAGCGTGACCCGGGTCTGGAGCCGCCGCATCGTGACCTGGACCTCCGCGCTGCGGCTGGGCCGGTACATGAAGCCGCCGTCGTAGTGCAGCCGGGCGTAGCCCGTCCAGGTGAAGTTCGCGGTCCCCTGCGCCCGGCCGTCCGCCCCGGTGACCGCCGAGGGGATCGGGCCGTTCACGCCGATCAGGCGCAGCGTGGCGCCCTGCACCGCTGCCAGGTCACCGCCGGCGCTACGGCTCATCAGCCGCGCGCTGAACGCGACCTCGGGGTGGTCGACGTCGACGATGTCCGGGGTGACCTCGAAGTCGGTGATCACTGAGTCGAGCCCGTTCTCGATGATCACGCGCTGAGGCCACAGGCGCGTGTCCTCGGTGGTGGTCAGCTCGACGTCCACCCACCAGCGGCCGGGGTCGACGGTGACCGCGGACTTCGTTCGCCACACCCCGTCCCGCACCGTCCCCTCGACCAACTCGAAGTCGTCGACGCTGAGCGTCTTCGGGGAACCGTGCATGTACGCGTACACGACGGCGCGCACCTTGGTGATGTCGGCGATGCCTTCGGCCGCCACTTCGATCTGCGTCGTGGCCGCACCGGGAGACAGGATCCGCACGTCTTTGATCCGCGCCGAGACGGCGGCGGCGTCCGCCGGCACGGAGGCGAGTGAGAACGTCACGGCGAGAGCCGTCAACAGGGCGATCAACCGGCGCACCAGGAACCTCCATCGTCATGTCCATCCAGCGGTCAGCGGACGTGCCACTGATTGCTGGTGTGGAGATGACGCTCAAGATCCACCACGGGTTTACCGGCTCCGGTCTACCGGGCGGTCACAGTTGGGTTACCTGGGCGGGGAGTCGTCCGCGGGGACGGCGCAGGTGTCGTCGGTGCAGGCGGCGGCCTCGTCACCGATCGTCGTCAGCGCGGGGTTGGCCTCCGCCCACGCCTTGCCGAGGACCTCCGCGAACGTCTCGGTGGGCTGGGCGCCCGAGACGCCGTAGCGGCGGTCGATGACGAAGAACGGGACGCCGGTCGCACCGATGTCGCGCGCCGCGCGCTGCTCGGCGTCCACGTCCGAGGCGAACCGGCCGGACGTGAGCACCTCGCGCGCCTCGGTCGCGTGCAGGCCCGCCTCCGCCACGACCTCCACCAGGGAGTCGTGGTCGAAGACCGAGCGGCGGTCGGTGAAGTGGGCCTTGAAGAGGGCCTCGACGACCGCGTCCTGCACGCCGTGCTCCGCCCCGAGGTGGATCATCCGGTGCGCGTCCGCGGTGTTGCCCGAGCGGCCGCCCTCCAGGTGGTACTCCAGACCCACCCCGGCCGCGCGCTCCTCCATCTGCCGGTTCATCTCGACGGCCTGCTCACGCGACATGCCGTACTTGCCGGCCAGCATGTCGGCGACGTCCATGGTCTCGCCCTCGGGGAACGACGGGTCGAGCTGGAAGGCCCGGTACACCACCTCGACCTGGTCGCGATGCCCGAACCCGTCCAGCGCCTGCTCGAACTGCCGCTTCCCGATGTAGCACCAGGGGCAGATGACATCGGACCAGATCTCGACGCGCATGGCAGGGCACCTCTCCCGGGACGGTTGAATCTTCTACAACAATCCCCGGCCCTGATCGATTTCCGGCCGGACGAAGCGGACGAAAGATCGAAGTCCTTGACCATCCACTTACCACCGGCGGTAGCATCGAGGCATGAACGCTATGCCGTATGAGCCCGCGGCCGGGGAACCGGAGTCGACGGATACCGACACCGGGGCTCAGAAGGCGCTCCGGTCCGTGACCGAGTGGCTTCACAATGCTGGCGACCAATTGGACGAACCCGCCGAGAATCTCCACTCGCTGGGCCGCGCCCGCAAGGTCAGTGTCTCGTTGCCAGAAGAGCTCACCGCCGCTGTGCAGCAGCGTGTCGGCAAGGGAGAGTTCAGCCGGTACGTGACCGAGGCCGTCGCCCACCAACTGGAGTTGGACTTGCTGGCCGAGTTGTCCACGCTTCTGGAAGACGAGCACGGCCCGATACCCGAGGAATATCTCGCGCAGGCAGGAAACACGTGGCCAGACGAGTAGCCACCGGTGGAACTCTCGTCCTCGACAGTGAGGGCCTGGCCAAACTCGCCGAGGGTCACCCGCTTCCGCGCGCATATCTCGACACGGCGCGTGCCCGCAGGGCCAGTGTCGTGGTCAGCGCCATCACGCTGACCGAGGTACTGCGCGGCAGGCCGCGTGACGCGCGGATACACCAGGTCTTGTCGCGTATCACGACGCTTCCCGTCACACCGCTCATGGCCCGTCGCGCTGGAGAGTTGCTGGGCAACACCGGGCTGTCCGGACATCGGTGCGCCATAGACGCGGTGGTGGCCGTGACCGCATTGGGGGCCGCTCGCCCGGTCGTGCTACTCACCAGCGACCCGGATGATCTCAACCGGCTGGTCGAAGAACCCGAGCGCCCCAAGAACGAGCGCATCGCCGTCTTCCACGTGTGAGAAGACTCGGGGTCGCGCGACCACCGAAGACCGAGAATCGTGGGCCGCCCTCTCCGGGGGCGCACGCTGCGGGGATCCCAGCTCCTCCAGCACTCGCGGCGCACCGCCCCGTATCCTGCGTTGTTCGGCCAGACCGGTGCCGCGGGCCAGTTCCAGCGGGTAGTACGACCAATCGACCTCGACCGGCCGTCCGCCGTGCCTGAGCAATCGGTGACGCAACTGCACCGGGTCACCGGCCTCCAGTCCGAGCGCCCTGGCGACTTCGGTCGGCGACGCCACTTCGGCCACCTCCAGCAACTCGTACGAATACCCTCCCGGCGTAGGTTCGAAGTAGGTGTCGGCCTCGACTCTGAACGGCTGGCGTTCGCGAACGAACACGCCCTTGCCCTGCCGGCTTGTCAGATAGCCCTCGCCCTTGAGTACGCTCAGGGCCTTTTGCACGGTGGTGTTGGACACCCCGAACTCGTCCACCAGGTACGCGGTCGAGGGCAACTGCGCCCCGGGCGCGAACCTCGATCTCTTCTCGCGCCTCATGAACGGTGAACCCGAGATCGGCCAGGAGCGTCACCGCACCGCCCTTGATTTTTCCATGCTGAGCAAGAGCGGTCCCGGCCGCGATTGCGGTGGGATACCACGAATCGGCCAGCTCGACTGGTCTGTCGTCAAGACTGATCGTCCGCCGCCGGACCACCGCCGCCGCGCCCTCATTGAGGGAGTACTTCTCGCGAGAACCATTATGGATGTGGACGGGTCCGATGATCCCTAACCGGCCACGCTGAGGGGCGGGGAGTACGAGGTGCGTGGGTCAACCGACGGTTACCAAGGCCACGCCGGCTACCCCTGGCCGGTGCGGATGGCTTCGAGCCAGGCGGCGGCCTTGGTGAAGGCGTCGTCGTGGGTGCCGCGGCGGATCTCGGGACGGATCTGGTCGGCGCGGGGATAGGAACCGACGAAGCGGAGGTCGGAGCAGACGCGGCGCAGGCCCATCAGGGCCTCACCGACGCGGGCGTCCGCGACGTGGCCTTCGAAGTCCATCCAGAACAGGTAGGAGCCGAGACCGGCCCCGGTGGGTCGGGACTGGATCAGGGTGAGGTTGATGCCGCGCACGGAGAACTCGGTGAGGATCTCCAGCAGCGCGCCCGGGTGGTCCTCGCCGATGAACGCGACGACGGTCGTCTTGTCCATGCCGGTCGGGGCGGGCGGCGTGCAGGGGCGGTGCAGGACGACGAAGCGGGTGACGGCGTCGGCGACGTCGTGGATGTCCTCGGCGAGGACGGACAGGCCGTAGCGGGACGCGGCGAACGAGCCGGCGAGGGCCGCGTCGTAGTGGCCGTCGGCGACGTGCTGGGCGGCCTCGGCGTTGGACGTCGCGGCGCGCCACTCGGCGTCCGGGACGTTCTCCAGCAGCCAGCGGCGGCACTGCGGCTGCGCGATCGGGTGGGACGCGACGGTCTTGATGTCGGCCATCGCGGTGCCGGGCCGGACGAGCAGCGCGAACGAGACCGGCAGGTGGATCTCGCCGACGATCTGGAGGGCCTCACCGGTGGCCAGTTCGTCCAGCGTGGTCGGGACGGAGCCCTCGACGGAGTTCTCCAGAGCCACGACGGCGGAGTCGGCCTCGCCGCGGCGCAGGGCCTCCAGCGCGGCCGGGACGGTCGAGTACGGGACGTGCTCGGCCGCGGCGGCGTCCGGGAGGGTCAGCAGCGCCGCCTCGGTGAACGTGCCCCGCGGACCCAGGTAGGCGTAGCGCGCTGGCCTGCTGTCTGCGGTCACGGGTCCCCCGGTGCTGGGTCGCTTGTGCTGGGTCGCTTGTGCTGGGTCGCTTGTGCTGGGTCACCGGTGCGCGTGTCACTGGTGAGCGGAATGTGCCTCAAGGCTACCGCCCGGCCGGTCAAGGCCGTCCGGCCAGGGAAGACCGCCGGCCCGATCAGGCGCGGGGCGCTTCAAGCACGTGCGGTGGAGGTACGGTCGCCGTTGCCGAAGTCGGCGAGCGGGTCGTCCATCGACACGGCGGGACCCTTGCCGAGCTTCGCCGCGCGCAGGGCCTGGTTCTCCTCGGGGGAGAGCATCTCGACGGGATGCCCGGCCTGGACGGCCTTTGCGTAGGTCCGCGTCTCGGTCCGCCCGTTGATGGAGCTGACGACGACCCCGTCCCCGACCGCGTTGATCAGGGCGAGTGAGAAGGACCGGTGTCCCGACATCTCCTTGAGGGCGTCGTAGTGGACGATCGCGAGGTCGCGCATGGCGCGCTCGTCCACCGATCCACTGGCGACCTGGAGTTGGCGCCTGAGCATTTCTCCGCACTCGTCGACGACCTGGTTCACCCGGTTGTGGGCGACCACCGCGATGGACAGGCCCGCAACCCCCGCGACCAGGCCGGCGACGGCCACCGCGACAAGCATCACGGGCTGAGAGTACCCATCCGGACCTCGTGTTGCGAAAGATCCTCGTGGGCGACTTGCGGCCGGACCCGTTTCACGAGCCAGGTTCCGAGCGCGAGAACCGAGACGAGGGCGGCGATGCCGAACGAGTCGCGGAGGACCTGGCCCGCGAAAACCGAGACCACGGAGTGATCTGGGCCGATCATGCTTCGCGCCCACCACGGGATCGGGAACAGGAACAGCAGCCACAGGACGAACGCGAAAAGACATCTTCGCGTGTCGCGACCATCACCGGCCAAAGCCGCGATGACGGCGATCATCCACACGAGATGGTGGATCCACCCCACAGGCGACAGCACGACGGACAGGAGCCCGGCGATCGCGACCGAGGCGAGGAGCAGGCTCGCGGAGTCGGCCCCGGCCCGGAGATCGGCGGCCTGGGACGTGCGGCGCGCCCACCGGAAGCCGTAGTACGCGACGACCAGCGCGAGGGCGAGCCACACGAGCGTGCGGGCGGGCCCCTCGTCCAGGATCCGCGCGACGATGCCGTGGACCGCCTGGTTCGTGGTGCCGTCGACCGCACCCGTCCGGTCGCCGCCCTGCAGCAGCACGTGGAACCAGTAGTCGGACGAGTCGGACGGCAGCAGCGCGAACCCGCCGAGGGTCGCCGCGGCGGCGGTGAGCAGCGCGTTGCCCAGCGCGTCCCGCCGCCCGGTGATCAGGAACCAGATGAGGAAGACGCCCGGCACCAGCTTGATCGCGACGGCGAGGCCGACGAGCATCCCGCGCGGCCAGCGGGCCGTGCGGGCACAGCAGTCGGCCAGGCACATGGCGAGGAGGAACAGCCCGACCTGGCCGAAGCGGAACTGGTCCCGGACGGGTTCCAGCCACGTCATCGCGGCGACCAGGACGCCCGCGGCGAGCGGAGCCCAGCGTCCGAACCGGCGGATGAGGTCGCGGAACGCGTAGCAGACCGCGGCCACCAGCGCGGCGTAGACGAGGGCCGTCCACACCAGCTGCGCGGCGCGCCAGGGGAGCAGGGTGAACGGGACGGCCAGGACCGCGGCGAACGGCGGATACGTGAACGGGAGGAACTGCGGCGGCTGCGTCAGGACCTCGTAGAGCGGCGCACCGCGCAGGATGGCCCGTCCGCCGTCCCGGTACACCTCCAGGTCGACGAGCCGCTGGTCGGGCTCGTTGCCGAGCCAGCGGGTGACGACCGGTGTGACGGCGACCACGGCGACGACGACGCCCGCCAGGAGGATCAGCAGATCGGCCCGCGCCCACCGCCGCCCGGTGGGGACGGGCGGGGGCTCGGCCCCGTCACGGGGTTCGCTCACGACCTGCGCCTTGGGACCGTCCACAGCCCGCAGGATATGGCCCCTCTGGCACGGTATGGCTCTTGTAGCCTGAACGCCATGACTTCGCGGGGAGCAAAGATCGCCATGTTCCTCGCGACCCTCGTCACGGTACTGGTGGGGTTGCCCGGGTCGTCCGCGGCCCAGGCCGGCGGCGCGTCCGCTCAGGAGGCGGCCGCGGGCGCGTCGGCCATCCGCGGCCGGGTCGTGGTCGTCGGTGTTCCGGGGCTGCTGTGGAGCGACGTCGACCGGGAGAACACGCCCGCGCTGTGGGAGCTGACCGCGCAGGGCTCCGCCGCGAGCCTGTCCGTCCGCACGACACGGGTCAACACGTGCCCGACGGACGCGTGGCTGACGCTGTCGGCGGGGCAGCGGTCCCGGCTGCCGCACGGCGACTGCGCGCTCCCGGCCGCCCCGATCCTGTCCGGGCATCACTCCCCCACGGGCCCGCCGCCCGAGGGCGGCGCCATCGCCCCCGGCTGGCCGGCGATCAAGAGCGACAACGCCGACACCGACTACCACGCCCAGATCGGCCTGCTCGGCGACGCGGTGAAGGCGGCGGGCGGCTGCACGACGGCGGTCGGGCCCGGCGCGGTGTTCGGCGTCGGCGACGGCGGCGGGCGGGTCGACCACTACGTCCCGTCCCCCGACGAGGCGACCGCCGCCGACTGGGCCCGCTGCCCCCTCACCGCGGTCGACGTGGACGGCCTGTTCCGCGGCTACATCGACGCGGGGGTCGACCCGGACGGCGAGCAGATCCCGCTGTCGGACCGGACCCGCGCCGACGCCACGGCCGCCGCCGACCGCCGGGTCTCGCAGGTCGTGAACAACATCCCCGCGGGGACGACGGTCCTGCTGGCCGGGCTGTCCGACGTCGGTGTCGACCCGCACCTGCGCGTCGCCATCGCCAAGGGCGAAGCCGGCGGGGACCTCACCTACGGCCCCGGGTACATGACGTCCACCGCCACCCGGCAGGACGGCCTGGTCACGCTCACCGACCTCACCGCGACGACGATGAAGTTCCTCGGGCTGCCGCAGCCGAAGCAGGCCGTCGGGTCGGTCTGGCAGCCGCAGCCGTCGGACGACAGCACGGCCGAACGCGTGGAGTCGCTGGAGGACTCCGACGTCGCGGCGCAGGGCATCCGGACGGTCCAGACGTCGTTCTACTGGGTGCTGTTCGCGACGCAGCTCGTCCTGTACGGGATCGCGGCGCTCGCCCTGCGGCGCCTCGGCGGCGACCGCAGGTCACGGGCGCGGATACTCGGCGGCACCCGCGTGATAGCGCTGCTCGGCGGGGCGGCGCCGGCCGCGTCGTTCCTCGCGGGGCTGCTGCCGTGGTGGCGGGCCGCGCATCCGACCCCCGTGCTGATCTGCACCGTGCTCGGCTTCGCCGGGCTGCTGACCGGCCTGGCGCTCGCCGGTCCGTGGCGCCGGTCCTCGTTCGCGCCCGGGCTGGTGATCACCGGAGTCACCGCCGGCGTCCTCGCGCTGGACGTCATGACCGGGTCGAACCTCCAGCTCAACACGCTGATGGGGTACACCGCGCTGGTCGCCGGGCGCTTCTACGGGTTCGGCAACCAGGCGTTCTCGCTGTTCGCCGTCGCCTCGATCCTGACGGCGGGGTGGCTGGCGGAGTACCCGCTGCGCGCGGGCCGCAAGAGGCTCGCGCTCGGAATCGTCGTGGTGATCGGTGCGTTCGCCGTCGCGGTCGACGGGCTCCCCGCATGGGGCAGCGACTTCGGCGGCGTGCTGGCGATGGTGCCGGCGTTCGCGATGCTCGGCCTGATGGTGACGGGGCGGCGCGTCTCGGCGGTCAGGCTCGCGTCGTTCGGCCTGGCCGGCGCGGCGCTGGTGCTGTTCATCTCCTTCCTGAACTCCCGGAGCGCCAACCCGACGCATCTCGGCCGGTTCTGGCGGGACCTCATGGACGGCGAGGCCTGGGGCATCGTCACCCGCAAGTTCGACGCCATGGTGAACAGCCTCGGGTACTGGCCGTACACGCTGGCGGTCGCCGCGGCGGTCGTGTTCCTGTTCTTCGTTCTGGCGCGCCCGACCCGGTGGCGGGTGTCGCTGCTGCAGCGCGCCTACGAGCACAGCCTGACGATGCGCCCGTCGCTGATCTGCGCGCTGGCGGTCGGCGTCATCGGGATGCTGGTGAACGACTCGGGCGTGGTGATCCTGTCGGTCGCGTTCAGCCTGTCGACTCCGCTGATGCTCGCCGCGGGCGTCCGGTCACTGGAGATCGACCTGAGAAACGAAGACTCTGCACCACCAGAACCGTCAGAACCGCGACCAGAGTCCACGGAATCACCGTCGGCCGAACGACGGTGAACAGCCACGACAGGTCGTCCGGCAGCATGATCCGGGCGGGGGCGCGGGCCGGAAGGTAGGCGAGGCTGAGCGCGGCGGTGTGGGCGAGCAGGACCCAGTCGACACGCGTCCAGGGGAGCAGGGCAAGCAGCGCCCAGCCGAACCCGTCGTACCAGGGCAGCGCGTAGGGGGCGGCGAAGAGCCAGGCGAGGACGAACGCCGCCGCGATACGGCGGTTGTCACCGTCCGATGCGACCGTGTCGTCGCGGATCGCGTCCTTGGGCAGCGCGTCCTTGGGCAGTGGGTCTTTCGGAAGCGTGCGGGCCAGCAGCACGAACAGCCCGAGGCCGAGCAGCAGCGCGCCCGCCTTGATGACGTCGCGCTGCGAGCCGCGTCCGAGCGACTCGTCCAGCAGATGCCAGGGGGTGGCGAACGAGACCATGTCGCTCGCCTCGCGGACCTGGTCGAGCGCGTGCGGCCCAGCGAGCAGGTAGGAGATCGCCGTGACGGCTCCGGCGCCGCCCGCCAGCGCGGCGAGCCGGGCGGCCGGCCGCCATGCGCGCCGCGTCCACGTCTCGCGTAGCAGGACCCAGGCGGGCCCGCCGGCGACGAGGGCGGCGGGCAGCTTGACCGCCGTGCCGGCCCCGGCGAGGGCGCCCGCGGCGAGCGCGCGCAGCCAGCCGCCGCGCGCCCGGCCGCGGCGTGCCCGGCCGCCGACGACGGCGAGGGCCGCGACCATCGGCGCGATCGCGAGGACGTCGTTGTGCGCACCCGAGACCAGGTGGAACAGCACCAGCGGGTTGCACGTCCACAGCAGCGCCGTGCGAAGCCGCCGTGTCTCGCTCCCGGCCGTCCGGTAGAGGATCAGCGCCGTCACCGCGAACGCGAGCACGTTGAACACCGACAGGACGAACACGGTCAGCCGCACGGACCCGCCGCCGATCCACGCGGCGAGCGCCTGCTCCCCCGTGGCGATCGGCCCGTACACCGACGGTGTCGTGCGCCACTCCTCGGGTGCCCCCGCGACCGGGTCGTGCGGCAGCTCGGCGGCGCTGGTGGCGTACGGGTCGTGGCCCGTCGCCGCCATCCGCCCGTAGGAGGCGTAGTTCAGGTGGTCGGTGGACCCGACCGGCGGCATCATCATGAACGCGACCGCCGCGAGCAGCCCGGCCATCAGCAGCGGCAGCGGCCGGACGCGCCAGCCCTTCCGGACCGCGGCGAGGCAGAGCCCGAGGCCCACGGCGCTCGCGACGATGCCCGCGACGACGAGCCCGATCACCAGGTACGGCGACGGGTGGGCGGTCAGTGAGTAGGGCGGCTCACCCGGCGCGCCCTCCAGTGCGGGCTGGAAGACGGACGGGCCCAGCAGTGCGGTGACGAGGAAGCATGCGACGCCGGCTCCGATGCCGCACAGCCCGCCCGTCCCGAGACGGGTCATGGGCGGCTGCCGCGCAGGCGGTCCACGCGGCGGGCCACCGCCGGTTCGCGCACGGCGAGGGCCCTGGCCACGTCCCGGAACTGCCGGGCGCGGTGCAACTGGGCGCGCCAGTCCGTCCCGGTGGCGCGGTGCGCGAGCGGGACCTCCACTTCCTCCACCCGGAACCCCTTGCGGAGGAGGTCGATGGTGAGCGCGGTCTCCACGCCGAACCCGGCGGCCAGCGGCAGCGCGGCGTCGAACGCGGCGCGGGTCAGGCAGCGCTGCCCGTTGAGGGGGGCGGTGGCCTCCCAGCCGGTGGCGCGGCGGATCCCGTCGCGGGAGAGCCGGACGACGAAACCGTGCCCGCCGAGCTTCACCGTCGTGGTGAACACCGCGATCGTCATGTCGGCGTCGCCGGCCCGCACCGGCTCGGTGAGGGGCGCGGCCTCCCGGGCGGTCTCGGCCAGGTCGGCGTCGAGGAACAGCAGGTGACGCGGCTGGTCGCGGCCGTCGTCGAGGAGCCGGACGGCCTCGGCGCCGCTTTCCATCGCGGCGCCCTTGCCCCGGTTGCGGCTGTGCCGGACGACTCGGGCCCCGGCGTCGCGGGCGACCCGCCCGGTGCCGTCGGACGAGCCGTCGTCGACCACCACGACCAGGTCGGCGCCCGGGAGTTCCTGGGCGGCTTTGACGGTGGCCGCGATGCGGTCGGCTTCGTCCTTGGCCGGGATGATCACCGCTACGTCCTGCATATCCGCGATGGTAGTCGGGGACGGGCGCGCGGCGGGGATCGGCGGGAGGAACGCCCCGACCCGTTACCCGCGGGCCACCCGCGTGAGGGGCGCTCTTCACCCCGGCCGCGCAAGACGGAGGGGATGCTGAAGCGGCGACCCCCCGAGGTTCACCCCGGCGAGCCGCCGATCGGGCGGGTCGGACGGATCAGCCCGCGTCCATGGCCGGCGCCGCGTCGGTCACGGTGAAAACGGTGTCGAGCCCGGTGACCTGCAGGATCCGCTTCACGGCCGGGCGGGGGGCGGCGAGTTCCAGCGAGCCGCCCTGCTCCTTGAGCCGCTTCATGGCCGCAAGCAGCACGTTCATGCCGGTCGAGTCGCAGAACTCGACACCGCTCAGGTCGACCACGATGCGGTTGACCTGGTCGCGCAGCAGACCCGCGAGGGCCGCCTGCAACCTGGGCGCGGTGTACAGGTCAAGCTCACCGATCGCTGTGACGACGGCGTGACCCTCCTGAGACGCGGTCGAGACGTTTAGCTCCACGTCCGGCACACTATCTCGGGAAAGGCCCGCGGGCCAGACAGTTCACCAAGTCCCCTGTGGGGCGGGCGTGTCGGCGCGCGGGCAGTCCCGTACGCTTTGAGAACTACGCACCGTAATGTCATGATCTCACCGTTGGTGATGTTCGCGGCCGGTCCGGCGTTCTCCCGGTTCCCGCCTCGCGGGCGACCCGAGTAGGAGAGGCTGAGCAGGTGCAACAGCGGCATGGACACGACGCCGACCCTAGAGAGACCCGGCTGCGGGAACGCCTGGAGACGATCCGCGCGCGCTCCGCGAAGTCCAGTTCGTGGCGGACGTCCACCCAATACTTGTCACGCCTCGTGAACGCGAGCGGGTTCATCCCCGTCAAAGCGCGTCTGTCCCGCGAAGACCTCGCCTTCCTCGCGGGGGCCCGCGAGGAGGTCATCACGTTCGCCGAACTGAGCGTGCGCCTCCTCGATCTGCACCGCCCCCAGGAGGCCGGCGGCATCACCAGCGACCCCGGCAGCCCCATCCGCCGCTGCCGCGCCTGCATGTCCCGCTGGCCCTGCCCCACGTTCCGCGCGATCGACGAGACCCTCAGCACCTGACCGGCCGGAACCCGCACGACCGAAGCCCGCACGACCGGGAACCTGCTCGAACGGGAACCCGCCCGGCACCGGTTCCGCCTCACGTCATCAGCGGCAGGCGGACCTCGAAACGGCAGCCCGGACCGTCGTTCGCGACGCCGATCTCGCCCGCGTGGGCCTCCACGATGCCGCGGGCGATCGCGAGGCCGAGACCCGCGCCGCCGCCCGGAGTCCGGGCCGCCTCGCCGCGGAACGCGACGTCGAACACGCGCGGCAGGTCGTCCTCGGGGATGCCGCCGCAGGCGTCCGCCACCGTCACCCGCGCCTCCCCGCCGCTGACCTCACCGATGATCTCGACCGCGCCGTCGCTCGGCGTGTGCCGGATCGCGTTGACGACGAGGTTGCGCAGCGCGCGTCCCAGCTCACCCGTGTCCACCTGGACGGGCAGGCCCTCCCGGACGTCGCCGTGCAGCCGGACGCCCTTCGCGCGGGCCAGGGCCTCCGCGCCTGCGACGGCCTCGGCGACCAGGTCGGCGAGGCCGACGCGCTGCCGGGACAGGCGCAGCGCCCCGGCATGGATGCGGGACAGCTCGAACAGGTCGTCCACCATCTCGGTGAGCCGCTCCACCTCGACGCGGATGCGCCCGTGGTAGCGGTGGACGGTTCCCGGGTCGGCGACGACCTCGTCCTCCAGCGCCTCGGCCATCGCCCGCAGGCCCGCCAGCGGGGTGCGCAGGTCGTGGCTCACCCAGGCGACAAGCTCGCGGCGGCTGGTTTCGAGGGCCTGCTCGCGTCGGTGGGACTCCGCCAGCCGGTCGTAGGCGGCCTCCAGCTCGCGCGACAGCTCGGCCAGCTCCGCCGGCAGGTGCGCGGACGGCGGCCGGAAGCGGTCGGCGCGGACGGCCTCCACGAGGGTCCGGTTCGCCGCCACCAGGCGGCGTCCGAGAAGGACCGACACGGCCATCGCGACCAGCCCGGCGGACGTCACCACGGCGAGCACGACCGCGCGGTCATGGTCGTTCAGCAGCATCATGAACGAGATCACGAGGATGCCGGAGATGGTCGCCAGCACGGTCGCCGCACCCACGACGATCAGCTGGGTGGCGACAGAGCGGGCGCGCAGCAGGTACAGGGCGCCGAGCGCGACGGCCGCGACGACGAACGCGGCGAGGGCCGCGTAGAAGACGACCCAGAGGAGGTCCTCGAAAGGGATCATGATCGGTCGTCTCCCGGGGTCTCCGGTTCGGCGGGCTCGTACCGGTAGCCGACGCCCCAGACCGTGACGATGCGGCGCGGCGCGGTCGGATCGTCCTCGATCTTCTCGCGGAGCCTGCGGACGTGCACGGTGACCGTGGAGGAGTCGCCGAACGTCCAGTCCCAGACGCGTTCGAGCAGCTCGTCGCGGGTGAACGCCTGCCGGGGATGGCGGAGCAGGAACGCCAGCAGGTCGAACTCGCGGGACGTGAGCGCCAGATGCTCGCCGCGCAGCCCGGCCTCGTGCGCGCTGACGTCCACGACCAGGTCGCCGTCGCGCAGCGGACCGGACGGGCCGGTCGGCACGAGCGCGCCCCGCGCCCGGCGCAGCACCGACCGGACGCGCAGCGCCAGCTCACGCGGGCTGAACGGCTTGGTCACATAGTCGTCGGCGCCGGTCTCCAGCCCGATGAGCCGGTCGGTCTCCGTGCCGAGCGCCGTCAGCATCACGATCGGGACGGTCGAGGTCTCGCGGAGCCGCCGGCACACCTCCAGGCCGTCCATCCCGGGCAGCATCAGGTCCAGGACGACGAGGTCGGGCGGATGGTCGACGGCCTTGCGCAGGGCGGCCCTGCCGTCGGCGACGCACACCACCTCGTGCCCGTCGCGGGCCAGGTAGCGGGCGACGACCTCGGCGACGGTCGGATCGTCGTCGACCACCAGGACGCGGCCGGCATGGGACACGGAGTTCACGTCCACACGTTACGGCGCGCACAACGGAACCGCCTCGTCCGTCATCACCCTGTAAGAACCATCCACGTCCCGAGCAGGACTACCCGCCGGCGGCACCCCGGAGGTCTGCATCAGGGTGGGCCTCCGCCGAGCGGCGGGGCCTGATCTGCCCAGGGTCGTCCCAAAGGGTGATGACTGCCGCAAGAGGAGCGCCTACGGTGGGGGCATGGGTAAGACAGTCCTGACCGTCTTCGGTGTCATCCTCGCGATATGGCTGGTGATGACCCTCATCGGGTCGTTGTTCGCGATGCTGAAGTTCTTCTTCTTCATCGGACTCATCGCCGTCGTGGTGGTACTTGCCGTAACCGCCGTGTCCAAGATGTCAAAAAGCAACTAGCCAAGTGGGCCGCCCCTCTTGCCGGGGCATCGCCGGTGACCGCATGATGCCGGAATAACCAGGCGGTCATCGGCGAAGGGACATATCGTGCCAGGCCTTACCGAGGTGCTGCGCGAACGCGCAAGCTCGCATCCCGATCGTGTCGCGTACATCGCGGGCGAAACGGAGATCACCTACGGCGACTTCGACCGGCGCGTCGACCGGGTCGCCTCCGCGCTGTCGGCCGCCGGCGTCGGGCAGGGCGACCGTGTCGCGGTGCTCGACAAGAACTCCCTGGAGTACGCCGAGCAGCTCTTCGGCGCGGCGCGGATCGGCGCGGTCCAGGTGCCGGTGAACTACCGGCTGGCGCCGGACGAGGTCGCCTACATCGTCAACAACGCACAGGCGAAAATCTTCATCGTCGGCCCCGAGTTCGTCCCCGTCCTGGACGCGATCGCCGACAGGCTGGAGCACACCACCCACAAGGTGGTCATCAACGGCACCGACACCGCCGCCTACGAGGACTACGCCGCCTGGATCGACTCCGCGTCCGGCACCCGGCCCGACCACGAGCCCGCCACCTCGGACGTGTTCGTCCAGCTCTACTCGTCGGGCACCACCGGCCGGCCCAAGGGCGTCATGCTCACGCATGACAACTTCTTCGCGGCGCTGACCGTCACCAACGACGTGTGGGACATCGACGAGTCGTCCGTCCTGATGGTCGCGATGCCGATGTACCACGTGGCGGGCAACGTCCTCACGGTCTCCTCCGTCTACAACGGCCTCACCGGCGTCATCGCGCGCGAGCCCGACCCGACGCTGATCGCGAAGGGCATCGAGAGGCACCGGGTCACGCACATCTTCCTCGTCCCGGTTCTGCTGCAGTTCATGCAGCTGATCCCAGAGGTCGCCGAGGCCGACATGTCCAGCCTCCAGCTGCTGCTGTACGGCGCGTCCCCCATCAGCGAGGACGTGCTGCGCGGCGCCATGCGGATGCTGCCGGGCACCGAGTTCATGCAGGTGTACGGGCTCACGGAGGTCACCGGCGCGATCACCATGCTGCCCGCCGAGGACCACGACCCGGACGGCCCCAACCCGCACCGGCTGCGCAGCGCCGGCCTGCCCAACGCCAACACCAAGATCAAGATCGTGGACCCGGCGACGCAGGAGGAGGTCCCCGTCGGCCAGGTCGGGGAGATCGTCTGCCAGACCCCGCAGAACATGAAGGGCTACTGGGGCCTGCCCGACGCGACCACGTCCGCCCTCTCCGACGACAACTGGTTCCGCACCGGCGACATCGGCTACCTCGACGAGGACGGCTACGTCTACATGCACGACCGGGTCAAGGACATGATCATCTCGGGCGGGGAGAACATCTACCCCGCCGAGATCGAGAACACCCTGATGAGCCACCCGGAGATCACCGACTGCGCGGTGATCGGCGTTCCGTCCGAGAAGTGGGGCGAGACGCCCAAGGCCCTCGTCGTGCTGGCGTCGGACGTCCCGGAGCAGGACATCATCGACTACTGCCGGGAGCATCTGGCGCACTTCAAGTGCCCCAGTTCCGTCGAGCGCCGCGACGAGATCCCCCGCAACCCCACGGGCAAGATCCTCAAGCGCGAACTCCGCGACCCCTACTGGGAGGGCCAGGACCGCGCCGTGAACTAGGCCATCGCGGGCCCCCGGTGTCAGCCGCCTGACACCGGGGGCTTTCGCATCACAGGTACCGGACCACGGCGGACAGCGGGCGGTGGTCGGACGCCTTGGTGCGGGTGGCGGGGACGCTGCAGGAGACGGCGGCCGACTTGGTGATGAAGAGGTAGTCGGTCTTGGCGACCGCGGTGCCCTGCCAGTTCTGGCGCGTCTTGGCGCCCGTGCGGGACGAGCCGGACTGGTCGCATTCGGCGTAGACGTCGTAGAGCGGGTCGAGGGCCGGGCTGCCCGGGGTGTCGGCGAGGTCGCCGCCGACGAGGACGCGGCCGGCGCCGGCGAGGTCGACGAGGGCGCGGGCCTGCTTGCGGCGCCATTCACCGTTCTCGGACGAGCTGAGCTGCGTGACGCAGACCCGGGTCGCCCAGGACGTGACCTCGCCGCACAGCGCGACGTGGGCCTGGCCGGGAGGCGCGGGCAGCTTGCTCTCGCCGGTGCCGGTGAGCGGGGCGTCGGTGCCGATGGCGACGCCGAGGCGGCCCTGTCCCCGCGCGCACTCGGGGCCCTTGGGGAGCGGCGTGAACGCCCAGCTCCACTTGCCCAGGGCCTTCTTGAAGTCGCGGATGTGGCCTTCGCAGACCTCCTGGAGGAGGACGGCGTTCGTGGCGACCTCGCGTCCGCCGACCTCGGTGGCGCCCATCCGCTGGACGATCTGCTTTCCGAGGGCGGCCGGGGCGGTGCCGAGCGGGCAGCCGGGGTCGGCGTCGCCGCAGACGTTCCAGGTCATCGCATTGATCGTCACGGCGTCGGGGCGGGGGGCCGCACCGTCGGCGTGGGCGGGGCCTCCGCCGCCCGGCATGTCCTCGATGCCGGCACCGGTGGCGGCCGCGGTCACGACCGCGGCGGCCGCGCAGACCGCGAAGAGGGGGATCAGGGCGCGGGGGGATCGCACACGTTCTCCAGGGGACAGTCAGCGGGGATGATGGCGGAATCTCACCACATCAAGATCGCTTTTGTCAGCGGTTCGCGACCAGTCGGTCATTCACGATTCGGGTGGAAGGATGCGGCGATTTCCGCGACCAAGGCTAGGGGCCCGGCGAGTGATCTCGCCGGGCCCCCGTCCCGCCGGTCTTGTTTCCGCGCCGGCGAGCCCTCGGCGCAGACGCGTGCGGCCTTCGCCCCTCAGTCCGCTCGCGTCCCGGGCAGCCCGGTGACCGTACCGGCGCCGACCGTCCTGCCGCCCTCGCGGATGGCGAAGCCGAGGCCCTCGGTCATCGCGACCGGACTGCCCAGCTCCACGGCCATCTCGACCGAGTCGCCGGGCAGCGCCATGCGGCCGTCGCCGCCGAGGTCGATGCCGCCGACCACGTCCGTGGTGCGGAAGTGGAACTGCGGGCGGTAGCCGTGGAAGAACGGCCTGCTGCGTCCGCCCTCGTCGGCGGTCAGCACCCGGACCCGCGCCCGGAACCGCAGATGCGGCCGGATCGCGCCCGGCACGCTGATGACCTGGCCGCGCCGGACCTGGTCCCGCTTGACGCCGCGCAGCAGCATCGCGGTGTTGTCCCCGGCCTCGGCGTGGTCCATCGACTGGCCGAACGTCTCCAGCCCGGTCGCGACCGTGCCGAACGTGTCGCCGAGCCCGACGACCTCGACGGCGTCACCGGCGCGTATCGAGCCCTGCGCCACGACGCCGGTCACGACGGTGCCGCGCCCGGTGATGGTGAGGACGCTCTCGACCGGCATGAGGAACGGCTCGTCCAGCACCCGCGGCGGCACCGGCACGTACGCGTCGATCGCGTCGAGCAGGTCGCCGATGCGGGCCGTCCAGTACGGGTCGCCCTCCAGCGCCCGCAGGCCCGACACCCGGACGACGGGGATCTCCTCGCCGGGGAACCCGTACTCCGACAGCAGCTCCCGGACCTCCAGCTCGACGAGGTCGAGCAGTTCGGCGTCCTCGGCCATGTCGGCCTTGTTGAGGGCCACCACGATGTGCCGGACCCCGACCTGGCGGGCCAGGACGATGTGCTCGCGGGTCTGCGGCATCGCCCCGTCCTGCGCGGACACGACGAGCACCGCCCCGTCCACCTGCGCCGCACCAGTGATCATGTTCTTCACGTAGTCGGCGTGGCCGGGCATGTCGACATGGGCGTAATGCCTGGTCGCGGTCGCGTACTGGACGTGCGCGACGTTGATGGTGATGCCGCGGTCGCGCTCCTCGGGGGCGCGGTCGATGCGCTCGAACGGCGTGGCGGACGCCAGCCCGCGGTCGGCGAGCACCTTGGTGATCGCCGCGGTCAGGGTCGTCTTGCCGTGGTCGACGTGCCCCATCGTCCCGATGTTCAGGTGGGGCTTGTCGCGCTCGTAACGCTGCTTGGCCATTGTCTCGTCCTCACTGGTGGATCCGGTGAGAACCCCTGCGCGTGCACACGCGCAGTACGTGACCACCCCCCTCCGCTGGTTCTCCGGAGGTGGGACGGAGAGGGGTCAGCTTCGGATGAGCGAAGTGAACCGGGGGGCGTGGGGGGTCGTCCCCCCACAGGAGGTCCGCGCGCCGTCGACGACGGCCGCGTTCGCTGCGGCTGCCAGGGAGGCAGCCGGCACCGCGCTCGGCAGGCCGTGGCCTGCGAGCGTCCGGGTGCCGGCTGCGAAGAACATGGTTCGAAGATTACGAGCCGCGCCCGACCGGGTCGACAGGTTTTTCACGTGCGGGGACGCGCAGGAGCAGCAGCCCGGCGGCCGCGCCCGCGAACTGGAACCCGGCGATCGCCAAGACCAGGCCGACGGGCCCGATCGCCTCGGCGGACGCGGCGGTCAGCGCGGCGCCGACCGCGGACGCGCCGATCTTGAGGCTGCCGGCCGTCGTGTTGACCTGGCCGAGCCGGTCCGGCGGGGACTCGCGCTGCCGGAGCATCAGCGTGGCCGCGAACACGGGTCCCTCGCAGATTCCCGCTGCGACGCACGCCGCCATCGCCCACGGCAGGGACGGCGTCACCGCGAGGGCCGCGAGGGACGTCCCGAACCCGACGAGCCCGGCGATCATGACGGGTTCCCCGTGCCTCGGCGTCAGCCACCGGCTGGACGCGAGCGAGCCGGCCAGCGAGCCGACCGCCAGAGCCACGAGCATCTGCCCGCCCGCGCTGGGCGCGGCGCCGATGTGCCCGGCGAGCAGCACCGCCGTCACCGCGACACCGCCGAACCCCATCCACGCGAGCGTCGTCGCCACGGTCAGCGCCCGCAGCACCCGCCCCTCGACGAGGACGGTCAGCCCACCCGTCATCATCGAGAACCATGCCGCGGCCCCGGACACCGCGCCTTCCCCCGTCGACCCGACCGCGACGCCCGAGCCCGCGCCCACATCCGAGGCCGGGCCCGCGTCCAAGGGCGGGCCCGCCTCCAGGGGCGGACCCGGGTCCGGGCTCTTGTCCGGGCCGGGGGGTGTTCCCGGCTCTCCGTCCGAGGACGCGGAGGGGCCGGGGAAGGGGAGCAGCGGGAGGGTCAGCAGGCCGAGGGCGCCGACGGCGACGATGGCGACCCCGGCGTACTGGCCGCCCGCCAGGGAGGCGAGCCCGGCGGCGAGGCCGGGGCCCGCGATGCCCGCGAGGTTGTAGCTGGACGCCTCCAGCCCGTACGCGCGGGACAGCCGCCCGGCGGGGACGAAACGGGGCAGCAGGCTCGTCAGCGCCACCACGATCGGCTCGGTGCAGCCGATCACGGCGGCGACGCACAGCGCGAGGACGAGCGGCGACCGGCCCGCCATCGCCAGCAGCACCACGGTCGCGACGGCGTACCCGGCGGCGAGGACGACCGCGACGCGGCGGGGCCGTCCCACCCGGTCCAGCGCGTTCCCGATCAGCGGGCCGCTCAGCACGTACGGGAGCGTCATCGCGGTCTGCAGGTATCCGGCGGTGGCGGCGTCGCCGGTGCGCGCCTGGACGGTCAGGACCAGCGCCGTCGCGACACCCTCGGCGGACACCCGCAGCAGCGTCGCCGAGGTGAGGTGAAGCGGGAGCGCCGCCGTCCTGCCGAGCACGATCGCATCCTGGCACAGGGGACGGCCCGGCCGATCCGGTCCGCCGGCGCCCACCTAGACTGCGCAGTGTGACGGCTTTGGGCACGGCACACGAGCACCGGGTCACCAGTGAGGTCGGGCGGCTGCGGACCGTCCTGCTGCACCGTCCCGGCGCGGAGCTGAAGCGGCTCACGCCGCGCAACAGCGACAAGCTGCTGTTCGACGCGATCCCCTGGGTGGGCCGGGCGCAGGAGGAGCACGACGCGTTCGCCGAGGAGCTGCGGTCGCACGGCGTCGAGGTCCTGTACGTGACGGAGCTTCTGCAGGACGCGCTGGAGTACCAGGCGGCGCGGGAGCAGGCGATCGCGGACGCCGTCGTCGACCTGCGCCTCGGCGACCAGCTCCGCCGCGCCGTCGAGGGCCATCTGCGCGACCTCGACCCGGAGAACCTGGCGCACACGCTGATCGCCGGGCTGGCGCACGAGGAGCTGAAGTCCGGGCACGGCCTGGTCTACCGGCTGATGGACCGGCTCGACTTCATCGTCGACCCGCTGCCGGGCCTGCTGTTCACGCGCGACAACAGCACCTGGATCGGCGACCGGGTGGCGGTCACCAGCCTGGCCATGGAGGCCCGGCGTCGGGAGGCGGCGCTGACCGGCCTGGTCTACGCGCACCATCCCCGGTTCGACGGCGTGAAGCCGGTGTACTCGCCGTCCCTCGAACATCTTGAGGGCGGGGACGTCCTGCTCCTGCGCCCGGGGGTGATCGCGGTCGGGACGGGCGAGCGGACGACCCCGGCGGGTGTCGAGCGGCTGGCCCGCCAGGTGATCGGAGCGGGGCTGGCGCACACCGTCCTGGCCGTCCCGATCGCGCAGGAGCGGGCGACCATGCACCTGGACACGGTGTGCACGATGGTCGACGTCGACACCGTCGTCATGTACCCGCCGATCGCGCACTCCCTGACGGCCTTCACGGTCACGCTCGACGACGGCGGGCTGAAGGTCGCCGAACCGCGCCCGTTCCTGGACGCGGCGGCCGAGGCGATGGGCCTGGACCGGCTCAAGGTGATCGACACCGGCCTCGACCCGGTCACCGCGGAACGCGAGCAGTGGGACGACGGCAACAACACCCTCGCGGTAGCGCCGCGCCTGTGCGTCGCCTACGAACGCAACATCGAGACGAACGCGCAACTGGAAGCGGCGGGCATCGAGGTCATCCGGATCAGCGGCAGCGAACTGGGAACCGGCCGCGGCGGCCCGCGCTGCATGTCCTGCCCGATCCTCCGCGAAGACGTCTGAGGCAGGCGGCGGGCGTCTGAGGCACCGGCCCACCGGGCGCTCGGCTAGGCGCTGCGGGCGCTGCTCTGGGTCGATCGGGTGCGGTTGCGGGCTTCGTCGTCCGGCTCGTCCATGAGGTCTGGAAAATCGGACAGGTCGGGGACGGCGACCTGGGCCCCGGTCGGGGAGGCGACCCCGCCGTCACCGGACGCCCTGGGCGCCCGCAGGACGGCCCACACCGTGGTGGCACCCTCCTCGTGGCGTACGCCCCAGCCTTCGGACAGGGCCTCCACGATGCCGAGCCCGCGTCCGCCGAGCGAGGACAGCGTGCCCGGGCCGCGGCGCGGCTCGGTCATGGCGCCGCCGTCGCTCACCTCGACTTCGAGGAGGTCTCCGCGGCGCAGCCAGCACACCCTGACCTGCCCGGACGGCAGCGGCCGCGCGTGCCGGAGGGCGTTGCTGATCAGCTCGCTGATGATGACGGCCGCGTCGTCCACGATGGTCTCGAAGACACCCGAGTCGACCAGTTCCGAGCTGAGGCGCTTACGGGCGACCGCGACGCTCGACGGCGCGTGTGGCAGCAGTACGACGCTCGACGCCCTCACCTCCCCGTGGCTCCGCTTACCCGGACGGTTCCCGTCATCGCGCTTCCAGTACGACCGAAATGCCCTGATGGCCATGGCCGGAAACACGAACGATTCAGTCTGCCACCTGCACAACGAGTCACCGCCCATCCGGTCACGGTGATCACCCCCGGATCGGAATTCCGTCACCAACGGCAACCATCAAGGATCTATCCAGTCAACGGCGGATTTACTCCTCACGCGCGCGTTTCGTCCGTCACACTCCGGCGCCACGGAACTTTCCCGCAGAGACCTACCCTGCCACCGGTCGAGACCGCTGATTGCCCTGGTCACAACGGTCTCACCACGGCACCCTCTGCGGACTGTCCTTACGGTGAGTAACCGCGATCGGGTCGGGGACCGGCCGGGCGGTCAGTCCGCGGCGCGGAGCACGAGCCGCATGCACGTGCCGTCGCCGGGATGCGCGCCACCTGCGGGTCCGCGCCCCTCCGCCGCCCGCAGGAGGGTGTTGGGCAGCCGCGGCGGCAGCGTCTCCGCGGCTGCCGACCCGTTTTCTCCCTGCCCGTACGCGCTTGTGTGAGATACCTCACGCTTGCCAGCTCCGCCCGGATGTGCGGAGATCGTTCCGCCCTGGGCCTCCGTCAGGCGTTTGACGATGTAGAGGCCGAGCCCGATGCCGCCGAAGCGCCGGCGGTCCCCCGACTCCCCCTGGACGAACCGCTCGAAGATCCGCTCATGGTCGCCGGGCGGGATGCCGATGCCCTCGTCCACGACCGTCACCACGGCGTCGGACTTCTCGCGGACGGCACGGACGCTGACCGTCCCGCCGTCCGGGGAGTACTTGAACGCGTTCTCCAGCAGCTGCCCGAGGACGATGTCGGTCGCCATCGCGTCACCCCGGCACGGCGGCAGATCCGGCGCGATCTCCAGCTCGACCCGGTGCAGCGGCGACAGCGACCGGAACCCCGCGACGACGCCCTCCAGCACCCGGGCCAGGTCGAACGACTCGATCGTCACGGTCAGCTCGTCGGCGCCCGCCCGGGACCCCAGCAGCAGATGCTCCACGAGGCGGCCGAGCGACTGGGAGCGTTCGGCGATCGTGGCGACGGCGGCGCGGCGGTCGGTGTCGGCCAGCTCGTCCCACCGGTTGACCAGCGTGGACGCGAACCCCTGCACGACCGTGATCGGGGTGCGCAGCTCGTGGCTGGTCGTCGCGAGGAACAGGTCCTTGGCCTCTTCGAGCGCCTTCGCCTCCGACACGTCGCGGAAGTCGACGACCAGCTCGCCCGTCTCCTCGATCTCGGCGGCCAGCACGTTCAGCCACGTCCCCGACTCCAGCCGGAACGTCAGCATCTCCCCGAGCGCGGGCATGTCGAACGGCAGCGGGCGCCCGATCGCGTCCTCCGGCGGGATGCCGGTGAGGGTGTGCGCGGCGGGGTTCCACTGCCGGACGACGAGGTCGTGGTCCAGCACGGCGATGCCGTCGGCGCTGGAGTCGATGACGGCGCGCTCGTGCGCCCGCTGCCGGACGACCTCCGCGTAGGCGACGGCGTTGCCGACCGCGACCCCCGCGTGCCCGGCGAGCAGCTCCAGCAGCTCGAGCTCGGTGTGTCCGATCTTGCGGCCGGAGAAGAGCGCGTAGAGAGCGCCGTACGGCCGGTTCTGCAGGTACGACAGCCCGAGCGCGATCGTGTGCAGGCCGGACAGCTCCGACCAGATCAGGTCGCCGAGGCGCCGCTCGCCCGTCGCGAGCAGCACGGTCTTGCCGGACCGCAGCACCTCCCCGACCAGGCTCGACCGCAGGTCCGCGGACGTCCCGCGCATGTGCTCGGGCAGCCCGGACATGCTGACCAGCCGCAGCCGCTCGCCCTCGATCCGCACGAACCCGCCCGCGTCGGCGCCGGTCAGCTCGATCAGCGCCGCGGTGATCCGGTCGAGGACGACGGCCAGGTTCAGTTCCGCGTTCAGGTCGGCGACGATGTCGTTCAGCCGCCGGACGAGCCGGGCCCGCTCGGTCATGTGGTGCTGGACGATCTCGTCCTCGTCCACCGGGTGGTACACCCCGACCCAGCCGAGCAGGCTCCCGGACGGGTCTTTCAGCAGGCTCGTGTCGATCCGCACGTCGATCAGGCGGCCGTCCCGGTGGAACCTGCGGGTCGCGATCGAGATCTGCCCGCTCTCGCCCTCGCCCGTCCGCCGCGTGAGGAGCCGCTCCTGGACGGCGTTGTGCTCGGCCTTCAGCTCGTCCGGCACGATCGGCGGCACCCGCCCGGCCATCTCCTCGGCCGTCCAGCCGAACATGCGCTCGGCCGCCGGGTTCCACACCGTGACCCGGTGCCGCTGGTCAACGGCCACGATCGCGTCGGCGGCGCTCTCGATGACGGCGCGCGCGATCGGGTCGTGGACGTGGTGGTGCACGCCTGTCATCGTGCCACCGGCCCCCTGCGCTCGCCGGGTAACTTGCACCGAAACTTCCCACGTCACCCTTACCTTTTGGTAAGACTACCGCCGGGTAACCCTGCCGATCAGAAGCGTGGCCAGCCCGGACACCAGGAACGACAGCAGCGACGCGCTCATCCAGCTCTGCGGGGCGAAGTGCACGGCGTCCCGGACGCCCGTCCAGAAGCCCGCCCAGCCGTCGACGGTGCCGGGGTTGATGAGCTGGTAGACGACGAACCCGGCCGCCCAGGCGCCGATCATTCCCCAGCGTGACGGCGCCGTCCGCGACACGTCCCACCCGTCCAGGTGCGCGGCGTCCGCCACCGCGCCGTCCCGGCGGCGGCGCCCGAGGAAGAAGTCGGTGGCCAGAACGCCCAGCATCGGCACGAACACCGACCCGATCAGCGCCAGGAAGCCCGCATAGTCGCCGATGTCCAGGGCCAGCGCGAGGACGGTGATGGTGATGCCGAGCAGGACGCTCAGAACACGGCGGTCGGCGCGGGGCGCGAGGTTCTGGATGGACACGGCGGTGGAGTAGGTGTCGGCGAACGACTGGTCCGCCTCACGCAGCACGAACACCGCGAAGAACACGACGCCGAGCGTGGCGCCCAGGAACGGGTCGAAGACGTTCTCGGTGTTGCCCGCGACCAGCGCCAGCGCCAGCAGGCCGAGAACGTAGGCGACGATCTGCGTGACCGAGTAGCCGACGGCCGCGGCCCCGAACGCCGCGCGCTCCGTCCGCGAATGCCGGGTGTAGTCGGCGGCGACCGGCACCCACGAGATCGACACCGCGAGCGCCGCGTCCGCGCCGATCCAGAAACCGCCCCACGACCCCTGCGACAGGTCCGGCAGCGGCTCGCGGAGGATCTGGACGTAGAAGTACACCAGCGCGATCGCCACGGCGACCGTCACGTACCGGCGCAGCAGGCGGACCGACCCCAGCGGCCAGATCGTCAGCACCGTCGTGATCAGCCCGGCGGCGATCACGTAGCCCCAGCGGGGTATCCCGTCCCACAGCTCGGTCGCCGCGTCCGCGATGACGATCAGCTCGAACGTCCCCCAGCCGACGAGCTGCGCGATGTTCAGCACCGTGGGCGCGTACGACAGCTTCGCGCCGAACAGCCCGCGCAGCAGCACCATCGCCGGCTGCCCGGTGCGGGCTCCGGGGACGGCGGCGAGACCGAGCATCAGCCCGCCCAGAACCGTGCCGACCGCCATCGCGACGATGCCCGCCATGATCGACAGCGTCGGGTTGCCGTCGGTGTCGGGCGCCAGGACGGTGTACGCGCCGGAGAAGGCCAGCAGGCTGACCCCGAGGTTCGCCCAGAACGCGCCCTGGTCCCAGAACCCGAGGACCCTGGGGGCGGGCTCTTCGAGGGTGAAGGGCACTTCGTTCGGAGGCTTGACGTCGGACGCCACGGAACACACTCCCTACGCCGGCATTACCCGGACAGGTTCATGCGGTCGGCGACGCCTCGAAGGCCGCCCTCTCAGCCCGGCTGTGGCCCGAGCTCCCGCGGATATCGGCCGGCACATGTTCGGCCGGCCCTGTTTCAGACCAGATCGTACAAGGACCCGGCTTCCCCCAATAGGGCGCGGATCACCTCAAAGAGAACAGATCACACCGTCACGCCACAAACGGGGGACCGTCCCCGGCGCCCTCCATCGGACGTCCCGCCTCGGCCCAGCCCTGCATCCCGCCGTCGACGTTCTTGGCCAGCCAGCCCGCCTGGTTGAGCGCCACGGTGACCTGCGCGGACCGGGCCCCCGACCGGCAGATCACGAAGACCTCCTGGTCACGCGGGACCTCACCGGCACGGTCACCGAGCCGGCCCATGGGGATGTGGACCGCCTCCGGCGCGTGCCCGGCGTCCCACTCGTCCTGTTCCCGCACGTCCAGCAGGTAGGCGTCCTGCGGAACGTCAGCGGCCACCACGGCCGGCACGTCGTCCCCGAAATTCATCACACCCCCATGGAACCGTGCGAAGCACCCCTGCGTCGAATCACGCATGCGGTATCGGACGCTCCTTTTCGTGGCGCCCGGGCTGGCCGTGCTCCTCTCATCGGCCGCCTGCGGCGACGAACAGGCCAACGGAACCCCCGCCGACAAGCCTTCGGGCGCAACGTCCGTGCAGCCCTCCGACTCGCCGGCGGACACGCTCACCATCGATGTCAAGGCCTCCGCGGAGGCCCCCGCCAAGACCTGGACCCTGACCTGCGAACCGCCCGGCGGCGGCCATCCCAAGGCCGCCGAAGCCTGCGCGGCCCTGGCCAAGACCAAGGACCCGTTCAAGCCCGTCCCCAAGGACCAGATGTGCACCAAGATCTACGGCGGCCCCGAGGTCGCCACGGTCAAGGGCACCTGGAACGGCAAGGAGATCGACACCACGTTCACCCGCAAGGACGGCTGCCAGCTCCACCGCTGGACCCAGGTGGCCCCCCTCTTCGGCAACGTCCCCAAGGTCCGCTGAAGGAGCCCTCCCCGTTCCGGCTCGCTTCCGGACCCTGGTCGGCCTGCCCCCCTCCGAATACCGCCACCGAAGCCGCTCCGCCGCCCACGAACGACTCGCGCGGCCTTCTACTTGAGCAGGCGGGACATGCGGCGGTCGGCGAGGGGCTTGCCGCCTGTCTGGCAGGTGGGGCAGTACTGGAGGGACGAGTCGGCGAACGAGACCTCGCGGATGGTGTCGCCGCAGACGGGGCATTTCTGGCCGGTGCGGGCATGGACCCGCAGGCCGGTCTTCTTCTCGCCCTTGAGGTCCTGGGCTTCGAGGCCGCGTGAGCGTTCCACGGCGTCCCGGAGGGTGGCGACGATCGCCTCGTGCAGGGTGGCGACGTCGTCCTCCGTCAGGGACGCGGCGATCTTGAACGGGGACATCTTCGCGACGTGCAGCACCTCGTCGGAGTAGGCGTTGCCGATTCCGGCGATCACCTTCTGGTCGCGCAGCAGCCCCTTGATCTGGGTGCGCTTGCCGTTGACGATCGCGGCGAGCGCCCCGGGGGTGAAGGCGTCGTCCAGGGGGTCGGGGCCCAGCGACGCGACACCCGGCACGTCGGCGGGGTCGCGGACGACGTAGACGGCGAGGCCCTTCTTCGTGCCGGCCTCCGTCAGGTCGAAGCCGGAGCCGTCGTCCAGGTGGACGCGCAGGGCGAGGGGATTCTTGCCGCCGGGCCGGACGGGCCTGGACGGGATCTCGTCCCGCCAGCGCAGCCAGCCGGCGCGGGCCAGGTGGATCACCAGGTGCAGGCCGTCGACGTCCAGGTCGAGGAACTTGCCGTGCCTGGACGCGCCGGTGACGGTCAGCCCGCCGAGCGAGGTGACCGGCGGGTCGTAGGTCTTCAGCGCGGAGATGGCGAGAACATCGATCCGGGCGACGGCATGGCCGACCACGCGCTCCCGCAGGAACCCCGCCAGCGCCTCCACCTCTGGTAGCTCAGGCATGGCTTCAGTATCGGCGATGAAGTCGTCCACAGGGCTGTGGACGGCTGTGGAAAAGTTTGTGCACAACGTCGGATCCGCTTGCGTGTGCGGCTCTTTCGGGGTCGATACCTCAATGAATCCGGTCAAAGCGGCTGGAGGGGGGTCCGTGCGGCGGTCACACAGGGTGTGGATAACTTCCATGTAACGACCCTTGGGTAACCGCTGCGGAAGGCCTGTGAGGGCGACTCACCGGCCGGATTCCCAAGGTGTGACCGGGATCTCGAAATAACCCCTGGGGGGTAGGGGTTGCCCAGGACGCTCGGTTCTGCCAGCATGAGGATCAGAGATACCCCCCTAGGGTAATGAGCAAGGGAGACATCAGATGAGCACCGCCACCTACACCGTCACCGGGATGACCTGCGGCCACTGCGTCAGCTCCGTCACCGAGGAGGTCGAGCAGATCGCCGGCGTGACCGGCGTCGACGTCGACCTGCCGACCGGCCGGGTGACCGTGACGAGCGACACGCCCCTCGACGACGCCCTGGTCAAGGACGCCGTCGAAGAGGCCGGTTACGAACTGAAGTCATGAGCGGCGCGCATCTCGCGTCCAGGCGGGGTGCGTCCCAGATGTTCGAGCGGAGTGGATCGGCATGAACAGCGCGACCAAAGTGGGGGCCTACGCCGTGGGCCTGGCCGTGGTCTTCGGCGGGGCCGCCGGGATCGGCAAGGTCGTCGGACCCGTCGGGGCCACGGCCGAGACCGCGTCCCATGAAGGCGCGGGTCACGGCGGCGAAGGCGGGGGGCACGGCGCCGCGGCGTCCCCTGTGCCCGGTGGCCTGCAGGTCTCCGAGGACGGCTACACGCTCGTCCCGCGCAAGACGACGCTGACGCCCGGCAAGCGGACCGACTTCCGGTTCACCGTCAACGGGCCGGACGGCAAGCCCGTCACCGGGTTCAAGCCCCTGCACGGCAAGCGCCTCCACCTGATCGTCGCGCGGCGTGACCTGTCGGGCTTCCAGCACCTGCACCCGACCGAGGCCGGCGGCGGTGTCTGGACGGTGCCGATCACGCTGCCCAAGGCGGGTGTGTACCGGTTCTTCACCGACATCCAACCGAACGGGGCGTCGCGCCAGCTGACGCTGGGAACCGACGTCTTCGCCCCGGGCGACATGCGGTTCACGCCGCTGCCGAAGCCCGAGCAGGTGGCGAAGGTGGACGGGTACGAGGTCGCGCTGTCCGGCGGACTCACTCCCGGCAAATCCACTGAACTCACCCTTTCGGTGAGCAAGGACGGCAAGCCGGTCACCGACCTGCAGCCGTACCTGGAGGCGTACGGCCACCTGGTGGCGCTGCGCCAGGGCGACCTCGCCTACCTCCACGTCCACCCGGACGGTGAGCCCGGCGACGGCGAGACGAAGCCGGGGCCCGGCATCACGTTCTTCGCCGAGGCGCCCAGCACCGGCGCATACCGTCTGTACCTGGACTTCAAGCACGACGGCGAGGTCCGCACGGCCGAGTTCACCGTGCACGCCGGCGACGCCGCGGTACCCGTCCAGGAGACCGAGACCGAGCCGGGCCACGATGACCGGCCCCACGGGCACTGACCGCACGATCGAGGCAGAGGAGGAGCGATGAGCACGGACACCGCGTCCGGGCGTATCGAGCTGGCGATCGGCGGGATGACGTGCGCGTCGTGCGCCAACCGCATCGAGCGGAAGCTCAACAAGCTGGACGGCGTGACCGCGACGGTCAACTACGCCACCGAAAAGGCCCGTGTCGAGTTCCCCGAGGGGGTATCGGCGGACGAGCTGATCGCCACGGTCGAGAAGGCCGGGTACTCCGCCGAACTCCCGGCCCCGCCGAGGTCGGAGTCCGAGGGGGACGGGGCGCCGGAGCCGGACGACGGGCTGCGCCCGCTGCGGCAGCGGCTGATCACCTCGGTCGTGCTGTCGGTCCCGGTCATCGCGATGGCGATGATCCCGGCGCTGCAGTTCGAGGCGTGGCAGTGGCTGTCGCTGACCCTCGCCGCCCCGGTCGTCGTGTACGCGGGATGGCCGTTCCACAGGGCCGCGGCGATCAACCTGCGGCACGGCGCGGCCACCATGGACACGCTGATCTCGGTCGGCACGATCGCCGCGTTCGGCTGGTCGCTGTGGGCGCTGTTCTTCGGCACGGCCGGTGAGCTGGGCGTCAAGCACGGCTTCGAGTTCTCGCTGACACGCTCCGACGGGTCGATGAACATCTACCTTGAGGCCGCCGCCGGCGTCACCATGTTCATCCTGGCCGGACGGTACTTCGAGACGCGGTCCAAGCGCCGCGCCGGCGCCGCCCTCCGCGCCCTGCTGGAGATGGGCGCCAAGGACGTCGCGGTCATCCGGGACGGACGCGAGGAGCGCATCCCGGTCGACCGGCTCTCCGTGGGCGATGTGTTCGTCGTCCGTCCCGGAGAGAAGATCGCCACCGATGGGACGGTCGAGGAGGGCTCGTCCGCCGTGGACGCGTCCATGCTGACCGGAGAGTCGGTCCCGGTGGAGGTCGCGCGGGGCGACAGCGTCGTCGGCGCCACCGTGAACGCGGGCGGGCGGCTGCTGGTCAGGGCCACCCGGGTCGGTTCCGACACCCAGCTCGCGCAGATGGCGCGGCTCGTGGAGGACGCGCAGACGGGCAAGGCGCAGGCGCAGCGGCTCGCCGACCGAATCTCCGGGATCTTCGTCCCGGTGGTGATCGCGCTGGCGCTCGGCACGCTCGGCTTCTGGATCGGAACCGGCACCGGCCTCGCCGCCGCGTTCACCGCCGCGGTCGCCGTGCTGATCATCGCCTGCCCGTGCGCCCTCGGCCTCGCGACCCCGACCGCCCTCATGGTCGGGACGGGACGCGGCGCCCAGCTCGGCATCCTGATCAAGGGCCCCGAGGTGCTGGAGTCCACCCGGAAGATCGACACGATCGTCCTGGACAAGACCGGCACCGTCACGACGGGACGCATGGCGCTGGTCGACGTCGTCACCGCCGACGGCGTTTCCGAGGACGATGTCCTGCGGCTGGCGGGGGCGCTGGAGAACGCGTCCGAGCACCCCATCGCGCAGGCCATCGCCAAGGGTGCGACCGAACGGATCGGTGAACTGGGCTCGGTCGAGGACTTCGCCAACATCGAGGGACTCGGCGTCCAGGGAGTGGTGGACGGCCACGGCGTCCTCGCCGGCCGGCCGCAGCTCCTCGCCGAATGGTCGCAGCAGCTCACTCCCGGCCTCGAACAAGCCATGGAGGAGGCCCAGGCGCTCGGCCACACCGCCGTCGCGGTCGGCTGGGACGGCGAGGCCCGCGCCGTGATCACCGTCGCTGACCAGGTCAAGCCGACCTCGCGGGAGGCGATCCAGCAGCTCAGGTCGCTGGGGCTGCGCCCGGTCCTGCTGACCGGCGACAACGCGACGGTCGCCCGCACGGTCGCGGACGCGGTCGGCATCGACGAGGTGATCGCCGAGGTCCTGCCGCAGGACAAGGTCGACGTCGTCAAGCGCCTCCAGTCCGAGGGCCGGACGGTCGCGATGGTCGGCGACGGTGTCAACGACGCCGCCGCCCTCGCCCAGGCCGACCTGGGTCTTGCGATGGGGACGGGCACGGACGTCGCGATCGAGGCGTCCGACCTGACCCTCGTCCGCGGGGACCTGCGGGCCGCCGCCGACGCGATCCGGCTGTCCCGGCGCACGCTCGGCACGATCAAGGGCAACCTGTTCTGGGCGTTCGCCTACAACGTGGCGGCCATCCCGCTGGCGGCGTCCGGGCTGCTCGTCCCGATGATCGCGGGCGGCGCGATGGCGTTCTCGTCGGTCTTCGTGGTCAGCAACAGCCTGCGGCTCCGCCGCTTCAAGGCACTGAACGCGAACCGCGGCGAGCCCGTCGCCCCGGCCGCCAAGCCGATGCGGGAAGAACTGTCCGCAGCCGGCTAGTCCTTACACAGAGCGCGCGGTCCCGGCGAGGGGCCGCGCGCTTCGTGGATGAGGCCGTCAGGTGCGGAGGGTGGCCATCAGGGGCGCCAGGGCGGGGTCCGCGGCGGCGGCGTCCAGGGCCTCGGCGAGGGTCGCGGTGTAGGTCGGGGCGGCCTCCGCCTGGGCGGCGCGGCCCTCCTCGGTGATGACGGTGTAGACGCCGCGGCGGTCCTTGGGGCACATGGCGCGGCGGGTGAGGCCGGCGGCCTCCAGCCGGGCGACGAGGCGGCTGACCGAGCTCTGGTTGAGGCCGATGAGGTCGGCGAGTTCCTGCATCCGCAGCTCACCGTCGTCGGCGCGGGACAGCCGGCACAGGGCCCGGTACTCCGACAGCCCGATTCCGTGCAGGCGCTGCATCGCCTTGGCGAGCTGGTGCTCGACGCGTCCGTGCAGGGTGACGACGCCGTCCCAGAGCAGGTCGTCCGCCGTGAAGGTGCCCGTCGTGGTGCCGGTCGCGCCTGCGCTCATCTCGCGCCCCCTCTTCTGTTGACACCACCTTACATGCAATGCGAATATCTGCATGTACATGCAAGTTTCTTTGAGTCTGGTGGAGGCCCACGATGACCAGTCCGCTGCTCCTTCCCTACGACGGGCCGCACCTGAACCTGCCCAACCGGATCGCCATGGCGCCGATGACGCGGGGCAGGGCGGACGACGCGACCGGCGTCCCCCATCCGCTGACCGCGGAGTACTACGCGCAGCGCGCCACCGCCGGCCTGATCGTCACCGAGGGGATCTGGCCGGACGTCCTCGGCAAGGGCGGGCCCGGCATCCCCGGCCTGGTCGACGACGCGCAGGTCGACGGATGGCGCGCGGTCACCGACGCCGTCCACGCGGCAGGCGGGACGATCTTCGCCCAGCTCTGGCACGTCGGCCGGATGACGCACCCGCTCAACCTGCCCGGCGGCGCGACGCCGGTCGCCCCCTCACCCGTCCGGATCGAGGGCGAGCAGATCTACACGTGCGAAGGCGACGTCGACCACGTCACGCCGCGCGCCATGACGACCGCCGAGGCGGAAACGTTGATCACCGGCTTCGCCGCCGCGGCCCGCAACGCCGTCAGGGCCGGGTTCGACGGCGTCGAGGTGCACGGCGCGAACGGCTACCTCATCCAGCAGTTCCTCGCCGAGAACACCAACCGGCGCACCGACCGGTTCGGCGGCTCCCGCGCCGGGCGGCTGCGGTTCGCGCTCGACGCGGTGGAGGCCGTGGCCGCCGAGGTGGGGCCCGGACGGGTCGGGCTGCGCATCTCCCCGCACAACCCGGAGAACGAGATCGCCGAGCAGGATCCGCAGGGCACCTACCGGGAACTCGTCGACACCCTCGACCCGCTCGGTCTCGCCTACCTGCACGTCATCGAGCGCGGCGCCTACGGGGCGCTCGCCGATCTGCGCCCGCGCTGGTCGGGCACCCTGATCGGGAACTTCAACGGCCCCGAGCCCACCTCGCGGGAGGCCGGCGAGCAGGTCGTCGCCGTGGGCCTGGCCGACCTCTTCTCGTTCGGGCGGCTGTTCATCTCCAACCCCGACCTGCCGGCCCGCTTCGAAGGGGGCACGCCGCTCAACACGCACGTCCCCGGACTCGTCTACGGCGGAGGCGCCGAAGGCTACGTCGACTACCCGGCCCTGTCGCCCCAGCGCTAGCCCGGCCTCCGCCCCAGCGGCCCCGGGCGTCAGGCCGGGCGGGGCGTCACGGGACGTCCCAGAAGGCGATCTCGTGACGCATGCCCTCCAGGAACAGACGTTCCGCGGACTCGCGGTCGGCGCCGGACTCGTCGATCATCTGGGCGATGCGCCCGGTCAGCTCGGCGAAACCGGGGTCGGCGTAGGTGTCGACCCAGCGGCGGTAGCGCGGCTCGGACGGCGGGTTCTCGACCAGGCGGGCGCCGAGCGTGGAATAGCCCCACATGCAGGGATAGAGGGCGGCAAGGCCGTCAGCGTACGTGGCGGCACTGTCCAGAAGAAACGACGTGTACGCGGTGCAGGCCGGGCCCTTCTTCGCACCGTCCAGATCGGCGTCGAAGCTCGCGGACAACGACCTGTGCAGGTCGAGCTCGTCATGGAACGTCGCATAGGCGAGGTCGACGAGATCACCGAGATGGGCGGCGGGCGCCTGCCACGCCAGCCTGGAGAACACGCGCACGTAGTCGTGCAGGAAGAGGTAGTCCTGTTCCAGCCAGGAGCGGAACACCGCCTCGTCCAAATTCCCTTGGGCGATGCCCTCGACGGTGGGGTGCCTGAGCTGTTCGTCGACCAGCGGACGGCCGAGTTCTTCCAGATGCGCCGCGAGACTCATGCCCGCAAGTCTCGCACCGCCGTGACCGCACCCCGGAAACGACCAGACCCCGCCGAGTCATGCGACCCGGCGGGGCCCTGGTCTTGCGGCCGGTGTGTGGGTCGCCTCTCGGCGAAAGGCACAACACGGCTCCAGCCGGACGGTATTCCGTGAAGGCAAAAGGTGAGGCCCGGGGACACCAGGCACACCGGCTGTCATGTGTAACCGACGGGCCCCCGGGATTGTTCCCGGCCCCCCAGATCGCTGAAGGTCCCCGTCCGGCGGACGGTGTGCCACCCCAGGCGCGCCCCCAGAAGCGCGGTGACGACGGACTGGACGACGACCATGTACATGAGCTGCCGGTAGACGAACTGCTGGAGCGGCAGCGTCCACAGGGGGCGGATCCGTTCGCCGTCCAGCCACAGGGCGTAGGCCCCGGCGGCGGCCTGCGCGGCGACGAAGACCGTCCAGGTGAGGACGGGCCCGGCCGGATCGAGGAAGACCAGGCCGAACAACGCGAACAGGTCGATCGCCGGCGCGAACAGCGGCAGCAGCACCTGGAACACCGCCAGGTAAGGCAGGCATCGGCGTCCGAACCTGCCCGAGCCGCCGCGTTCGAACACGGAGCGGCGGTGCTTCCACATCGCCTGCATCGTCCCGTAGCACCAGCGGTAGCGCTGCCTCCACAGCTGCCGCAGTGACGACGGCGCCTCCGTCCACGCCAGGGCCTTCTCCTCGTAGACGACGCGCAGGCCGGTACGGCAGATCGCCATGGTGAGGTCGGTGTCCTCGGCGAGGGTGTCGCCCGGGACGCCGCCGACCTCGACGAGGACCGACCGGCGGAACGCCCCGATCGCGCCGGGCACGGTCGGCATGCACCGCAGGACGTCGAACATCCGCCGGTCGAGGTTGAAGCCGATCACGTACTCGATGTGCTGCCAGCGTCCGAGGATGCCGCCGCGGTTGGCGACCTTGGTGTTGCCGCTGACCGCGCCCACCCGCGGGTCGGCGAGCGGCGCGACGAGGTGGCGGATGGTGTCGCGCTGGAAGACGGTGTCGCCGTCCACGAGCACCAGCAACTCGGCGCGGGCGACGGCGATCCCCGCGTTGAGCGCGCTGGGCTTGCCGCCGTTGGCCTTGCGGATCAGGTGGACGGAGGGCAGCCCGATCGAGTCGACGATCGCGGCGGTGCGGTCGCGGGACCCGTCGTCCACCACGATCACCTCGACGGTGCCCGGATAGTCGGTGTCCAGCAGCGAGGCGACCGTCGCCCCGATGCTCGCCTCCTCGTTGTAGGCGGGGACGACCACGGAGACGGGCGGGAACGGATCGGGCGGCATGCCTTCGTACCCGGGCGCCCCGCCGTACCCGGGCGCCCCGCCGTACCCGGGCGCCCCGCCGTACCCGGGCGCCGCGAGGAAGCCGGTCGCCTCGGGCGCGTCCGGTGGGCGACGCGCCGGCGACCGCACCCGGCGGACGTGGACGTGCGCGAACAGCAGCATCACCACGAGCCTCAGCACGTACAGGATCCCGGCCGCCCCGAACAGCACGCCCATCGTCCCGGTAAGGGCGGACGCGGCGTGCTGCGCGCCGACGAGCGTCCAGCCGGCGGCCCGCTCGTGCGCGGGCACGGGAACCTCGGCGGAGGGCATGTCGAGCGCGTCCGTGAGCGTGGTGAAGCGGTAGCCCTTCGGCTGGAGCCGCTCGATGATCTGCTCGACGGCCGCGACGCTGGCGGACCGGTCGCCGCCCGAGTCGTGCAGCATCACCACGGCGCCCTCGCCGCGCTCACCGGCCGTCAGCGCGGCCCGCACGATCTTCGCGGTGCCGGGCCGCGCCCAGTCCTTGGTGTCGCGGTCGGTGAGGACCACGACGTACCCGTCCTCGCCCGCCCGCCGCGCGGCGCGCCACTCCGGCGCGGTCAGGCCGTCCGGACGGGACGAGTACGGCATCCGCATCAGCCTCGTGTGGACTCCCGCCGCCCCGGCCAGGGCCCGCTGCGTGAGGTCGAGTTCGAGCTGCTGCCGCCACGCCGGCGCGGTCGCGAGGTCGACGTGCGTGTACGTGTGCGAGCCGATCTCGTGGCCCTCGCGGAGGATCCGGCGGGTCAGCCCCGGGTTCTCGGCCACGCGGGCGCCGACCGTGAAGAACGTGGCGTGGGCGTCGTGGCGCCGCAGGACGTCCAGCATCCGCGGCGTCCAGGTCGGGTCGGGGCCGTCGTCGAAGGTCAGCGCGATCGTCTTCGGCGGCATCCGCCGGCTCTGCGGGGCGTCGCCGGTGAGGTTCACGACCGGCCCGCCTGAGGTGATCTCCTCCGGCGCCGGGACGGGACGCTCGGGCACGTCCCGTGGCGCCTCGCCGACGACGCCGCGGGAGAAGCCGTCCAGCAGCAGGAGCACGGTCAGCAGGAGGCCGCCGAGCATCAGCAGGATCCAGTGGCCCCTGGGTTCACCGCGTCGGCGCGTCAAGGGTCGTTCTTCTTACGCCCCCAGGCGGGCGGGCTCGCGTCCGACCTCCCCTTCCCCGGGGGGCTCGCGGTCGACGCGGGCGCCGGCGCCGCCGGCGGTGTCGCCGCGGACGGCGCGGACGGGGAAGCGCCCGTACCCTGCCCGCCACCTCCGGGCCCCCCGGCGCCCGGTCCCGTGGGCTCGGGGCTCGTGGCGTTCCGCTCCGGGTTCGCCGGCGGCATGACGGGAGTGCCCGGATCGGGCGACGGCTCGCTCCACGACGTCAGGGGCACGCTCGGCCCGGTCGTCATGCCGAGGCCGAGCGCGCCGAGGACCACGATGAGCACGGCCCCCGCGCCCAGGCCCAGCCGCCTCCCGAACCGTGCCCGCCACCCGGTCGCGTCGACGAACACCGCCTTCGCCTGGACGCGGGTCTCGGGACGCGTCGCACGCGGTGATTCACGCGGGGCCGCCGGTGGCGAATCGACAACAGGGGGGATGCCCGTGATGAGCAATGCGTCCCGGTCTTGCGGGGTACTGCCGGTCATTTTCGTCCATCACTTCGTCCGGTGGGGAACGCCCGAGCACGAGGGGCGGCGTGAACGCTCAATGCTTCAGCGCGAACAACCACGTACGTGTCACACGCCCGGCGGATTCCCTGCACAATGGCCGGAATGGAACGAGCGGACGAGGAAGATCTCGGCCGTGCCCTGCGAGCGGCGCAGGACGGCGACGAGCAGTCCTTCCGCATGCTTTACCGCGACGTCCAGCCCCGCCTGATCCGCTTCGCCGGCGCGCTCGTCGGCGCGGACGCCGAGGACGTGACCTCGGAGGCATGGCTGCAGATCTCCCGGGACCTGCCCTCGTTCCGCGGCGACCTCGACGGCTTCCGCGGCTGGACCGCGACGATCACGCGGCACCGGGCACTGGACCATCTGCGCCGCAAGTCACGCCGCCCCGTGTGCGACCTGCCCGTCGAGGAACTGGTCACCATGGCCGCCGACGGCGACACCGAACGCGACGCCCTCACCGGTGTCGCCACCCAGGACGCGCTCCGGCTGATCAACGGACTCCCCAGCGACCAGGCGGAGGCGGTGCTCCTGCGCGTCGTCATGGGCCTGGACGCCAAGACGGCCGGCAAGGTCCTCGGCAAGCGCGCCGGGGCCGTGCGGACCGCCTCCTACCGTGGTCTGCGCCGCCTCGCCGAACTGCTGGGCCCGTCCCACGCGAACGCGCCGTCCCCGCCGGAGTCCCCGAAGGCCCTGCCCCTCATCCCCGGTGACAAAAACGGCGGTACCGGCGCTGAAGGGGTGTCATGAGCGACCAGTACCGGGCCGGACGGCTCGACGATCGCACCCTCGAAGGCCTCCTCGACCTAGACGGTGCCCACGGGCACGCCCGGCTCCACGCCCTGCTCTCGGCGGCCGCCGGGCCCGCCCGCCCGGAGGAGGTCGCGGGTGAGGACGCCGCCGTCGCCGCCTTCAGAGCCGCCCCGCGTCCCGCGCGGGCGTCCCGCATGCACCGCGTGGCCGCCCTGCGCCGCTTCCTGACGGTCAAGATCATGGTGCTGGTCGGCGGTTCGCTCATCCTGACCGGTGGGGCGGCCGCCGCGATCACCGGCAACATCCCGGGGCAGGAGGCGTCGCCCGCGCCCAGCACGACGCCCGGCGACCGCACGGGCAACCGCCAGGACCGGACACCGGCAAACCAGTTCGCACCGTCCGGAGCACCGGCGGCGCCGCCGGACGCGTCGGGCCCGCCCGGCACGTCCAAGAAGGGCAACGGCCGCTCCGACGCGCCTGGCCGGCCGGAGAATCCGGGGATCACCAAGAAGTCACCTCGCGGCCCCGGCACCAACCAGGGCACCCCGCCGGACGCGAACCCCGGCAACGACCCTGAGACGGGCACGGGCACTGGGACCGGCAACCAGAACGGAACCGGCGGCAACGCTCCCCCGACCGAGGTGCCGTCGGGCAACGGCAAGGACGGCGCCGTGACCGGCAGGCCGGACTGACAGGGCCTCTCCACGGGCCGCCGGCTGCGGCGCTAAAGACAGCCCTCGAACTGCGGGACGTCCACGTCCGACAGGTCCAGGCCCGACGAGCCGAACCACTTGTGCATGAACGTGGCCATCGTCCCGTCCTGATACATCTGGGTGATCGCCTTGTTGAGCGCCTCGCACCCGTCGGGGTCGCCCTTCCGGATCGCGATGCCCGTCCGCCGCTCCCCGAAGCGGGAGTTCAGCAACCGGAAATCCGCGCCCTGCCGCGTCTTCAACCCGGCCAGAATCGTGTCGTTCGTCGTGATGGCGTCGATCCGGCCGTCCCCCAGCATCGCCATGCACTCCCGGTAGGACCTCGCCGCCACCGGCACCGCCGCGACCTGCCGCTCCACGGTCACCGCCTCCGCCGCCCCGGACCCGGTGACGGCGCAGATCCTGCGTCCCTCCAGATCCCGCACGTCGTGCACCTCGCGCTCGCCGTTCCGCACGAGAATGTCCTGGTACGACAGGAGGTACGGCCCCGCGAACGCCAGCCGCTGCGTCCACTCCGGCTCCAGCCAGAACGTCAGCACCATGTCGACCTTCCCGGTCCGGAGCAGCTCCTCGCGATCCGCCGCCAGCGCCGGGACGAAGCGGACCTTCTTCCCCATCCGCTCCGCCAGGTATCGCGACACGTCCACGTCCAGCCCCTCGAACGTGCCGTCCGCGCGCCGGAACCCGATCCCCGGAAGATCCGGCCGCACCCCGGCGATCAGCGTCGTCTCCCCGATGATGGACGCACTCCCGGCGTCCCCGCACCCGGTCAGAGCGAGACAGCTCAGCAGGACCGAAGCGATCGGTCGCCGCATCCGCGGATCCCCCCAATCCGTGCGCGGCCCTGGTCCCACCGAACAGGGAGCGCCCGCCTACAAAGTCGCAGCCGGGCGATCATGCCTCCACCCTCCTGACCACAACCGGCCCGACACCGGACGGCAACGCACGAAGGCCTTATCCGGCCCGGCTGCGGAAAGTGCGGCGGTAGGTGTCGGGTGGCACGCCGACCGTGCGGTTGAAATGCCGGCGCAGCGTCGTCCCGGTGCCCATGCCGGTGGCGGCCGCGATCGCCTCGACGCTGTCGCCGGTCGTCTCCAGAAGCTCCTGGGCGCGGCGGATCCGCTGGGTCAGCAGCCACTGCAGCGGGGTGGTACCGGTCACCGACCTGAAATGGCGGCCCAGATTGCGCGAGCTCATCGCCGCCTGGCGAGCCAGATCCTCGACGGTCAGGGGATGGTCCAGCCGCTCGATGGCCCACGGGAACAGCTCCGCGAGCGGATGGTCGTCCTGCGCCGGCACCGGTGAGGTGACGAACTGGGCCTGGCCGCCGGCCCGGTGCGGCGGCACGACCAGGCGGCGCGCGACCGCGTTCGCGACCGCCGAACCGTGGTCGAGGCGGACGAGGTGCAGGCACAGGTCCATCGCGGCGGCCTTGCCCGCCGAGGTGAGCACGCTGCCGTCGTCCACGTAGAGCACATCCGGATCGACCTCCACCCGGGGATGGCGCGCGGCCAGCGCCTCGGTGTGCACCCAGTGCGTGGTCGCGCGCCGCCCGTCCAGCAGCCCGGCGGCGGCCAGCACGAACGCGCCCGTGCAGAGGGCGGCCACGCGCGCACCCGCCCGGTGGGCCCCGCGCACCGCGTCGACGAGGTCGCCGGGCGGGTCCACGTCGACATCGGCCCACGCCGGAACGATCACCGTGTCGGCGCTCGCCAGCCGGTCGAGCCCGTGGTCGGGCTCCAGCCGGAACCTGCCGGCCTGGACGACGCCCGGCCCGCAGCCGACGAGGTGGTACCAGGGACCGGTCACGCCGTCCGGGGCGGTGCCGAACACCTCGAAGGCCACCGACAGCTCGAAGTTCAGCATCCCGTCGGCGAGGGCGACCGCGACAGTTCTCATGTCCGGAATTGTACGAGGCATGGCGTTCCAGACACTCGTGCGAGACGACCGTCGCCGCCATGATCTCCGCAGTGGATCAACCGAGCACAACAGGAGAAACCATGGGATCGGGTCAGGCGGTCGCGGTGTTCGGCGCCTACGGGCACACCGGGCGCTTCGTGGTGGCGGAGCTGCGGGATCGCGGGTACGTCCCGGTCCTGTCCGGCCGCGACGCCGGGAAGCTGGAAGCACTGGCGGTGTCGTTCCCGGGGCTCGACGTCCGGCCGGCGTCGGTCGGGGATCCCGCGTCACTCGACCGCGCACTGGCGGGCACGGCGGCGGTGATCAACACTGCCGGCCCCTTCGCCGCGACGGCCGCCCCGGTGATCGAGGCGGCGCTGCGCACCGGCGTCCCCTACGTGGACGTGGCGGCCGAGATCGAGGCCAACGCCGACACGTTCGCGCACTTCGCGGACCGCGCCGCCGGGTCCGTGATCGTCCCCGCGATGGCCTTCTTCGGCGGCCTCGGCGACCTGCTGGCCACCGCCGCGATGGGCGACTGGACGGCCGCCGACGAGGCGCACGTCGCGTACGCGCTGAGCAGCTGGCACCCCACCGCCGGAACGCGCGCCTCCGGCACGGTCTCCCGGGAGCGGCGGGACGGCCGGCGGGTCCGCTTCACCAACGGGAAGCTGGACTACCACGAGGACGCTCTTCCGTCCCTGAAGTGGACGTTTCCCGAGCCGATGGGCGTGCGGCCCGTCATCGGGGAGTTCAGCATGGCCGACGTCGTCACGATCCCCAGCCACCTGGCCGTCCCCGAACTGCACTCGTACATGACGGTCGAGGCGGTCGGGGACCTGTCGGCCCCGGACACGCCGGCGCCGGCGGCGGCCGACGAGCGAGGCCGCTCCGACCAGACGTTCCTCATCGACGTCGTCGTGCGCTCCGGCGGCGCCGAACGGCGCGCCACGGCGAGCGGCCAGGACATCTACGCCATCACCGCGCCGCTCGCGGTCGAGGCGGTCCACCGGATCCTCACCGGGCGGACCAGGACGACCGGGGTCGCCTCCGCCGGGAAGATCTTCGACGCGGCCGGCTTCCTCAGCGCGCTGTCCGCACACCTCTCGTTCGAACTGCGTCGGTAGACCGGCGGGCGCCGCCGCGGTTCATTGCGAGACGGGCCGGAGCGCCCCGTCGGTCACCGAGCGGTAGTAGCAGGTCGGACGGGCTTCTCCGGACGGAAGCGTCGTGTGACAGGCGCCGCCGGTCGTCCGGTTCACCAGGTAGAGCAGCGAATTCTGCTCACAGTTGACGCGGACGTCCACCACCTCCAGGACGTCCCCCGACGTCGCGCCCTTGCGCCACAGCTCGTTGCGGGACGTCGACCACAGGACGGCGATCCGCTCGTCCAGCGTCGCCTTGAGCGCCTGGTCGTTCGCGTATCCGATGAACAGGACGTCCCCGCCGGCCGCGTCCTGCAGGACCACGGGGACGACCCGCGCCCCGGTCGCCGCGACGCCGGCGAGCTTGTCGAAGTCCAGAGTGAGCCGGGTGCCTTCTTCGAGTTCGTTCACCCGACCATCCTGCCCTCTCGCCGGGCCCGGCCGACGGAAGCGCTAGCTCGGCCCGGCGGCTGCGGGGACGGCCAGGATCGATTGCACGGTCGCGATGACGACGCGGGCGGTTTCGGCTGATTTCAGGCGACCGGCCCTGATCTCTTCGGCGGCGCCGTGGAGGACGTGCTGGATGACGCCGACCAGCCACGTCATTGGCAGGTCGGTGCGGAAGGCTCCTTGTTCCTGGCCTCGGCGGATGAGCTCTTCGACGCGTTCGGCGGGGGCGGTGTGCAGTTGGCGGATGCGTCCGGCCGGAAGGGTCCCCTGGGCCGCCGCCAACAGCGCCGTGGACTCGGCCACCAGTGACCAGCTGGAGTCGAGCAGCCGGGTCAGGGCGTCTTGTGCGTCGCCGGTGAGGTCGACGGCCGCGAGCACCTCTTCACCCGCGCGCAGCGCGTCGACCAGGGCGGCCTCGACCAGGTCCGCCCGGTTGCGGAAGTGGCCGTAGAGCGTCATCCGGCCCACTCCGGCGGCCTTGGCGATGTCGTCGATGCTCGCGGTCGGGTCTTGGCTCAGGCTCTCGCGCGCCGCGGAGACGATGCGGGCGATGCTGCGCTCGGCGTCCGCGCGCCGGCGGCGGCCGGAAGTGGAGGTGGACATGCCATCACCCTAACTCGTACGCCGATGTACGTGTTACTCTCCTCCCAGAACTCGTATTGCGTAGTACGAGTTAAGGAGGTTCTGATGACGAGCAAGACACACGACCCGGCCGCGCGAGACGGCTCGCCCCATCCGCTGCGGTGGCGCATCCTGGGGTTCCTCGGCGTGGCGCAGCTCATGTTGATCCTCGACGTCACCGTCGTGGCCATCGCGCTGCCGAACATCGAGGCCGACCTGGAACTGAGCCGCCAGGCCATCACCTGGACGGTCAGCGCGTACACCCTGACGTTCGGCGGCCTGATGCTCCTCGGGGGACGGGCCGCAGACCTGATCGGCGCCAAGCGCGTCGTCCTCACCGGCCTGTTGATCTTCACGGTGGCTTCCCTGGCGACCGGATTCGCCGGATCCGCCGCCCTGCTGCTGGGCGGCCGCATCGCGCAGGGACTCGGGGCGGCGCTGATGTCCCCGGCCGCCCTGTCACTCGTGGTGCAGTTGTTCGACGGAGAAGAGCGGAACAAGGCGCTCGGCGTCTGGTCCGCGCTCGGCGGTGGAGGCGCGGCCCTCGGCGTCCTCCTCGGCGGACTGCTCACCGCCGGCCCCGGCTGGCCTTGGGTCTTCTACGTCAACGTGCCCCTCGGGCTGGTGATCGTGGCCGCGCTCGCCCGGATGCTTCCGCGTCAGGAGGCGGCGACGCCGCGTCCGGGGCTCGATGTGCTCGGTGCGCTGCTGGTGACCGCTTCGTCCGGTGCCCTGATCTACGCGTTCATCCGCGCCGGTGACCACGGCTGGTTCAGCATGGCCACCGGGGCGCTCGTGCTGCTGTCCGCGGTCGGCTACCTGGCGTTCGTGGCCAGGCAGAAGACCGCCAAGTCGCCCATGATGGACGTCGCGCTGCTGGCCCGGCGCCCGGTGGCCACCGGCACGTTCCTCATCCTGATGGCGACCGCGCTGATGATCGCGGTGTTCTTCCTGGGCACGTTCTACTTCCAGCACGGGGAGGACTTCGGCGCCCTGCAGACCGGCCTGCTGTTCCTGCCGGTCGCGGTGGCGACGATGCTCGGCGCCAACCTCACCGGCCGGACCATCGCCAGGACGGGCGCACGCCCGCTCGCCGTGGGAGGGCTCGTCATCGCCGCGATCGGCATGGCCATCCCCGCCCTGTCGATGCATCCCGCCACCGTCGTCGCCGGGACGGCGATCGCGGGTGCCGGGACGGGCGCGATGTTCGTCGTCGCGTCGGCGACCGCGCTCGGCCAGGTGGCGCCGCACGAAGCGGGCATCGCCTCCGGCATCGTCAGCACGTTCCACGAGTTCGGCGCCTCGATCGGAGCCGCGGTCATCTCCAGCGTCGCCGCCGTCAGCCTCGTCGGCGACACGCTCTCGGGGTTCACGGACGGCTTCGTCGTCGCCGCGGTCGCCGCAGCGGCCGGAGCCGTCGCGGCCGCCGTCCTGACACCCGGCCGGGGACGGTGACCGGCCCGTTGACCTACCAGGCCCCCACCTCGACCGGCACGGTCCCCGTCCCCGTCCCCGTCCCCGTCCACCGCTACGTCAAGGACCTGCCCTCCTGACATCCGACGCCGTCGCGAACGCCTTTGAGAACACTGCTTTCCCGGGATTGAACGGGACGCCGGCACGACCTCACATCCGGTGAACGTTCGTGTTCAGCGGTGTCCCCCGGCCGACGCACCGGCCGGCCGGGGGTGGACGGGTTCAGATCTCCTTGAGGAAGCCGGAGTCGACGGCGAGGTCCGCGCCCGTCGTGCTCGCGGAACGCGGCGACGCCAGCAGCGCGATCACGTCGGCGACCTCCTGCGGGTCGGCGAGACGGCCGGTCGTGAGGCTCATCATCTCCGCCGCTCCGCGCTCGAGCACCGCGACACGGTCGGAGCCCGTCGCCCCGGCGATGATGTCGGCCGCGCCGCCCTCGTCCGTCCACCACGGCGTCCGGACCGGGCCCGGCGAGACCGTGTTGACCCGGATTCCCTGCGGCGCGTACTCCTCCGACAGCCCCTTCGTCAGGTTCGTCAGCGCCGCCTTCGCCGCGTTGTAGTCGTAGTTCATCGGCCCGGGGCGGCGGGCGTTCCCCGACGAGACGTTCACGATGGACGCCGCGTCGCTCTTCAGCAGATGCGGGATCGCCGCCCGCACCGCCCGGACGACGGCGTACAGGTTGAACTCGAACATGTCGCGCCAGTCGTCGTCCGCCAGGGTCGCGAAACCGAACCGGGGCAGGTCCGCGCCGGGCGGCGGCCCGCCCGCGTTGTTGACCAGGACGTCGAGCCCGCCGAACGCCTCGACGGCGCGTTCCACCGCGTGCGCCGGGGCGTCCGGGTCCATCAGGTCCGCCGGCACGTGCAGCAGGTTCGGCCCGGCGAGCGCGTCCAGTTCGCCGCCCGGCTTGCGGGACACGGCGGCGACGCGGGCGCCCTCGTCGAGCAGCGTCCGCGTGACGGCCAGCCCGATCCCCTTCGACGCGCCGGTGACGACGGCGACGCGGCCCGCGAGCTGCAAGTCCATGGAATCCCCATTTCATAGGCGAGCACGCCCCTTCCGGACGTACCTCGCCCCTAGGAACCCCGCCCCGCCCGCCCCGGTTGCAGTCACCGCACGCCGCGACCCCGGACGCGGTCAGGCCGGCTGCATCCATTCCAGGTCGAACGGCGCGTCGCATTCTTCGTGGCGTTCACGCGGAGGTGAGAACATTCGCCGTTGGACGAGGACGGGAGCACGGAGGAGCGCGCCATGAGCGGATCGCCGACCGGCGAGGAGCTGCGGCGGCGGCTGGGCCTGGCCGACGCGGTGGTGATCGGCCTGGGGTCGATGATCGGCGCCGGTGTCTTCGCCGCCCTCGCTCCCGCGGCACGCGCGGCCGGGTCCGGGCTCCTGGCCGGCCTGGCCGTGGCCGCCGTGGTCGCCTACTGCAATGCGACGTCCTCGGCGCGGCTCGCCGCCCGCCACCCCGCGTCCGGCGGCACCTACGTCTACGGCCGTGAGCGCCTCGGCGACTTCTGGGGCTACCTCGCCGGCTGGGCCTTCGTGGTCGGGAAGACGGCCTCCTGCGCGGCGATGGCGCTGACCGTCGGGTCGTACGCGTGGCCCGCCCACGCGCACGCGGTGGCCGTCGCCGCGGTCGTGCTGCTGACCGGCGTCAACTACGTCGGCGTACAGAAGTCCGCCTGGCTCACCCGCGGCATCGTCGCCGTGGTGCTGGCCGTGCTCGCCGCCGTGGTCGTCGCGTGCCTGGCCTCCGGTCCCGCCGGCGGCGGACGGCTGGAGTTCGGCGCCGGAACCGGGCCCGGCGGGATCCTCCAGGCGGCTGGCCTGCTGTTCTTCGCCTTCGCCGGATACGCCCGCATCGCGACCCTCGGCGAGGAGGTCCGCGACCCGGCCCGCACGATCCCCCGGGCCATCCCGCTCGCGCTCGGCATCGTCCTGGCCGTCTACGCGGCGGTCGCGGTGGCGGTCCTGTACGTCCTCGGCACCGCCGGCCTGGGCGCGGCGACCGCCCCGCTCGCCCAGGCCGTCGACGAGGCCGGTGTGAACGGCCTCGCACCCGCGGTCCGGGTGGGCGCCGCCGTGGCCGCCCTCGGCTCACTGCTCGCCCTGATCCTGGGCGTCTCACGCACCACGTTGGCGATGGCCCGCGACCGGCACCTGCCGCATGCCCTGGCCGCCGTCCACCCCCGCTTCCGGGTACCGCACCGCGCCGAACTCCTGGTCGGCGTCGTGGTGGCGGTGCTGGCCGCGACGGCGGACCTGCGCGGCGCGATCGGGTTCTCGTCCTTCGGCGTCCTCGTGTACTACGCCATCGCCAACGCCTCCGCCTGGACCCTCACGCCGGACGAAAACCGCCCACCCAGGGTCGTGCCCGTCGTCGGGCTGGCCGGCTGCCTGACGCTGGCCTTCGCGCTGCCGTTCTCGTCGGTGGCCTCCGGCGCCGCCGTCATCGCCGCCGGCGCCGCCCTCTACGGCCTGCGCCGCGCCCGCTGAGCATGGGCCATGACCTCCCGGGTAGGGGACGCGAAGCCGACCGTCCGGCCGGCTGCACGACAAGGGAGGCAAGCAGATGAGCACGACACAGGAAACCGGTGGGATCACCGGCACCAAGGACAAGGACTACGACCTCGTCTGGTTCGTCGAGCAGTGCCTGAGCAACGCGCTGCGGCTGGAGACCTACATCGGCGACGCCGAGCGCGCCGGTGACACCGAGCTGGCCGATCTCTTCCGCCGTGCCCAGGCGGAGAGCCGCAAGGGCGCCGAGCAGGGCAAGGAGCACCTGCGCCGCCGCATGTCCGGTTGAACCACCTGCCGTTGGGCGCGTTCGCGAGCCCGGAACCGCATGACCGCCCGACCCGGGGGTAGAAAGCCGGCTCTCGGACGAAGGAGACCGGATGCGTGAGTCGATCCGGCTCGGCACCATCGCCGGAATCAGGGTCGGGCTCAATGTCAGCGTGCTGGTGATCGTCGCGATCCTGGTCTTCGGGCTGGCATTCGGCCGATTCCCGGAGGTGTATCCGGGCCACGGAGTCTGGGCCTATCTTCTGGCGGGGACGATCAGCGCGGTCCTGCTGCTGGCGTCCCTGCTCGCCCACGAACTGGCGCACGCCGTGGTCGCGCGCCGCAACGGCATCGAGGTCACGGGCATCACGCTGTGGCTGCTCGGCGGTGTCGCCCAGCTCCGCGGTGAACCGCGCACGGCGGGCGCCGACCTGCGCATCGCCGTCGTCGGCCCCGTCACCAGCCTGGTCGTGGGTGCGGTCTTCGCGGCCGCGGCCACGCTGGCGGCGGCCGCCTCCGGACCGGAACTGGTCGTGGCGACGCTCGCCTACCTGGCCGGCATCAACGTGATCCTCGCGGTGTTCAACATGATCCCGGCGGCCCCGCTGGACGGCGGCCGGGTACTGCGGGCGTTCCTGTGGTGGCGGCGCGGCGACCGGACCGGCGCCGCCGTCACCGCGGCCCGCGCGGGCCGCGTCTTCGGGCTGGCCCTGATCGCCCTCGGCTTCGTCCAGTTCGTGGTCGGAGCCGGCTTCGGCGGACTGTGGCTGGCCCTGATCGGCTTCTTCCTCGTCACCGCCGCCGGCGCCGAAGAGCAGCAGACGCGCGTCAACGCCGCTCTGCAGGACGTCCGCGTCGCCGATGTCATGACGCCCGACCCCTTCGTGGCGGACGCGGCGACACCGGTGCAGGACCTCGTCGACAACGTCGTCCTCACCCACCGCTACTCCACCTACCCGCTGGTGGAGGACGGCCGCCTCGCCGGCCTGGTGACCCTGAACCGCGTCCGCGCCACCCCGCCCGACCAGCGGCGGACACTCCGCCTGGCCGACATCGCCTGCCCCCCGGACGACGTCCCGACCACCCACCCGCACGACCCGCTGCCGGACCTGCTGCCCCGCATGGCCGGCTGCACCGACGGCCGCGCCGTCGTCCTGGACGACGACGGCCGCGTGGTCGGGCTGATCACCCCGAGCGACATCAGCCGCGCACTGCAGACCAGCGACCTGCGCCCGACCCGGTCCTGGTCGTCCTGACCCGTCACCGCCGGCTTTCGCCGCCGGGGCGGGCACTCCTGTCAGCTTTGATTCCGGCCCCCGGCGCGGGTGCACCGGGGGCGGTGGGATCGGTGGTCAGGCCGCGGTGACCGTGCGTCCGAGGAAGTCGCGGATCAGGCCGGCGATCTCGTGGCCGTGGGTCGCGAGGGCGAAGTGGCCGGCGTCGAGAAGGTGGATTTCGGCGTCGGGGAGGTCGCGGGCGAAGGCCTTCGCACCGTCCGGGCCGAAGATCTCGTCGTTCTGGCCCCAGACGACCAGGACGGGCGGCCGGTGGGTTCGGAAGTACTTCTGGAAGGCGGGGTAGCCGTCCAGGTTGAACTGGTAGTCCCAGAAGAGCTGGAGCTGGATCTCCTTGTTGCCCGGGCGGTCCAGGTACGCCTGGTCGAGGACCCAGGCGTCCGGGCTGACGCGATCCAGCATTTCGGCGGGGACGCCGTGGGTGTGCTGCCAGTGCGTGGCCTCGGCGGTGAGCAGTTCGCGGACGGCGGGCTCGTGGGCGGCGCGGTCCTTGGCGTGGGCGAACAGCACCTCCCAGAACGGGGTGAAGCCCTCCATGTAGGCGTTGCCGCTCTGGCTGATGATGGCGGTGACCCGGTCGGGATGACGGCTGGCGATACGCAGCCCGATCGGGGCCCCGTAGTCCTGGATGTAGAGGGCGAACCGGTCCACGCCCAGCTCGTCGAGGAGCGCGAGGGTGACTTCGGTGAGGTTCTCGAAGCCGTACTCGAACTCGTCCACCGGCGGCATCGCCGACTGGCCGAAGCCGATGTGGTCGGGCGCGATCAGGTGGTGGCCGTCGGCCAGGTCGGCGATGAGGTCGCGGTACATGGCCGAGCTGCTGGGGAAGCCGTGCAGCAGGACGAGCGTGGGGTCGGCCGGGTCGCCGGCCTCCCGGTAGAAGACGGGCTGCCCGTGGATCTCGACGGTGGCGTGGCGGATCGGGTGGACGGTCATTTCTGTCTACTCCAGTCAGTGGGTGGTAACGGTTTCCCGGCGGCCGGGCGGGACCAGCACCGCGGCGGTGGTGCTGAGCAGCAGGCCGAGGGCGAAGTAGCTCCGGTAGTCACCGGAGACGGAATGAAGCGCGGTGGCGACGACCAGCCCGGCGGCGGCCGACAACTGGTGGATCAGCCAGGCCGGCGCCAGCGTCCGGCCCATCCGGGAGGGGTCCAAACCGCGGGAGACCACGGCCATGGTCAGCGGAATCACCGGGAAGGACGCGACACCGAACAGCACCGCGACCGCGACCAGCGCGGGACCTTCGCTCACCACGGCGGCCAGCCCCAGCGAGACGGTGCGCACGACGTGCATGGTCCGCAGCAGCGTTTCGGGGCGGTGGCGGCGCAGCAGCCGGGCGCTGGCAGCCGAGGCGATCCCGGCGGCCACGGCGGCGACCGCGACCAGCCGGCCCGCGTCGACGGCCGACCAGCCCAGCTCGACGGCGTGCTTGGGCAGCAGCAGCACCATCACGTACAGCGTGGCCGAGTGCAGCCCGAAGGAGATCAGCATCCGCACGCGTCCGCGCAGGCTTTCGCGCCCGGCCGCCGACGCCTTGAACCGGTCCTTGGGCAGCTCGACCGCCAGCACGGCCGTGACGGCCAGCCCGGCCGCGCCCAGCAGAGCGTAGGTCGCGCGGACGCCGACCGGCTCGAACAGGGCGGTCGCCGCCCACGGGACCAGCAGCTGCCCCAGGTTGATCCCGGTGGAGGCGCGCGCCAGCGACGGCCCGGCCCGCTCGCCGCGGATCCGGCCGATCAGAGTGGTCGTCGCCAGGCTGGACGAGGCGGCGAACCCGATCCCGCCCAGCACCAGGTAGACCACGACGAACTGCCAGGTCTCCTGGACGACCGCCAGCGCGAGATAGGAGGCCGCCATGAACACCAGCCCGGCCAGCAGCACCGCGCGGGCGCCGATCCGGTCCAGCAGGATGCCGATGACCGGCTGCAGCAGCCCGGTCAGCGCGGTGCTCAACGCCGCGGCCACCGCCAGCGCGGTGGCGTCCATCCCGTACGCGGCGGCCGCGGGGGCGAAGAAGACGCCCGCCGAGAAGTTCAGGCCGAACGACACCGTCATCGCCGCCAGCCCCGACCACGCCGCCCGGTCGCCGGGACGGCGGGTGCGGCCGGTGCCGGGTTCCGCCTTCGGCTCGTTCACGTCCAGTTCAGTGGTCATGGTCGCTCCCGGAGGTGACCGGGTACGGCGGACGCGTCCGCCGTATCCGGTCGGGGGTCAGTGGCGGACGACCGGCCAGTCGATGTCGGTGCCGGCGGCCTTGTTGAAGTAGTTGGTGAAGACGTTGAGCGCGACGTGGCCCACGACTTCGGCGATCTCTTCGTCGGACAGTCCCGCCTGGCGGGCCTGCTTGACGTCGGTGTCCTCGATGCCGCCGCGGGTGCGCAGCACGGTGGCGGCGAAGGCCAGCACGGCCTCGGCCTTGGGGTCGCCTGCCCGGCCGCCGCGGGCCGCTTCGGCCTCGTCCTGGCTCAGCCCGGCCAGCTTGGTGCCGATGTAGGTGTGCGCGGAAAGGCAGTAGTCGCAGCCGTTCTGCTGGGCGACCAGCAGCGCGATCCGCTCGCGCACCGCGGCCGGCAGCACGCCGCCCGACAGCGCGCCGGAGAACTCCAGGTAGGACTTCAGCACCGCGGGGCTGTTGGCCATCGCCTTGGTCATGTTCGGGGTGACGCCCAGCGCCTTCTGCACACCGGCCAGCAGCTCGGCGGCCTGGGCGCCCGCGGTCTCCGGCTGGATCAGGGGAAGTCGGGACATGGTCAGGTCCTTTCAAGCGGGGGATCGGGAACCGGTGAGCACCGGTGATCTCAAGCTAGAACCGACACAACCCCCGACACAGGGACCGAACACGCCACCGACAGGACCAAACCCGCCATCGCCTCTCGCGCCCACGTGCGCCCGTACCGGCGGGCCTCCGACGGCCCGTTCCGGCGCTGACATGCCTTGCACCTGGACTTCCAAGTCGCACAGTGCGCGGGTAGCGTCTACCTCGTGGTCGTCCGGCCTTAGTCGCACGACCTGGGGATCTGCGCGAGCCCCGATGCCGACCGGCGCACTCCGGCGAACCGGCCGACGACGAAGGGTTCACCACATGACCGAGTCCCGTGACGGGCAGCCCGCCCACGGCGCCCCGGCCTCCGCCCCACCGCCACGCCTGGAAGGGACGATCTCCGCTCACTTCGCGCGTTTCCTGGCGGGGGAGGTGCGCAAGGCCGGCGGCGACCCCGGCAAGGTCGCACGCCTGCCGGACCTGCGGACCGACGTCCTCGACGACGACCTCTCCCGGGTGCCGACCAGCTCCGCGATCGCGATGTGGAGTTACATGGTCTCCAGGAATTCCGCGCAGACCCGCGACGGCGCGCTGCTGCTCACCACACCGCCGCCCGGCAGCTTCGGGCTGTGGGACTACATGCTCACCTCCGGGCCGACCCTCATGGACTCGATCCGCTGTACCGCGCGGCACATGGGCGTCCTGGCCGACCCTGCGGTGGAGAACCTGGAGGGGGTGGAGGACGGCGCTCTGTTCACGATCAGCTATTCGAGCGGTCCGTACGAGGCGGACGTGAGCGCGGCGCAGGAGGTGTTCGCATTGGCGGTGCTGCTGCGGCGCTGCCGCGAGGCGACCGGGGCACCGCTGGTCCCGGTACGCGTGGAACTGCGGCAGAAGGCCCCGCGCTCACGCGCGGCGCTGCTACAGCTGTTCGGCACCTCCCATGTGGACTTCGCGTCGTCGGCCACCTCGCTGACGTTCCTGGCCCAGGACGCCCGCCGGCCATTGCCCAAGGCCCAGCACGGGCTGCTGGAGATGCTGTGCGAACACGCCATCATGACCATGGGCGCGGCAAGGCCTGTACGGGACTGGTACGACGTTTTCCGTCTGACGCTGAACGCCAGTTTCGAACTGGACTCACTGTCCCTGGAGACGGTCGCACAGCAGATGGCGATGAGCCCCCGCACCTTGCAGCGTCGCCTGGCGGAACGGTGCAGCACCTGGCGCGGCGAAGTGGAGAACGCGCGCCAGGAGAAGGCGCTGGCGCTGCTGCAGGACGGCCGGCTGCCCATGACCTCGATCGCCGGCCGGGTCGGATACAGCGACGTGCGCGCACTGCGCCGCGCCGTCCGCCGCTGGCAGACCCGGCCCACCGAGCCCTCCGGAGCCGGCACCGACCAGACCTAGGAACTGGCGAGCCGCCGATGCGGTGGCGGGTTCGGACCTGTCGGTGGCGTGTTCGGTCCCTGTGACGGGAAGGGCGCGGTTTCTAGATTGAGATCGCCGGCCGCGGGGCCGGTCGGCGCCGGGACCGCGTACGTTCTTCGGGCCGCGAGGAGAGGACAAGCGATGTCCAGCCGATTCGCACAGCTCGCCTTCACACCCGGGGTCCAGCGTCATCAGCGGGAGAATGGCAGCGCGCGCGCCTACCGGCCGCTGCTCGACGGCCCCGTGGTCGCCGACCGGCTCGGTGAGGCCGAGCGGCAGTTCGTCCGGCAGCGCGACAGCTTCTACCTGGCCAGCGTCGGGGAGACCGGATGGCCCTACGTCCAGCACCGCGGTGGGCCGCCCGGGTTCCTGAAGGTCGTGGACGACGGGACGCTCGGCTTCGCCGACTTTCGCGGCAACCGGCAGTACATCACCCTCGGAAACCTCGACCACGACAACAGGGTCGCGCTTTTCCTCATGGACTACGGCCACCAGGCGCGGATGAAGATCATGGGCCGGGCGAGGGCGGTCGAAGACCCCGCCCTGCTCGCCGGGCTGACCGTGCCGGGGTATCGCGCCAAGGTCGAACGCGCCGTGCTGATCGAGGTCGAGGCTTTCGACTGGAACTGCCGCCAGCACATCCCGAGGCTCGTCCCGCTCGACGCCGTCGAGCACACCCTGACCTCGCTCCAGGAGCGGATCGCCGAGTTGGAACGGCAGAACACCGAACTGCGCAGGACCGGCATGACGGTGCCCCCTGGCTCGTAGCCTCCGCGCCCAAGGATGCCGTGCCGGCGTAACCGCTGGCCGCCCTCACCCCATCACCCACTGGTCAGGGCGCCCAAGAGCGGGGAGAGTGGAAACATGCCTCCGACCCCCAGGTCACTGCGCGTGCCGCACCCCAGCCACCCCGCCCCACCCCCAAACAACGAAAAGGCAAGGGAGCAAAGCCCCCAACGGGGGACAAGGGGGCGCAGCCCCCAAACCCGGGCGAAGCCCGGCAAAGAACACCAACCACCAACACCCCAAGCCGGCACACGGACACCAGCCACAGGGGGGCGTGGGGGCGGAGCCCCCACATCGGGGGTCCGGGGGTCGCCCCCCGGGCAGACACGACGAAGGAGTGGCAGCCCGCGCCTTCTGCGGGCACACCACTCCCAACTCCGAGTGGGCGAGGAGGGATTTGAACCCTCACATCCTTTCGGACACACGGACCTGAACCGTGCGCGTCTGCCGTTCCGCCACCCGCCCCGGGTGTGCACCCGTTTCCGGGTGCCTGAAAAGGCTAGCACGGTCGGAGCAGTGGTTAGGTATCCAGATACTTCGAGCGAACCTTCGCACCGATACGATCGTCTACCAGTGGGGAAGGGAGGTGCCCGTGGGTGTCATTCAGCGCTTCGAGCGACGGCTCGAGGGCATGGTCGAAGGGGCCTTCGCCCGTGCCTTCAAGTCTGAGCTCCAGCCGGTCGAGGTGGCCAGTGCTGTGCAGCGCGAGATGGACGATCGGGCGGCGATCGTGGCACAGGGCCGCACGCTGGTTCCGAACGACTTCGTCGTGGAGATCTCTCAGCAGGACGGGCAGCGGCTGCAGGTGTACGCCGACAGCCTGAGCCAGGAGCTGGCGAATCTCGCGCGGGAGTACGCGAAGGAGCAGGGGTACTCCTTCGTGGGGCCGGTGCGTGTGCGGTTCGAGAACGCGGGCGATCTCGCCACGGGCATGTTCCGCATCAGGTCGGGGGTGATCAGGGGCTCGACCGTGGAGGGCGGGGAGATCCGCCAGCCGGTGAGCGATGTCCCGCAGGGTGGGCGCGGGGGCGTCTTCGGGGGGCATCCGAGGCTTCTGGTGACCACGGCCGTGGAGGGTTCAGACACGACTCAGCGCACCTATGAGATCAATACACCTGTGACTCTGCTGGGTCGCGGCACCGACTGCGACCTGCGTCTCGTCGATCCGGGCGTGTCCAGGCATCATGCCGAGATACGCGTAGAAGGTCCCGAAATCGCTCTCGTGGATCTAGGGTCGACCAACGGCTCGTTCGTGAACGGGCAGCCGATCCGGCGGGTCACCCTCGTCGACGGCTCCCGCGTCACGATGGGCCGGACCACCCTTGTGTTCCGCCGCGATAGGGAGTAACCCCGACTCCGATGTCCCCATTCACCCTCACGCTGATCAAGCTGGCGTTCCTCGCGGTGCTGTGGCTGTTCGTCATCGCGGCCGTCGGCGTGATCCGGGCCGACCTGTTCGGCTCGAAGGCCGCGTCGAAGGCGGCCACGCGCGCGTCCCAGCCCCGGCCGTCCCGTCCGGCGAGGCAGCCGAAGCCGCCGCGACAGCAGCGAAGCGCCCAGCATGGCGCCCCGACGAAGCTGGTGGTCGTCCAGGGCGAAAGGGCCGGCACCGTCATAGACCTCACGGGGGTGCCCATCACCATCGGTCGGGCGAATGACTCCACGCTCATCGTGACCGACGACTACGCTTCGAGCCGGCATGCCCGACTTTATGCGCAGGACGGTCAGTGGATCGTGGAAGATCTCGGCTCGACCAATGGGACATATCTCGGACGCACGAAGGTGAGCCGGCCTATGCCGGTGCCACCGGGCGTACCGGTCCGTATCGGCAAGACCGTGATCGAGCTGCGCAAATGACTCTGGGAATCCGCTACGCGGCGCGCTCCGACGTAGGAATGCTGCGCGAGGGCAACGAAGACTCGGCGTACGCGGGCTCGCATCTGCTCGCGGTGGCCGACGGGATGGGCGGCCACGTCGGCGGCGAGATCGCCAGTGCGGCGGCGATCGAGGCGCTGCGGGCGCTCGACAAGGACCTGCCGGCCACGGAGCTGCTGGCCGCGCTGGAGCACACCGTCAAGGCGGCGAACGACAACCTGCACCGCATCGTGGAGTCGGACCCCGCCCTCCAGGGCATGGGGACGACGCTGACGGCGATGCTGTGGGCGGGCAACCAGGTCGCGCTCGTGCACATCGGGGACTCGCGCGCGTACCTGCTGCGGGACGGCAGCCTGTTCCAGATCACGCACGACCACACGCTGGTGCAGTCGCTGGTCGACGAGGGCCGGATCAGCCCGGACGAGGCGGCGTCGCATCCGCAGCGTTCGCTGCTGCTGCGGGCGCTGGACGGCCGCGGCGAGGTCGATCCTGATCTGTCGCTGCGGGAGGGGCAGGCCGGCGACCGGTATCTGCTGTGCTCGGACGGCCTGTCGGGCGTCGTCACGGCGGAGACGATCTTCCAGGTCCTGACGGACGTGGACGACCCGGACCAGGCCGTCCGGCAGCTGATCGATCTGGCGAACCGCGGTGGCGGCCCCGACAACATCACGTGCGTGGTGGCCGACGTGGTCGACCTGGACCGGCAGCCGCCGACGGGCGGCCCGGGCCACGCGGTGGGCGCGGCGGCGAACGCGGCGCCGCCGGAGCCGCCGGGCGGGGGGCCGGGCTCGAACACGACGGCGACGGACACGCCGGCGAGCCGGGCGGCGCAGTTGCGGGACACGAGGCCGCAGCCGCCGGTCGCGGTGGACGAGATGCCGCCGCCTCCGGCTCCGGCGCCGATGAGCGACCCGATGGGCGGCCCGCCCGCGCCGGGCGCGATGCAGCAGGCGCCCATGGAGCGGCCCCGGCGCGGCGGTGCCCGCCGGTGGACGTGGCTGGTGGTCGTCGCCGGGGTGGTCGTCGTGGGTGTCGTGGCGGGCGGGTTCGTGCTGGTGCAGAACGTCCGCAACGGCTACTACATAGGCGAGCAGGACGGCAGGGTGGTCCTGTTCCGGGGGACGACGCAGGAGGTGCCGGGTCTCAGCCTGTCCCGCAAGGACGAGAACCAGCCGAACCCGACGATCATGGTGGCCGACCTCCCCCAGGACCTGCAGCAGCAGGTGAAGGGCACCTACACGGTGGACGCCCCGAAAGCGGCGTGGAAGAGGCTGGAGAGCGCCGTCTGCAAGTACTCGCTCGTCGACGACGGCGGCAAGGTCGCCATCGTGAAGGGCAAGGACCAGAACAACTGCGAGCAGGCCAAGATCAAGACCAGCGGCGTCTCGGTGGGCGAGCTTCCCGGGTCGGACGCCACGGCGCTCGACAAGGGCGGCATGGCGTTCATCGGGCAGGCGGCCGCGGAGCAGAAGCTGCAGGAGCTGACCACCCGCCGGGACCAGTGCAAGACACCCGATTCCGGCATCCCGGACTGTCCCTCCAACGGGGGGAAATCGTAGATGCATTCGCTCGGGGAGCAGATCAGGGCGCGGCTGCCGTACCAGCGGCGCAACGCGGCCTCGCTGGCGCTGCTGGTCTTCGCGATGGTGCTGACGCTGTCGGCGTTCGCGGAGGTCGGCCTCGCCCGTGACGGCAGCATCCCCGCCGGGCTGTTCGTGTACGGCGGCGGCCTGGTCGTGCTGGCGCTCGCCGCGTACCTCGCCCAGGCGAAGTTCACCCCGTACGCCGACCCGCTGCTGCTGCCGCTGGCGGTGGCGCTGAACGGCGTCGGGCTGGCCATGATCTACCGGCTGGACCTGGACACCAGCGCCGACCGCAAGGCCGCCGCGGCGGCGGGCAAGAAGCTGCTGGAGGACGCCGCAGACGCGCCCAGCCAGCTCATGTGGACGTTCGTCGGCATCGGGCTGTTCGTCGCCGCCGTGCTGATCATGCGGGACACCGACAAGACCGACGCCCCGCTGTCGTTCACGCCGAAGACCGCGCAGCGCTACACGTACCTGATCGGCCTCACCGCGGTCATCCTGCTGCTGCTGCCGATCGTCCCCGGCCTCGGGCAGCAGATCAACGGCGCCCGCGTGTGGATCAGCGTCGGACCGTTCTCGGTCCAGCCGGGCGAGTTCGCCAAGCTGCTGCTCGTCGTGTTCTTCGCCGGCTACCTGGTGAACAAGCGGCAGGCGATGTCGCTGATCGGCAAGAAGGTCGGCCCGTTCAGCCTGCCGCGGGGCCGCGACCTCGGCCCGATCATGGTGATCTGGTTCTTCTGCCTGGGCGTGCTGTTCCTGCAGAAGGACCTCGGCACCGCGCTGCTGTTCTTCGGCCTGTTCATCTCGATGCTCTACATCGCGACCCAGCGCGTCTCCTGGGTCGTGATCGGTACCGGGCTGCTCGCGTTCGGCGTGTTCATCGCGACGCTGCTGCCGTTCATGGGCCACGTGAACCAGCGCATCGACATCTGGCAGAACCCGAAGCCGTACTTCGACGGCGGCTGCCTGATGGAGAGCGGCAAGGTCATCCCCGTCAACCCGAACACCGAGATCTACAAGAAGTACGACACCGAGGGCACCATCTCCCCCGGCTTCACCGCCTGCGCCGAGCTCGGCGGCGAGTACTCCGACAGCGCCCAGCTGATGAAGGGGCTGTTCGCGCTCGGCGAGGGCGGTGTTCTCGGCACCGGGCTCGGGCAGGGCGAGCCGTGGCGGACGCCGCTGTCCTTCAGCGACTTCATCTTCGACTCGTTCGGCGAGGAGCTCGGGCTGACCGGGCTGATGGTGCTGCTGCTGATCTACGCGTTGATCGTGCAACGCGGGATGAAGACCGCCGTGGCGGCGCGCGACCCGTTCCTGAAGCTGTTCGCGGGCGGTGTCTCGTTCGTCCTGGCCCTCCAGGTCTTCGTGATCGTCGGAGGCGTCACCCGGCTCATCCCGCTGACCGGCCTGACGACGCCGTTCCTGTCCCAGGGCGGCTCGTCGCTGATGGCCAACTGGATCCTGATCGCGATTCTGGTGCGGATGAGCCATGACGCGCGCAAGCCGGCCCCGCAGGCGATCCAGGACGAGGGCATGACCCAGATCGTGAGCACGAGGTGAGTTCCGCCGCATGAACATGGACAAGCCGATACGCCGGGTCGCGATCTTCGCGCTGCTGTTGTTCTTCGGGCTGATGGCGCAGATCAACTACGTCCAGGGGAGCCAGGCGGAGGATCTGCGCACCGACTCCAACAACAGCCGGCAGTTCGCGGACGTGTTCAACTCGCCGCGGGGGCAGATATCCGCGGGCGGCGAGGTGCTGGTGACGTCGGAGCCGACCGGCAAGGACAACCCGAAGTACGGCCGGTCCTACAAGGACGGCCCGGTCTTCGCACCGGTCACGGGGTACTTCAACGGCGGTGCCACGCAGGTCGAGCGGGCCTACAACTCGCTGCTCGGCGGCAAGGACAAGCGCATCACGCAGCAGCGCTGGTTCGACTCCTTCATCGGCAAGCCGGCCGACGGCGCGAACGTCGAGCTGACGATCGACCCGGAGGCGCAGCGCACCGCGTACCAGCAGTTGAAGGCGAAGACGGCGCCGGGGCGCCGCGGCGGCGCGGTGGTGATGGACGTGAAGACGGGCGCGCTGAAGGTGGCGGCGTCGTGGCCGTCGTTCGACCCGAACGAGGTGGCGCCGCAGACGGGCGAGAAGGGCGCGAAGAAGCTGGAGCAGCTGAACGATGGCAACGGCGTCGTCAAGCCGCTGGTCGACAACGCGCTGAGCCAGACGTTCCCGCCCGGTTCGTCGTACAAGACGGTGACGTCGGCGATCGCGATGCAGAAGCTCGGCATCGACAGCTCGACCACGATCCAGACGGGGCAGCTCATCCTGCCGGAGTCGAACCGGCCCCTGCCGAACTCCCACGACAGCGGCAGCTGCGCGGGCACGGCCCCGCTGCGGGGCGCGTTCGCCGAGTCCTGCAACACCTCGTTCGCGAAGATGGCGCTCGACATGGGCATCCGGCAGCTCAGCGAAGGTTCCTCGAAGTTCGGCTTCAATGAGCGCGTCCAGCTGGAGCCGGACATGTTCGCGGCCGAGAGCGACGTTCCCGTGTCGTACACGGGCCCCGACGGCAAGACCATCCAGACCGGCCAGGACGGGACGGCCCGGTCCGGCATCGGGCAGGAGAACGTGCGGGCCACCCCGCTGCAGATGGCGCTGGTCGCGGCCGCCGTCGCCAACGAAGGCAAGATCATGAGCCCGTATGTGGTGCAGAAGGTCCGGGCGAAGGACCAGAGTGAGCTCTACAACGCCTCGCCGGAGGAGTTCAAGCAGCCCATTACCGACGAGCAGGCCGAGCAGCTGGCGGACATGATGCGCGCAGTGATCAGCGAGGGAACCGCGAAGAACCTGCAGGGCATGCGGATCGCCGGGAAGACCGGTACCGCCGAGCAGGGGACGGGCAACCCGAACGCCCGCTGGTTCGTCGGGTTCAGCCCGGTCGAGGACCCGCGCTACGCGTTCGCCGTGATGACCGAGGGCGCGGGCTCCGGCGGCGCCGACGCCGGCCCGGTCGCCGGGGCGATCATGGCTAAGGTTTTGCAGAAGTGAGCAGGGGCCTCGTCCTCAACGACCGGTACCGGCTGCTGGAGCGGCTGGCCATCGGCGGGATGGGCGAGGTCTGGCGCGCGTCCGACGACACCCTCGGGCGGCAGGTGGCGGTGAAGCTGCTGCGGCTGGAGTTCGGGTCGGACATGTCGGCGCGTGGCCGGTTCGAGTCGGAGGCGCGGTTCGCGGCGGAGCTCGGGCATCCGGGGATCGCGCGGGCGTACGACTTCGGTGAGCAGGACGGCCGGGCGTTCCTGGTGATGGAGCTGGTGCCGGGCGAGCCGCTGGACGAGATCCTGGCGCGCGACGGCGGGCTGCCGCTGGAGGCCGTCCTGGACCTGATGGTGCAGGCGGGACGGGCGCTGACGGTCGCGCACCAGGCGGGGGTCGTGCACCGCGACGTCAAGCCGGCGAACCTGATGGTGTCGCCGGACGGCACCCTGAAGATCACCGACTTCGGAATCGCGCGGCGGCTGGCGGCGGCGTCGCAGACCCAGACCGGGATGGTCATGGGGACGGCGCATTACATCTCGCCGGAGCAGGCGCAGGGACTTGAGCTGTCTCCGGCCACCGACCTGTACTCGCTGGGCGTGGTGGCGTACGAGTGCCTGACGGGTGCGCAGCCGTTCGACGGCTCCACCCCGGTGGACGTGGCGCTGAAGCATGTCCGGGACGCGCCGCCGGAGCTGCCGTCGCGGTTCCCGGAGGCGGCACGCGAGCTGGTCATGGAGATGCTGGCGAAGGACCCGGCGGACCGTCCGGCGGACGCGGAGACGGTCGCCGCGCGTGCCCAGCGGATCCGCGCGGCCCTCAGCACGGGGCGTCTGCCGCGGACGAACGCCGAGGCGGCGGGGCCCGGCCGGGCACCCCACCCGAAGATCGTTACTCAATCGACTACTTTGTCGGGATTTGACGTAGCTCTGGGGACGGATAACCTCACCACGGGGTCAGTGCGCGGGCAACGGCGCACGACACTGACGTACACGTCGGTCGCGGCCGTCCTGCTGGTCTGCACCATCGTGATCGGGTCACTGTGGAAGGGCTACGCGTTCACGGGATCCGGCGACGAACGGGTCCCGCCCGGCTCCCCGGCGACCCTGCCGGTCGGAGACGACGTCGTCGACGAACCTGTCGTCCACCCGGGCACCCCCACCGCCCCGACGAGGAACCAGAACCGCAGTTCGCCAAGGCCGACTGTCACGCAGCGGTACCAGACGCATAGGATCCGTCCGTCAACGCCGGACACCCGCAAGGCGTCCCCTTCACACAAGCCATCAAGCAATCCGCCCCGGGCGACTCCCACCGCCCCAGAGCCAACACCCACGCTGACGGAGAGCCCCACCACGACTCCGTCAACTCCGAGCCCGGATCCCTCGCAGGAAGAGAGCGGGGAGCTAGGTTCGGAGGACAAGGTGTAGACGTACGAGGGAAAGTGCACATATGAGTCAACCTCGGCTGCTCGGCGGCCGCTACGAGCTCGAAACGGTGATCGGGCGAGGCGGCATGGCCGAGGTCTACCGTGCCCGGGACCTGCGCCTCGATCGCATCGTCGCGGTCAAGACGCTACGGTCCGACCTGGCCCGTGACCCCACGTTCCAGGCCCGGTTCCGGCGCGAGGCCCAGTCGGCCGCGTCGCTGAACCACCCCTCGGTCATCGCCGTTTACGACACCGGCGAGGACATGATCGGCGACACCTCCATCCCGTACATCGTCATGGAGCACGTGGACGGGAGCACGCTGCGCGACCTGCTGCGGGAGAACCGCGCGCTGCTCCCCGACAAGGCGCTGGAGATCACCGACGGGATCCTGCGCGCGCTGGACTACAGCCACCGCGGCGGGATCGTGCACCGCGACATCAAACCGGCCAACGTGATGCTGACCCGGCAGCACGAGGTCAAGGTCATGGACTTCGGCATCGCCCGCGCCATGGCCGACACCGCCGCCACCATGACGCAGACCGCGCAGGTCATAGGCACCGCGCAGTATCTGTCGCCGGAGCAGGCGCGCGGCGAGCGGGTCGACGCCCGCAGCGACATCTACTCGACGGGCTGCGTCCTGTACGAGCTGCTGACCGGCAAACCGCCGTTCACCGGCGACTCCCCGGTCGCGATCGCCTACCAGCACGTCCGGGAGGAGCCCGTCCCGCCGTCGCAGGTGGACCCGCAGATCCCGCAGTGGGCCGACGCGATCGTGCTGAAGGCGATGGCGAAGGAAGCCGACAACCGCTACCAGAACGCGAACGAGTTCCGGCAGGAGATCCAGCGCGTCCTGCAGGGGCAGCCGGTGGCGTCCAACGCCGCGTCCACGATGATGATGGGCTCGCAGGCACAGGGCACCCAGGTCATGGGCGGATACCCGGGCGGCGCACCGCCGCGCACGCAGATGCAGCGGCCCGTCGACAACGGCTACGGCCTGCCGCCGGCCCGCTACGACGATGACGACTTCCCCGAACGCGGCGGCGCCGGCAAGAAGGCCGCCCTGTGGCTGGGCCTCGCCGTGCTGTTCATCGGCGGAGCGGCCCTCATCGGCTTCATGATGAGCGGCAACGACGGCAGCGACCAGGTCGCCATCCCCAAGAGCATCGTCAACGTCTCGCAGAGCGACGCGACGGCCCAGCTCACCAAGCTGGGCTTCAAGGTCGGCCCGCCGAAGACGGAGTACAGCGACGAGATCCGGAAGGGATTCGTCATCAGCTCGACCCCAAGGCCCGGCGCCGACGCGGCCAAGGGCGCGACGGTGTCGCTGCTGGTCTCCAAGGGCAAGAAACCGCCCACGGAGATCGAGGTCCCCGACGTGACCGGCAAACCGTACAGCACGGCGAAGAAGATCCTGGAGCAGCGCGGGTTCGAGGTCGAGAAGCGCGTCGAGAACAGCGAAAGCGTCCCGCGGCTCAGCGTGATCAGCACCGACCCGCCCGGCGGTTCGAAGGCGCCGAAGAACGCGACGGTCACCGTGGCCATCTCCAACGGCCCGAGCAACCTCAAGGTGCCGGACCTGTTCAACAACAGCCAGCGGGCCGCCTGCGGCAAGCTGGAGGACCTCGGGCTGAAGTGCAAGGTGGAGAAGGGGGTCGCGCCTCCCGACCGGCAGGTCTCGCCCGGCCTGGTCTTCAACCAGCAGCCCGGCCCCGACGCGACGGTCGCCCCCGGCGACACGGTCACGATCTTCATCGCGGAGCAGCCGCCCCCCGCGCCGACGACCCCCGGCACCCCTCCCACCCCCGGCATCCCGGGCTTCCCCGGTGGCGGTGACGGCTGATCCGACGCGTTGAAGGGCCCCGGTCCGCCTCTCCCCGAGGCGGGCCGGGGCCCTTCGCCACTTCGGACCGCACATGGGCATGCAAGAGGGCTTCCGCCACTCGGGGGCAATGGCGGAAGCCCTCATCATGGACTTCGTCCTGACGCCGCAGGACGTTACGGATTTCAACCGAAATTTTCCGCGGCGCGGCCGCCGCGGGGCCGAGGCCGGGTCACCGTGGGGCGATGCAGGTGGTCAGCCAGGTTCTCAGGAGGTGGTGGCCGCCTGCGGAGAGGATCGATTCGGGGTGGAACTGGACCCCCTCGATGGGGTGGGTCCGGTGGCGGAGGCCCATGATCACGCCTTCGGGCGTGCGGGCCGTCACGTCCAGGGGCGCGGAGACGGTGTCGGGCTGGACGGCCAGCGAGTGGTAGCGCGTCGCGGGGAACGGGTTCGGGAGGCCGTGGAAGACGCCTGCGGCGTCGTGGGTGATCTCGCTGGTGGAGCCGTGGACGATCTCCGGGGCACGGGAGACCTTCGCGCCGTACACGTGGGCGATCACCTGGTGGCCCAGGCAGACGCCGAGGAGGGGCCTCGCTCGGAGTTCGGCGTCCCGGACGAGGTCCAGGCAGATGCCCGCGTCGGCGGGGTGGCCGGGGCCAGGGCTCAGCAGGACGCCGTCGGCCGCGGCGGCGTCCCGGAGGGTGGCGTCGAGGCAGTCCATGACCGTGCACTCGGCGCCGAGTTCCAGCAGGTACTGGACGATGTTGTAGACGAAGCTGTCGTGGTTGTCCACGACGAGGACGCGCACCGGTCAGCCGGGGAGCGACGTGCCGGTCGGGGTCGGGCCCTCCACGACGCCCTGGTCGAACTGGACCTTGGGTTCCACCCACGGGAACACCAGGTACCAGAAGACGGCGGCCACGGCGATGGCGAGGCCCAGCGCCGTGGCGGTCTTGGCCGGCCACGCGCCCGGCAGTCGGCGCCAGATCCAGGCGTACACGGGACCTCCTAGGTTCCGGTGGCGGACTGCCGCACCCGGGGCACGGACGACGCCAGCTCACCGAAGATGATCATTCGTTCGGCGGCGGAGTATTTGGGATGGCAGGTGGTGAGTGTGATCAGGCGTTCGGTCGGCTCGCGCCCGGGGTGGCCCGGGACGGGTGCGGTCACCTCCACCGCCGACGGCCCCACGATCTCGCGGCCGGTGACCTTGTAGACGTACTGCCGGTCCCGGGTGTCGATGAGGATCTCGTCGCCTCGTTCGAGTTCGCCGAGCCGGTTGAAGGGGGCCGAGTAGGTGGTCCGGTGCCCGGAGATCACGAAGTTGCCGACCTGGCCCGGCAGCGCGGTGCCGGGGTAGTGGCCGGGGCCCTTGCGCAGGTCCTCGCGGTCGACGCCCTCGATCACGACGAAACCGTAGTCGTCCCCGAACTCGGGGACGCGGATCATCGCGAGGCCCTTGCCGAGCTTCACCTTCTCCGTGGTGACCTTGGACGCCTGCCACTTGCCCAGCAGTTCCTCGCTGAGGCGATCCTGCTGGCCCTGGGTGTAGCGGCCGGTGCCCCACAGCGAGTAGGTGACGAAGAGCATGACGATCAGCCCGGCGGTGATGCACAGCTCGCCCATGCCACGGATCAGCATCCGCACCGGTGCGTCCTCCTCGGGGGTCCGGCCGGCTAGTCCGGCACCGTAGCGTGCTTCATCGTCACGTTGCCCGTGAAGGGCGGCAGCGTGGCGTTCTCCACCGTCCGCACCGAGTAGCCGAGGCCGTACGCGCGGACGTACTTGCGGTAGGTCGCGATCTCGGGGGACGCACCGAGCGCCGCGCGGAGCCGTTCCGGGTCGCCGACGGCGGTGATCCGGAACGGCGGGGAGTACACGACGCCCTGGAGGATCAGCGTATTGCCCACGCAGCGGACGGCGCTCGTCGAGATCACCCGCTGGTCCATGATCTGCATCGCGCGGGCGCCGCCGGCCCACAGCGCGTTCACGACGGCCTGGACGTCGCTCTCGTGGACGACGAGGTCGTCGGGGCGGACACCCCGCGGCAGGTCACCGGATTTCGGCAGCGGCGCGTCGTCCAGGGAGACGCGGACGGCGGCGCCGCTGAGCGCGGTGAACCCGGCGCGGGCGGCGAGGCGGTCGGCTTCCGCCCGGGCCCGTTTCACGCGGGCGTCGTGACGTCCGGCCTCCCGCGAGATACGGTCGATCTCGTGGCGGAGCCGCCGGTACTCGTCGCGCTCCTGGCGGCTGCGGCGCTGCTCCGCCGCGATGAGCTCGGTGATCTCGGTGCGGCCCTGCTCGCGCAGGCTCGTGCCGCGGGCCGTGCTCGCGCTCGCCGCGAACAAGGTTCCCGCAAGGAGCGTGAGAACTGGGATGATGCTTCCCCACGCTGGACGCCGTACGCTGCTCACCAGCGACTACGCTAACCGACAAAACACCCATGCGCGGTCCGGCGCTCCGGCCGCCGGAACGCCCGAGGAGATCGACTCACCGTGGCCAAGTCGAAAACCCGCAAGAAGGCCGTCTACACGCCCCCGCAGAAGTCCAAGGCGCCCGAGGTCAGCCCCCGCTGGCTGGTGCCGACGATGGTCGGGCTCTGGCTCGTCGGCCTGATCTGGATCGCCGTCTTCTACGTGACGGCCAGCACCGGCACCGACGTGCCGTACATGTCCGACCTGCACAACTGGAACCTGGGCATCGGGTTCACCGCGATCATTCTCGGTGTGATCCTGTCGACCCGGTGGCGCTGACCGCCAGTTGTCCACAGATCGGGGCGGGTAGGCCCCGGTTTTCCCCAGGTTTTCCACAGGTGAGGGCGCGGACGCCGCGTGCCATGAGCGGCGTCCGCGCAAGGCTCACGGCTACCCCGCGGCGGGTGCCAGCTCCGCCGTCCGGACGACGACCAGCGCGGCGAGCAGGGCGAACGTGACGAGCGGAGCCGCGATGTGCAGCAGCCGCCGCCGCGCCGCCGGCGCGTACACGTAGGCGGCGGCCAGCGCCGCGCCCACGACGAGCCCGCCGACGTGCCCCTCCCAGGAGATGTTCGGCACCGAGAACGTGATCACCAGGTTGATCACCAGCAGCACCACGATCGGCCCGACCGGCCCGCCCAGCTTCCGGCCGACCACGAAGAACGCGCCGAACAGGCCGAAGATCGCGCCGGACGCGCCGACCGCCGAGGACGCCGGGTCGCCGACCAGGTACAGCAGCACCGAGCCGCCCAGCCCCGACAGCATGTACAGGGCCAGGAACCGCCACCGGCCGAGCACCTGCTCCAGCGCGGGGCCGACCGCCCACAGCGCCCACATGTTGAACAGGATGTGGGTGATGCCGAACGTCCCGCCGCGCTGGTGCAGGAACATCGTGGTGAACAGCCGGTACCACTCGCCCTCGGCGACCCCGCCGACGTCGCCGTCGGGCAGGACGCCGCGTCCGAGCATCATGAACTCCCACACGACACGCCACGACGCCAGCTCGGCGAGGTACATCGCCACGCACGCGCCGATGAGCGTGTACGAGACGACCGGCACCGCGGACGTGGAGGCCCGTGCGCCGATGGGCGTCCGGGGAACCGCCCTGCGGATGCTCCGGTTACCCTCCGCGACGCATTCCACGCACTGGTGTCCCACCGCCGCGTCCCGCATGCACTCGGGGCAGATGTAGCGGTCGCACCGCGTGCAGCGCACATACGTCTCCCGGCCCGGGTGCCGGTAGCAGGTCGGCACCGAGGTCTCGGGGGCGGGACTGGGTTCTGTGCTCATCTGGGGCTCCGTGGGCCGGTGCGGGTCGCACCCGTCGCGGGTCTCACCCGGTTTCAGGTCTCACCGTAGGAACGTCTAACGGCGCTCGATCGTCACCGACTCGATGACGACGTCCTCCTGCGGACGGTCATTGCGGCCCGTCGGGACCTTCCCGATCCGGTCGACGACGTCGGTGCCCTCGATGACCTTGCCGAAGATGGTGTGGCGGCCCGTCAGGTGCTGGGTGTGGGCGACACTGAGCGTGATGAAGAACTGGGAGCCGTTCGTCCCGGGCCCGGCGTTGGCCATCGCCAGCAGGTACGGCCGGTTGAACTTCAGGTCCGGGTGGAACTCGTCCTTGAACTGGTAGCCCGGCCCGCCGGTGCCGGTGCCCAGCGGGTCACCGCCCTGGAGCATGAACTGGTCGATGACGCGGTGGAAGACGGTGCCGTTGTAGAGCGGCGCGTCGGACTTCTGGCCGGTGCGCGGGTCGTGCCACGTCCGGTTGCCCTCCGCCAGGTCGACGAAGTTCGCCACCGTCTCGGGCGCCTGCTCCGGGTACAGCTGGATCACGATCTTGCCGAGCGACGTGTTGAGCGTCGCGAAGATTTCGTTGGCCACCCTGGCCTCCTCCTCATGGAGTTGGTCTGTACGTCTGGACTTTGGGGTCTCTCGTCATGCCCGAAAGTGGTCACCCTGCGTGATCTGGCGGTTGCGCATACAGGGTTTACCCCCCTGTCGTTGGGAAGGCTGCATGACAGGACCTCGCAAACAGGGAGGTTAGCGTGTCCCTAATGATCAGTATCCGTCGGAAGCCGCAGGAGGCAGTTCTCACGCGGTTCGGCCGCGCCCAGGAGGCCGCCCGGCAGGGCGCCGATGCGTGCCGTCAGGGTGCCTCTTCCGCGGCGGAGCGGATCAGGCCCGCCGCGGGTGAGCGCATCATGATCGTCCGTGGCTGGAGCGCACCGAGGCTCCGGCAGGCGGCCCGGTATGTGGAGACCGGGCTCGCCCCGCGGGTGAGCACGTTCCTGAGCGATGCCGCCCACCGGGTGGAACCGCCGAAATCGTCCAAGCCCGGGCGTGGCGCCTTCATGACGATGATGGGGGTGGTCGCCGCCGTCGGCGTGGCCGGTGTGGTGGCGACACGGCGCGGCGTCATCCGAGACCTGACCAAGGGTTCCGGTGAGCACGCGGAGGACGCCACTTCGGCCGACTCCATGACGGTCACCGGCGCCGATGTCGACGGTCAGGTGCACACTCCGCACTAGCGTGCACACCGGGGGCCCGGCCGGGAAACGGCCGGGCCCCCGTCATGCGCCGCGTGCACCGATTCACGTTCGGTCGATCGCGTCCCTTTATCCCCTGCGGTAGCTACCACCCGGTACGGTGAACGCCATGTCGCCGAAACGCTCGACCCGGCAGGTGCTGGCGGCCCGGGCCAGAGACCGGGCGCGCCGGGGCGTGCACACGGCCGTGCATCACGCCTGGGAGTGGATCCAGCGGCACGGCGAGATCACCCCGCGGACACCGGGCCGCCGCAAGTTCGCCTACCTGGGCGAGGGCGCGTGCATCGGCTTCCCGGTCGGCTCCATCTACGGCGAGCCGTGGATCTCCATCGGCGACCACACGCTGGTCGGCACGCACGTCACCATCTCGGCGGGCTTCGTCCCCGGCCTCGACCTCGGCCCGGACGTCATCGTCCGGATCGGCGCGAGCTGCTCCCTCGGACGCGGTACCCACATCGTCGGCCACCAGTCCATCTCCATCGGAGACGACGTCTTCACCGGCCCCAACGTCTACATCACCGACCAGAACCACGCCTACGGCGACCTGCACACCCCCATCGGGCGGCAGTGGCCGGAGAACAACCCCGTCGTCATCGGCGACGGCTGCTGGATCGGAACGGGCGCGATCATCCTCCCCGGCACCCGGCTCGGCCGCAACGTCGCCGTCGCGGGCGGCGCCGTCGTCCGCGGCGAGTTCCCCGACCACGCCGTCATCGGCGGCGTCCCCGCCAAGATCCTCCGCAGCCACGACAAGGAGAACGGTTGGCAGCCGCCGCTGCGCACCGAGCCCCTCATGTCCCTGGACGAGCTGGCCGCCCTCTCCGTGGACGGTCTCGAAGGCCTCCAGATCCTCCAGGACAGGCTGCGCGAGCAGTCCGCCGCCCGCGAGGACGACGTCCCCCGCGAAGACGACGTGTTGCACGAAGAGGCGGGCTAGCGGCCCAGAAGCGGGCTGGCGGCCCAGCAGTGCGGCGCCGTCCCCGGCACAGGCTGGAAAGGGAGGAGCCCCGCCCGGGTGGGGCGGGGCTCCGGACCACGTCGGGTCAGTTGTAGCGGGCGGGGCGGCGGTCGCCGCCGTCGCGGTAGGAGCCGCCCCGGCGGTTGGGGTGCGAGCCGCCGCCGGTGCGGGGGCCGCCGCCGCGGCGCTCGCCGCCGGAGTAGGAGCCGCGGTGCTCGCCACCCTCGCGGGGACGGCCGCCGCCGTCCTGGCGGTCGTACGAGCGCGGGGCCCGGCCGCCGCCGCCGAAGCCGCGTCCGCCGCGGCGTCCGCCCTGGCGGCCCCGGCCGCCGCCGGCGCGCTGCGGGCGCTCGGGGATGATCGGGCCCTCGATCGGGATGCCGGACGGCGGGCGGGCGCCGGTCAGCTTGACCAGCTCCGCGTCGCCGGTGGCGACCCGGGTGCGGGGCGCGTTGATGCCGGCGCGGCGCGTCATCGCGGACGTCGCGCGCACCTGGTGCGGCAGGACGAGCGTGACGACGGTGCCGCTCTCACCGGCCCGGGCCGTGCGGCCCGCGCGGTGCATGTAGTCCTTGCTGTCCGCGGGCGGGTCGACGTGCATGACGAGCGACACGTCGTCCACGTGGATGCCGCGGGCGGCGACGTCGGTGGCGACCAGCACGCTGATCGAGCCCTCGCGGAACTCGGCGAGCGTGCGGGTGCGCAGGCCCTGGCTCTTGCCGCCGTGCAGGCCCGCCGCGCGGACGCCGACCTGGACGAGCTGCTTGGCGAGCCGGTCGACGCCGTGCTTGGTGCGGGCGAACAGGATCGTCCGGCCCTCGCGGTTGGCGATCTCGGCGGTGACGGCGGCCTTCTCCTTGGGCGCGACGAGGAGGAGGTGGTGCTCCATCGTGTCGACGGACTCGTCGACCGGGCCGATGGCGTGCCTCACCGGGTCGTTCAGGTAGCGCTTGACCAGGACGTCGACGTCCTTGTCGAGGGTGGCGGAGAACAGCAGGCGCTGCCCGCCGGGCTTGGCGGCGTCGAGGATGTCGGTGACGTCGGGCAGGAAGCCCATGTCGGCCATGTGGTCGGCCTCGTCCAGCACCAGGATCTCGATGTCGGACAGGTCGCAGGCGCCCTGCCGCATCAGGTCCTTGAGACGGCCGGGGGTGGCGACCAGGATCTCGACGCCGCGGCGCAGCGCGTCGATCTGCTTGAACATCGACGTCTGGCCGATGACGGTCTTGAAGTGCAGCCCGAGGCCGCGGCCGAGCGGCTCCAGGTTGGTCTGCACCTGCTGGGCCAGCTCGCGGGTCGGCACCAGGATCAGCGCCAGGGGGCGCTTGGGGGCGGCCTTGCGGCCGGAGAGCCGGGTCAGGAGCGGCAGGCCGAACGCCAGGGTCTTGCCGGAGCCGGTCTTGCCGCGTCCGAGGACGTCGCGTCCCGCCATCACGTCGGGGATCGCGGCGACCTGGATGGGGAACGGCGCGTCGATTCCCTGACGGCTCAGGGAGTTCACCAGCGACGGCGCCAGGCCGAGCTCGGCGAAGGTGGGAACCTGCTCCTCGTCCGCGGTGGCGGGCATGGACGGGTTCTGTGCAGCGGCAGCTGAGGTCACGCATTACCTTCCGAGAGGGGGGCACGTCTCGGGAGGCACCACGGTGTGTGTGGGCTGCAAGGACGAGCCTGACGCCATGGGGCGTCGAAGAATGATTCCTAGAGTCTAACGTCGCCGTGGTGGCTTCTTATGCCCAGTCCCGGATAGAACATTCCGTGTCATTGGTTTCCCGGGGTGTCAACAGTCACAGGAGATGGTGGTCACAGGGGCGGTGAGCGGGTCGGGGGAGCGCCGGGTGACCGTCCGCGCGGCGGTCTCCACGGGGAGCCCTTCACGAGCCCAGTATTCGACTCCGCCGATCATCTCGTTCACCGGAAAGCCGAGCTCGGCGAACAGCAATGCGGCCTTCGTCGCACCATTGCAGCCGGGGCCCCAGCAGTGGACGACCACGGTCACGTCCCGGGGTATCCGCGTCGCGGCGCGTCCGGCGATCTCGGTGGTCGGGAGGTGGAGCCCGCCCGGGATATGGCCCTGGTCCCAGCTTTCGGCGCTGCGCGTGTCGACGACCACGATGCCGCCGCCGCCCGCGTTACCCGGTTCGCCTCGCTCAAGGATCTGTGCGGCCACATCGGACACGTCGGTCTCGAACGAGAGGCGGGCGGCGAAGTGGCGGACGGCTTCCTCGCTGGACGCGGCGGGGTGGGAGACGCTCATCTGTTGCTCCTTGACCAGGGGGCTTTCGCGAACGCCTCCATGCTGCGGCGATGGCGGCCCAGCCGGACAGTGGCGTGAACGACGACCATCGATAAAATTCCGCCATGTTCGTCGCTCCCCCCCGCACGCCGGCAGACGGTGTCGGTGCTCGCGTTCGACGGGATGGCACCGTTCGAACTCGGCTCGGTCGTCGAGGTGTTCGGGCTGCCGCGCCCGGAACTGGACGTCCCCTGGTACGACCTGCGGGTCTGCTCGCTGGAACGCGGCCCGATGCGCGCGGTCGGCGGCTTCACGTTGACGGCCGAGCACGGCCTCGGCGCGTTCGCGTCCGCGGACACATGGCGGCCCTGCCGCTGCTGGAGGAGGGCGTCACGCCGGTCGAGGAGGTCGGTGCGGCCGTCGGCTTCGAGAGCCCGGTGACGTTCCGGCACCATTTCGCGCGGGCGATGAAGACCTCACGTCCGGCTACCGGCGCACCTTCCGCGACCCGGGCGCGTCCGCGTAGCAACGCCCGCCCGGGGGACGCGCGGATGCCGTCCGGGGGCGTGGCGGGGGCGGACGGCCGTGCGGACCCGAATACGGTCACGAACCGGGGATGGTCCCCGGATATTCCTTGACAGGGGTGTCCACCGCACGTCAAGCGGGGTTGGCCGCCGGGCCGCGGCTGGTGCGCCCATGACGTCAGCGTCGCCCGGACGGCGGAACACCAGGTCAGCGCACCTGCCGCGAACGCGGATCGGGCCCGGACCCGGCGAGCGGGATAGGGAGAGTCCTAATTCGGCGGCGACATGACCGGTATCGGCGCGCACAAGACCTGCCAGTTCATCCTGTCAATAAAGTCATGGTTGATCATTGATCGGGCCACTGGCCTTTGTTAACGTGCCTCCGCAGCGGGAACCCCGGACGCTCACCACAAGTGAGAGTTCAAGCCCGCTGCGCAACACCCCGCCATACCCGCCATCGAACCGAAACCGTTCTCGCGTTCCTGCCGGTACAACCGGCCAGGCGCACACAACTACACCCGACCCCATGAAGTAGTCAGGTGAACGGTATAAGCAAATGACAATTCAATCTGCCGACAAGGAAGTCGGCGGCACCCTGGGAAAGCGGATTATCTCGTTCGCCCGGAACCCGCTTTTCCAAGGTGACGCCCAGGTACTGCACGCTCCCAACCCCTACCGCCGGATGCTGGTCCCGGACGCGCTCGCCGCGGCCGACTTCGACCGGCCGCCGGGCGCCGGCCAGTGGGCCGCGCACCGCTCGCTCGCCGCGCACCGGCTGCTCGGCACGTTCTACGAGGCCGACACGGTCCTGCTTCCCGACCAGGGGCTGGCCGGCCTGCACGAGGACTTCGACCTCTTCTACGGCTCCGAGCTGCGCGAACTCCGGGAGTCGTCCGTCTCGGCCCTGGAACGTTTCGCGTTCGCCTGCCTCGACGACGCCGTGGACGTCAGCGGCGCCACCACACCCGACGTGCTGGACGCCTATTTCCAGCACGTGGTCGCCGAGGCCGAGAACGGTCCATCGCCCGCGCTGGCCGCCATCGCCGGGGCCCGCGACCGGGAGAGCGCCGCCGACCTGTACCTGGTCCAGCTCGCGCTCGACGGCCTCACCGAGGCGTCCGCGATGTCGCGCAACCTCGCCGGCGCCTACGGGCCGGAGCAATCCGCCCTGTTCAAGATCTTCATCGATGAATTCGGGTACGGGGTCTACGACGCCAAGCACACCACCATCTTCGCCAAGATGCTGCGCAGCCGCGGGATGGCGACCCATGTGCACGCGTACTGGAACTTCTACCTCGCGGGTCCACTGGCGACGAACAATTACTATTACTACCTGTCCCGCGACCATGCGAAGTTCTTCCGCTATGCAGGTGCGGTGACCTATGCGGAGGCGGTTTTCGCGCCCGCCTTCGTCGAGATGGTCAAGGTGTTCCGGGATATCTTCGGAGCCGAAGTCGATCTGCATTACTGCGACGAGCACGCACATATCGACGAGCATCATGGGCGCATCACCAGGGAGCAGGTGCTGCTGGCCCTGGCCGAAAGGCACGGCCCCCGGGTCGTCCCCGAGCTGATGCGCGGCGTCGCCGAGGCCCGGCTCATCGGCGGATGGTTCGAGGACGACACCGCGGCGCAGATCCGGTGGGCGGACGACCTGCCCCGCCACCGGGAGCTCGCCGAAACGGTCCGGCTCGGGCCCACGCCGCCGCGGCGGGTCGCCCTGACGCCGGACAGCCCGTTCGGGACGCGCGGCCATGACGACGCCATGGTGCTGGAGGTCGAGCGCGGCGAGGCGGAGCTCATCACCACCCCGACCGGTCCGCCCGAGCGGCTGGCACGCGGAGATGTGGTGCTGATCCCGGCGGGCCGGCTCTACGGGGTGCGGCCGGCCGCCGCCGGAACCGCCTACCTGCTCCATACCGCGGCACCCGACGGCTGATCCAGCGCGAGGCGCCGTGCCGGAGCGGCGTCCGTTCCGTCCCTGGACACACCGGTGGGGCACGTACGGCCCTCGCCATGTGCCCCTACCCCGTACCCCCTGATCTCCCTCGCCCGCGCCGTGCCGGTGCCCCGCCCTCCGCCCGTCACCCGGCCGCGCCCGAACGACAAGAGGAGCCGATGGCCCGCGTCATCGTCATGGATCTGAGCCGCCACAACACCGTGATGGTCGGCCACGACCGCTACTTCGTCCTCCACACCGAAGGGCGGGCGCTGCTCGTCCTCGACCGCTGCCCGCACCGGGGCGGGCCGCTGAGCCTGGCCCGCCTCACCCCGGACGGGCGGCGCCTGAGCTGCCCCTGGCACGGCACCAAGGTGGGCGTATCGGCCGTGAAGCGCACCAGCCTGCCGATGGTGCGCAGCGGCGACGAGGCGGTCGTCGTCCTCCCGGACGGCGCCGAAGGCGGGGACGGCGGCGCGCCGATCTCGGTCATCCACAGGGAGATCCTCGCCAACCTGCCGCCGGACGCGCCCTGCGCGGCCGACGCGCTCGACACCGCCGGCGGCGAGGGGGCCGTGCGCCGATGACGACGGACAGCGCCACCAACACCTCACCACCTGGTCCGAACCGAGGAGGCACGGTCGTGGAGCCGACGCACGAATCCGACCTGCTGGAGCCCGCTCCGGAGATCCACGCCGACCTGGAGCTCGCGCACTTCCTGCGCTGGGGACGCGACCTGCACCACCAGGGCCGCTACGAGGACGCCGCCAAGGCGTACGAACTCATCCTCGGCGTGGACCGCGACAACGAGGAGGCGCGGATCGGCCGGAACCGCGCCGTCCGCCGCGCCGTCCCCCGCTGGCACTGGGAGATGCTGCACGACGAGGAGCGCGCCGAGCTCTACGACCGGGCGATCCGGCGGGCGGTCGCGTCGGACCCGGACTCGCTCGTGCTGGACATCGGCGCCGGATCGGGACTGCTGGCGATGATGGCCGCCCGTGCCGGGGCGCGCCAGGTCGTGGCGTGCGAGGGGCAGCAGGCCGTGGCCGAGACGACCTCCCGGGTCGTCCGGGTGGCGGGGTACGACGACGCGGTCACCGTCGTCCCGAAGATGTCCACCCGGATGACGGTGCCGGAGGACCTGCCCAGGCGGGCCGACCTGCTGGTCACCGAGATCGTCGACTGCGGGCTGCTCGGCGAGGGCATCCTCGGCACGATCGCGCACGCCCGCGAGCATCTGCTCACCCGGGACGCGACGATCATGCCGTCGCGGGGACGGATCATCGCCCAGCTGATCGAGAGCGAGCCGCTGCACCGCAAGAACCACGTGGGCAAGCTGTACGGGTTCGACCTGGCGCCGTTCAACCGGCTGTCGACGCTCGAGTACTTCGACTCCCGGCTCCACCGGCACGAGCACCGGGCGCTGTCGGACCCGCTGACGGTGTTCGACTTCGACTTCCACACCGCCGACGCGACACCGCGCAGCACCGAACTCCTGGTGCGTCCCACCGCCGCGGGAAAGCTGCACGCGATCGCGTTCTGGTTCGAGATGGAGTTGCTCCCCGGCATCACCCTCGACAACGCACCCGGGCACGACTCGCACTGGAAGCAGGCGATCCAGTGCCTGCCCGCCCCGGTGCACGTCCAGCCGGGCGAGCCGGTCGTGCTGGACGCGGCCCACGACGGCGAGTGCGTCCGCTTCACCGTTCCCGCCGGGACGGCCCCCGGCCAGGACCGCGATGTCTCGGAGGCGGCGCGATGACGATCACCACGTCGGAACGGTCCGGTGCCCTCGCGGCGTACTGCGCGCAGCGGATCTTCCAGCCGGGGCCGGAGGTGTACATCGCCGGGAACCCGTTCCGGCGGCCGATCGGCCCGCCCGGCGCGGGAGACCGGGACTTCTCCGTCCCGGCCACCGAGGCGGAGTTCCTGAGCGGCGGGCAGCTCGTCGCGGGGCGCGTGCTGTGCAACGCCTACGAAAGCGACATGATCCTGTTGCCCGCCGAGGGCCTCGCGGCGGCCAAGGACGACTTCGACCTGTTCTACGGCGACGAGGTGCGGCGGCTGCGCGACCTCGTCCGGCCGGATCTGGAGCGCTACGCCTTCTCGTTCCTGGACGACGCCGTGCCGGTCCCGCCGGTCCGGACGCTGGACGAGCTGCAGGAGTACTTCCTCGCCGAGGTCGGCGGGGCGGGGGCGCCGGCGGACGCGTCCGGGAACAACCCGGCGGTGGACGCGGCCGCGCCGGTGACCGGCACGATGCGGACCATCACCGAGTGCCGGCACCCGGAGGAGGCGGCGGCGCTGCACCTGATCCAGCTCGCGCTGGACGCGCTGACGGAGGCGTCGGCGATGGCGCGCAACCTGGGCGGGTCCTACGGCGTCGAGCAGTCCGAGCTCTTCAAGATCTTCAACGACGAGTTCGGGTACGGCGTGTACGGCGCCAAGCACAGCACGATCTTCAAGGAGATGCTGGCCAGCGTCGGGCTGCGCACCGACGTGCACGCGTACTGGAACTTCTACCTGACCAGCTCCCTGGTCGGGGTGAACTACTTCAACTGGCTCACCGAGGACCACCGCGGGATGTTCCGCTACATGGCCGCGGTGACGTACCTGGAGTGGCTGTTCGCCCAGGGGTTCGCCGATACCGGGGCGATGCTCCGCGCCGTCTACGGCGACCGGGTCGACGCCAAGTACTGCGACGAGCACGCCCACATCGACATCCACCACGGGCGGATGACGTACGAGAACCTCCTGCTCGGGCTGGCGCGCACCCACGGTGAGCTGGTCATCCCCGAACTGGTGCGCGGCATCGAGGACACCAAGCTCCTGCTGCGGCTCGGCGACGCCGACTTCCGCGCCCAGATCGCCTGGGCCGACACGCTCGACGACCACGCCGAGGCCGGCGCCGCGCTGGCGTCCTCCGGGCTGGACGACGCCGTGACCAGCACCCTTCGCCCCGACAGCCCGTTCTGTACCGGCGTGTACGAGACCGACCGGCTCGTCGAGGTCACCGCCGGTGAGGTGGACGTGTACGCGTGGGCGACCGAGCACCCGCACCGCCTCGGTGCTGGCGACGTGCTGCTGGTGCCGCGCAACCGCCTGCACGGTTTGAAGGCCGCCTCGCCGGAGGCGCGCGTGACCGTCCGAACCATCGAAAGGACGTCCCACGATGGCTGAGAACTCCTCCCCGGTCGGCTCGTACAACGAGTGGGACCCGCTCGAAGAGGTGATCGTCGGCGTGATCGACGGCGCCGCCGTCCCGCCGTGGCATCCGGCGATCGAGGCGACGGTGCCGCCGGAGGCGTGGGACTTCTACCGCCGCAACGGCGGCGGCGGCTTCCCGGCCGATCAGGTCGACGCGGCCCGCGAGGAACTCGACGGGTTCGTGTCGATCCTGGAGGGCGAGGGGGTGACGGTCCGGCGGCCCGACCCGGTCGACCAGTCCCGCTCGTTCGGCACCGCCGACTGGTCGTCCACCGGCGGGTCGTCGCACACGTTCCCCCGCGACATCGCGCTGGTGGCGGGGGACCAGATCGTCGAGGCGACGATGGGCTGGCGGTCGTACTACTTCGCCACCCACCCGTTCAGGACGATCTTCAAGGACTACTTCCGCCGCGGCGCCCGCTGGGTCGCCGCGCCGAAACCGCAGCTCACGGACGCGTCCTACAACCCCGGCTACGCATCGGCGAAGCCGGAGACTCCGTCGCCGGACGACCCGTTCCCTGACATGACGTCCGTCATCACCGAGTTCGAGCCGATCGTGGACGCGGGCGACTTCATGCGGTTCGGCCGCGACATCCTCGTCCAGCGCAGCCACGTCACCAACCGGTTCGGCATCGAGTGGACGCGGCGGCTGCTCGGCGACGAGTTCCGGGTGCACGAGGTGGCGTTCATGGACGACCATCCGATGCACCTCAACGCCACGTTCGTCCCGCTGCGTCCCGGCCGCGTCCTGATCAACCCGGAGCGGGTGCCCGAACTGCCGGAGATGTTCGCGGACTGGGACGTGCTGATCTGCCCCGAGCCCGCCATCCCCGCCGACCAGACGATGTACTTCTGCAGCCGCTGGATCGCGATGAACACCCTGATGCTCGACCAGGACCGCATCTTCGTGGAGGCGCAGGAGACCGAGTTGCTGCGGCTCCTGGAGAAGGAGGGCTTCACGCCCATCCCCGTCCCGTTCCGCACGGTCAACACGTTCGGCGGCGGTTTCCACTGCGCCACCCTCGACGTCCGCCGGCGCGGCGGACTCCAGGACTACTTCTCCTGACGCTCCCCCGACGCCCCCCAACGAGGTCCGCATGTCGCACAACCCGTCCGCGGGCGACGACCGTCCGCTCCTTCTCCTGGTCGCGAGCAGCTACTGGGTCTACCGCGCCTACATCCTGGAGTCGGTGTCGGCGCGGTACCGGCTCTGGCTGCTCAACCCGGCCCCGGCCACCTGGGAGGACCCCTACATCATCGGGCACACCGTCGTCGACTGCCTCGACCTGGAGAAGCTGACGGCGGCTGCCCGCGAGGTCGCCCGCGACCACGACGTCGCCGGGGTCTTCTGCTACGACGAGGTCTACATCGAGACGTCGGCGCATCTCAGCGCGGCGCTCGGCTTCCCCGCCCTGGACCCGGACGCGGTGGCGCGCTGCCGCGACAAGTCCGCCGCCCGCACGGCACTGCGTGACGCGGGGCTGCCGCAGCCCGCGTCCCGTGCCGTCGCGTCGCTGGAGCAGGCCCGCGCGTTCGCGGACGAGACCGGTTACCCGGTCATCGTCAAACCGCGGAACCTCGGCGGCAGCCTCGGGCTGAGCAAGGCCGAGGGGCCGGGCGACCTGGACCGCGCGTTCGCGCTGGCCGACGGCACGCGGATGGGCGGCATCCGCCAGTTCGACGACTACGTGATCGTGGAGGAGTTCCTCGACGGCCCGGAGGTCTCCTTCGAGTGCGTCGTCCACAGGGGCGAATGCACGCCGCTGGTCGTCGCGCGCAAGATCCTCGGCGGCAGCGGCGACCTGGCGTTCGAGGAGATCGGCCACGACGTGGACGCGAACGACCCGCTGCTGACCGACCCCGCGATGCTCGACACGCTGAACCGCGCCCACGCCGCCGCCGGATTCACCGACGGCTTCACCCACATCGAGTTCAAGCTCACCCCGGACGGCGCACGGCACGTCATCGAGATCAACGCCCGGCTCGGCGGCGGGATGATCCCCTACCTCGGGCTCCTGACCTCCGGCGTGGACGCGCCGCTCGCCGCCGCGGACGTCGTGGCGGGACGTCCCCCGGCCCCGGCGTTCCCGGGCCCCCTCCGGGCCGCGTCGATCAGGTTCGCCTACCCGCCCTACGACATGGAGGTCACCTCGGCGACGGCGCACCGCGAGCTGATGCGTCCGCCGCTCGCGGAGGTGGAGGTCGGCGTCCAGCCGGGGATGCGGGTCCGGCGGCCACCGCACGGCCTGGCCCGCACCGGCTTCGTGATCGCGGTCGGCGCGTCGCCGGAGGAGACCGCCGCCGCGGTCGCCGATCCCGGACGGTACTTCACGTTCGAGGGGACCAGGCTGGAGCCCGCGACATGAGCACCGCCGAGCACCCGACCGTCATGTCGACGCTGCGGGAGATGAACGAGACCGTCCGGATCCTGGTCCTGGGCAACCTGATCAGCAACCTGGCGACGTTCCTCAACGCGTTCCTGGTGCTGTTCCTCACCGACAAGGGATTCACCGCGTGGGAGAGCGGCTTCGTGCTGACCGCCCTGATGATCGGGCGGATCTCCGGCTCCGCGGTGGGCGGCGCCGCCGCCGACCGGGTCGGATACCGCGCGGTCATCGTCGGCTCGATGGTGAGCACGGCCGTCCTGACCGCGGCCCTCGTGCACGTGCCGGACATGTGGACCGGCGCCCTCGTCGCGGCGGGCGCGGGCATGGCGGCGCAGGCGTACCGTCCCGCCGCGATGGCGTGGGTCGTGGAGCTGACGCCGAAGAACCGGCACGTCATGGTCTTCTCGGTGCTGCGGCTGACGTTCAACGTCGGCGCGACCCTCGGCCCCATGGGCGCCGCGCTGCTGCTGACCTACGCGTCCTACGGCGCCCTGTTCTACGTGGACGCGGCGACGTCGCTGGCCTTCGGCATCGTCGCCTACGCGGCGCTGCGCTCCAACCCCGAGCCGGACGCCGGTGGCGACAAGTCCGGCGGCAAGCGCGCCGGCTATGCGCAGATCCTCGCCGACCGGCGGTTCATGCTCGTCGTCCTCGGCCTCTTCTTCACGGCGGTCGCCTACATCCAGGCGTCGGCGGCGCTGCCGCTCTTCGTGACGGGTTCGGGTCACGACGAGCGGGTGTACGCGACCCTGCTGACGATCAACGGGGGGATCGTCATCGCGTTCGAGGTGCTGCTGTCCAAGTGGCTCCAGCGGCTCCCGATCGGGCTCCCGATGACCCTCGGCATGGCGATGCTCGGCGTCGGCCACCTCCTCTTCACCGGGCCGACGCCGATCGCGCTGCTGCTCGTCGCGACCGTCGTGTGGACGTTCGGCGAGGTCATCGCGGCGCCGTCGATGATGGCCTACCCCGGCCTCGTCGCGCCGCCGGCGCTGCGCGCCCGCTATATCGCGGCGGCGACCGTCCCGCAGCAGGTCGGCTACGCCGTCGGCCCCATGATCGGGATCGCCGCGTGGCACACCTGGGGTTCGGGGGTGTGGGTGCTGACCGGGACGTTCGGGCTCCTCGCCGCCGCGCTCGTCGCGGCCGGGGCGGGGCTCGCGCGGCGCCGTCCGCCGGACGAGGCCGACGGACCGGACGAGCCCGAGCCTGCGCCCGTCAAGACCACCGGGGGTGGTGACTGACGTCCGTCCCGCCACCCCGACCGCGCAACCGAACCGACCAACCGGAGACACCGGAGACAGGGTGAACATGATGAACAGACCAGTCGTGGCGATCGTGAGGCCCTTCACCTCGGCGGCGATGGTCGCCCCCGCGCTGCGGAAGGCGGGGTTCAGCCCGGTGGCGGTGATGGACTACACGGGGCCCTCGCTGGCCCCGCTGCACTCCTCGCACGACCCCGGCAACTATGACGCGGTCGTCAACCACCACGGCGACATGGCCGGGACCGTCGCGCGGCTCGGCGGGCTGAAGCCGATCGCGGTCATCCCCGGCGTCGAGGCGGCGCTGCGGCTCGCGCAGGAGTGCTCGGACGCGCTCGCGCCCGAGTTCTCCAACGTCGCCGAACTCGTCGACGCCCGGCGGCACAAGTACCTCATGCACCAGGCGCTCACCGACGCCGGGCTGCCCGTCCCCCGGCAGATCTCCACCACCGACCCGGAGGAGGTCGCCGCGTGGATCGAGCGCGAGGGGCTCGCCGGTCGGGACCTCGTCGTCAAGCCGCCGACCAGCGCCGGCACCGTCGGGGTGAGCCGCGCGCCCGGCGGGCAGGGCTGGCGCGAGCTGTTCGGCGCGATGCTCGGCACCCGCGACAAGCTGGACGTGCTGGCCGAGGAGGTGCTCGTCCAGGAGATGATGACCGGCACCGAGTACGCCATCGACACCGTCAGCCACGACGGCCGGCACTCGATCACCGACATGATCAAGTACAGGCGGGTGCCGTTCGGCGAGGGCATCGCGGTGTACGACTACGTCGAGTGGCTCCCCTACGACACCGACGCCTACGGCGAGCTGATCGACTACGGGCTCGGCGCGCTGGACGCGGTGGGGCTGCGCAACTGGGCGGCGCACACCGAGATCATGATGACTCCGGACGGCCCGCGGCTGCTGGAGGTCAACGCGCGCCTGGCCGGTGCGGGCAACCCGGCGGTGACCGAGATCGCCACGGGGGAGAGCCAGGTCACCCGGATCGTGGACGTGTGCCGCGGTCTCGGCCCGGAGATGCCGCCCGGCTACACGCTGCGGCGCAACGTCACGGCGGTGTTCCTGATGTCGCACTCCACCGGCGTCGTCCGCAACGCGGAGATCTACGACCAGGCCCGTGACCTGCCGAGCTACCACTCCCCGGTGCACGTGGTCGGCACCGGCGACCACGTGGACGCCAGCACGGACCTGTTCGCCAGCATGACGATGGGCTACATCATCCTCGCCCACGAGGACGCGGACCAGATCCACGCCGACCGCGAGGCCATCCGGAAGATCGAGAAAGACCTGATCGTCGACCCCGACGCCTGACGGAAAGGCCCGCAGATGGTCACCGAGAAGTACCTGGCCGCGTGCGCCACGGAGGGCGGCGGCCTGCGCGATGTCATGGCGGAAGCCGAGTTTCCGGCGGTGTTCACCGAGGCGTGGGAAAAGTATCTGCTGCCGCGTCCCCTGTTCTCCGAGGAGGGCCGGACCCGCCGCGCCGCGGCCGACCTCGCCGGGCTGTTCACGCTGATGGCGTCCCTGCCCGACCGGCTGTTCGACGGCGACCGGCGCAAGTTCTGCGCGGCGATCGGCGCCGACGAGCGGCGCACCGCGCTCATGACCGCCCTCGGCGGCGAGCCGCATCTGTACGGGCGGGCCGACCTCTACGACGACGGGACGCGGTTCCGGCTGCTGGAGTTCAACATCGGCAGCGAACTCGGCGGCGTCGACGTCAGCGAGGTCAACCGGGTGCTCCTCGCCCACCCGGAGTTCGCCGAGTTCGCGGGCGAGCACGGGCTGTCCCACGTCGACACGCCCGCGGCCATCGCGCGTCAGTTCGTCCGGGCGACGCAGAAGGAGGCGCCGGTCGTCGCGACCCTGGAGGCGATCGGGGGGCTGATGGCGTACGAGCCGCTGCACCGTTCCTTCCAGGAGACGATGAAGCGGTGCGGGATCGAGCTGCTGCTCGGCGAGGTGGACCAGGTGGAGGTGAAGGGCGACCGGTTGTTCCTGCACGGCCGTCCGATCGACCTCGTCCTGCGGTACTACTCCGTCAACCAGCTTGCCCGCGACCCGCGCAACGACGTCCACGCGGAGACCGTCATGCGCGCCCACGAGGACGGGAAGGTCGTCCTCTGGACTCCCCTGTCGAGCACCATGCTCTCCTACAAGAGCTGCCTGCCGCTGATCTCCGACCCGGACCTGTGCGGGGATCTGACCCCGGACGAGAACGCCCTGATCGAGCGGATCCTGCCGTGGACGCGGACCCTCACCCCCGGCCTGGTCGAGCAAGTCCGCGCCGAACGGGAGGAGCTGATCCTCAAGCCGTTCGCGGGCCTGGCGGGCCGGGGCATCCACGCGGGCTGGGACCAGACCGACCGTGAATGGGCGGAGACGATCTCCGACTGCCTGGACCGGGACCACATCGTCCAGCGGCGCGTCGTCCCGGTCCGGGAGCCGGTGATGGATCCGGCGAGCGGCGCGGTCCAGGACTGGCTGGTCGTCTGGGGCCTGTTCGTCTTCCCGGAGGAGTACGGCGGCGCGTCCTGCCGTGCGGTGCCGTCCGGCGGCACGTCCGTGGTCAACCTGGGCAGCAAGGGCGCGAAGGTCGCCTCGGCGTTCCACTACTGACGGGAGTCCGGGCCGGGCGTACGGCGTCCCGGGGCGTGTGACGCACTCAACGACTTTCCGTAGTACTACAGCTCGTAGTATGTCTAGCGAAACGTAGTACTACAGCTTGTAGTAGATAGTCGTGAGAGGCCCGCGCCCATGGATCCTGTCGACATCGCACGGTGGCAATTCGGGATCACCACCGTGTACCACTTCCTCTTCGTCCCGCTGACGATCGGGCTGTCCGCGCTGGTCGCGGGCCTGGAGACGGCGTGGATCCGAACAGGCAAGACGGCCTACCTCCGCGCCACCAAGTTCTGGGGCAAGCTCTTCCTGATCAACTTCGCGATGGGGATCGTCACCGGGATCGTGCAGGAGTTCCAGTTCGGCATGAACTGGAGCGACTACTCCCGGTTCGTCGGCGACGTCTTCGGCGCGCCGCTCGCCATCGAGGGACTGCTCGCGTTCTTCGTCGAGTCGACGTTCCTCGGGCTGTGGATCTTCGGCTGGGACCGGCTGCCCAAGGTGCTCCACGTGATGTGCATGTGGCTGGTCTCCATCGGCACCGTGCTGTCGGCGTTCTTCATCCTCGCCGCCAACTCCTGGATGCAGCACCCCGTCGGCTACCGCATCAACGAGGAGACCGGACGGGCCGAACTCACCGACTTCTGGGCCGTGCTGACCAACCCGACGCACCTCGCCGCGTTCCCGCACACGGTCACCGCCGCGTTCGTCACCGGCGGCATGTTCATGGCCGGCGTCAGCGCCTGGCACCTCGCCCGCCGCAAGAACGTGGAGGTGTTCCGCCCGTCGCTGAAGCTCGCGCTGGCCGTCACCGCGGTCGCCTCGATCGGCGTCGCCATCAGCGGCGACACCCTGGGCAAGGTCATGACCGAGCAGCAGCCGATGAAGATGGCCGCCGCCGAGGCCATCTACGAGACCGAACGGCCCGCCGGGTTGTCGGTGTTCACCGTCGGGACGCTGGACGGCGAGGAGGAGATCTTCGGGATCAAGGTGCCGGCCATCCTGTCGTTCCTGTCCACCGGCAGCTTCGACGGCGAGGTCCAGGGCATCAACGACCTCCAGGCGCAGGCCGAGTCCGCGCACGGACCCGGCGACTACCGGCCGGTGATCCCCGTCACCTACTGGAACTTCCGGATCATGGTCGGGGCCGGTCTCCTCACCGCGCTGATCTCGCTGGGCGGGCTGTGGCTGCTGCGGCGCGGGCGGCTGCCGTCCGGCCCCTGGGTGTACCGGATCGGCATGCTGTCGCTGACGCTCCCGTTCATCGCCAACTCCGCCGGATGGATCTTCACCGAGATGGGGCGGCAGCCCTGGTCGGTGTGGGGCGTCCTGAAGACGTCGGCGAGCGTCTCCCCGGGCGTCGGCGCCGGCTCGATGCTCATCTCCGTCGTCTCGCTGACCGTGCTGTACGGCGTCCTGATGGTCATCGAGGCCGGGCTGATGCTCAAGTACGCCAAGGCCGGACCGCCCTCGGAGGACGAGGTGCTGCCCTCGCCGTCCTCCGACGGCGATGACGACGACTCCGACTCCGAGCGCTCGCTCGCGTTCGCCTACTGAGAGGGCCGCCGGTCATGGAACTCACCACCGTCTGGTTCATCATCATCGCCTTCCTGTGGACGAGCTACTTCTTCCTGGAGGGATTCGACTTCGGCGTCGGCATGCTGCTGCCGGTGCTCGGCCGCGACGACGTCGAACGCCGCGTCGTCATCAACACCATCGGGCCCGTCTGGGACGGCAACGAGGTGTGGTTCATCGTCGCGGGCGCCGCCATGTTCGCCGCGTTCCCCGAGTGGTACGCCACCCTGTTCAGCGGCTTCTACCTGCCGCTGCTGCTGATCCTGCTCGCCCTGATCGTCCGCGGTGTCGCGTTCGAGTACCGCGGCAAGCGCGACGAGGCGCGGTGGCGCGCCCGGTGGGACAAGGCGATCTTCTGGGGCAGCCTCGCCCCCGCGTTCCTGTGGGGCGTCGCGTTCGCGAACATCGTCCGCGGCGTGCCGCTGGACGCCGACCACGAGTTCACCGGGACGCTCGTCGATCTGCTCAACCCGTACGCGCTGCTCGGCGGTCTCACCACCATGATCCTGTTCGTCCTGCACGGGGCGGTGTTCCTCGCGCTCAAGACGTCCGGGGACATCCGCGTCCAGGCCCGCCGCGTCGCGAACATCGCCGTCGTCGCGGCGATCGCCGCCGGCGGCGGCTTCCTGCTGATCACGCAGCTCGAGCACGGCAAGCCCGTGACCTGGCTGACCGCCGGGGGCGCCGCCGCCGGGCTGGTCGCGGCCGGCCTCGCCAACGCGCGGGGACGCGAAGGCTGGGCGTTCATCGGCACCGGAACCGCCATCGTGCTCGCCGTCGCGACCCTGTTCACGGCGCTGTTCCCGGACGTCATGCCGTCCACCCTCGGCGCCGCAACCGGCCTGACCACCGAGAACGCGGCCTCGACCCCCTACACACTGAAGATCATGACGTGGGTCGCGGCGGTGTTCACCCCGATCGTGCTGATCTACCAGGGCTGGTCGTACTGGGTGTTCCGCAAGCGCATCGGCACGTCCCACATCCCCGCCCGCAAACCCGAGCCCGCGAAATGAAACCCCTCGATCCCCGGCTGCTGAAGTACGCCCGGACGACACGGATCTTCCTCCTGTCGTCCGTGGCGCTCGGCACCGCCACCGCCGGGCTGATCATCGCGCAGGCGACGCTGCTCGCCGACATGCTCACCCGCGTCTTCCTCGGCGGCGCGTCCCTCGGCGACCTGCGCACCCCGATGCTGCTCCTGCTCGCCGCCGTCGCCGGGCGGACGCTCGTGGCGTGGCTGCAGGAGGTCGCGGCGCACCGCTCGTCCGCCGCGGTCAAGTCGCAGCTGCGCGGCCGGCTGCTCGCGCACTCCCTGCTGCTCGGCCCGCGCTGGCTGTCCGGCGAACGCAGCGGGGAACTCGCCACCCTCGCCACCCGCGGCATCGACGCGCTCGACGACTACTTCTCCCGCTACCTGCCGCAGCTCGTGCTCGCCGTGATCGTCCCGGCCGCCGTCGGCGCGCGGATCCTGTTCGGCGACTGGCTGTCCGCCGTCACGATCGCCGTGACGCTGCCGCTCATCCCGATCTTCGCGATCCTCGTCGGCCTCACCACCCAGCGGAAGATGGACCGGCAGTGGCGGACGCTGTCCGTCCTCGCCGCGCACTTCCTGGACGTCGTCGCCGGGCTGCCCACACTGAAGATCTTCGGCCGGGCGCGGGCGCAGGCGGCGAAGATCCGCGAGGTCACCGACCGGCACCGGCGGGCCACCATGTCGACGCTGCGGATCGCGTTCCTGTCGGCGCTCGTCCTGGAGCTGCTGTCGACGCTCTCGGTCGCCCTCGTCGCCGTGTCGATCGGACTGCGCCTCGTCGAGGGCGGCATGGGCCTGGAGACCGCGCTGCTCGTCCTGATCCTCGCGCCGGAGGCGTACCTCCCGCTGCGGCAGGTCGGCGCGCAGTACCACGCGAGCGTCGAGGGCCTCACCGCCGCCGGGCGGATCTTCGAGGTGATCGAGACGCCGCCACCACCCACCGGCACGCGCACCGACGTCCCCGACCTGGCGCACGCCACGCTCCGCCTCGACGGCGTGACCGTCGCCTACGACGGACGCGACGTCCCCGCCCTCGACGGCTTCTCCCTCACCGTCCACCCGGGGGAGACCGTCGCGCTCACCGGGCCGAGCGGGGCCGGCAAGTCCACCGTCCTCGCCGTGCTCCTCGGCTTCGTCCGGCCCGACTCCGGGCACGTCCTGGCCGACTGGGACGACCTCGCCGACCTCGACCCGGACGCCTGGCGCGCCCGCATCGCGTGGGTGCCGCAGCGCCCCCACCTGTTCGCCGGGACGGTCGCCGCCAACATCCGCCTCGGCCGCCCGGACGCGACGGACGCCGACGTCCGGGCCGCGGCGGACGCCGCCAACGCGCTGGAGTTCATCGACGCCCTGCCCCGCGGCCTCGACGCGCCCCTCGGCGAGCGGGGCCTCGGCCTGTCCGCCGGCCAGCGGCAGCGCATCGCCCTCGCGCGTGCGTTCCTGCGGGACGCGCCGCTCCTCCTGCTGGACGAGCCGACCTCGAACCTCGACGCGGAAAGCGAGGCCGCCGTCATCGACGCCGTCCGCCGCCTGGCGGCCACCCGCACCGTGATCCTCGTCGCCCACCGCCCGGCCCTCACCGCCCTGGCCGACCGCGTCGTCCACATCGAACCCGCGACGGTGACGACATGACCGCCCGCCGCGCCGCGGCGCACACCCCGTCCGTGGAGGTGGCGGCATGATCCTCCGGCTCCTGAAACTTGCCCGGCCGGCTCGGGGGCGGCTCGTCATCGCCGTCCTGTTCGGTGTGCTGGCCCTGGGCAGCGGCGTGGGGCTGATGGCGACCTCGGCGTGGCTCATCTCGCGCGCCGCGCAGCATCCGCCGGTGCTGACGCTCATGGTCGCGATCGTCGCCGTCCGCGCGTTCGGCCTGGGACGCGGCGTGTTCCGCTACATCGAGCGCCTCGCCGGGCATGACGCGACGTTCCGGATCCTCGCCGATCTGCGCGCGCGTGTGTACGAACGGCTGGAACGGCTCGCGCCCGGCGGGCTGCCCTCCTTCCATGGCGGCGACCTCATGAACCGGCTCGTCGCCGATGTCGACGCCGTCCAGGACCTCTTTCTCCGGGTCCTGCTGCCCTGCACGGTCGCCGCCGTCGTCGGTGGCGCTTCCGTCGGTCTCGCCTGGGCGCTGCTCCCTTCGGCCGGTGCCGTCCTCCTGTTCGCCTTGCTGCTCGCAGGTGTCGTCGCGCCCTGGCTGTCGGCCGCCATGGCACGGCGTGCCGAGCGGCGGACGACCGACCTGCGCGGCGAACTCACCGCACATGTGGTCGACACCCTCCAGGGCGCACCCGAACTCATCGCCTACGGCGCCGCCCCCGCCCAACTCGCCGAAGCCACCCGGCTGGACGGCGACTTCACCCGCGCCACGGCGCGTTCCGCCGCCACCGCGGGCGCGGGCGCCGCCATCTCCGCCCTCGCCGGAGGCCTGGCCGTGTGGGGCAGCCTCGCCGTCGGTGTCCCCGCCGTCCGCTCGGGAACGCTCGACGGGGTGCTGCTCGCCGTGGTCGTCCTGCTGCCGCTGGCCGCGTTCGAGGTCGTGGCCGGGCTGCCCTTGGCCGCCCAGTACATGGAACGTGTCCGCCGTTCGGCCTCGCGCATCTTCGCCGTCCTGGACAGCCCCGAACCTGTCAGAGACCCGGCCGACCCCACACCACCGCCTGCGGCCCCCCACACCCTCTCGGTGGAGAACCTGCGAGCCCGGTGGACGCCCACCGGACCGTACGCCCTCGACGGCATCTCCCTGGACCTGACCCCGGGCCGCCGCTGCGCGATCGTCGGGCCGAGCGGTTCCGGCAAGACGACGCTCACCGCCGTCCTCCTGCGCTTCCTGGAATCCGCCGGCGGCAGGGCGACGCTCAACGGTGTGGACCTCCGCGCCCTCACCGGCGACGACGTCCGCCAGGTCATCGGCCTCTGCGCTCAGGACGCCCACCTGTTCGACTCGACGATCGGCGAGAACGTCCGCCTGGCTCGCCCTTCCGCCACCGACGCCGAGATCCGCGACGCCCTGCGCCGCGCCCGCCTCCTCGACTGGGTCGACGCCCTGCCTCGGGGCCTCGACACCCACGTCGGCGAGCACGGCGCCCAGGTCTCCGGCGGCCAGCGCCAGCGCATCGCCCTGGCCCGCGCCCTCCTCGCCGACTTCCCGATCCTGCTGCTGGACGAGCCCGCCGAGCACCTCGACGTCGCGACCGCCGACGCCCTCACCGCCGACCTCCTCACCGCCACCGAGGGCCGGACGACCCTGCTGGTCACCCACCGCCTCGCCGGCCTGGACGCCGTCGACGAGATCATCGTGCTCGACGAGGGCCGCGTCGCCGACCGCGGCACCCACGCGGACCTGCTCTCCCGCCCCGGCATCTACCGGTCCCTGTGGCACCGCGAACGCACCGCCGAGCCCGCCCGGCCACGGTAGAAGGTGCCCGGCACCAATCGTCATACGGCATGTTACGTTAGAGCCATGGCGAACATGAGGTTCAGCATTTCGGCGGATCCGCAGGTTCACGCGGCGATCAAGGTTCACGCTGAAGCCGCCGGCATGGACGTCTCCGGCTACCTGGTCGCCGCCGCCACGGCTCAGATGGCTGCGGACGACGCGGCGGCGGCCGTGTTCGTCCCATTGGACACCGACAACGCCGCGGCGCTGGATGAGGCGATTCAACCTTCCAGCCCGCCCGCGTTCGAGGAACTGACGTCCGAAGAGCAAGCGCAGGTCCGCAGGATCCTCTCCTCGGCACTCGGCTCGGACAGCGCCGACGTCGCATGAGCGCCCGTACCGTCGTCTACGACACCGGCATGCTGCTCGCCATGCTGAGCGGCGACAGGGTAGCCCTGGTACTGCACCATGGCCTGCGTGCCGCGCCTCACAGGCCCGTCATCATCGGTCCGGTCCTGGCACAGGCATGGCGGCCCGACCCCAAGACCGTCCACGCGTTCAGCGGATACCTCCGGGACTGCACCGTCCCCCAAGCGCGAGGTGCCGCGGCGCCTGTCCAGGGGAAGTACGCTGCGAACGCGGGGTGTGTGGCCTGCTCGAAGGCCGCCACTCTGGACTCGTACAAGCGAGCCGGCGCGATGCTCGCCAAGGCCGTGCCCCCGGGTAAGAAGCGCCCGGATGCCGCGGACGCGCTCGTCGTGGTGACCGCCGCGCTGCACATCCCCGCCCTCATCGTCACCAGCGATCCCGGCGACCTGGCCGCCTACGCCGCGACCCTCGACAACGCGGACATCGTCATCGAGCGCATCTGACCGAGCCGCCGCCGACCTCCTCGGCGGGCATGGCCGTCGTTGACAGCGTGACGGGCGCGGGAGCCCGCGCCATCGGTCATCGGTCATCGGTCACGGCGACGCCGCGCTTCGTCCGTCCAAGACAAATCGGCTCCACTGTGTCCTTGGGAGCCTCTGTCCCATGCGCGCATGTCGCGACGGTTCTCCCGAGTCTCGGCCGTCAGCGCCGCACCGTCTCGCAGCCGATGCCCCCGCCGGCGGAGACGCCAGTCGAAAACCACGCCGTAGGCGAGCAGAAGGGCCAAGAATCCGAGGACCAGCCACCACATGCGATCATCCTCGCTCCCCAAGTCAGGGCCGACAAGGGAGAATTACTCATGCCGCTCCAGCAGTGTCCTGGTTGAGACCAGCCCCCGCTCGACTCCGGCGCCCAGGCCTGGTCTGCACATATCCGCCCTACGCGGCCCCGTCCGAGCTCCGCGAGCCCCTTGATCACCTTGCGAGCGGGCACGGAAAGTAGAGATCGTGAAAAGCAGGAGCCCAGGTCGGAAGTTCGGTTCTGACCTGGGCTTCTTGGTGGGTGGAGCCTAGGGGATTCGAACCCCTGACACCTGGCTTGCAAAGCCAGTGCTCTACCAACTGAGCTAAGGCCCCGTGCGGCGGGACAAGCCTACCCGTGGTCGGCGCCCGCCGTGGCACCGACGGGGGCGGGGAGAAGACGGTCCGGGAGGGCGGCGACGCTGGGGAGGATATGGGTGACGCCGGCGGCGGTCAGGCGGCCTCGTCGTGGGCGCCGGTGAGGACGTCGGCGACGATGGACGCGCCGGAGCGGCGACCGGACACGGGTCTCGGGCCATGCCGGTCAAGGAGCCGGCCATAGGAACGCTCGAACGCGAAATTCGCGGCCTGGGCGCGGGGCTCGTCGAAGAGCGAGCGAAAGATGTCGATCTTCGATTCGCCGCGCGAATCGTGGAAGCGGGCCAGAGCACGCTCATGTGGCACCGCGCCGGAGACGATCCCCAGGGCGGCGATCGCCTCCGCGAAGGCGGTGTGGACGGCGTCTCCGTCCGCGACAGTGGTCCCGGCGAGATCGAGGCAGGCGACGGTGATCGGGTCTGCTTCGTTCACGCCGGGGCCTATCGCCGGCGTCTCAGCCGTCGGACGACGTGGCCTCGTTCCACAGGTCCAGCTCGGCGCGATCCTGCTGCAGCCGACGCCAGACCGCGAAGCCACCGAGAGCGACAACGGCGAGAATGAGCAGCTTCTTCACGGTGGGACCCCTTCACCTCGACTATGAAGTCAAAACCCGGGATTCGTTCGCATCAGCGTCTGCTTCCCAGGCTCCTCGCAGCCTAGCAATCGTTCATGGTCGTTCCGCACCCCACACCGTTATCGGACCCGCCGTCCAATCTCGGTGCGGGTGCTGTCACGTCCGCGCCATCTCGCCGGGACGGCCGGGCGGCCTCATAATCCGGTGGGACGACCCTTCGGGAGAGCCGATGGCGGACGACGACTTCCGGCGCTGGGAACGCGAGTTCGACTTGGGCGCGCCGGAAGACGAGCCGTCCGGAGGCCGGGGAATGGTACTGACCGCGGGTGTGATCGCGACGGGATGTACCGCCATGATCGCGATGGGTGAGGTCTCGCTGGGCACGGCCGGGCTGGTGCTCGCGTCGATCATTCTGCTGCTGTGGCGGATCGGGATGTGATCCGCCATGATCTCGCCATGGAGCTGCGTGGAGCGAACGTCCTGGTGACCGGGGCGACCGGCGGGATCGGCCGGGCACTGGCGACGGCGCTGGCCGAACGCGGTGGGCAGGTCGTCCTGACGGGGCGGCGGGCGGACGTGCTGGAACCGCTGGCCGAGCGGCTCGGCGGCCGGTCCATCGTGGCCGACCTGGCGGATCGTGCGGCGGTCGAGCGGCTGCTGGACGAGGCGGGCCGGGTGGACGTGCTCGTGGCGAACGCGGCGCTGCCGGCGTCCGGGCTGCTGGACGAGTACTCGATCGACGAGATCGACCGGGCGCTCGACGTCAACCTGCGCGCACCGATCGTGATGGCGAAGCTCGCGGGCGAGCGAATGGCCGATCGTGGCCGCGGGCATCTGGTGTTCGTCTCGTCGCTGGCCGGGAAGACCGCGTCCGGCCACGCGTCCCTCTACAACGCGACGAAGTTCGGCATGCGGGGCTTCGCGCTGGCGTTGCGGGAGGACCTGCGGCCGCACGGCGTCGGCGTGTCGACGGTGTTCCCGGGCTTCATCCGGGACGCGGGCATGTTCGCCGACACCGGGGTCACGCTGCCCAAGGGGGTCGGTACGAAGTCGCCGCGGGACGTGGCGCGGGCGACCGTCCGGGCCGTCGAGAGGAACATCGCGGAGATCGACGTGGCGCCGCTCGGGCTGCGGCTCGGGGCCAGGCTGGGCGGGGTCGCACCCGTCCTCTCGGCGGCCGTGCAGCGGCGGGCGGGCGGGTCCCGCGTCTCCCGCGGCCTCGCCGACGGACAGCGCGGCAAACGCTAGCGACCAGCCCGGTCCGCACGTGGCGTTCCGGGCGGTCGCCTTTTGATCGGCGGGGCCGCGAACGGGCACGGCGTCCACCGGACGGGACGGCAGGGCTCCCTGCCCGGCCGAGTCGCTAGGCCCGGGCGCCCTCGGCGTCGGCGGAGGCGTCGCCGACCGGAGCCGCCCGCGCGGGCGCCGGGGCCCGGCGCACGGTCGCGAGGACGGAACCGCCGAGGATCAGCAGGAACGACGCCATGATCGTCCCGGTGAGGGGCTCGCTGAGGAACACCACCCCGGCGGCGACCGCGACGGCCGGGTTCACATAGGTGAACACCATCCCCCTGGACGTGCCGACCTCCCGGATGAGCTCGAAGAACACGATGAACGCGAGCGCCGTGCACACCAGGCCGAGGCCGATGAGCGCGGCCAGGACCTGCCCGCTCGGCATCGACTCCGGCCAGGTGTAGATCGCCGGTCCCGTGTAGACGAGGGCGGCGATGGCGAGCGCGTACGCGGCCAGGTGCAGGCTCGGAACGTCCTGGAGGCGCTTCATGGCGATCATCGGCGCGATCGAGTATCCGAGCACGACCAGCATGACCTCGCCGACCGCCCATGCGCTGCCGCCGCCGAGGTGCGGCGCGGCCAGCACGCCGACGCCGGCCAGCCCGACCAGCAGCCCCGCCCAGCGCGCCGGGCCGAGCCGCTCGGCGTCGCCGGTGAGCCTGGCCAGCACGACCCCGACGATCGGGACGGCGGCGATCAGCAGCCCCGTCATGGAACTGGTCAGCCGGTTCTCGGCGTCCGACAGCAGCGCCCAGGGGCCGAGGATCTCGACCGCCGTGAACGCCAGCAGCGGACGCCAGTGGCGGCGGACCACGTCGAACCGCCCGCCCCGGATCGCCAGCGGCAGCAGCACGGCCGCGCCGAGCGCGGTCCGCGCGAACACCACCATGGGTACGGAGACGCCCTCGACCGCCACCTTGATCATCAGATAGGGGACGCCCCACAGCACACCCATCAGCACGAACAGCATCCAGCCACGCCGGCTCAATTCCGACCTCCCCGTTCCCCTCCGCCCGACAACACTCCACCGCCATCCCGCCGGCACACCCCCGGCCCGACGAGACCGGCCGGCACGGACTCCGGCCAGTCGCACCGACCCGGCACACACGTCCGCCGGAGAGCCGGAGAGACCGCCCAGCACACCCCCGGCCTGCGAAACGGGTGGACGAGTTCAGGATGCGCGGCGGCGGGGGGCGCTGTCTTGAACGCTGTTGCGGTAAGCGCCCGGTGTCACGCCCACGACTCGCCGGAACCAGCGTGTGAGATGCGCCTGGTCGGCGAACCCGACGAGCGTCGCGGCCTCCGCCGGGCGGTGCCCCGCGTCCAGAAGGGCGCGGGCCCTGGCCACCCGGTGCTGAGCGAGCCACGCGTACGGCGGCATGCCGACGGCTTCGCTGAAGGCGCGCAGCAGCTGGTAGCGCGAGAGCTCCAGGTCGGCGGCGACCTCCGTGAGGGTCGGGGTGGCGAGCAGCTCGTCCGACAGGCGGGTCGCGACGGCGCGTGCGATCCGTCCGGCGTCGGTCCGGCGGCGTCCCGGGACGGTTCCCGGGCCCGGCCCCGCATGCCGCCGGACGAGCGTGCCGAGGACGCCGAGCAGGCGCGACTCGCCCTCCAGTGGGTCCTCACCGAGCCGCAGGGCGTGGTGGGCGAGGCGCAGCGCCTCGCCCAGCCGCCGATCGTCGATGATCGGTTCCCGGAAGTGCGGCCGCACCTGCGCCCGGCCCGCGTCGGCCGCCATCGCGGCGCCCAGCAGCTCGGCGTCCGGGTAGACGCACATGTAGGCGAAGCCTTCGGGACGGGCCGGGCCGCCGGTGTGCGCCTCTCCCGGTTCGATCACGACGACGCTGCCCGCGCCGGAGTAGATCTTCTCGCCGCGGTAGCGCATTGTCTCCAGGCCGTCGACCGTGACCCCGATGGCGTATTCGGCGTGGATGTGCGGCGCGTAGTGCCGGCGGGCGATCCGGGCCGTCAGCAGGTCGAGCGAGGTCCCCTGAATCCCGTCGACCCGCGTCCAGAGGGTCCGGTCGACGGGGGCGACCCCGTGGTCAGGCGGAGAAGACGTGCCGGAGCCGCCAGCGATCCTCGTCACGGCCGAGCTCCGCGACGGCCACTCCCTCGGCGCCCGTGACGCGGACCCTGTAGACCCGGCCCTCCTGGGCGGTCCCGTAGGTCTTCAGCACCTCGTCGACCGCGTAGCGCGATCCCCGCCACTCGTAGGCGGTGAGACGTCCCGCCGGGTCGTGCTCTGCGCGGACCGGCTCGTTCAGCAAGTGCCCCATTCGGCGAGCGTAGCACGCATTCGAACTGGTGTTCGCAGGCCAGAAGGGGTCTCCGGACCTTGTGGACGCCGGACTCAGGCCTTCGCACGCACCCGCGGCCGCACACCGCCGGGCGTGGCGCGGCACTCGACGTCATACCGGTATTCAGCCGGAAGGCATGGCCCATGTCCAGACCAACGGAGAACGCCACCGCCCTCATCCCACCGCCGCGAAAAGCCATCGGTGAGGCACCGCCGCCCGCTCTCTATCCACAGGCTGGGGACGCCATCCGCACACACCTCCCTCCCCCCGCCGGCAGGTGCTCCAGAAGGCCGCATCCACAGGGAAATCCCCAGAACAGCAGGTCTTTCCACGATTCGAGCGCCAACGTGGACACCGACGACTTCAGCATCCTCGCGGACGGACGGCGATGCAGGGAATCCACAACCTGTGGATAACCGGTGTGCACACCCTGGGTACGGCCGCCGGTTCCAGCGTCCACCATTCTTCCCCAGCTTGCCCCCAACCTCGGCGACCAGTTGTCCACGTCGTGGAAAAGCCGCTGACCAGCAAGGAAGCGCCCCTGGGCGGGTCGTTGCCCACAGTCAGTTCACACCCTGTGGGCAATCCGCCTCCACAACCCGGCGACACCGGTGGACAAGCAGCCCACCATGAATCCCCAGGTGCATCCCCAAGCCGCACAACGGCTCGCAGCACATCCGAACGACACGGGAGAGGATGATGTGTGCATGATCGCAGCCAACAGATCTCGATCTGCCGGGCCCGCGCTATCCACAACCTGTGGAAAAACACTCTCCATCTCGGGATAACCCACCCCTGACCTGCGTGGCCACCCGGCGATGATCCCCGAAGATCGATGGCTGATCTCGCGAGTCGAGTGATCGAACGGTGCCGTGGGTTGATACGCGGTCAACCGGAGAGGCCAGGGCGGCAGCGCGGAGCCGGTGATCGCCGACGGCCGGGCCTGCCTGTGGCTTGACATCGTCGAACTAGGCTTCGCAACGCATCTCGGCGCGGCCACAGGCGACACATTTCCGGACGCGGGATGTTGGCTGGTGCGTCCCGGTGGTGTGGGATCCCAGTGCCACCGGAGTGCCAAAAATCTCGAAGCCGGGTCCGCTGGACGCGGAACCGGCCTCTGAACTGGGATTACTGGTGGGCCTAGGAGGACTTGAACCTCCGGCCTCATCCTTATCAGGGATGCGCTCTAACCGACTGAGCTATAGGCCCGGGTTGTGCCGCTGGTCCGGCGGCGCAACGAGAGGTTACCCCATCTGGCGCGGCAACCGGAAATCGATTACTCGGCCTCCTTGAGGGTCACCTCGACGCCGCCGACGAGGTCGGCCGCGAGGTTGTAGATGACGGAGCCGACGGTGGTCAGGGCGGTGATGAGCAGGACGTTCAGGGCGCCCACGAGGACCGTGTAGCCGAAGATGCGGAAGAAGGAGAACCAGTTGCCCGCATCGACGCTCCCGGTGGTCTCGCCCTGCTCCCTGGTGAGGCTGTTGATCGTGTCGCTGATGGCGTCGAACACGCCCAGGCCGGCCAGGATCGCGTAGAGAACGATGACGGCGACGAGGAGGATGACGAAGCAGACGACGGACATGACGAAGCTGAACTTCATCACCGACCACGGTTCGAGCCGGGCGAGCTGGAGCTGGGCTTTGCGCGCCGGTTTGCCGGGGGTGGCGGTCTTGGACGAGGAGTTCGCGGGCGCCGCCGATGCGAACGGGCGGTTCTTGAGGACGGTGCTCGCGAAGCTCGAGCGGTTCGACCGGCCGGAGTCGCCCCTGTCGGCGCCGGACGAGTTGCCCGCGGCCGGTGACGGGCTGCCCGAGTTGAACGGTTTGGCGGGCTGTTCCGTACGACCTGTGGAAACGGAACCGGACGGTTCGGCGGGCTTGGCCCAGCCCGCCGAGCCGGAACCCGAACGGGCCCCAGAACCGGAAGCGGGACGGGACCCAGAACCCGAACCGGAAGCGGCACGGGACCCAGAACCGGAGGCGGGACGGGACCCAGAACCGGAAGCGGGGCCCGAAGCCGAACCGGTGGTGGCCGGGGCGGTTTCCGAGGACGCCGGTGCCGGGACCGCGGGGGCGGCGGCCTTCGGGACCGCGGGCTTGCCCGGCGGCGGGCTCGCCGGCGTGGAGTCCCTGTCCTTGGGCGGCTCGGTGGTGTCCTTGACCGGGGCGATATCCGATGCGGACGACTCGGCGCCCTTCACCGGCTCGTCCTTGAGGGAGGCGATGTCGGTCCTGGTCTCCTCCGTGTCGGACGCCGGCGTGCCCGAGCCCGTGCCGGACTCAGGCGCGGTACCTGGCTCGGACGCGGCCGTGTCGGTGTCGGCGTCGGTGTCGGGGGAGTTGATTTCGACGGTCGTCTCGTCCCGGCTCGACTTCGCGGACGCGGCGGCCACCGTCTTGCCCGGCTTGCCGGTGGGCTTGGCGCCCGGCTTGGCCCCGGGTTTCTTGCCGGATCCGCCCGCGCCGGCCCCACCGGCGCCGGGCCCGCCCTTGCTCTTGCCGGGCTCGGTGCTCACGTGTCCTCCTGGCCTATCGGCTCGGTGCCGCGTTGGGACCCATCATTCACCGTCGCCCCCCTCGGCGTCGTCTGAGTCCTCCATGGACTCTACGTTCCTCGCGATTGCCACCACGCTGTCCCCGTCCGCGAGGTTCATCAGGCGGACGCCCATGGTCTGCCTGCCGGACTGCTTGATCTCCGCGGCGGTGGTGCGGATGACGCCGCCGTTCGACGTCATCGCGAACACCTCGTCGTCCGGGCCCACCATGAGGGCCCCTACCAGCATTCCTCGCGATTCAACGATCTTAGCGGTGAGTACCCCCTTACCCCCACGGCCTTGGAGCGGGTACTGGTCGACCGGCGTCCGCTTGGCGTAGCCGCCCCGGGTGGCGACCAGGACGTCGTGGGAGGTGTCCTGCACCACGAGCATGTTGAGGACTTCCTGGCTCTCCTCGAAACGCATGCCGATGACGCCGGACGTCGCACGTCCCATCGGCCGCAGCGACTCGTCGTCGGCGCGGAAGCGGATCGCCTGGGCGCCGGTGGAGACCATCAGCAGGTTGTCGTCGGACGAGACGAGCCGCGCGGCGATCACCTCGTCGTCGTCGACGAGGTTGATCGCGATGATCCCGCCGGTGCGGGGGGAGTCGAAGTCCTGCAGCGCGGTCTTCTTGACGCGGCCCTTCTTGGTGCCGAGCACCAGGTAGGGGGCCACACCGTAGTCGCGCAGGGTCATGACCTGGGCGATGTGCTCGTCGGGCTGGAAGGCCAGCAGGTTCGCGACGTGCTGGCCGCGCGAGTCGCGGCCCGAGTCGGGCAGCTCGTAGGCCTTGGCGCGGTAGACGCGGCCCTTGTTGGTGAAGAACAGGATCCAGTTGTGCGTCGAGGTGACGAAGAACTGGTCGACGATGTCGTCCTGCTTGAGCTGCGCGCCGCGGACGCCCTTGCCGCCGCGCCGCTGCGCCCGGTACAGGTCGGTCTTGGTGCGCTTGGCGTAGCCGCCGCGGGTGATGGTGACGACGACGCCCTCTTCGGCGATGAGGTCCTCGTACGACACGTCCCCGTCGAACGGGATGATCTCGGTGCGCCGCTCGTCGCCGAACTTCTCGACGATGGGGGCGAGTTCGTCGCCGACGATCTGGCGCTGCCGCTCGGGCGAGGCCAGGATGTCGTTGTAGTCGGCGATCTCCGCCATGAGCTTGTCGTACTCGTCGGTGATCTGCTGGCGTTCCAGGGCGGCGAGCTTGCGCAGCTGCATGTCGAGGATGGCCTGCGCCTGGATCTCGTCGATCTCCAGGAGGCCCATCAGGCCCTGCTGCGCCTCCTGCGCGGACGGCGAGCGGCGGATGAGGGCGATGACCTCGTCGATGCGGTCGAGGGCCTTCAGGAGGGCGCGCAGGATGTGGGCGCGCTCCTCGGCCTTGCGGAGCAGGAACCGGGTGCGGCGGACGATGACGTCGATCTGGTGGGTGACCCAGTGCCGCACGAACTGGTCGATGCGCAGCGTGCGCGGCACACCGTCGACGAGCGCGAGCATGTTCGCGCCGAACGTCTCCTGCAGCTGGGTGTGCTTGTACAGGTTGTTCAGGACGATCTTGGCGACGGCGTCGCGCTTGAGGACGATGACGAGGCGCTGCCCCGTCCGGCCGGACGTCTCGTCGCGGACGTCGGCGATGCCGTCGAGCTTGCCGTCCTTCACCCCGTCGGCGATCTTGAGCGCGAGGTTGTCCGGGTTGACCTGGTAGGGCAGCTCGGTGACGACGAGGCAGGTGCGGCCCTGGATCTCCTCGACCTCGATGACGGCCCGCATGGTGATGGAGCCGCGGCCCGTGCGGTAGGCGTCCTCGATGCCCTTGCGGCCGACGATCAGCCCGGCGGTCGGGAAGTCGGGGCCCTTGACCCGCTCGATCAGCGCCTCGAGCAGCTCGTCGTCGGAGGCGCCGTAGTTGTCCAGGTACCACCGGACGCCTTCGGCGACCTCGCGCAGATTGTGCGGCGGGATGTTGGTCGCCATCCCGACGGCAATGCCGGCGGACCCGTTGACCAGGAGGTTCGGGTACCGGGACGGGAGGACGTCCGGTTCCTGTGAACGGCCGTCGTAGTTGGGGGAGAAGTCGACGGTCTCCTTGTCGATGTCGCGCAGAAGCTCCATCGCAAGGGGCGCCATGCGGCACTCGGTGTACCGCATGGCCGCGGCGGGGTCGTTGCCGCGCGAGCCGAAGTTGCCGTTGCCGTCGACCAGCGGGTACCGCATCGACCACGGCTGCGCGAGCCGGACGAGCGCGTCGTAGATGGCGGAGTCGCCGTGCGGGTGGTAGTTGCCCATGACGTCGCCGACGACGCGGGCGCATTTGAAGTAGCCGCGGTCGGGACGGTAGCCGCCGTCGTACATCGCGTACAGGACACGGCGGTGGACGGGTTTGAGGCCGTCACGTACCTCGGGCAGCGCGCGCGCGACGATGACCGACATCGCGTAGTCGAGATAGCTCTTCTGCATCTCGACCTGGATGTCGACCGGTTCGATCCGTTCGCCCGGGTGGCCGCCCTCTGTGGTCACGTCCGTCACTCTCAAGACCTCTTCTGCTCGGTGGGATGCAAGTACGGTCGCCTCTGGGAGTCAGGCCGCTGGGAGCCCGGCCGAGGCCCGTACCTCAGATGTCGAGGAAGCGCACGTCCTTCGCGTTGCGCTGGATGAACTCCCGGCGGGGCTCGACCTCCTCGCCCATGAGCACGCTGAACAGCTCGTCGGCCTGCGCGGCGTCGTCGAGCTGCACCTGCAGCAGGACCCGGTTGTCGGGGTCCATGGTGGTGTCCCAGAGCTCGTTGGCGTTCATCTCGCCGAGGCCCTTGAAGCGCTGCACCAGGTCGCGGGGACGCGGGTCGCGCTTGCCGGCGGCCACCCCGGCCTCGATGATCGCGTCGCGTTCGGAGTCGGAGTAGGCGTAGTCGGCCTCGGTGCCCCGCGAGTCCCACTTGATCTTGTAGAGCGGGGGCTGGGACAGGTAGACGTGCCCGGCCTCTATCAGCGGCTTCATGAACCGGAACAGCAGCGTCAGCAGCAGCGTGTTGATGTGGTGGCCGTCGACGTCCGCGTCCGACATCAGGATGATCTTGTGGTAGCGCAGCCGCGTGATGTCGAACTCGTCGTGCACCCCGGTGCCGAGCGCGGTGATGATCGCCTGCACCTCGTTGTTCTTCAGGATCCGGTCGATCCTGGCCTTCTCCACGTTGAGGATCTTGCCGCGGATCGGCAGGATCGCCTGGAAGTGCGGGTTGCGGCCGCCCTTGGCCGAGCCGCCCGCCGAGTCGCCCTCGACGATGTACAGCTCCGACTTGGCCGGGTCGGTGGACTGGCAGTCCGACAGCTTGCCGGGCAGCGACGTCGACTCCAGCAGGCTCTTGCGGCGGGTCAGGTCGCGCGCCTGCCGCGCCGCCACCCGGGCCCGCGCCGCCTGCGACGCCTTGTTGATGATCTCCTTGGCCTCGCCGGGGTTCTCCTCGAACCAGTCCCGCAGGTGCTCGTTGCATGCCTTCTGGACGAAGGACTTGGCCTCGGTGTTGCCGAGCTTCGTCTTGGTCTGCCCCTCGAACTGCGGGTCCGCCAGCTTGATCGAGATGATCGCGGTGAGGCCCTCGCGGACGTCCTCGCCGGTGAGGTTGTCGTCCTTGTCGCGCAGCAGGCCCTTGTCGCGGGCGTACCGGTTGACGATCGTGGTGAGCGCCGCCCGGAACCCCTCCTCGTGGGTGCCGCCCTCCGCCGTGTTGATCGTGTTGGCGAAGGTGTGCACGGACTCGGCGTACGACGAGTTCCACTGCATGGCGATTTCCAGGGACATGCCCGTGGTGTCGTCGTCGAAGTAGACCACCGACTCGTGGGCGGCGTCCTTGCGCGCGTTGATGTAACGCACGAAGTCCTCGATGCCGCCCTCGTAGTGGTACCGGACGATGTGCGGCTCGCCGTTGATGTAGTCGGGACGGTCGTCCCGCAGGGTGATGGCCAGGCCGCGGTTGAGGAACGCCATCTCCTGCATGCGGCGGGAGAGGGTCTCGAAGTTCCATTCGAGGGTCTCGAAGATCGCGGGGTCCGGCCAGAACGTGATGAGGGTGCCGGTCTCCTCGGTCGGCTCGCCCTTGCTCAGCTCGGTCTCGGGGCCCTGCCACGTGTACGACTGGCGCCAGACGTGGCCGTCGGTGCGGACTTCGGCCTCCATCCGCGACGAAAGCGCGTTCACCACCGCGGAACCGACACCGTGCAGGCCGCCCGAGACGGCATAGGACTTGCCGTCGAACTTGCCGCCCGCGTGCAGCGTGGTCAGCACCAGCTCGATGGCCGGACGTTTCTCCACGGGGTGCATGCCCACGGGGATTCCGCGGCCGTTGTCGAGCACGCTCACGCCGCCGTCGGCCATCAGGTTCACCACGATGTCGTCGGCATAGCCGGCGAGGGCCTCGTCGACCGCGTTGTCCACGATCTCGTAGACGAGGTGGTGCAGGCCGCGCTCACCGGTCGAGCCGATGTACATGCCGGGGCGCTTGCGAACCGCCTCAAGCCCTTCAAGGACAGTGATCGAACTAGCGTCGTACGCCAAAGGAGATCCTCCTGCCGGGGATGTCTGCCGCTCCGCACCCGAGGGAGGTGCGGTGTGCCCCGTAACACACATGAGGGCGCCCGGTCGTGCTCTGTTCGTCTTGGTCAGAGGCCCGGGCACCCTTTGGCGGCGCAGCATCCTGAACCGATTTCATTCTACCGGGTGACGCGGCCAAAAGTGGCACTCCCGAGCGCTGTGTGCGCGTGTGGCGGCCGGGTGGCCCTGGAGCTACACCCCCCTATAGGACCGGGGGGATTCTCTGGCCTCCGTGGCGCTGGCTGTCAGCGGACGCGCCAGGCGCCGGTGCGGCGCGGGCCGGACGAGGGGCCCACCACCTTCACCCGGCGAACGGTGCCGTGGCCGAGCTCCTCGTTCAGCCTCCGGACGAGCGTGGACGACAGCAGGCGAAGCTGCGTCGCCCAGGTCGTCGAGTCGGCGGCGACGGTCAGCACACCCTCCTCGAAGTGCTCCGGCCGGGTGTGCTCGGCGAGCTCAGCGCCGACGATGCCGGCCCAGTTGCCGAACACGCCGCCGACCGCCGCCCTCTGCTCCCATCCGCGGGACGCCAGCAGATCGCGGATCGCGGAGCCGAACAGCTTGGGATCGCCGCCCCGCCCGGGATCCCTCGTCCGGACGACCCGTCCACCGCTTCTGCGTTTGCCGTTCTGGCCGGGGAGCGTGCCGCGCTTCAGGGCGTCCGCCTTCGCCTGGGCGAGCGCCTCGCGGGCCAGTTCGATGCCCGACTTGGCCGGCGGGCCGTTCGCCTCTTCCGCGAGCTCGGGGGAGTTGTGCACATCCTGTGGATCATCGGTCACGCGCTCGCCCCTTCCGGTCGGTCCCGGACGACCTCGCCGTCGGAGACGGTATAGGAAGCCCCCGTCAATTCGGCCGGCACATCGGCGGGGACGGCCGCCGTGATGAGCACCTGCTCGGCCGGGGCGACCATCCCGGCCAGCCGGGCGCGGCGGCCGGTGTCCAGCTCCGCGAACACGTCGTCCAGGATCAGCACCGGGTCGTCGCCGTCCGCCCTCAGCAGGTCGAACGCGGCGAGCCGCAGCCCGAGCGCGAACGACCACGACTCGCCGTGGCTGGCGTAGCCCCGCGCCGGCAGCTCCCCCAGCCGCAGGACGAGCTCGTCGCGGTGCGGCCCGATGAGGCTCACTCCGCGTTCCAGCTCCTGCTTGCGTGACTCCCCTACCGCCGCCAGCAGTTGCTCGGCCAGTTCTCCACGGTCTGTGGACAACTCGGCGTCCCCCAGCGAGCTCCTGTAGTGAAGGGTGGCCGCGTCGCCGCCCGGTGCGAGCGCCGCGTAGGCGCTGACGACGAGCGGGGTGAGCGCATCGACCAGGTCCAGCCGGGCGGCCAGAAGCTCGGACCCGGTGCGCGCCAGATGCGAATCCCACACGTCCAGGGTCGCGAGGACCTCCGGGCCAGGGGAGCGCCTGTGCGCGGCCGCCGATTTCAACAGGGCGTTGCGCTGCTTGAGGACGCGGTCATAGTCGGACCGCACACCCGCGAAACGCGGGGCCCGCGCGGTCAGCAACTCGTCCATGAACCGCCGCCGCTCCCCCGGATCGCCCTTCACCAGCGAGAGGTCCTCCGGGGCGAACAGCACCGTCCGCAGCATCCCCAGGATTTCGCGCGGCCTGGGGACGGGGGACCGGTTGAGCCGCGCCCGGTTCGCCTTCCCCGGGTTGATCTCCAGCTCGATCAGCGCCTTGCGGTCGTCCTTCACCACCCCGGCGCGCACGATCGCGCGGGGGGCGCCGTGCCGGACGAGCGGCGCGTCCGTCGCCACCCGGTGGCTGCCGTGCGCGGCGACGTACCCGATGGCCTCGACCAGGTTCGTCTTCCCCTGGCCGTTCGGGCCCACGAACGCGGTGACCCCCGGCTCGAGCGCGACCTCCGCGGCCGGGTACGAGCGGAAGTCCTGCAAGGAAAGGTGGGCGACGTGCACGAGACACGAGCGTAGAGGCTCCGATGACTCGCGGAGTCTCAGACCGGGGGCGGGGTGACGTCGGCGCCGGGGGAGTCGCCGTCGCCTACGGCCTCGACCGCGTGGCCGCCGAACTGTTTGCGGAGTGCGGCGACGACCCTCATCGTGGGCGAGTCCTCCTGCCTGGAGGCGAACCGCGCGAACAGGGAGGCGCTGATGGCGGGCAGGGGGACGGCGTGCTCGATCGCGGCCTGCACCGTCCAGCGGCCCTCGCCGGAGTCGTTGGCGTAGCCGCGCAGGTCGTCCAGCTCGGGGTCGTCGGCCAGGGCGCGGTTCAGCAGGTCCAGCAGCCAGGAGCGGATGACCGTGCCCTCCTGCCAGCTCAGGAACGTCTCCGGCACCCTGGTCACGAGGTCGCTGGCCTCGATCAGCTCGTAGCCCTCGCCGAACGCCTGCATCATCGCGTACTCGATGCCGTTGTGGACCATCTTCACGTAGTGGCCGGCGCCGACCTTGCCGGAGTGGACGAAGCCGTACTCGCCCGCCGGCTTGAGCGTCTCGAAGATCGGCATCAGGCGCTTCACGGTGTCGTCGTCGCCGCCGACCATGAGCGCGTAGCCGTTCTCCAGGCCCCACACGCCGCCGCTGACGCCGCAGTCCACGAACCCGATCCCCTTGGCGGCCAACTCTTCGCCGTGTTTCTGGTCGTCCACATAGTGTGAATTGCCGCCGTCGACGACGACGTCACCGGGCTGAAGGATTTCCCCCAGCCTGTGGATGGTGTCGGCGGTGGGCTTCCCGGCGGGCACCATCACCCACACGGCGCGCGGCGGGGACAGCCGTTCGGCCAGTTCCTCCACCGAGCCGACGTCGGTGATGCCGGGATCGCGGTCATAGCCGACGATCGTGTGGCCGCCCCGGCGCAGCCGCTCGGCCATGTTGCCGCCCATCTTGCCCAGGCCGATGATCCCAAGCTCCATGCAAGCTCACTCTCCCTGCGTAACTGCACGCGTGCGCGACCGCACGGCTGCGCGATCCCCACGGCTGGGGTGGCCGCACGCGCCGGTCTTGATGGCTCCCTTACCCCCGGATCACCCGGACAGCCGGACGGGCATGATCAGGTAACGGTAGTTCGGGTTCTCGCCGTCCTGCGGCGGCTTACCGGTGAGGACGGCCGGCTTCGTCGGGGTGGTGAACGACAGCCGGGCGATGTCCGAGCCGATCGCAGAGAGCCCGTCGAGGAGGAACGCGGGGTTGAAGGCGATGTCGATGTCCTCGCCCTCCAGCTTCGCCTCCAGGGCCTCGACGGCCTGAGCCTCGTCCCCGGTCCCGGCCTCCAGGACGACCTCGCCCTGGCTGAACGAGCACCGCACGGGGGTGTTGCGCTCGGCGACCAGCGACACGCGTTTGACGGCCTCGATGAACGGCGCGGTCTGGATCTCGGCGAGGCCCGCGTACTCACTCGGCAGCAGCGACCTGTACTTGACGAAGTCGCCGTCCAGGAGCCGGGACGTCGTCCGGCGGCCGCCGCCCTCGAACCCGATCATGCCTTCGCCGGCACCGCCCGTCGCGGCGAGCGCGATCGACACCTCCGCACCGGCCGTCAGTGACTTGGCCGTGTCGGCGAGCGTCTTGGCGGGGACGAGCGCGACGGCGGAGAAGTCGGGACGTTCCGGCTTCCAGTGCAGTTCACGGACGGCCAGCCTGTAGCGGTCGGTGGACGCCAGAGTGACGGTCTCGCCCTCGATTTCCACACGGACACCGGTCAGCATGGGGATCGTGTCGTCCTTGCCTGCGGCGATCGCGACCTGCGACACGGCGGCGGCGAACTCGTCACTGCCCACGGACCCGGCGGCGGGCGGCATCTCCGGCAGGGTCGGGTAGTCCTCCACGGGCATGGTGAGAAGTGTGAACTTCGCGCTGCCGCAGCGGAGCATCACCTTTGCGCCGTCCGTCGTCACCTCCACAGGGTGGGGAGGAAGGCTGCGGGAAATCTCGGCGAGCAGCCGCCCGGACACCAGGGCCGTCCCGGCCTCCTCCACGTCGATCTCCGTGGACACCTGGGCGGAGACCTCGTAGTCGAAGGCGGACAGCTTCAGCCGATCACTGTTCTCCTCGCCTCCGGCGACGATGTGCATGCCCGCGAGGACCGGTACCGGCGGGCGGACCGGCAGCGTGCGCGCGGTCCACGCGACGGCGTCAGCGAGGGCGTCTCTGTCGATGCGGAACTTCAAGGGGACCCGCCTCCTGCAGGTGTCGGACAACGGTGAGGTGGTGCTGGCTCGGCCGGAGCACTCGGGGCAGGTTCTCCCCAGGCCCTGACTTGAGGTGAATCTTTTCTTGGATAGAGAAGAGGTGCAGTACTAGTCATAGGGGCGGTGGATAGTGTGGACAGACCTCGTTTTCCCAGGTGAGGCCGCGTTTCTTTGTCCACTGGTCCTGTGCATCGGCGGTGGACGGCGCGGAGGCGCCTGGGGACGGCGAAATCATCCCCACACGTCGTCCTCATGTCATCCCCCGGTTTTCCACGAGTTCTCCACGGGTATGCCGGTGGTTTCGACGGCCTGTGTACACGGGACCTGTGATCGCCGAGTTCACCCCCAGGCCCGTCCCCAGGTCGTCCACCGGTCGTCCACTGGTTTTCCCCAAGAGGCCGGGTGCGGGTGCACAGCGGGTCCACATCCGTCCACAGTTCATCCTCAGCTTCTCCATGGGTTGCCCACCGGGTTATCCACGAAAATCCCCAGAGTTTTCCACAACTTGTGAGTAGCGGCTCCGGATCTCGGGGGATGCGCGTCTTTTGCCGGTTTCGCCTGGCGAACGGGGTGTGGACGAGTCGATGGCGTTCGGTCCACAGGGATCCTGCCGGTCTGTCCACAATGTGTACGCCCGCGCCGTCAGCGCTTGCGGGCCTGGTGCTTGATCCGTCCCGTCAGCTCCGTGACCTGGTTGTATATGGCACGGCGCTCGGCCATCAGCGACCGGATCTTGCGCTCGGCGTGCATCACCGTCGTGTGGTCGCGGCCCCCGAACTGCTGCCCGATCTTGGGGAGCGACAGCTCGGTCAGCTCCCGGCACAGGTACATCGCGATCTGCCGGGCGGTCACGAGCATCCGCGACCGCGACGGGCCGCACAGGTCCTCGATCGTCGTCCCGAAGTACTCCACCGTCTGCGCCATGATCATCGCGGCGGTGATCTCGGGACCGGAGTCGTTGGGGATGAGGTCCTTCAGGACGATCTCGGCGAGCTTCATGTCCACCGACTGCCGGTTCAGGCTCGCGAACGCCGTGACCCGGATCAGCGCGCCCTCCAGCTCGCGGATGTTCGTCGCGATCTGCGAGGCGATGAACTCCAGCACGTCCGGCGGCGCGGCCAGGCCCTCCTGGCGCGCCTTCTTCTGCAGGATCGCGATCCGCGTCTCCAGCTCGGGCGGCTGGACGTCGGTCGTCAGCCCCCACTCGAACCGGTTGCGCAGCCGGTCCTCCAGCGTCACCAGCTCCTTGGGCGGACGGTCACTGGAGATCACGATCTGCTTGCTGGCGTTGTGCAGCGTGTTGAAGGTGTGGAAGAACTCCTCCTGCGTCTGCTCCTTGCCCTCAAGGAACTGGATGTCGTCGACGAGGAGGATGTCCACATCCCGGTAGCGGCGGCGGAACCCGTCGGCCTTTCCGTCACGGATCGAGTTGATGAAGTCGTTGGTGAATTCCTCTGAACTCACATACCGGACACGTGCCCCATTAAAGAGGCTCTGTGCGTAATGCCCGATCGCGTGGAGAAGGTGCGTCTTGCCGAGACCCGAGTCGCCGTAGACGAACAGCGGGTTGTACGCCTTAGCCGGCTGCTCGGCCACCGCGACCGCGGCGGCGTGCGCGAACCTGTTCGACGACCCGATGACGAACGTCTCGAACGTGTACTTGGGGTTCAGCCGGGCGTGCTCGGACGCACCCGACCCCGACCCCGCACTGGTGCCGGGCCCTCCCCCGCCGCCGCCCGGTGCCGGCACGGGGCCGCGGGAGTCGGAGCCCGCCTCGTCCCGGAAGGCGCTCTCACCGCGGTAGGGCTCCTCGCCGCGGTACTGCTCGCCACCGCCGTACTGCTCGGAGCCGTACTGCTGTTGCTCGCCGCTGGGGAACGACGGGTCTCCGCCCTGGAACGTGTCTTCCGCATGCCCGGGCTGTGACTCGTTCCCACCGTGCTGGGGCTCGTGCCCCATCTGCTCTGCACGGCCGCCGGAACGGCGCGGGCCGAGCGTACGGTCGTTCAGATGCGAATGCGGGGGCCGTCCCGGCGGCTCACCGCCGAAGCCTTCTTGCCCCCCGTAACCCGGGGGATAGCCCTGCGGGCCGCGTCCCTCGTACGGGGACGGGCCCCGTCCGCCCGGGCCCGCCCCGTACGCGGGGGGACGAGGCGCCGGCGGATAAGACCCACGGTCGTCGTCCTGAGCCTGTGGATAACCTCCGGGCGAGCCATGGCTGCGGGTACCTCCCGGCTGCGGCCGGTACCCCTGATCGCCGAAAGGCTGCTCCGGGTACGGACGGTCGGACCGCTCGCCGTAGGACGGATCGGAGCCGTACTGCTGCTCGCCGTACTGCTGCTCGGCGCCGCCGTACGCCTGATCCTGATAGGGGCGATCACGGTCGCGCTCGGCCTGCGGCCGTTCCCCGTAGGGATCGCCATAAGAAGAAGGTGTGGGTTCGTGTGCCCCGAGCCCGGCCCCCGGACCGGGGATCGGCGCGGACAGCGGCTCCCCGGCTCCCGGGCGCGCGCCGCCTCCAGGGCCGGCACCGGGCGCGGCGGGCGGGTCCGGCTGGACGGTCACCGCAACACGGATCTCCCTGCCCAGCTCATGCGACAGAGCCTGCGTGATGAGGTTGCGCAGCCGGGTCTCCAGCGCGTCCTTGGCGAACTCGTTCGGTGCCGCGAGCAGAGCCGTCCCCTCGACCAGCGCCAGCGGACGGACCATCGGCAGCCAGGCGCGGTAACTCGGAGACAGATCACTCTCGGACAGTGCGGTGAGGGTGCGGGCCCAGACCGATCCGAGATCCTGACCGTCCATGCGCAAGGTCCCTCCCCCTCCGTTCTACGGAGTACCTGACTGCCCGGCTCTCCCGCGGGTCTCGACCGGCCTCACAGGGCACGGTCGCGACGCGGAAGACTTACTCTCTCACGAGTTGTCCACAGAGTTGTCCACATGCTGTGCATAGGCATCGGGGACCCTGTGTAAAACCCGTACGGCGGGTTCCGGTAATCGGGGTCGGGAAGTCTCCGGCCTTCTGAGGGCCGGTGCGGGGCGATTCTCAAGCGGGGGCGTCGTGCGGGGCAGAACACCGACATCGGTCGTCGAATTCGTCGAAGGAGCGTCGGCTCGCCCGGACGACCCTAACCGCTGTGAGCCACACCCGCAACACGATCCAACCTCCGTCCCTCCCGGCCTCCGCGTCCACATCCGGGCAGGTTGCCGGGCGGCGGACGTGCCGGTGAGATGCCCGGTGGGGGTCGGGTGGAGACGTAGCTCAGTTTGACCGGATACCCGGGTTGCCCGTAACGTGCTGAGGTCGAGTCGCATCGACGGAGATGACGCGTGCCCGCCGGCAGCCCCTCCAGGCAAGTTCGGGTGGGCCCCCGCTGCGGGGGACCGGACGCGGCCCTCGATGCGAGCTTTCGAGCCTGTCTAAGACGAACCGACCGCAGCACTGGAGCCTCAAGTGAGCAAGCGTACTTTCCAGCCGAACAACCGTCGTCGCCACAAGAAGCACGGCTTCCGGCTGCGCATGCGCACTCGCGCCGGCCGCGCGGTCCTGACCAACCGGCGGGCCAAGGGCCGCTCCCGCATCGCGGTCTGACCCACCGCTCACTGTGCTGCCGTCCGGAAACCGGATGCGGCGGCGGGACGACTTCACGTTGGCCGTCCGGCGCGGACGCCGCGCCGGACGGCCAACTGTCGTGGTTCACCTGCTTCACCCGGAAGAGGTCCCCGATGCGCCCACCCCACCGCTGGTCGGGTTCATCGTGGCGCGCACCGTGGGGAACGCCGTCGTCCGCAACTCCGTGCGGCGCCGGCTCCGCCATCTGATGCGCCCGCACCTCGACCGGCTCGCAGCGGGTAGCCTGCTCGTAGTGCGCGCCAACCCCCGGGCGGGGACGGCGCGTCCTGACGAACTGGCCGCGGATCTGGAGTCGGCGCTCGACCGGCTGATGCGGCCCGCGTCCAAGGGGCGAAGATGAGGAGTCGGCAGGGGACGGTGCTCCCCTCGCAACACCCGGGGTCCCCGGGCCCCGTCGCGACCCTGCTGATCCTTTTCGTTCGCGCCTACCGCCGCTTCTTGAGTCCCCTGCTCGGGCAGCAGTGCCGATTCCAGCCCAGCTGCAGCGCGTACGGCCTGGAGTCGCTCCAGGTGCACGGGGCGCTGCGCGGCACGTGGCTGACGGCCCGCCGGATCGCGCGGTGCCATCCCTTCAACGCCGGGGGCTACGACCCGGTGCCGCCGAAGAAGACGTCCGGAGGACGCATCTCCGGGGGATCTGGGGGGCCCGCCGCCGAGGAGCGATCCGCGGCGGCTTCTTCGAACTCCGGCCGCGAGGAGAGCGGCCCCGCCCTAGCAGAGCCCAAGGAGCTGCCCGGTGCTTGATTGGTTGTACGAGATCGTCTCTCAGCTCATCGTGTGGATTCACACGGGGCTGAGCACCGTCGTCCCCAAGGACAGTGGATGGGCCTGGGGTGGCTCGATCATCCTGCTGACGGTCCTGCTGCGGCTCATCCTCGTCCCCCTCTTCGTGAAGCAGATTCACGCTTCGCGGAAGATGCAGGAGCTGAACCCCAAGGTCCAGGCGCTGCGCAAGAAGTACAAGAACGACAAGCAGCGCATGAACCAGGAGGTCATGAAGCTCTACCAGGAGAACGGCGCCAACCCGCTGGCGGGCTGCCTGCCCCTCCTGGTCCAGATGCCGATCTTCATCGGGCTGTTCCAGACCCTGAAGAAGATCTCGGACGCCGACCCCGGCGAGAGCGTCTTCGCGGTATCGGCCGAGCTGGTCGCGAGCGCCCAGAACGCCAGCATCTTCGGTGCCCACATCCCGGACACCTTCCTCAACGCCTGGGGTTCGGACCCCAAGAGCTGGACCGCGATCCTCATCACGGGCGTCGCCGTGGTGATCAGCTCGGTCACGACGTTCTTCACCGTCCGGGCGAGCATGAGGCGCCAGCCCGTGACCGACGACGCCAACCCGATGATGCAGGCGCAGAAGATGATGGTCTTCATGGCGCCGCTGTTCGGCCTCTTCGGACTCGGCTTCCCCCTGGGCGTCCTCATGTACTGGGTCACGTCCAACAGTTGGACGCTGGCGCAGCAGCACTACATCTACAAGAAGTACCCGCCGCCCAGCACGGACGACGTCCCGGCGGACACCAAGGCGGGAACGAAGTCCGGCGCGAAGGCGGGAACGAAGTCCGGCGCGAAGGCGGGCACGAAGGCCGGTACCAAGGCCGGCGCGAAGACGGGGGCCAAGACGGGCACCAAGGGCGCCGGCTCGAAGAACGGCCGGACACCGTCCGGCGGCAAGGCCAGACTGAAGAAGGAGGAGGCGGACACCGTCCCCGAGGACGACGAGAAGCCGAAGGTCGTCCGCAACCAGCCGACCCGCAAGCCGCGCAGCAAGCGCAGCGGCACCCAGAAGCGCTAGTTTGAACCCCGAGCCCGTGCCGGAGAAGGAGACCCCGTTGAGCCAGACCGACACGACCGAGGTCGACGTCCAGGCGCTCGAGCAGGAAGGCGAGATCGCCGCCGACTACATCGAGGGCCTGCTGGACATCGGTGACTATGACGGCGACATCGACATGGACGTCGAGGGTGAACGCGCGATGGTCGCCGTCGTCGGCGCAGACTTGGACGAACTGGTCGGCAAGCGCGGCGAGGTCCTGGAGGCGCTGCAGGAGCTGACCCGTCTGGCCGTCCACCGGCAGACGGGCAACCGTACCCGCCTCATGCTCGACATCGGCGGCTACCGCGAGCGTCGCCGCGCCGAGCTGACCAAACTCGGCACCGACGTCGCCGACGAGGTCAAGCAGGCCGGCGAGCCGAAGCCGCTCGCCCCGATGACCCCGTTCGAACGCAAGATCGTCCACGATGCCATCGCCGCGGCGGGCCTGCGCAGCGAGTCCGAAGGCGAGGAACCCGACCGCTACGTGGTCGTCTACCCCGCCTGACGACCTGGGTCGTCCGCCCTGACGATCTTCGCCCGACGTCCCGCCCGGCCGTCGAACGGCCCCGGTGCCCACCGGGCGGGTTCTAGTGATCCCCGCAACACCCTGATCTTCAGGGAGTTGCGGGGATCATGGATTTTGAGGACCTGGGAGCGGGGAGGACCCCGCGCCCTGCCCGGCGCGGGGCCCTCGGAGGCTCGGTGTGCGCCGCCGCCCATGCACACACCGAGCGGTTTCGGCGGCCGGGGTCAGCCCCTGGCGGTCCGCCTCCACCGGCGGCGCTGGCGGACGACCCGCCCCTCCGCGTCGACGACGGCCGGGTTCTGCTGTTCTGCGGGGTTCTGGGCGTGCGCCGGGTCCTGCGCGAACGCCGGGTCCTGGGCGATCTGGCCGTGCGTCACACCTTCGTCCGCCGGGTGTTCGATCACGCGTTCGACTCGTTCGCCGGGACGGCCGACGGGCGCCGGGTCCTCGATGATGTGCTCCTCGCGGACCACGGTCCCAGGCTCGTCCCCGTAGGCGGGATCCGCGCCGACGATGCGTCCGGCGCGACGACGCGGCCGCGTGTACTTGAGGGTGAAACCCATGCTGATCAGGCCCACCAGGATCAGGATCCAGCCGACCAGCTGGATGTTGATGCCGCTGAGCTCGACCTGGAGGGCGAACGCGAGAATCGCGCCGATGGTGATGAATGCGAGACTGACTCCGATTCCCATCTGTCGGAGCTCCTTCCGGGGGGTTGGGCGACACTGCGCCTCTACCCGACGTGCCCCGAGTATGCGAAGGGGGCATGTGGTTATCGCCATATCGCAAGGGTCGGCCGACACGGTGCCCTGACGCGGCGCGGACGCCCTGCGTGCACGCCGCCGCCGGTTTTTGTGGAACGATTCGTCTGGTGGGGATTGCACGTGAGGTATTCGGTGATGCGCTGCCGGTCGCGGAGCGCTATGCGGCGTTCCTCGCGGAAGCCGGGGTCGAGCGCGGACTCATCGGGCCGCGCGAGGTCGACCGCCTATGGGAACGCCATCTGATCAACTGCGCGGTCGTGTCGGCGGCGGTACCGGCGGACGCACAGGTCGTCGACGTCGGCTCGGGGGCGGGCCTGCCGGGCATCGTCCTCGCGATCGTCCGGCCCGACCTCCGCGTGACCCTCCTGGAACCGCTGCTGCGGCGCACGACCTTCCTCAACGAGTGCGTCGGCATGCTCGGCCTGCCGAACGTCGAGGTCCGCCGTGCCCGCGCCGAGGACGTGGCCGGCGAGTTCTCCGTGGACGTGGCCACCGCGCGGGCCGTCGCACCGCTCGAACGCCTCGTCACATGGGCGCTTCCGCTGCTGCGTCCGGGCGGCGAGCTGCTCGCCCTCAAGGGTGAGCGGGCCGCCACCGAACTGGACGAGGCGAAACCCGTCCTGGACCGGTTCGGGGCGCGCACCGCGGAACTGCTTCAGGTCGGGCAAGGTAAGGTCGATCCGCCGACAACACTCGTCCGTGTGGTCGCCGGCCGGGGCGCGGTTGTCGGGGGACGACAGCGCGCACCCCGGCGCGCCAAAGGGTCGAGGAAGAGGTCTTCATGAGCACGGGACCAGGACTGGGCCGGCCTGACCGCGCCGGCGAATCCCCCGACGATCAGCCGTCCGGCCTGGGCGGAACCGGCGAGGACGACGCCACCGCGGTGTCCCCCGCCGTCATGCCGGGGGATGCGGCCTCGGGCGCCGCGCCGGGAACCGCGCCCTCCGGACACGCAATGTGGGGTACGACGACGTCCGGTACCGCGGAGAACGTCGGCTATGTACCGACGCAAACCGGCGCTCAGCCGCCGGGGCCGCGCAAGGGACCATCTCAGGGGGAGTCAGAACTCGTGCGCGAGGCGCTCAAGGACGCCAAGGTTTCACATGAAACATCGGCCACCGCGGTCAAAGCGGTACCGGGCCGCAAGGACCGGGAGTGGCCGCGGCCGGACAGATGCCGCATCATCACCATCGCCAACCAGAAGGGCGGCGTGGGCAAGACCACCAGTTCGGTGAACCTCGCCGCATCCCTCGCCATGCACGGGGCCCAGGTGCTCGTCGTGGACCTCGACCCCCAGGGCAACGCGTCCACGGCCCTCGGGGTCGAACATCATGCGGAAGTGCCGTCGATCTACGACGTGCTGATCGAGGACATGGCGCTCGCCGACATCGTCGTCCCGGCGGCGGAGATCCCCAACCTCTACTGCGCGCCCGCGACCCTCAACCTCGCCGGTGCCGAGATCGAACTCGTCTCCAAGGTTGCCCGCGAGTCGCGGTTGCGGCGTGCGCTCGACGCCTTCGACACCGACAAATTCGACTATGTCCTGATCGACTGCCCGCCGTCGCTCGGCCTGCTCACGGTCAACGCCCTCGTCGGCGGCGACGAACTGCTCATCCCGATCCAGTGCGAGTACTACGCGCTGGAGGGCCTCGGGCAGCTCATCCGGACCGTCGACCTCGTCAAGGCACACCTCAACCAGCAACTGAAGGTGTCCACGATCCTGCTCACCATGTACGACGCGCGGACGCGCCTCGCCGCGCAGGTGGCCGAGGACGTCCGCAACCACTTCGGCAACGTCGTCCTCAACACCGTCATCCCCCGTAGCGTCCGGGTCTCCGAAGCCCCGAGCTACGGGCAGTCCGTCCTGACCTACGACCCCGGTTCCAGCGGCGCCCTCGCCTACAGTGAGGCCGCCTCGGAGATGGCCCACGGAGGAGCTTCCCAGTGAGCCAGCAGCGACGCGGCCTGGGCAAGGGGCTCGGCGCCCTCATCCCCACCGCCCCGCCCCCGGCGGCGTCCGGCGAAGCCGGCGAACCGGGCTACCCGGGCGGCCCCGTCCAGCCTCCGCCGAACGGCGCCGCCTCGTCCGGCCCGGCGCTCGAACCGGTCGCCGGCGCCCACTTCGCCGAACTCCCCCTCGCCTCGATCACCGTGAACCCGCGCCAGCCGCGCGAGCACTTCGACGAGCAGGCCCTGGCGGAGCTCGCGGAGTCGATCGGCATCGTCGGGCTCCTGCAGCCGATCGTCGTCCGGAGGTCCCCGGCGGACGAGCACGACTACGAACTCATCATGGGCGAGCGCCGCTGGCGCGCGTCCCAGATGGCGGGCCTCGACGTCATCCCGGCGATCGTCCGCGACACCGGCGACAACGACCTTCTCCGTGACGCCCTCATGGAGAACCTCCACCGGCAGCAGCTCAACCCGCTGGAGGAGGCGGCCGCGTACCAGCAGCTGCTCCAGGACTTCGGTGCCACCCACGAGCAGCTCGCCGGACGCATCGGCCGGTCGCGTCCGCACATCACGAACACGCTCCGCCTGCTGAACCTGCCGCCCGCCGTCCAGCGCCGCGTCGCCGCGGGAGTCCTGTCCGCCGGCCACGCACGCGCGCTCCTGTCCCTCGACAGCATCGAAGCCCAGGAGCACCTGGCGCAGCGCATCGTTCAGGAGGGCCTCTCCGTCCGCGCGCTCGAAGAGCTCATCGCGATCCGCGAGGTCGACGAGCCGGAGGCGCCGCGCCAGGGCCGCCGCAAGAAGCCGGTCGCCCCCGGCCTCAAGGAACTGGCCGACCGCCTCTCCGACCGCTACGAGACCAGGGTCCGCGTCGACATGGGCCGCAACAAGGGCAAGATCGTGGTCGAGTTCGCCACGCTGGAAGACCTCGACCGCATCATCAAGTCCATGGCCCCGGACGAGGACGGCGTCAACGAACCCTGATCACCACCACGAACACGCCAGCGCCCCGGAAGCCCCGAGCTCCCGGGGCGCTCTGCTGTCAACGACATCCACCCGACCTGGCCGACCGGGCCGTCCCCAACGCGCGGACATGGTGCCACGCTCACACGGCCACCGCCGGACCGGCAGACCACCACCGCCCGCCGGAGCAACATCACCTGAGCCGACGCACGAAGCCACCCGTTCGAGACCTCACCCGGTGCGCTTCCTTCGCCGGTGGTCCGCGTCGTTTCCGGCGTGCGGCGACAAGCGGTGCGGGATTAGGCCGAGGCGCACCGACGGTGAATCGACGTCACCGGAGCCGACGCATCCGAGCCGCTCGTTCGAGACCTCATCCGTGCTCCGCCCTTTGGTCGGGGACGGTGTTTCACGTGAAACAGCGGCCTGGGGCTTGGCCGGCATGGACCACTGACCCCCACTGGCGTGGAGAACTGTCCGAGGGGGCCCAGCCGGGGTTAGGCCGTTTGTGGAGCGAAGACTGCCTGCCGGGAAACGCTCCTGGCGGGCGGAGCCGTGCGATGCCACGAACGCGGACGGTAGAGACGGCGCCTCCCGCGGCGCCGCCGTCCTCGGGCATGAGTCCCTTCGCGAAGGAAGTTTCGTCCCCGTGTGCGGCGCAGCTTCGTGTGACAGCACCGGCCCCGTGCAGGCTCGGCGCCCGGGTGGATCACAACCCTCAATGCGGCGCGGACAAGCGCACCTCGCCGACGGCTTGAGCGTCCCTTCGTTTCACGTGAAACACCTCACGCTGAGCCGCCACCGTGCATGACGCCCGACGGTGCTGCGGCCCTCGCGCCAATTGAGCCGGTCGATGGACCTCCTCGGCCCGCCGGTGTCGATCATCGCCGAACGGAGCGGCCGCGCGCCGGATCCACTCGCCGTCGGTGCGGGGCGGACGCACCGGCCCAGGGACCGTCTTCCGTCGACCCCGGTCAAGCCTCGGTCGTTTCGGAGGCAAGACCAACCCTCGGTTTCACGTGAAACCACAACGACACGTATCGAGCGACTCAAAGCACCGAGGTTGAGGATGCCTTGACCTCTGAAGGCCAACCCTGGGTTTCACGTGAAACCCAGGCCACGCGTATCGGGCGGCTTGATGCACCCCGCCGGCCCGAGGTGAGGGTGGTTCTGACGCTAGGGGAAGTAGGAGAGGAGGAGGTCTCGGCAGACCTCGCCGAGGTCGAGACCGGCGCCGCTGACGGCTCGGGGGAAGAGGCTTGTCTCGGTCATGCCCGGGGCGACGTTCACTTCGAGGAAGTGGACCTCGTCGTCGGGGGTGACGATGAGATCGGTGCGGGACACGTCCCGGAGACCCAGCGCGCGGTGGGCCGTGACGGCGGCAGCGGTGGCGCGGGCGGTGGCGTCGGGGGTGAGGCGGGCCGGGGTGACGAACTCGGTGTCGCCGGCGTCGTAGCGGGCGGTGTAGTCGTAGAGGCCGCCGGGGGCGACGATCTCGACGGCGGGCAGGGCCATGGGGGTGCCGTCGCGTTCGATGACGCTGACGGCGACCTCGGTGCCGGAGACGAAGCGTTCGACCAGAGCGGCATCGCCGTAGGCGAAGCAGCCGACCATGGCGGCGGACAGGTCGGCGGCGTCGTGGACGACCGAGGCGCCGAGCGCTGAGCCGCCCCGGGTGGGCTTGACGAAGAGGGGGAGTCCGAGGCTCCGGATGATCTGGCTCAGAACGGAGGCGGCGCCGAGGTCGTGGAAGACCTCCTTGGGGAGCGCGACCGAGGCGGGGGTCTGGAGGCCGGCGCGGCGGACGACGGATTTGGCGGTCGGCTTGTCCCATGCGACGCGGCAGGCGTCCGGGCGGGCACCGACGTAGCGGATGCCGAGGAGTTCGAGGACATCCCGGATGGAGCCGTCCTCACCCGCGGCACCGTGCAGGACGGGGAACACCGCGTCCGGGGGATCGTCCGTGAGGGAGTCCAGGAGGGTGGCGTCCGCGTCGCGGAGTTCGACGGGAATGTCGAGGGAGCGCAGGGCGTCCGTGACTCGGCGGCCGGAGCGGAGGGAGACCTCCCGCTCGTAGGACAGTCCCCCGGCCAGGACGACGACGTGCCCGAGTTCCACTGCTGGTGCCCCTCTAGGTGATGTGGTGATGAAAGAACGCGCCGGCTTCCCTGGGCGCGAAGACTCAGCGGTCCGGGAGGCCGGCGCGTTTCACGTGAAACATTCAGACGACGTCCGGACCCGGAGCCTGGACGCCGGTGGAGCCGCCCGCGACGGTCCCACCGAAAGTGTCCCTGAGCCGGATCTCGTGTTCCATCACCGCCCCGAGCCGGCGGACGCCTTCGCGGATCCGGTGGGGTTCGGGGAAGCAGTAGGACAGCCGCATGTGCCGGTGGCCGGTTCCGTCGGCGTAGAAGCCGGTGCCCGGAACGTAGGCGACACGCTCGGCGATCGCGCGCGGCGCCATCGCCTTGGCGTCGCGCCCCTCGGGGAGCGTCAACCAGACGAAGAACCCTCCGGCGGGACGCGTCCAGGTGCAGCCGTCCGGCATGACCTGTTCGAGGGAATCGAGCATCGCGTCGCGGCGGGCCCGGTAAAGCTCGCGGAAGTCCTTGATCTGTTCCCGCCATGGCTGCGTGGCGAGATACTCACGGACGGCGAACTGCGAGAAGTTCGACGGGCACAGGATCGCGGATTCGGCGGCCAGGACGAGCTTCGCCCGCACGGCGTGCGGCGCCAGCACCCATCCGACGCGAAGGCCGGAGGCGATCGTCTTGGAGAACGAACCGAGGTAGATGACACGCTCGGCGTCGTCCGCTCGAAGTGCCCGCATCGGTTCGCCCTCGAAGCCGAGGAGTCCGTACGGGTTGTCCTCGATGATCAGCACGTCGTGCTCGGCGCAGATCTCGAGGATCTGGGCGCGGCGGGCGGTGGTGAGGGTGACGCCGGCCGGGTTCTGGAACGTCGGCACGGTGTAGAGGAACTTGACGCAGCGTCCTTCGCGGCGCAGCCGTGCCAGGGTCTCGCGGAGCGCGCTGGGGATGAGGCCCGCTTCGTCGAGGGGGACGTGGACGACGTCGGCCTGGTAGGACGCGAACGTGCCGAGCGCACCGACGTAGGAGGGGGCCTCGGCGAGGATGACGTCGCCCGGGTCGACGAAGATCTTGGTGATGAGGTCGAGCGCCTGCTGGGCGCCGACCGTGACGACGACGTCGTCCGCGGATGCCTGGATGCCTTCGAGGGACATCACGTCGCAGATGTGCTCGCGGAGCAGCCCGTCGCCCTGCGCGGACCCGTACTGCAGAGCCTCCGCGCCCTTGCCGCCGACGAGGTCGCCGATCATCCGGCCGACGGCGTCGAGGGGGAGCGCCGAGACGTACGGCATTCCACCCGCGAGCGAGACGACCTCGGGGCGGGCGGCCATCGCGAACAGAGCCCGGATCTCCGAGGGCACCATGCCGGCGGCACGGGCGGCGTAGCGATCGGTGTAGGCGTCTGAACGCGAGTGCTGTTCCACGAGGCACCTCCGAGGTGGACTGGCTTGCCTGCAAACTACGGCATCGGCCGGGGCGATCCGGGCGGAACCCCGGCGTGCCGTCCAATGCCGTCCGGGACGCAGTGCTGGACGAACGTCGCCTCGGCCGGCGGGCGGACCCGCCGTAAGATCCGCACCGGGCGTGCCGCCCGGGTGGATACTCCCCCGTCCGATACGATGCCCGAGGATCCCGGAATGTTGCCGGGAACTTCCGCGAACGGCGTTCCGCCCGAGAAGCCGACGGCCCGGCCACAGGCTTCAGGCCGGGCGGTCGAGGATCGCAACAGGGGGTGCCGACCCGGTGTCGCGTCGTCTCGTCAATATCACGCTGGACAATCTGGGTGATCTGCCGCACCGCTGCCGCGGCTGCGTGTTCTGGGAACTGGACCCGGTGACCCGGGACCGGGCCTTGGAAACCGGTGACTCCGGTCTGGAGAAGGAGGCGTGGATCTCCTCGACGCTCCTCGAATGGGGCAGCTGCGGCAAGATCGTGTACGTCGACAACGTCCCGGCGGGCTTCGTGATGTACGCGCCGCCGCTGTACGTGCCCCGCTCGGTGGCGTTCCCGACGAGCCCGGTCAGCGCGGACGCGGTGCTGCTGATGACCGCGCACATCCTGCCGGAGTTCTCGGGCGGCGGCCTCGGCCGGATGCTCGTGCAGGGCGTCGCGAAGGACCTCACCCGGCGCGCGGTGAAGGCGATCGAGGCGTTCGGCGATCTGAAAGGCGAGGACGGCGGCTGCATGGTGCCCGCCGACTATCTGCTGTCGGTCGGGTTCAAGACCGTCCGCCCGCATCACCGGTATCCGCGGCTGCGGCTGGAGCTGAAGTCGGCCCTGTCGTGGCGTGAGGACGTCGAGGTGGCCCTGGAACGCCTTCTGGGCTCCATGACCCCCGAGGGTGCTCTACGACCCGTCTGAGTTCATTTCAGTGCCCTTGGCGTCAGGCGCTGGAGCGCCTTCCTTCGGCGGGGGGTTTACGGCGAGGCCCGGCGGGCGGGAGTGTCGCTCCCGCCCGCCGGGCCTCTGTCAGCCACGGGGACTCAGATGAAGTCGGCGAGGTCCTTCAGGAGGGCGGCCTTCGGCTTGGCGCCCATGATCTGCTTGACGACCTCGCCGCCCTTGTAGACGTTCATCGTCGGGATCTGCATGATGCCGTACTTCTGCGGCACCTGCGGGTTCTCGTCGATGTTGAGCTTGACGATGTCGATCTTGTCGCCGTGCTCCTTGGAGATCTCCTCCAGGATCGGCGCCACCATCCGGCACGGGCCGCACCACTCGGCCCAGAAATCGACGAGGACGGGCTTGTCGCTGTCCAGGACCTCGGACGTGAAGTCGGCGTCGGTCACGGCTTTCATGGTTCTCCCTCTGTTCTCGCGGCGGAGCGGGCGAGCGTCCACCGCGTGCCTGGCGTTCGTGTCCCCGGCCGGGTCAGGCCTGCGGGACGGTCTCCGCGGCGTCCTGGTCCTGGAGCCACCGCTCGGCGTCGATGGCGGCCGCGCAGCCGGTGCCGGCGGCGGTGATGGCCTGACGGTAGATGTGGTCGACCACGTCCCCGCAGGCGAACACGCCGGGGACCTTCGTCTTCGTGGTCGGGGCGTCGACGAGCAGGTACCCGTCGGTGTCGGTCTCCAGCTGGCCGGCGAACAGTTCGCTGCGCGGGTCGTGGCCGATCGCGATGAACAGTCCGGTGACCTCCATCGAGGACGTCTCGCCGGTCTTGGTGTCGCGGACGGTCACGCCGGTGACGCGGTCGTCGCCGGCGATCGCGGTGACCTCGGCGTCCCAGCGGAACTTGATCTTCTCGTTGGCGAACGCGCGGTCCTGCATGATCTTGGACGCGCGCAGCCGGTCGCGGCGGTGGATCACGGTGACGGAGCGGGCGAACTTGGTGAGGAAGATCGCCTCTTCCATCGCGGTGTCGCCGCCGCCGACGACGGCGATGTCCTGCTCGCGGAAGAAGAAGCCGTCACAGGTCGCGCACCAGGAGACGCCGCGTCCCGACAGGCGCTTCTCGTCCGGCAGTCCCAGCTCCCGGTAACCGGAGCCGGTCGCGACGATCACGGTCCTGGCGAGGTAGGTCTCGTCGCCGACCGTGACGACCTTCGGGTCGGCGGTGAGGTCGACCCCGGTGACGTCGTCGGTGATGAGTTCGGCACCGAAACGCTCGGCCTGCTTGCGCAGGTTGTCCATCAGGTCCGGCCCCATGATCCCGTCGGGGAAACCGGGGTAGTTCTCCACGTCGGTGGTGTTCATCAGCGCACCACCGGCCGTCACCGAACCCTCGAACACCAGCGGCTTCAGGTCGCCGCGGGCCGCGTAGACGGCGGCCGTATAGCCCGCGGGGCCCGAGCCGATGATGATGACGTTGCGGACGTCGCTCACTGTTCTGCGCCTCTCCTTGTTGGCCGTCTGGGCCGCACGACCCGGCCTGCCAGTCGCGTCAACCGATCCTAAGCCCCGCTGATTCCCGGCATGCTGTCACCGGCCGGGCTTAGGGTGTGTGACATGGCGCGCGTTCTGCTTCTTCACTCGATGTACGGGCTGCGTCCGGCGGTGCGCCAGGCGGCGGACCGGCTCCGGGCGGCGGGGCACGAGGTGCACGTCCCCGACCTGTACGACGGGCGGGTCGTCGACACGCCCGAGGCGGGCATCGAGATCAAGGAGGAGATCGGCCGGGACGAGCTGCTGCGGCGCGCGGTGGCGGCGGCCGCTCCGCTGGTGGGTGGCGGCGGTCTCGTCTACGCGGGGTTCTCGCTCGGCGGCTCCCTCGCCCAGAACCTCGCGTTCGCCGACCCCAAGGCGGGCGGGCTGCTGCTGATGCACGGGACGTCCGACATGGCGGACGGCGTGTCCACCGACATCCCGGTGCAGTTGCACGTTGCCGACCCCGACACCTACGAACCCGTCGACTGGCTGAACGCCTGGTATCTGCGGATGCGCAGGGCGGGCGCGGACGTGGAGATCTTCCGGTACCGGGGCGCCGGGCACCTGTTCACCGACCCGGACCTGTCCGACCACGACGCCGAGGCCGCCGAGCGTGCCTGGACGATCGCCCTGGAGTTCCTGGGCTCCCTCTGATGGACGACCGGAGGCCATGGGCGGACACTCCCGCCCATGGCCTCCGAAATATGTGGTCAGGCGTTCTCTAGCGTCTTCAGTACGTGCTGGTCACCGGCCGAGCAGTCCGGCCCGACGACCCACACGTTCCACTTGCCGGAGTCGGCGCCGCGTGTCGCGATGACGATGGCCGGGTTGCCTTCATAGTCGGCCTGGTCGACCAGCGCGGGTGCCTGCCCCTTGGTGACGCCGTAGACGCATCCCCTGAGCCTGGGCCCGGGCGACTCGCCCGCGCCCTGCTCCCGCCGGCCGTCCAGCAGCTTCTCGACCTGGGTGCCGAGCGTCCCGGCCCGGTAGTCGGTGCGGCTGCGGTAGACCTTGAACTCCGGCGCGGCCGACGGCGCGAACTTCGGGTCCATACCTTCCAAACCGGTTGGCTTGGGATTGTCCTGTGCCGGGGCCGAGGCCGCGCCATCGCCGCCGTCCGCCCCGCCCAAGGCGACCGAGCCGACCACCGCGCCGCCGCCGGCCACGATCACGGCCGCGGCGGCGGCCGACAGTATCCGCCAATGCCGCCTTCCGCGCCGCTGCTCCATGCTCACCACGGTGGCTTCGTTCAGCGACTCCGCGGCGATCGCGGTGTCGATGCGTTCGGCCAGTTCGGCGGGGATGGACGGCGCGGGTGCCTCCGCCAGGATCCGGGACACGTCCGCAAGGTCGGCGGACAGGTCACGGCAGTCGGCGCAGGTGTCGAGGTGCGCGTTGACGGAGGCGGCTTCGTCGTCTTCGAGCAGTCCCTCGGCCAGGTCGGCCAGGACGTCGTAGTCAAGATGTGCGGGGTTCACTTGGGCATGCCACCTCCTTCCACACCTCCGACGTTTTTGCGTTCCCGTCGGTTCCGGTGATGGACGAGAAGGGGCGCGAGCCGGGCACGTCCCCGCGCGCACCGGCTCTTGATCGTTCCGGGCGGGACCTCCATGACCTGCGCGGCGTCCTCGACGGAGTAGCCCATCATGTCGACGAGGATGAGGGCCGCGCGCTGCTCGAACGGAAGCTCCCTCAGCGCGGTGTGGACGTCGAGGGACACGCCGTGCGCGTCGGTCGGGTCGGGCATCTTCGGCGCGACGGCGTCGAACGTGGCGTCGTCGCCCATCGGCGTCGCCGGCCGGACGGACTTGCGCCTGATGCGGTCCAGGCAGGCGTTCACGACGATCCGGTGCAGCCAGGTGGTGACGGCCGCGTCCCCGCGGAACCGTGCGGCGGCGCGGAACGCCGAAAGGCAGGCGTCCTGCAGCGCGTCCGCCGCCTCCTCGGGGTCGCCGATGGTCCGCAGCGCGACGGCCCACATGCGGTCGCGGTGGCGGTGCACGAGTTCGGCGAAGGCGTGCGGGTCCCCCTGGGCATGGCGGACGAGGAGCTCCTTGTCGGGCACCTCGTCAACGCGACGCATGCTCACCGACGTCATGAGCGACCGCTTTCTCGTTCGGGACGCCCGGTCGGTGCCGGGCGTCCGCGACCGGCTGCTGGGGAAGGCACCACAGATTCCTGGGGGCGAGGGGACATTCGTGCTCACAGGCACGATACAGACATGCACCACTCCACGTCACAGCTCATGGCCCCCGTGAGGAGCGAGTTCAGCCCGCGGAACCGTGAACGGTGATCTCGCCCAACTTGCCCTTGTGGGGCGAGGAGGGAAGCTGGGTGAACCATACGAGCACGTACTGGCCGGTGGCCTGGGGTTTCACGGTGATGGTCAGCTCGCCGCCGTTGGCGGGCTGCTGACCGACGGACTTCAGGCTCCCCGGTGACCTCGATTCACCGACCTTGACCTGCAGAACTCCACCGCTGGACGGTGAGTGGATCGTGACCTTGGCGACCTTGACGGGCTTGCCCAGGTCGAGCAGGACGCCGAGGCCCTTGGAGTACCGGCCGAAGTCGGGGTCGGCGTAACTCTGGGTCTCCCACTTGCCGTCCGGCCGCCCGTCGATGAGCGTGTTGACGCCCTGGCCGATCGAGGTGTCCTGATGGCCTGGGCTCGAGTCCTGGGCGGCGGCGACGCTCTGCACGTCCAGTTTCACCGTGGACGGCTCCGCCTGCGTGCTCTGCTGGCCCTTGTCGGTGACGCCGCCGTCCGGTGACTCGCCGTCGCCCGCGATGCCGGACACCGCCCACACGCCGATGCCGACGATGACGGTGAGCGCGGCCGCGGCGACGCCGATGAGGGCGCGGTTGCCGTGGCGGTGGTCGGCGCCGTGCGCGCCGCGGCCACGCGCCGGGGTGGTGCGGGTGGACGACGACACCGGCGGAGGCGGGTAGTCGCCGTGCTGGTTCCGCGTCCGCGGCGGCGGGACGTGTGAGGGCGCCGGGGGGTGCGCGGGCGGCCGATGGGGTTGCGTCGACGCCGATGTCGACGCCGTGGCGGGACGACGTGGGCCAGCGGACCGCGGGGACGACGGCTGGCTGTGGCCGAGGCCGGCGAACAGCGGCAGCGGGGTCCGCGGGACGCCGCGCAGCGCCCTGGCGAGGTCGGCGGGGGACGCGAGCGGCTCGGCGTGCTGAGCCGGCGTGCCGATGCCGAGGCAGCGGCAGACGATCGCGTCGACCGCGTGGGAGATCCCGGCCTGGACCTGCCTGGGCGCGTACGGGACCCCGTCGACGGCGGGTGCGGCGGGCAGGCCGGATCCGTCCTCGTCGCCGGGCCAGTGCGCGGTCAGCGCCGCGTACAGCATCCGGCCGAGGCCGCGGACGTCCTCGGCCGCCGGGTCGTCGGTGTGCCGGTCGCCGAGGACGGCGTCGGTCGCGACGCCGAGCAGCTTGACGGTGCCGCCGGTCGTCCAGACGAGGTCGCGGGGCGTGAGGCACAGGTGCGACAGCCCGGCGGAGTGCGCGGCGGCGATGGCCTCGGACGCCTCGTACAGCAGGGTCGCGGCGCGGCCCGGCTCCAGCGGCGCCTTGGTGAGCATGCCCTCCAGGTTCTCGCCGACGACCCATTCGCTGACGACGTAGGCGCTCTCGCCGCTGTCGTCGGCGTCGAACACCTGGGTGAGCCGCGGGTCGGTCAGCCGGCTGGCGGCGCGGGCGGCCGTGACGACCTCGTGGATCCGCGGGAACTCCGGATCGAAGGTGCGGACGGCGACGGCCCGCGCGAGGATCTCGTCGATGGCCTTCCAGAGGCAGGAGCCGCCCGAGTCGGTGATGCGCTCTTCGAGCCGGTAGCGGCCGGCGAGACGTGTGCCGGGCTCAATGACGGACGTGCTCACGGCAGCGTCCTGGAAAGGTGGTCAGATCCCATGTTAGTGGCGTGGCAGCTTACGCCTCCGACCCTCCTCTTTGCGTTCCCCAGGGTGTCGCCCCGCAAGCCGTGGTCCCCCACATGGTAGTGGCTACTCGCACAAGTGGCCCGCCTTATCGCCGCGCGTCCTTTTTACTTTGCGCGGCTTTCCGGTCGCGGGTCAGCGGCCGGGGAGTTTGCGGGCGAACGTGGCGATCGCCGTCTGGACCTCGTCCACCCGCATCAGCCTGGCGAACAGCAGGTACAGCAGGCCGCCGCCGGCGGAGCCGACGACCAGTGTGACCAGCGCCGGGAGCATCGTGGTGGTGTCGCCGACGGCGTCGGCGACCCGCTGCGCGGCGTAGGCGAACCCGACCAGCGGCCAGATGGCGACGAGCAGCTTCAGGTGCCCGCCGACGATGCGCCGTCCGTCGATGCCGCCGAGCTTGCGGCGCAGCACCAGCCAGCAGGTGATGGCGCCGACCACGTTGGTGATCGCGAACCCGCCGGCGATGCCGACCACGATCCACTTGACGCCGAGGACGCTGTAGGCGGTGAACGCCATGATGATGTTGGTCGTCACGACGACGATGCCGACCAGCGCGGGCGTCTTGGTGTCGCCGTGCGCGTAGAAGACCCGCAGCATCAGCTGGTAGGTGGAGAACGGCACGAGCGCGATCGCGAACATCTGCATCACCCGGGCGATGACCAGGGCGTCCTCGGCGGAGGTGTTGCCGTGCGCGAACAGCACCGTGGTGATCTCCGGGCCGAGCACCAGCATCAGCGCCGCCGCCGGCATGATGATCACCGAGGACAGCCGCAGTCCGCTGGAGAACGCGGCGCGCACGTCGGCGGTCTTGCCCTCGGCGGCGAACCGGCTCATCCGCGGCAGCAGCGCGGTGATCACCGAGACCCCGACGATCGCGTAGGGCAGCTGGAAGAGCTGGTAGGCGTTGAAGTACGGCGTGTAGCCGTAGCCCTGGCCGATGCCCTCGTCCACGGCGAGGTTGCCGGCACGGTTCGACAGCGCGGTCACCACGGCGAGCGAGGCCTGCGTGGCCATGACGTACACCAGCGTCCAGCCGGCCATCCGGCCGACCTCGCCGAGCTCTCCGCGCTGGAAGTCCAGGCGGGGCCGCCACCGGAACCCGACCCGGCGCAGGGACGGCCACAGCGCGATCGTCTGCAGCACGATCCCGCCGGTGGTGCCGATGGACAGCAGCAGCATCTGGCCGTCGGAGATGCCGGACGGGTCGACCGCGCCGGCCGTGATCGCCAGGAACGCGCCGCCGACGCCGATCACCACGAGGTTGTTCAGCACCGGCGCCCACATCGGTGCGCCGAAGCTGCCTCGCGTGTTGAGGATGGCCCCGGCGAACGCGCCGACGCCGTAGAAGAACAGCTGAGGCAGGAAGAACCGCGCGAACAGGACCGCGACGGCCCGCTGGTCGCCGGTGAAGCTGCCCGCCAGCACGTCGATGAACAGCGGCGCGCACAGCACGGCGACCACGGTCAGCACGCCGAGGCCGATCACCGCGAGGGTGAACACCCGCTGTTCGTACCGCTCGCCGTAGGCGCGGTCGCGCTGCTTGGCCCGCACCAGCAGCGGGACGATGACGCTGACGAGGATGCCGCCGAGCAGCAGGTCGTAGATCTGGTTGGGGACGGTGTTGGCGGTGTTGTAGGCGTTGGCGAGCAATCCGGTGCCGAGCGCGGCGACGATGACCGCCGTCCGCAGGAACCCGGTGACGCGGGACGCGAGGGTGCCCACCGCCATGATCGCGCCGGACCGCAGGACGCCGCCGCCCGCTTCCCTGCCGCCGCCGCCCGCCTCACCTGGCTGCTCGCCGGGGAGCGTGTCGACGACCGTCTCACCCGCGGGCGGCTTCCCGCCGGGGACGGGAAGGTCAATCGCCGTCTCGGCCGCGACGTTCCCCGTTGCCGGCGGCGTGTTTCCCGTGCCCGGCGGAGTTCCCGCCGGCGGCGGGGTCGGGTATCCCGTCCCCGGGTTCTGCGGCGCCCGCGCCGGATACCCCTGCGGCGGCGGGCCCTGGGGCGGCGGGCCCTGGGGATATCCCTGTCCCTGGGGGCCGCCCTGTGCCGGATGGCCCTGTGCCGGATGGCCCTGTGCCGGATAGCCCTGCCCCGGGTGTCCCGGGGAATTCGGCGGAGGCGGGAACCCCGGGCCCTGCGAACGTGCCGGGGAACCCGTTTCCCTGTTCTGCGGTCCCTGCTGGTCCCGTTCCGGTCGACCCGTCACCGGCTGCCTCCGAATTCCGGCGGCGCCTTGCTCTGATGGCCCGCACTCCGACGCCCACGAAGAGTACGGCAAGTCCGCCGCCCGTGATGAGCAAGGCGATGCGCCCGTACCCGGTGGTGACGACGGTGATGGTCTCGCCGTCGCCGAGCGTCCTGCCGCCCGAGCCCGGGATCATCAGGTCCAGCTGCACACGGAAGTTGCCGTTGCCCGCGGCCTGCGCCGGAATCCAGCGCTGCGCCCGCTCCCCGGGCCGCAGCTCGATGACCGCCTCCTCCGGGTCCAGCTGACCGAGCTGCAGCTTCGCGGTGTTCTCGGACGTCGCGACGAGCCGGACCTTCACCGACTGGTTACTCAGGGTGTTCTCCACGAGTACCGGCAGCTTGCCCGTGCTGCCCCCCATCAGTACCCGTTTGTTCTTGGTGGTGACGATGCGGACCTGGTTCATGTCCGCTTCGAGCTGATCGGCGAGTTCGTTGCGGGCCCGCTTGGCCTGGCTGGGCGACGCCCGCCACGCCACCGACTCCAGGCGCAGCAGGGCGCGCTCGTAGGAGATGTTGACCTGGCCCGTCATCACGGACTGGAACGTCGCGGCCCGGCGGGTGATGGCCCGTAGCTGCTCCAGATGCGCGTCACCGAGCTCGTGCCGCTCGTAGGCGTCGGGGTAGCCGTTGAACACCCTCGGCTGCGGTTCGGCGGACTCGATCTTGCTCAGCGGCAGCTCGCGCAGCCAGTCCGCGTCAGCGGTGTAATCGAGCAGGTCCTCGGCGAGGCCGGGCGCCGGGTCCCAGTTCCGGTCGGGTGCGACGACCAGGGTGCGCTGCACGTTCGGCGCCTCCGCCGCGATCATCGCCGTCTCGGCGAGGAAACGCTGCTCGGTCAGCAGCGCCCCGCCGGCGGAGTCCGAACCCTCGCTGACGATCTTGTTGATCCCGGCGTCGTACAGCAGGGCGTTCTTCTTGCCCTGCCGCGTCGGGATCGTCGTGGTGGCGTTCGGCAGCGATCCCTGCGGCGGGTTCTGGAACTGCGAACTGCTCATCAGGAACGTTCCGCCGTCCTTCAGCTCGTGCTTGGCGAGCTGTTCGAGCGTCCCCGGCCCCGCCGCACCGTACGGCGGCCACGCGACATGCGAGTTCGCCGCCCGCCCGAGGGCCTTGGTCGCGACACCGGTGTTCCGGTCGTCGAACGCGACACCGATGTCGCGCGGCATCTTGTGGCGGACGAGCGCGACGACGTCCGGGTCGGCGTACGGGACGGTGAAGTAGGGGTCGTCCTTGACGGCCTCCTTCAACGACGCCAGCCACGCCGCCGCGACCGTGCTCTTCTCCTTGCGCGTGCCCTTCTTCGCGCCGAACGGGTCCACGGTGTAGTCGCCGGACGCCATCCGCTGCGCGTCGTCCAGAAGAGCCGGGTCGATCCCCCACGTGACCGGCGTGTCGGTCGCGGCGGCCGCCTCGACGAGCGCGCCGAGCCGCCCGTCGGGCGACATGTCCTTGGAGAGCCGGTCGTCGAAGAACGTCCGGTCGTTCGTCCGGTGCATCCGGTCCATCAGCGGCCACACCCAGCTGATCGCCACCGGCTTGAATTGCGGGTCCTTCGGCATGAACGTCACGAACGTGGTCAGCCCGCCGACCACCTGCTGCGCCGAGTTCAGAACCTCGACACCCACCGGGTAGACGCCCGGCGTGCCTCCGGGCGCGCGCAGCCGCAGCTCCTTGGTGCTGGTCTTGAACCCCCAGTTCTGCGTCGCGCCGGGTGCCGCGATGCCCGTGAGCCGCTGCTGCGGGCCGATATTGGGCATCAGCTGCGGCCGGCCGGACGCGTACTGGTCGAGCTGGCTGCGGCTGACGACCGGCTGCGCGCTGTAGCGCAACCTCATCGTGAGCCCGTCCAACCGCTGGTCAGAGCGGTTCTTCGCCACGCCCGAGATCTGGATCTTCGAGCCCGCGTGCACGGTCTTCGGGGTGACCTTCGTGACCGCGAGGCCCACCGGGGCCCGCTTCTCGACGTGCGCGCCGGCCGACGGCATCAGGGCCGGTGGTGTCGCCAACGCGACGCAGGGGAGTAGAGCGGCCAGCGCGACCGCACGTTTGACTCTTCTCACGCCGAATCCGCGCAGGGCGCGCCCAGCGCCGCACCGACTGCAGGAGCCGCAGCGGCAACGGACCTGGCCGCCTCCGGACGGCGGGCATAGATGTCCCGCACCACACCGGCGAGTTTATGGCATCGGGGTGCTCATGGCATTTCTCACCGGTTGAGCCTGGTTTCGCGCGGTGGTGGCAGGGTCAGGGGACCGGGTGCCGGGGGGCGTGGGCGGTCGCGGCCGGGGTGGAGGCCGGGGTGGAGAGGTCTGCCGGTTCGGCGTGGGAGAGGGAGTAGAGGGTCCGGCCTCTGATGCCCAGGGCGGTGGACGCTTCGCCGGTCGCCGTGTAGACGACGTCGTCGGCCGGGAGTGTGTCCATGACGCGCTGATCGATCAGCAGGGGCATGTCGTCCGGTAGGAGCAACGGGCAGACGAGGCCCGCCGCGTATTCGGTGACGGCGTTGACGAGGTCGGCGTGGGCCGGGTGGACGGCCTTGGCCCCGACGGCGCGCCGTACCGCCTCCATGGACGGGCGTTCACCCGCCGGGACGATCACGCCGGTGAGGAAGCGGCGGCCCGGGTAGCCGCCGTCGCAGGAGTAGACGCGCGTCACCAGGCACCGTCCGGGCGGAAGGCCGAGGGCCCGGGGGAGTTCGTCCGCGGTGGTGAGCGCGATGGGCAGTCGCACGATCTCGTGCACGGCCTCCCGTTCGAGCAGCGCGCGGTGGATGGTCAGAGCGTCCTTCATGATCGTCTCCATCCCGCGGGGGTCGCCCCGCTCACCCCCGTGACTGTTGTCCCTGTGTCCCCCTGCATCGCATTCTGCGAGGGATATCCCCACATACCCGAGACGTCCGGTTTAACCCCCGCCATACGTCACGTAAGACCTTCACGATGCGCCTCTGCCGCACATGCGGCGGGCCGTGGCCCTTCGGTATCCCGCTACCGTTGTCGTGCGGGAGGCTCACCGGCGGTCGCGCTGGCGTCATCGGAGTGTCCAGAACGTAACCCGGGGATCGCGGCATGTGAAGGGCCCCGTCCTTCTTCGGCCTGCAAGGCCTCCCGTGCAGGGCCCCGCTGATCGTCGGAAAGTCCTTTGTCAGCCCGTCTATCAAGGAAATACGCTCGATGGCCGTGCCCAACCACAACGTGACCCCTGAGCCGCGGCGCACCGCGATCGCCGAACTGCTGCGCCGGATCGCCCCCGTCGCCGACGATCTCGGAACCCGGTTCGCGGCGGCCGGTCACGAGCTGGCGCTGGTCGGAGGTCCGGTCCGGGACGCGCTGCTGCGCCGTGAGACCAAGGACGTCGACCTCACCACCGACGCCCCGCCCCAGCGCACCCTGGAGATCATCCGCGGCTGGGCGGACGCGCACTGGACGATCGGCATCGAGTTCGGCACGGTCGGCCTCCGCAAGGACGGCGTCGAGCTGGAGATCACCACTTACCGCAGCGAGTCCTACGACCCGAAGTCGCGCAAGCCCGACGTCTCGTACGGGACGTCCCTGGTGGAGGACCTGCGGCGGCGCGACTTCGCGGTGAACGCGATGGCGGCGCGGCTGCCCGGGCACGAGTTCGTCGACCCGTTCGGCGGGCTCACCGACCTGCGGGACAAGGTGCTGCGGACGCCCGGCAAGCCCGAGGACTCGTTCGGCGACGACCCGCTGCGGATGATGCGCGCCGCCCGGTTCGCCTCGCAGCTCGGCTTCACGGTCGCACCGGACGTCGTCCGCGCCATGACGGACATGTCCGGCCGCATCGAGATCGTGTCGGCGGAGCGGGTACGGGACGAGCTGTCCAAACTGATCTGCGGGCGGTACCCGCGGCAGGGGCTCGCGCTGCTCGTGGAGACGGGCCTCGCCGCGCAGGTCCTGCCCGAGCTGCCGAAGCTGCGGCTGGAGATCGACGAGCACCACCGGCACAAGGACGTCTACGAGCACTCGCTGATCGTCCTGGAGCAGGCCATCGCCCAGGAAGAGGAGGGGCCCGACCTCGTCCTGCGGCTCGCCGCCCTCCTGCACGACATCGGCAAGCCGCGCACGCGCCGGTTCGAGCCGGGCGGACGGGTCTCCTTCCACCACCACGAGGTCGTCGGCGCGAAGATGACGCGCAAGCGGCTGGTCGCGCTGCGCTATCCCAAGGACGTCATCGCCGACGTGTCCCGGCTGGTCGAGCTGCATCTGCGGTTCCACGGCTACGGCACCGGCGAGTGGACCGACTCGGCCGTCCGCCGGTACGTCCGCGACGCCGGCCCGCTGCTCTCCCGCCTGCACAAGCTGACCCGGGCCGACTGCACCACGCGCAACAAGCGCAAGGCCGACCGGCTGCGCCGCACCTATGACGACCTGGAGGCGCGCATCGAGCGGCTGGCGCAGGAGGAGGAGCTGGCCTCCATGCGCCCCGAGATCGACGGGAACGAGATCCAGGACATTCTCGGCATCACGCCCGGCCCGCTCGTCGGCAGGGCGTACCGGTTCCTGCTCGACGTGCGGCTCGACCGCGGCATCATCGGCAAGGACGCCGCAGCGGACGAGCTGCGCCGCTGGGCCGCCGCCGAAGGCATCCTCCCCGAGGAGGGGCGCGCCGAATGATCCCGCTTCAGCTCGGGCGGATGAGCCCGCGTGAGACCGAGCGGATGCTGGAGTTCGACCGGGAGCACATCTGGCACCCGTACGCGCCGGTTCCCGCGTCGGCGCCGGCCCTGCCGGTCGTGTCGGCGGACGGCGTCCGGCTGACGCTGGCGGACGGCACCGAGCTGATCGACGGGATGTCGTCGTGGTGGGCGGCCGTGCACGGCTACAACCATCCGAAGCTGAACGCGGCCGTCACCGGGCAGCTCGGCAAGATGGCGCACGTCATGTTCGGCGGGCTCACCCACCCGCCCGCCGTCCGGCTGGCCGAGCGGCTCGTCGAAATCACCCCGGAGCCGCTGACGAAGGTGTTCTTCGCCGACTCCGGATCCGTCGCGGTCGAGGTCGCGATCAAGATGGCGCTGCAGTACTGGCGGTCGCGGGGACGGCCGGAACGGCACCGGCTGCTCACCGTCCGCGGCGGCTACCACGGCGACACGTTCGGGGACATGGCGGTCTGCGACCCGGTGAACGGCATGCACCACCTGTTCACCGACGTCCTCGCGAAGCACGTGTTCGCGCCGCCGCCACCGCTCGGCTACTCCGCCGAACCCGACCGGGCGTACCTGGACGAGCTGTCCCGGCTGGCCGCCGAGCACGCGGGCGAACTGGCCGCGATCATCGTGGAGCCGGTCGTCCAGGGGGCGGGCGGCATGCGCTTCTACGCCCCCGAGTACCTGCGCGCCCTCCGCGACATCGCCGACGAGCACGGCCTCCTCCTCGTCCTGGACGAGATCGCGACCGGGTTCGGCCGGACGGGTGAGCTGTGGGGCTGCGACCACGCCGAGATCACCCCGGACATCATGTGCCTCGGCAAGGCCCTGACCGGCGGCTACCTGAGCATGGCCGCCACCATGTGCACCGACCGCGTCGCCCACGGCATCACATCGGGCGAAGCGGGCGCCCTCATGCACGGCCCGACCTACATGGCCAATCCCCTCGCGGCCGCCGTCGCCGCCGCGTCCGTCGACCTCCTGATGTCGCGCGACTGGCGGGACGAAGTGGACACCATCGAGGCGATCCTCACCAGCGAACTGGACGACGCCGCGGACCTCCCCGGCGTCGCCGACGTCCGTGTCCTCGGCGCGATCGGCGTGGTCGAGGCGCGGGAGCCGGTCGACGTCCCGTCCGTGCAGGAGATCGCGATGGCGCACGGCGTCTGGCTGCGCCCGTTCGGCAAGCTGATCTACACGATGCCGCCCTACGTCTGCACGGACGATGAGGTTCTGCACATCGCCGCCGCCCTCCACGCCATCGCCGAATCCCTCTAGCGGCCCTCTAGCGGAGGGCGTGGGCGGGCCTGCGGGCGGCGGCCGACCGGTAGGCGACCGCGCCCCCGGCGTACGCGGCGATGACCATGAGAAGGGTGAGGCCGGCGCGTCCGTCGACCGGCAGCCAGGTCGCGGCGGCAGCGGCGGCCGCCGCGAACAACGCGTTGAACAGCATGTCGTAGACGGCGAACACCCGGCCCCGGTAGGCGTCGTCGATCGACTCCTGCAAGGTCGTGTCGACGCACAGCTTCACGCCCTGCGACACGACGCCCAGCGCGAACGCCGCCGCCGCCCAGGCGCGTTCGGTGAACGGCGTCCCCAGCACGAGCAGGCTGAGCGCCGCCCCGGCCAGCAGCCACGCCACCCACGCCTGCTTGCTGATCCGCCGCACCACCGCCGGCGTGATCAGCGCCGCGGCGAAGTAGCCGGCGCCGGACACGCCGAGCATCACCGCGAACGTCCGCAGGCCCTCGTCGGGACCGTCCGCGAAGTGGTTCCGGCACAGCAGCAGCGTCATGATCAGGACGATGCCGTACAGGAACCGGTGGAACGAGATGGCGCCGAGCGCCAGCGCCGCATGCGGACGCTGTGCGATGTGCCGCGCCCCGTCCACCAGGCCGTCCACGACGGTACGGAGCGCCTCGACCAGCCTCGGGGCCTCCGCCTTCACCAGCCCCGCCACGGCGTCCTCGGACGGGTGCGGCCCCAGCAGCCCCTTCGGCAGCAGGGTCGCGATCGAGCCCGCCAGCAGGAACAGGGCCGCCGCCGCCAGGAGGATCAGCGCCGTCCCGTCGTGCCCGCCGCCGAACAGCAGCCGCAGCAGATAGCCGATCCCGCCGCCGGCGAACGCGATGACGGTCCCGGACGTGACCGAGAACGCGTTGGCGGTGACCAGTTGATCGCGTCGAACCACGAGGGGAAGCGCCGCCGACAGCGCCGAGAGAAAGAACCGGTTGACGCCGAGCACGACCAGCACGCCGAGGAAGAAGCCCGCCCCGTCCTGCCCGGCCACGACCAGCCCCGCGACAAGGAGCACCAGCACGGCCCGCACTACCGGCGTCCACACCAGGATCTGCCGCCGTCGCCACCGGTCGATGAACACCCCGGCGAACGGACCGAGCACCGAATACGGCAGCAACGTCACCGCGAACGCCGCCGCGGCCTTGCCCGCCGTCGTCTGCCGCTCGGGGGAGAAGAACACGTAACCGGCCAGGGCCACCTGAAAGACACCGTCGGTCAACTGCGAGGCCAGCCGCGTCGCATAGAGCCGCCGAAAATCCCGCCCACGCAGGATCTCCCGCAACTCGCCAGAACGCATCAGATCACCATATGTGCTCCCTTGCCCAAGAAGAGCCGCTTCCGCCCACGCCAGCCCCCGGGCCCGAGGGCTTCGCGTTTGAACCCGTGTCAGCGACCCCAGCCCGCACCCCGGCCCCGCGCCGACCCTAAGAATCACTGCAAATAAACGCGCGTGTAGTCGTAGCCGGCGGTGGTGGGGAGGAAGTAGGCGTTGCGGACGCGGGACGAGTGGAAGATCGTGTGGGCGCGGTCGAGCAGCGGAATGATCGCCGCGTCCTGCATGATCTTCTGGTCGGCCTGCTGCCAGTAGCCGGCGGCGCGGGACGGGTCGGATGCGGTGAGGGCCGCGTCGATGAGGGCGTTGACTTCCGGGTTGTCGTAACCGCCGTAGTTGGTGGAGTTCTGCCCGTAGGTGCGGCCGTCGAACAGCGGCTGGATGATCGAGCGGCCGTTGTTGCCGTACCAGTCGGGTGTCCAGCCGGGGGCGGCGATGTCCCATTTGCCTTCGCGGGCGTTCGCGGGCGTGGAGATCGTGCCGGCGTAGAAGGAGCCGCCGGAGTCGGCGCTGAGTTCGGTCTTCACGCCGCAGGCGTCGAGGTTCTCGGCGATGGACTGGGCGATGAGCTTGTGGACGCTGTTGGTGCGGTAGGGGAACCGCAGCGTGAGGTCGGTGTGGCCGGTCTTGGCGAGTAGTTCCCGGCATTTGGCGGGGTCGCCGGATTCGCCGGGCGTCGGGTAGTGATTGGCGGGCGCGTGGCCGGAGTTGCCGGGCGGGATGACCGTGTGCAGCGGCTTGGCCACCGACGGGCCGCCGACGAGCTTGATGAGGGCGCTGCGGTCCACGGCGTACTCCAGCGCCTGCCGGACCTCGCGTTCGCCCAGCGCGCCGCCGTTGCTCGGGCTGAGCGTGTTGAACACCAGGTACGGGCTGTTGCTCGGGGTGTCCCTGATCGCGAACCTGGGATCGTCGCGCAGCCGGGGGATCGCGGACGTCGGGACCGGCTGGTCCCAGGCGAGATCGGCGACGCCCTGCTCGATCTGCTGCTGCACGGTCTCCGGTGAGTCCTGCCCGAGCGTGACCTGGATCTTCTCCACATGCCGTTCGCGGAGGGGGTCGCTGTTCTGCCGCCATGCCGGATTATGGGTGAGCAGGTACGACATGCCGGGACGGTACTCGCTGATCCGGTACGGGCCGTTCGAGATCGTGTTCTGCCTCAACTCCGCCGAGTCCGGGATGTACGTGTCGTACTCCTTCGGCGCGGCGGCCGTGTACGGCAGCGAGAGCAGATGGAGGAAGTCGCTCGCGGGCTGCTTCAGTTCGAAGACGAGCGTCCGGTCGTCCTTCGCGCGGACACCCTCGATCTCGTGGTCGCGCTGGTAGGCCGCCATCGCCTCGGCGTCCTTGGCGTCCACGGAGCCGAAGCCCGCGCAGAACTCCTCCATGCCCTTGAGCGTGGAGACGAAGTACCCCTTGCCGGCGGACGGCGACGCCGGGTTGCACAGCCGCTCGAAGCCGCGGACGAAGTCGTGCGCGGTCACCGGACGCGGCGGGTCGGTGTTCCACTGGACGCCGTCGCGCAGCCGCACCGTGTACGTGCTGCGGTCCTTGTCGACGTCGCCGTTCTCCCGGGTCGGGATCCGCGCGGCCACGTCGGGCCGGACGGGGATCGTCTCCTGGAAGTCGTTTGACGCCCGCGTCCCGAACAGCGTCCGCGCGAACGTGCGGGCGAGCCCGTATGCGCCGACGCTGGCCACGGACGTGGGGTCGAGGTGCTCGACGTCGGACGAGCCGACGATCTTCAGCGTCCCGCCGTCGCGGGGACTGCCCGCCGCGGACGCGTCGTCACCTCCCCCGGCGCACCCCGCAAGGCCGAGCACGAGCCCCGTCAGCCCCACCGTCACCTTGAACATCTCGCGTGCCATCAGGTTCTCACCTCGAAGACTCGGAACGTGGCCGTAGTCACCGGCGGTGTCACAGTAGGGCCGGAGCGTGACGAGGGGCCGGTACATCACCGTTTTCTCTACAAAAGTAAGGACGCCCTGACAGTGGAATGTCCACTGCCAGGGCGTCCCCGGGAGTTTGTGATCAGACTCTCAGCGGTCGAGCCGCCGCTGGGGGGACGACCCCCCAGACCCCCCGGGCAGAGCCGCTCCTTCGCTGGCGCTCAGTCGACGGCTCAGCGGTCGACGTCGCCGCGGATGAAGCTCTCCACGGCCTCGTGCGCCTGGTCGTCGGTGTACTGCTCCGGCGGCGACTTCATGAAGTAGGAGGACGCCGACAGGATCGGGCCGCCGATGCCGCGGTCCTTCGCGATCTTCGCGGCGCGCACCGCGTCGATGATCACGCCGGCGGAGTTCGGGGAGTCCCAGACCTCCAGCTTGTACTCCAGGTTGAGGGGCGTGTCACCGAACGACCTGCCCTCCAGCCGGACGTAGGCCCACTTGCGGTCGTCCAGCCACGGCACGTGGTCGGACGGGCCGATGTGCACGTCCGCCTTCGCCATCTCGTGCGGGATCTGCGAGGTCACCGACTGCGTCTTAGAGATCTTCTTGGACTGGAGGCGCTTGCGCTCCAGCATGTTCATGAAGTCCATGTTGCCGCCGAAGTTGAGCTGGTAGGTGCGCAGCAGCTCAACGCCGCGGTCCTCGAACAGCCGGGCCATCACGCGGTGCGTGATGGTCGCGCCGACCTGCGACTTGATGTCGTCACCGACGATCGGGACGCCCGCGTCGGTGAACTTCTGGGCCCACTCGGGGTCGGTGGCGATGAACACCGGCAGCGCGTTCACGAACGCGACCTTGGCGTCGATCGCGCACTGGGCGTAGAAGCGGTCGGCGTCCTCCGACCCCACCGGCAGATACGACACCAGGACGTCCACCTCGGCGTCCTTCAGCGCCTGCACCACGTCGACCGGCTTCGCGTCCGACTCCTCGACCATGTCCAGGTAGTACTCGCCGAGACCGTCGTAGGTCGGGCCGCGCTGGACGGTCACGCCGGTCGGCGGGACGTCGGCGAACTTGATCGTGTTGTTCTCGCTCGCGTGGATGGCCTCGGACAGGTCCATCCCGACCTTCTTGGCATCCACGTCGAATGCCGCGACGAACTCGACGTCACCCACGTGGTACTCGCCGAACTGGACGTGCATCAGGCCGGGGACTCGCGTCTCGGGGGCCGCGTCCTTATAGAACTCGACACCCTGGACGAGCGAAGAGGCGCAGTTGCCCACACCAACGATGGCTACGCGCACCGAACCCATCCTGTTGCTCCTTCTCTCTTGTGGAACATGTGGTGTTTCTTCACCCGACCCCGGTGCCACCGCTCAGCGGTCGTTCTCCCGAGGCATGTCCTGTGTGGTTTCTGAAGACCTGGTTTGCTGTTCCTGCTTGGCTTGCTGTTCCTGCTCGGCCTGCTCGGCCCGCTCTCGGCCGATGAGCTCGTTGAGCCATCTGACCTCGCGTTCGACGGACTCCAGCCCGTGGTTCTGCAGCTCCAGGGTGTAGGAGTCGACCCTTTCGCGAGTGCGCGCCAGGGCCGCCCGGAAACCCTCCAGGCGCTCCTCGAGCCGGCTGCGCCGGCCTTCGAGGATCCGCAGCCGGACGTCGGCGCGGGTGTGCGAGAAGAAGGCGAAGTGCACGCCGAACCCCTCGTCCTCCCACGACGCCGGACCGGCCTCGGTCAGCAGTTCCTGGAGGCGTTCCTTGCCATCGGCGGTGAGCTTGTAAACGATCTTCGACCGGCGGCTCTGCAACGCCAGCGCCGTGTTCGGTTCCTCCGGCCGGTCCTCCATGATCAGCCCGCTGGCCAGGAGCTGCTTGAGGCACGGATAGAGGGAGCCGTAGGAGAACGCGCGGAACATGCCGAGCAGGGCGTTGAGCCGCTTGCGCAGTTCGTAGCCGTGCATCGGATACTCGTGCAGCAGGCCGAGCACGGCGAGCTCAAGTACGCCCGCGCCCTTCCTGGCCGCCATCCGGTCACTCCTCAGCAGAGCCGATGTCTCGATCCGATGTATCGAGCTAATGTATCGGCTCGATACATCGACACGATACGTAGACCGGCCCGTCCTGGCAAGTGGCGACCTGTCCCGGCCCGCCGGGCGGGCCCTGCTCCGTCTGCCGTCATGAACCCTTGACCCACGTCACCTACGTATACGGGGATGAGTCGGGACGCTACGCGGGGCGCGTGAAGGACGCCGCCGAGCTGGCAGAGATGGACCGCGAATACGGCGAATTCAGGGTGTATGTGGTGGAAGTGTGTCAAAGTTGCGCTTGGAATCATCTGGCGATGTCGTACGTCCTCGGCCACGGGGAGCAAGGCCCCGAGCGGTAGACGAACAAGGAGGATCCCGCCGACCGCAACGTCCGGCGGGGGCGTGACCAGCCAGGAGGTAGCTTCGACGTGCACATGCTCCCCCCGCTCACCAGCCCGCACAGTACCCTTCGGACGGCACACGAGTCGTGGCAACGCTGGGGAGCGATCCCCTGCCCTCGGCATCGATCAGCTGTCCCCTGTTGATGAGGTCGCGTGAGTAATCCAAGCCAGCCCCGACCGGAACCCGGGTCGCAGAGGCCGGGCGGGCAGCAGGTCCCCCGTCCCGGCGACTCTGACGACCCCGGCCATCCGGGAGTCCACCGCGAGTCCGCCGCGGGCTTCCCCGGCGTGCCGGGCGATGCCGGCGCGCAGGTGACACCGGCCGGACCGCCGGACAACCTTCAAAGCCCGGGCTTCATGGGCGGCCACGCCGTCCCCGGCGGGCCGGGGGCCCCCGGCCCCTTGAGCGGCCCCGGCGCCGGCTCCGGTGCCCCGCCGACGGCCCCCGGCCCCGCCATCCCCGCGGACTCCGGCCTTCGCGGCGCCCCGGGCGGCCCCCACCTTCCCGCCGCGCCGAATCAGCCCGGCGGCCATGGCGGTCCCGGCGGTTCCGGGATGAGCGGTGGACCGGGTACGCCGAGCGCCCCAGGTGCCTTTGGCGGCCCAGGTGCACCCGGCGGCCAGGGCGCTTTGAGCGGCTCCGGCATGGGCGGAACGCCGAGCGGCCCCGGCGGCCCTGGTGGCCCTGGTGGTGTGGGTGGTTCCGCCGGTCCGGGGAGCCCAGGTGGTTTCAACGGTCCCGGAATCGGGCGTGGTCCAGGGGCAGCGGGCGGTCCCGGTGGTCCCGGGATTCCGAGTGGAGCCGGTGGGGCAGGTGCTCCAAGGCCGCCCGGTAGGCACACCATGGGGAGCGTGCCGGGCGGTCCCGGTGGTCCTGGCGGTGGTCCCGGTGGGCCGGGGATGGGCGGCGTCCCGGGTGCCGCGGGTGCGGCCGGGTTCGGGGTCGCCGGCAAGCCCGGTGTCAAGGGGAAGCTCGGCGAGCTCGGGAAGGCCGGCCAGGATCTCGGCTCCAAGGTCACCGCGAAGTTCCGTGGCGGCGGCGTCCGCGCGGCCAACCGGTCGGGTGGGGCGAACCGCCCTGCGGGACCCGGCGGCCCCGCAGGACCCGGAGGCCCCGGCGGGCCGGGCGGTCCCGGACGGCCTGGTGGTCCCGGACGGCCCGGTGTGCCCGGTGGACCCGGTGTGCCCGGTGGCCCCGGGCAGAAGAAGACCGGCTTCATCGATCACCTGCGGTCGCGGGAGTCGGGCTGGCGGCGGTACCTCCCGTCATGGAAGGTCGTGGCCGGTGTCTGCGGGCTGGGGTTCGCGGCGTTCATCACCCTGATCTGGGTCGCGTACGCGAACACGCCGACGCCCGAGGAACCCACGGTCGCGGGTGTCGAGGACCAGGCGTCGATCTTCTACTACACCAACGGCCAGGAGATCGGCCGGATCGGCAAGAAGCGGCAGAGCGTCGAGCTGGACAAGATCCCGCCGCACGTCCAGGAGGCGGTGCTGGCGGCGGAGAACCGCAGCTTCCGCACCGACCCCGGGTTCTCGGTCAAGGGCACCACGCGGGCGGTGTGGGACAACCTGACCGGCGGGTCGGGCGGCGGGTCCACGATCACGCAGCAGCTGGCGAAGAACTACTACTCCGACCCGAACAACCGGACGATGAGCCGGAAGTTCAAGGAGCTGTTCATCTCGCTGAAGCTGGAGGACAAGCACAGCAAGGACGAGATCCTCAAGCTGTACCTGAACACCATCTACTTCGGCCGCAACACCTACGGCATCCAGGCCGCGTCCCGGGAGTACTTCGGGACGGACGTGTGGAAGCTCAACCCCGACCAGGCCGCCCTCCTCGGCGGCATCATCCAGAACCCCAACCGGGATCCGGGTGCCAAGGCGAACGCGGCGTGGGCGAACGCGAGGTACGAGTACACGCTCAAGGGCATGGTCTCGATGGGCAAGCTCAGCCAGGCCGACGCCGACAAGTACCTCAAGCAGGGGCTGCCCGACGTCCGGAAGGCGGGTACCAGCGACCAGCTGTTCGGCGGCCAGCGCGGGTACATGCTGATGCGCGCCAAGGAAGAGCTCCGCCGGATGGGGATCGACGAGAAGGAGCTGACGACCAAGGGCCTGCGGGTCTACACGACGTTCGACCGCAAGCGGATGGCGATGGCCAAGAAGGCGGCCGAGAAGACCGTTCCGCAGGTGAACCCGAAGAAACTCGCGAAGAAGAAGATCCGCGTCGGGCTGGTGTCGGTGAACGCCGCGAACGGCGAGGTCGTCGCGTTCTACGGCGGCCCCGACTATCTCGACCAGTCCTTCAACAACGTCTGGCAGGGATCGGCGCAGGGCGGGTCGGCGATGAAGCCGTACGTGCTCGCGACTGCGCTGAAGCAGAACTACAGCCTGAAGAGCACGCTTGAGGGACGGTCGAAGACGCCGATCGGCCCGGACGGCAGCGTGGTGTCGAAGGACGCCCCGAACGCGGTGATCGTCCCGAACAGCCATGACGTGGGCACGCCGATCAACATGATCACGGCGACGAAGGACTCGGTGAACACGGCGTTCATCCAGCTGATGGGCAAGGTCGGCATCGAAGAGGTGATCAAGACCGAGACCGATGCCGGGATCGAGAAGTACCTGCTGGAGCCGCACGACTGCTGCCTGAACCTCGCGCTGGGCGTCAACAACATCCGGCCGATCGAGCAGGCGGCGGGCTACGCGGTGTTCGCCAACGGCGGCGTGTACCACGAGCCGCACGTGATCCGCCAGGTGAAGGAGTCCGACAACAAGACGGTCCGGCTGAAGCCGAAGTACGAGAAGCGCCGGGTCTTCCAGGCGCCCGTCGCCGCGGACGCCACGTACGCGATGCAGCAGGTCGTCAAGGGCGGTACCGCGACGGCGGCGGCGCTGCCGAACCGTCCGGTGGCCGGCAAGACCGGTACCACCGACCGGAACGTCGCGACGTGGTTCGTCGGGTACACCCCGCAGATCTCCACCGCCGTGACGATCTACAACGACGACACGGGGCCGGACGGGAAGAAGAAGTCGGTGGTCCTTCCCGGGATCGGCACGGTGGAGGGCGGTACGATCCCCGCCCGCATCTGGCGGTCCTACATGGCGAATGCGATGCAGGGCATCGAGGTCGAGGCGTTCCCGCCGCCGGCGTGGGGCGGAATCGTGCAGAAGTGGGCGAGGCCGCCGAAGAAGAAGAAGGACGACAGGCCGCCGTGGTGCGACAACCCGATCGGCCGGTTCGACCCGCGCTGCCAGGGCGACGGTGACGGCGGCGACCGGGGCAGGAAGCCGCCGTGCCAGTCGCCGATCCCGAACGACGACTGCGACCCGAGCAAGCCGCCGAGCAACCCGCCGCCCCGGTGGTGGTGCCAGCTTCACCAGGGTGACCGCGCCTGCCGCCCGCGGGGTGGCCGCGCCACGGAACCCAACGCGGCGAGCATCGCGCCGCTGTTGCCGCTGTCAAGGCCGCCGGAATGAACCCGGGGGGCCGTCGCGTGCGAACCGTCCTATGGAGGCGGTGGTGTGACATGAAGCATGTTCGCGGATTGCCGCACGCCAGCGGGCATGATCGAGTGCGTCCGGACGGGCGCGGGACGGGGAGCATCGCTCCCTCGGCCCCCGCGGCTCCGGGTGCGCAGTACCCTCTGACGACGCACAGCCGTATCCCAGTTGATGAGGTCGCGTGAGTAACCGAAGCCGATACGGACCGGAACACGGAGATGGCCCCGGCCGCAGGGGCGCCCCCCGCCCCGGCGGTTCGGGCATGCCCGCCGGTGCGCCGCGCGGCGGGCCGTCCGGCTCGCCCGCGCCCGGCAAGGGCCCACGTCCCGGCGGCAGGCCGGGTGGGCGGGGCGGCGGGCCCGCGAGGGTGGGCGGCTCCGGCGGCGGCCGGCGCCGTGCCGCGCCGTCGGCCATGCGTTCGGGCCCGGGCGGCCGTCCACCCGGGCCGGGTGCCCCAGGCGGTCCCGGTGGTCCTGGTGGCCCCGGTGGACGTGGTGGTTCGGGCGGCTCCGGTGGTTCCGGTGGCGGCGGCTTCTGGGACGAAGAAGGCCGCGGCAAGCGGTCGGACGATCCGGACGCGAAGACCGGCTGGCGGCGGTACATCCCGTCCTGGAAGATCATGGTCGCCGTCGTCAGCGTGATGATCCTCGGGATGGCGACGCTCGTCATCGTCGCGTACGCCAACACCCCGATCCCGACGGAGAAGCAGCAGGACGCGATCCGCCAGGAATCGGTGATCACGTACGCGGACGGCTCGCCGCTCGCCCGGATCGGCACGCACCGCGAGAACATCCCGCTCGAGAAGGTCCCCAAGCACGTGCAGAACGCGATCCTCGCCGCAGAGGACCGGGGCTTCTGGACCGAGCCGGGCATCTCGCCGACCGGCATCGCGGGCGCGGCGTACCGGGCCCTGAGCGGCGGAGAGATCGCGGGCGCCTCGACGATCACCCAGCAGATGGCCCGCAACTACTACGCGGGCCTCAGCCAGGAGCGGACGGTCAGCCGCAAGCTCAAGGAAATCCTCATCTCCGTCCGCCTCGGCAAGGAGATGAAGAAGGAGAAGATCCTCGAGCTGTACCTCAACACCGTTCCCTTCGGGCGCCGGTCGTACGGCATCCAGGCGGCGTCCCGGGCCTACTTCCACAAGCCCGTCACCAAGATCAACGAGTCGGAAGCGGCGGTGCTGGCGGCGATGATCCAGCGCCCCGGATACTTCGCGACCTACGGCCCGGCGTCCAACCCGCGCAAGCAGGCGCTGATCGACCGCTGGAACTACGTCCTCGACGGGATGGTCGAGGAGGGCTGGCTCGACTCGGGCAAGCGCGCGGCGGCGAAGTTCCCGCAGACGCAGCAGAACTGGAGCGACGTCCCGGACGACCCGAACGCCGGCTATCTGGAGGCGCGGGTGATCGCGGAGCTGAAGGCGCTCGGCATCAACGACCAGATGCTGGAGACCGGCGGCCTGAAGATCAAGACCACGTTCAACAAGGATCTGCAGGACTACACCAACAAGGCCGTCAAGCAGATCAAGAAGGAGAACGGCCTCGGCAAGGAGATCCACTTCGGGCTGGCGGCGGTCGAGCCGAAGACGGGAGCGGTGGTGGCCGCCTACGGTGGCCCCGACTTCCGCAAGCAGCAGTTCGACAACTCCTTCCAGGGAAATGTGCAGCCCGGTTCGTCGTTCAAGCCGATCGTCCTCGCCACCGCCCTCGATCAGGGCATCAGCCTGAAGACGACGATGGACGGCAGCTACAAGCGGACGATCAACGGCGCGACGTTCACCAACGACAACCGGGCGGAGAACGGCGTCTACACGCTCAAGCAGATGACGGCGATGTCCATCAACACGGCGTACGTCGAGCTCGGGCAGAAGGTCCAGTTGTCCAATGTCGTGGAGATGGCCAAGAAGATGGGCATCCCCAAGGACACCGAGAACCTCAACCCCAGCTACACGTCGCTGCCGCTGGGCGTCATCGACACGACACCCGTCACCATGGCCTCGGTCTACTCGACGTTCGCCGCGGATGGGCAGCACCGCCAGTCCCACGTGATCGCCAAGATCACCGACAACCAGGGCAACCCCATCACGAACGAGGAAGGCGAACTCCTGGAGAAGCTTCCCTGGGAGACGCCGGTGAAGGCGTTCTCCCAGGGCGTCGCGCGGGACGCCACGTCGGCGATGCAGGCGGTCGTCACGTCCGGTACCGGTAAGCGCGCGAGCCTCGGCACCCGCCCGGTCGCCGGCAAGACCGGTACGACGGACGAGAACAAGTCGGCCTGGTTCGTCGGCTACACACCGGAACTCGCGACGGCGTCGGCGATGTGGCGCCAGGACAAGAACGGGAACCGCAAGTCGCTGATCGGCGTGGGCAACTACAGCCAGGTCTACGGTGGTACGGTCCCCGCCGACCTGTTCAAGACGTTCATGCTGAAGGCGCTCGAGGGCAAGGAGATCAAGCAGTTCCCCCCGGCGGTCTACGGTGGCGAGATCGCCCCGTGGGCGAAGGCGAGGCCGGAGCCCAGCCCGTCGACGACGCCGTCCCCGTCGACCACGCCGGACTGCCGGCCGGGCCAGCCGACCCCGGCGCCGGGCTGCCAGACGAGCTCGCCGGGTCCGACGTTCTCACCGACGCCTCCGCCCGGGCAGGGGGAGCCCTGCAACCGGATCGGCATGCCGGTCGGCTGCGATCCCAACCTGCCGCCCGAAGGTGACAAGGACTGGTGGTGCGCGCAACCCCAGCACCGGGACGATCCCGCCTGCCGTCCGGCCGACGACCCGAACAGCGGCACCCAACAGTAGCCGCCGCGGCGGGGACGACCGTCCCGGCGTCCCCGCCGAAGTGAAATGGTCCGGAGCCCGCAGCGGCTCCGGGCCGTTCCGTTTTGATAAGGCGTCGGTGCTGAGCATTCGTCCCACGACTCTCCGTTCTATGAGCCCCTGTTCATGAGCGTCTGTTTCGGAGCGTCCGGACCGAGGTGGGTGCCATGACCAATAGTCTTTCTGTTCATGTCGTCGTCTTCTGAGAGGCTCGCGATGTCCGCCGCCGACACCGACACCGACAGCGACGAGGCGGATGGTCCGCCGTCCCGCCGCCGGGACCGGTTGATGCGGTCGGTGCCGGTGCTGACGGGCCTCACCGCCCTGGTGTGCCTGCTCGGCTGGCTGCAGAAACGGCCGTGCGCGTCGACGAACTTCGACTTCATCAAGACGACGACGAACGCCTGCTACACCGACATCTATCCGCTCTACTACGTGCGTGGGCTGAGCGACGGCAAGCTCCCGTACTTCGACTCGTTCGCCGGGTCCGACATCCATTACGTGGAGTACCCGGTCCTGAGCGGCGCCTTCATGCAGCTGGTCGCATGGCTGGTCCAGCCGTTCGGTGTGGACGCCCGCGGGATGGCGTTCTACAACGTCACCGCTCTGCTCCTCGCCGTCCTCGCCGTCGTGGCCGTGCTCGCGACCGCGTACGTGGCGGGTCGGCGTTCGCTGCGCGCCGGGCTGATGGTGGCGCTGTCCCCCGCGCTGCTGCTCACCGCGTACATCAACTGGGATCTGCTCGCCGTGGCGCTGTCCGCGCTGGCCCTCGCCGCCTGGTCGGCGCGGCGCCCGGCGCTCGCGGGCGCGATGCTCGGCCTGGCGATCGCGGCGAAGTTCTACCCGCTGCTGTTCCTCGGCCCGCTGGTCCTGCTGTGTCTGCGCGCCGGGCAGTGGCGCGCCATGGGACGGGTGCTCGCCGGCACCGCCGCCACCTGGCTGCTGGTCAACCTGCCGGTGATGGTCTTCGCGTGGGACGGGTGGAAGGAGTTCTACACCTTCAGCCAGGGCCGCGGCGTCGACTGGGGTTCGATCTTCTTCTACCTGGGGGACCACGGGCTGGACGGGCCGGCGTCCGATACGGAGCTGCTCAACCTCCTCGGGACGGGCACGTTCCTCGTCCTCGCGGCGGGCATCGCCGTTCTCGCCCTCGCCGCGCCGCGCCGGCCGCGTCTGCCGCAGCTGATGTTCCTCGTGCTGGTCGCGTTCATGCTGCCGAACAAGGTCTGGTCACCGCAGTATGTGCTGTGGCTGCTGCCCCTCGTCGTCCTGGCGCGCCCGAAGCTGCCCGCGTTCGTGGCCTGGCAGGTCGGGGAGATCATCTACTTCTTCGGCATCTGGTGGTTCCTGCTGTCGGTCTCCGCCCAGACGCCCGGCGCGAACCTTCCGGACACGGTGTCGGCGGTGTTGGGTTTGGGCGCGCCGGAGGGCGGTATCAGCCAGGACGTGTACCACCTGGCCCTGCTCGCGCGGTTCGTGACCGTTCTGGCGCTGGCGGCTCTGGTGGTGTGGGACGTGCTGCGCCCGTCCAGCGACGTCGTGCGGTCCGACGGAGTCGACGACCCCGCGGGCGGCGTGCTCGACGGCGCGAAGGACGTGATCTCACTGGGACGCTGGCGTGGCCGCCACCACGCCGGCGTCCCAGTGCCGTCCTGACCGGGCGCAGCGTCACCCAGGAAGAAGCCTTCGCCCTATTCGGCGTCCTGGCTGCGCAGGGCCTCGATGAACCATTCGAACGACGGGGTCATCGCCGGCCACACAGGCCATCCGTTGATGACGGCGAGCAGCTGCCAGTACCGCTCCGCGCGCGGGTCGGTGCCGAGTTCCGTCCGCCTCAGCAGCTCACGCCTGAACTCGGTGCCGTCCGTGGCGCCGTAAGCCCGCGCGTAGGCGGTGGCGAGCTCGTCGACGATGGGGCGGGCCGCGTCCGAGCCCGGCTCGATCCCGTTCTCGATCGCCGCCGCGATCTTCTCCCCCGTGAGCCGGCCGAGCTGCGCCGGGTCCTCCGGGTACGCGCCCTGTTCGATCTCGGCGGCCTGGGCCTCGGCCATCCGCCGTACCGACGCCCGGAATCCGGGGTCGCCGACCAGCTCGGCCAGCTCCACCCACGCGTCGACCTGCTCGGGCTCGGGGTCGTCGGGCAGTTCCGGCAGCGCGGACCGCATCTTGGCCTCGAAGCCGGGGTCGACGTCGAGTCCGGCGAACGACTCGTCGATGAAGTCGGTGATGATGCGCCGCCGCTCTTCGTCGGAGAGGCGTGCGAGCTTGTGCATGAGTTCCATCTCCTCGGGACTGGATGCTCGTTCGGCGACGGCCCGCAGCACGGCGCGGCGCAGCCGGAGCGTGCGGATCTGCACGTCCAGCGCCTCGGCGTGCGCCGCCGCGACCTCTCCGACGCCGATCTCGCGGTCCAGCACCCGCTGGACCGTCCCGAGATCTACGCCGAGGTCGCGCAGCGTCCGCACCAGGTCGAGGCGTGCGACGGCGTCCATGTCGTACAGCCGGTAGCCGGCGGCGGTACGGGATGTCGCCGGCACCACGCCCGCGTCGGAGTAGAACCGGATCGTGCGCACCGAAAGCCCGGTGCGCCGCGCCAGCTCACCGATCGTGTACCGGGTGTCGCCTTCCATGCCGTCCACCATGAGGCCTCCAGTCACTGGAGACTCAAGCGCTCGTCCCCGAGGAGTCGCTGGACGAGGGGAACTGGCACGCCCCGTGAGTTTCTGGACGAGTCGGTGAAGGTGTGGCGGGACACCTTCACCCCCGTGACCGTCCTGATGTCGAGCGTCGGTGTGAATCCGAGTCTGGAATCAAGCCGCAGGCGTCCCCCGCCCTGCCTGACCGGACGTCAGTAGGTGCTCGTGCTGCCCGTCTCGGCGGCGAACATCGCCAGGCCGAGGATGTAGAGGAACCAGAAGACGATCCAGCCCGCCGAGATGAGGTAGCCGAGGATGAGGCCGGTAACGGCCATTCCGTGGCCGCCCTCACCCGTCCGCTTCATCTGGCTCTGTGCCACATGCCCGAAGATGATCGCGAGGATGGACGTCAGTCCGCAGGCGAAGAAACCGATGAGCCCGCACACCATCGACGCGGTGGCCATCCCGTTCGTCGGCGGGGCGACGGGGGCCGAGGGCCCGTAGTAGTGGTGCTGCACGGCGGGCGGCTGCTGGGAGTAGGACTGGCCGTAGGGGTCCTGAGAGCCGTAGCCGTAGGGGTCGTATGCCATGTGCTTCCCGATCGGTTCGCGCGCCCGCCGCCGAGAGTACGCGCGTGCGCTGAGGCTGGGTTCCGGATTATGCCAGTGTGACGCGACCTTCGGTTTTTGTCGCCATGCTGGTCTTACACGTTCTTAGATGACGTGCCCGCCGGAAGGGTTCCATCGTCCGGCTCCGCGTGGTCGGGCAGGCTACGCGGGGTCAGAGATTCGAGCGCAGCCAGGAGATGTCCTCCGCCTGGCCGTCCGCCGGCGTCTCCACCACGACCGGCGCGCCCGCCGCCCGCACCACTCCCAGGATCAGCTCGGGGTCGATGCTTCCGCCGCCCAGGTTGGCGTGCCGGTCGGCGCCGGACCCGAACGCGTCGCGGCTGTCGTTGCAGTGCACCAGATCGATGCCGCCGGTGATGGCCTTGATGCGGTCGACGGCGTCCACGAGTTCCTCCCCCGCCGCGTGCGCGTGGCAGGTGTCGAGGCAAAAGCCGATCTTCGACTCCAGCCCCGGGACTCCGGACAGCACCTCCCACAGCCGTGCGATCCGGTCGAACCTGCGCGCCATGGCGTTCCCGCCGCCCGCGGTGTTCTCGATGTAGACGGGGATGGGGCACTCGACCCGCTCGAACACCTTGCGCCAGTTCTCGAACCCCATCTCGGGGTCGTCGTCCTTCAGCACATGGCCGCCGTGCACGATCAGCGCCTTCGCGCCGATGGACGCGGCGGCCTCCAGTTGCTGGGCGAGGTTCTTACGGCTCGGGATGCGGATCCGGTTGTTCGACGTCGCCACATTGATCGTGTAGGGCGCGTGGACATAGACGTCCACCCCTGAACCCGCCAGCGCCTCGACGCCCTCCGGCAGGACGGGCTTCTTCCAGCCCTGCGGGTCGCCCAGGAAGAACTGAACGACGTCCGCCCCGATCGCGCGGGCGTTGTCGAGCGGGTTGGTCTGGTCGACATGGGCTCCGATGCGCATGCCACGAGACTAGCCCGGCCATCGGACAACGCACACGAACGGAAACGGGGGTCAGAACGTGAGGCCGCCGTTGTTCAGTGCGAAGCCGATGCCCAGGAACGATGCCACCATGCCGATGACGTTCAGCCACCGCTCGTTCGTGGTCTCGGAGATCATCTGGGAGTACAGGGCGAGCGGCAGGCCGATCAGGCCGGCGACGGCTCCGGGAAAATGGGTCGCCGGGATCCAGCCGAGGATGAGCGCGGCGAGCCCGATCGTGATCGACGCCACCGCCAGCACGTCCTGGAGCCGGTGCCGTTCAGGTCGGCCGTCGAGGCCGATGGCCTGCCTCTTGGTGCCTGCTGCCTCCTGCGGCATCGGGACCCTCCTCCACGTCGAGTCTCCCGCGTGAGGGGCACACGCTGCCCGCGGGGAACGGACGGACCGTGCTCGTAGGGATTCCCAGCCGGACCGAAGATCAACCGGTGCGGACGCCCGGAAATTGTCGGCGGCACCCGGTAGTGTCGAACACAGATTCGAGAACATGGATTCGAGAACACCGGCCCGGTACGGCCCCCGGGGGGAAGCGGGGGAGAGCAGGAGGTGAACCATGGTGACGAAAGCGGAGCTGGGGCTCATCGGTGACGCGGAGCTCGTGGAGGAGTTGTCGCTGCTGACGACCCAGGCCGCCCGCATGCGCGCCCGGATGGCCGACATCATGGCCGAACTGGAGCGCCGGCGCTGTACCAAGAACGCCCGGCCGAGCATGCGGCGCTGACGGTGGGGTCCACCGGGGGCCGGCACGGGTTTCGCGGCGAAGGCCGGTCCCTCACCGCACCGCGGGGGTGGCGTGCGAGCCGGCCCCTCCGTCTCGCCGGTGCTCCACTTCCGAACCGGCTCGTACGCTGCAAACTGTTGGTAGCCTGGAGCGGTCTCGCGGCAGGTGCGCCCGGCGATCCGGGGTCCGGCGCCGCCGCGGGAGACGCAACAGCCCTCCTGTCACGGAGAGACCGTGACCGCATCAGTCCAGAGGAGGTAGGGACAGCATGCGTCGTTACGAACTCATGACCATTCTCGACCCCGCCATCGACGAGCGCACCGCGAGCGCGGCGCTCGACCCGTTCCTGAAGGTCGTCAAGGACGACGGCGGCAGCGTGGAGAAGGTCGACGTCTGGGGCCGCCGGCGCCTGGCGTACGACATCCAGAAGAAGTCCGAAGGCATCTACGCGGTGGTCGACCTGTCGGCTGAGCCTGCCACGGTCAAGGAGCTCGACCGGCAGCTCAACCTGAGCGAGTCGATCCTCCGTACCAAGGTCATCCGCCCCGAGGTCCACTGAGCCAGGCTCAGCCCTCTCACCAGCCGGAGCGAGCCCCATGGCAGGCGACACCGTAATCACGATCGTCGGGAACCTCGTCGAGGACCCGAATCTGCGCTTCACCCCGAGCGGCCAGGCCGTCGCGTCCTTCCGCATCGCCTCGACCCCGCGGTACTTCGACCGCCAGTCGGGTGACTGGAAGGACCGCGAGGCCCTGTTCCTCACCTGCAACGTCTGGCGGCAGGCCGCCGAGAACGTGGCCGAGACCCTGCAGCGCGGCATGCGCGTGATCGTGCAGGGCCGTCTCCAGCAGCGGTCGTACGAGACCCGCGAGGGTGAGAAGCGCACCGTCTTCGAGATCGAGGTCGAAGAGGTCGGTCCGTCACTGCGCAACGCCACCGCCAAGGTCAACAAGACCCAGCGGCAGGGCGGCGGCGGTGGCGGCGGTTTCGGCGGCGGCGGCAATGGCGGCGGCCAGGGCGGCGGCGGTTTCGGCGGTGGTGGCGGCGGCCAGCAGGGCGGCGGCTTCGGCGGCGGCCAGCAGGGCGGCGGCGCCCCTGCCGACGACCCCTGGGCCACCGGCGGTGGCGGCGGAGGCGGATTCTCCGACGACCCGCCGTTCTAGACCGGCCGTTTCCGGACCAGCAAGATTAAGTACACGTCCATTCCCGCGTGAGCGGGGCTCTCCCAAAGGAGCACCACGATGGCGAAGCCACCTCCCCGCAAGCCGAAGAAGAAGGTTTGCGTTTTCTGCCAGGAGAAGATCTCCTACGTCGACTACAAGGACACCGGCCTGCTGCGGAAGTTCATCTCCGACCGCGGCAAGATCCGTGCCCGGCGGGTGACCGGCAACTGCACCCAGCACCAGCGCGATGTCGCCACGGCGATCAAGAACGCCCGCGAGATGGCGCTGCTGCCCTACACCAGCACCGCGCGCTGAGGCAGGGGGAACGATCATGAAGCTCATCCTGACCCAGCAGGTCTCCGGGCTCGGCGAGCCCGGGGACGTCATCGAGGTCCGGGACGGCTACGGCCGCAACTACCTCGTCCCCCGCGGCTTCGCGATCAGGTGGACCCGGGGCGCCGAGAAGGAGATCGACTCGATCAAGAAGGCGCGTTCGTCCCGCGAGATCGCGACGGTCGAGCACGCCAAGGAGGTCGCCGGCCGGCTGGCGGCGCTGCGGGTGACGCTGCGCACCCGCACCGGCAGCGGCGGCCGCCTCTTCGGCGCCGTGACCGCCGCCGACATCGCCGAGGCGGTCCGCGCCGCCGACGGACCCGACCTGGACCGCCGCCGCATCGAGATCGGCAACCCGATCAAGACGGTCGGCACCCACCGGGTCAGCGTCCGCCTTCACAGCGACGTCAACGCCACCATCGACGTCGACGTCGTCGAGGCCTGACACGCTCCACCGAACGACCCTCGCGCCCCGGGACCACCCGAGGCGCGAGGGTCGTTTCGTGTTCGCCACGACACCTTCGCCGCCGAGAACCGCTCGACACGAGGGCCGCATCGGGGGCCGGGCGGCTCTCATGTCGGCAATCTCTGTTGCAAGACCTGGCGTTGCCCTGTTCAAGCGAGGGTGCTGTGCCCGGGGTTTCATGTGAAACGTCCGCGAACCGCCCTGTGTTTGGTTGATCAACTGAGCGGCCAATACGTTCCGTAACCAGATCGACGCGGAACGAAGGGGGACGGTGTTGATCGCGCATTCGGGGGACGGCGCGGACGGCCGGGAGCGGTGCGGCCCGCCGGTGACGCGCCGGTCGCTCATCGGCGGCGTGGTGGGGGCGGGCCTGCTGGAGGCCCTGGCGATGGGGTCTTCCGTCCAGAATGCGGCCATGGCGGACGAGCTTTCCGCGGGGCCGGGTTCCATGGCGGGCGAACACGTCGCGTTCAAGGCGGACGCCCCACACGTGTACACGCGCGCACAGTGGAACGCGCGGCGGCCGCGGCGTCCCGCAAAGGTGCTCGACCGGCCGCCCGACCGCATCATCGTGCATCACACGGCGACGGCGAACTCCGGTGACCGTTCGCTCGGCCACGCGTTCGCCCTGTCCCGGTTCATCCAGGACTTCCACATGGACAAGAACGGCTGGGACGACACGGGCCAGCAGCTCACGATCAGCCGCGGCGGCATCGTGATGGAGGGACGCAACAGGAGCCTGAAGGCGGTCCGGGCGGGCGATCTCGCCGTCGGCGCGCAGGTCCTCCACCACAACGGGCACACCATCGGGATCGAGAACGAGGGCACGTACACGAAGAAGGCGGTTCCGGGCCGGCTGTGGGATTCGCTGGTGGAGGTGTGCGTCTGGCTCTGCCAGTCCTACGACCTCGACCCGTCCGAGGCGATCGTCGGCCACCGGGACTACAACAGCACCGCGTGCCCCGGCGATGTGCTCTACGCCCGGTTGCCGAAGCTCCGCAGGGCGGTGGCCGGCCGCCTGGACGGTTCCCCGAGCTCGGGCGGCGGCCCCGGCGGGCAGGAAATGCCGGTGTTCCCGCCCTTCGACGACTTCGGCTGACCGGCCCGCCGGTCAGCGCCGCTACGTTTCGGGGGTGGTGTAACGGGTGCGGCGGCGGGCGATCTCGGGGTCGATGCCCTCGACCAGGGACCAGATGCCCGCGACGCGTTCCACCAGGGTCTCCGGGGGCAGTCCTGCGAGGCCCTCCGCCGCCAGGTCGTCGATCGCCTGTGTCAGCCGGGCCATCCGCTCGCCATGCGTGGAACACATGTTCGAATAGTAGCGAGTGTGGTGGGCGGTGCGGGTGTGCTTCGCGGAAATCGGCCCTCAGCGGACGGCGCCGGTGACCATCCAGCGGTCGCCGCGGGCGCGCAGGCCCAGGGTGAGCATCCGGGTCAGCATCCACAGGCCGATCGCCGCCCAGAGCCCGATCAGTCCGGCGTCCACCCGGTAGAGGACGATGGCGGCGGGCAGGAAGACGACCGTCGCGATCAGCGTCGTCGCTGCGAGGTAGGTGCCGTCGCCCGCCCCGATCAGGATTCCGTCCAGGACGAACACCACGCCCGCGACGGGCTGCATCAGCGCGACGAGGAGCAGCGAGGCCAGCAGCAGTTCGCGGACTCCGCCGTCCGATGTGAACAGGCCCGGCAGCCACGGACGCACCAGCAGGATGATCAGTCCGAAGGCCATGCCGCAGCCGATCCCCCACCACACCATCCGGCGTGTGACGGCCCGCGTGCCGGTGATGTCGGACGCGCCCAGGTAGCGCCCGGTGATCGCCTGCCCGGCGATCGCGATGGCGTCGAGCGCGAACGCCAGGAGCGTCCACACCTGGAAGCCGACCTGGTACGCGGCGATCTCCTCGTCCCCCATGCGGGCCGCGATCGAGGTGCCCACGATGAGGACGACGCGCAGGGCCGCCGTCCGGAGCAGGAGCCCGAACCCAGCCGTAGCGGACGTCTTCAACCCGGCCATGTCGGGACGCACCGGCGCCGAATGCCGCCGCGCCGCCCGCAGGACGACCAGGACGTAGACGGCGGCGCTTCCCGTCTGGGCGATCACGGTCCCCCATGCCGAGCCGGCGATCCCCCAGTTCAGGACGATCACGAACAGCACGTTGAGGACGATGTTCAGTGAGAACCCGCCGATCGCGACCAGAAGCGGTGTGCGGGTGTCCTGCAGGCCGCGCAGCACGCCCGTCCCGGCCAGGATGACCAGCATCGACGGGATGCCGAACAGGCTCACCCGGAGGTAGGTCTCGGCATAGGGGGCGACGACGGGGGATGCGCCGAACGCGTTTACGATCGGCGGGATCAGCGGCCAGCAGGCGACGATCAGCGCGACCCCGATGGCGAGCGCGAGCCACATGCCGTCGATGCCCTGCCGGATCGCGGCGCGCAGGTCCCCCGCGCCGACCTGCCGGGCCACCCCGGCCGTCGTTCCGTAGGCGAGGAAGACGCACAGGTAGACCAGCGTGCTCAGGGCCTGCCCGGCGACTCCCAGGCCGCCGAGCTGTGCGGTGCCCAGATGCCCGACGATCGCCGAGTCCGACAGCAGGAAGAGGGGTTCGGCGACGAGTGCGCCGAACGCCGGGACGGCCAGGCGCAGGATCTCGCGGTCGTGCGCGGTCGCGGGCCGCTGCCGGGAGGTCGTCACCGCGCCGAGAGTACCAGCCTTGTAATTCTCGTCAGCGACTTGACCCCTTACATCGGATGGGAAGGCCGACTTTCTTTACCGCACACCCGGTGGATGACGTTTTCGCAGTTCAGCAGGCTGCTGCCGGAGTCTTCCACGATGAATCCACAGAGTTTTCCACAGGTCGTGCACAACCTTTCCGGCGTGTCTGCACAGGGACTCCACAGCCTCGTCCACAGGACGCTTTGCTCGCCGCCGCGTGGGCTCGGGAGAATGTCCGACGCGTCAGGTAGACGTGTGATGAACGGTCGGCGATGAGGCGGACGGGGCCGCAGGCGACCGAGATGAAGGGGGTGCGACGGTGAGCGTGGCCGAGCTTGGACCGCACGAGCCGGAGTTCGAGCGCACTCCACCGCACGACATCTCCGCGGAACAGGGCGTGCTCGGCGGGATGCTGCTCTCACCGGACGCCATCGCGGAGGTCGTCGAGCTCCTGCGCACCCCGGACTTCTACCGTCCCGCGCACCAGATCATCTACGACATCATCCTCGACCTCTACGGCCGCGGCGACCCCGCCGACGCCGTCACCGTCGCCGGCGAGCTCACCAAGAACGGCGAGATCGGCCGCATCGGCGGCGCCCCCTACCTGCACACCTTGATCTCCCTGGTGCCCACCGCGGCCAACGCCGGGTACTACGCCAAGATCGTCCACGAGCGTTCGATCCTGCGCCGCCTGGTCGAGACCGGCACCCGCATCGTCCAGATGGGCTACGCCGCCGACGGCGCCGACGCCGACGACGTCCTCGACCGCGCCCAGGCCGAGGTCTTCGCCATCGCCGAGAAGCGCGCCGGTGAGGACTACGTCGCCCTCAGCGAGATCATGCCGGGCGCGCTGGACGAGATCGAGGCGATCGGCAGCCGCGGCGGCCAGATGGTCGGCTGCCCCACCGGCTTCGCCGACCTGGACGCCCTGACCAACGGCCTACATCCCGGACAAATGGTAGTAGTCGCTGCTCGGCCTGCGATGGGAAAGGCGATTTGTCTAAAAACTCCCCTTCCGACCCCAAAGGGTTGGACCACTATGGGCGAAGTGTCTGTTGGGGACTACCTGATCGGAGCCGACGGCAAACCGACTCGCGTTGTCGCCGCGACCGAGGTGATGCACGACCGTCCGTGCTACGAGATCGAGTTCTCAGATGGCGAGGTGATAATCGCCGACGCCGAGCACCAGTGGCGAACGACAACCCGAGCAGCCCGTCGCCAGCAGAGTGAGACGCGTACGACCTATTACTGGTCCGATGAGGCGATCAACCGGGTCCGGTGGGTGACGGCGGATGCTAACGAGAGACCTCGTCGCCTCCTTACGCATCGCGAGGCGACGGAGACGACCGAGGATATCGCCGCGACGCTGCGCTGCGACGGCGACAACCGCCTCAATCACGCGGTCGAGGTGGCCGCGCCATTCCAGTTTCCGACCGCCAAGTTGCTCATTGATCCTTATGTTCTCGGTGCATGGCTCGGTGATGGATGTCGCACTCACTGCTCCATCACTTGTTTTGACGAAGAGATCCTGGAAGAGATTGAAGCGGCAGGTCAGCCGGTCTCACGACGAAAGACGCCGGGAAGCTTCGGCCTTCCCGGTCTGGTCACCATGGTCAAGGAACTTGGGCTGTGGCGAAACAAGCACATCCCGGCCGAGTATCTGCGGGCGTCTGAGGAGCAGCGGCGGGCGTTGCTGGCCGGGATGCTCGACACCGACGGATACGTGTCGGAGATCGGGCAGGTGCAGCTCGGGTTCGTCAACAAGCGCCTTGCGGAGGGGGCGCACGAGCTGATTCTCAGTCTCGGCTACCGCGCGACGATGACGACCGAGCCGGTTGCGGGACGCTCTCCAGAGACCTCGATCTTCTACCGCATCAACTTCACGCCGACCGAGACGGTGTTCCGGCTGTCGCGCAAGGCGGCTCGGCAACGGAAGAACGTCCATCCGAAAGCGCGGGTGCGGTACATCGTGGACGTCCGGCCGGTAGAGAGCGTGCCGGTCCGGTGCGTCCAGGTCGACAACGCCGACCACATGTACCTGGCGGGGCGGTCGTGCATCCCGACGCACAACTCGACCCTCGCCCTCGACTTCGCTCGGGCCGCGTCCATCAAGCATGGGCTCACATCCGCGTTCTTCAGTCTGGAGATGGGGCGGAACGAGATCACGATGCGGCTGCTGTCGGCGGAGGCGCGGGTGGCGCTGCATGCGATGCGGTCCGGCACGATGCAGGACGAGGACTGGACGCGCCTCGCCCGGCGGATGAGCGAGGTCGCCGAGGCTCCGCTGTTCATCGACGATTCGCCCAACATGTCGATGATGGAGATCCGGGCGAAGTGCCGGCGGCTGAAACAGCAGCATGATCTGCGGCTGGTCATCATCGACTATCTGCAGCTGATGACCTCGGGGAAGCGCGTGGAGAGCCGCCAGGTCGAGGTGTCGGAGTTCTCCCGTTCACTGAAGCTCCTCGCAAAGGAGCTGGGTGTCCCGGTCATCGCGTTGTCGCAGCTCAACCGAGGCCCAGAGCAGCGGACGGACAAGAAGCCCATGGTGTCCGACCTCCGTGAAAGTGGATCGATCGAGCAGGACGCGGACATGGTGATCCTGCTGCACCGCGAGGACGCCTACGAGAAGGAGTCGCCGCGCGCGGGTGAGGCCGACCTGATCGTGGCCAAGCACCGCAACGGCCCCACCGCCACCGTCACCGTCGCCTTCCAGGGCCACTACAGCCGCTTCGTCGACATGGCGCAGTAGACCGGCGCCACCGAACCCGGCGCCGGCCCGGCCACCGGGGGCGGTAACACCGGCGGATCTCTCGACACGTAAGGGGTGTCCCCCCAAGCGAAGGAGATGCGCGTGTGCCATGAGAGATCCGGCCATCGGGGCTTCGATGGATGATCGCAAGGCCAGATTCGAGGCGATGTACGCCGCGACGTACGAGCCGATCCTGGGCTATGTGCTGCGCCGCTGTCCGTCGCCGGATGACGCCGCCGATGTCGTCGCGGAGACGTTCACCATCGCGTGGAGGCGGCTGGAGGAGATCCCGTCCGGTGGCCGGTCGCGGCTGTGGCTGTACGGCGTCGCGCGCCGGGTGCTGGCCAACCACTGGCGCGGCGAGGCGCAGCGCCGGCGGCGCACGACGAGCCTGCGCCACGACCTGAGGGACGAGATCGCCGCGGTCGGCGCCGGGGATCCCGTGGAGGCATCGGCGATCGCCGATGCGTTCCGCGGCCTGTCCGACGACGATCGCGAGTTGCTCGGCCTGGTCGCCTGGGAGGGGCTGGACCACTCCGCCATCGCCGCGGTCCTCGGCTGCTCGGCGGGGGCGGCGCGCGTCCGGTTGCATCGGGCGCGCAGGCGCTTCTCCCATGCGCTGCGTGCGGCGCAGACCGATGTGATGCCCACCGTCAACAAGCGTCCCATCAGCGAACGGAGTTCCCTCACATGAAGCCTCATTCCACGGACGAGATGGTGCGGTCGATGGCTCGCGTTCGCGACGAGTCCCTGGCCGGATTCGCCGATCGGCCGGCCGCGCGGACGCTGGTGAACGACGTCATGGCGGCCGCGCCGGACGAGGATTCCCTCGCCGGGATCCCGGCCGGTGGCGGTGCGGTGAAGCCGGAGCGGCCGCACGGCCGGTTCCGCCTGCCGCGGTTGGGTGTACGCCTCGTCGCCGCCGGCGCGCTGGCGGCGATGGCCGCCGGTGTGATCGTCCTGACCGGCGACGATGGACAGCGGACCCAGCCGTTGCCCCCGGACGTTCCGCTGGGTTCGGTCGTCCAGGCGGCACACGTCCTCGACCAGGCCGCCAAGGCCGCGGAGACCCGGCCGTTCACCGCCCCGAAGCCCCGGCAGTGGGTCTACACGAAGATGCAGCTGACAACGTCGGCCAAGGCGGGCGGGCTCGTCACGGGCGGTCCGTACAAGACGAACACCGAGGAGCTCTGGCGGCGGGTCGATGGCAAGCGGTACGCCGCTTACAAGGACGGCAAGGTGGAGACCGGGCCCGAACTCCGGACCCCGTCCGTCGCGGCCGAGTTCGATCCTCTTCCGAGCGACCCCGAGGCGCTGCTGCGGAAGGTCGGTGGGAGCAAGGGCCACTACGAGATGGCCTACCAGACGCTGGTCACCATTCTGCGTGAAAGCGTCCAGTCCCCCGAGAGGGAGGCGGCGATCTTCCGGGCCATCAAGCTGATCCCCGACGTGAAGCCGATCGAGGGCAGGGTCGACGTCAACGGCCGGCCGGTGATCGCCCTGGGACGGACCTTCCACGGGTGGCTGCACGAGGAGGTGCTCCTCGATCCGAAGACCTACGCCTACCTCGGGGAGCGTGCGATCGCGGTCAAGAACCACACGACCGAGTCGGACGGCGAACCCTCGGACACGGTGAAGGCGGGGACCTTGCAGCGTCTCATCGTCCGCGACGCCATCGCTGTCGTCGACGATCCCGGCCGGCGGCCCTGACGGGGCATCCCGGACGGTGCGCGCCGCGGTGGTTTCCTCCGCGGCGCGCACCGCGCGGGGTGCGGAGAGTTCAACGCCGAGGCGGAGAACCTACGGGGGCGGGGGTTGCCGGTCCCCGTGGCTCGTCCATGCGGTGTCGTCGACCGCCAGCCATGGTTCACCGGCGACGGTCGACGGGGTCGCCCCGGTGAGCGCCACGACGTCCCGATGCAGGTGGGGCTGGTCGGCGTAGCCGCTCTCCGCCGCGACCCGGGCCGGGTCCCCGCCCGCGGCCAGGCGGTGGGCGGCATGGTCGAATCGGACGAGCTTCGCGGCGCGCTTGGGCGGCAGGCCGATCTGCGAGCGGAACCGGGACCACAGGCGTTTGCGGCTCCAGCCGACCTCGGCCGCCAGTTCGTCGACCCGGAGCAGACCGCGGCAGGCGACGATCCGGTTCCAGGCGCGGGTGACCTCCGGGTCCACGGACGACCGGGCCTCCTGTCGGCGGGAGAGCAGCGCGTCCGTCAACGCGAAACGGGCTTCCCACGAGGAGGCTTCGCTGAGCTGCTCCTGGATCCGTGATGCTTCCCGGCCCCACAGGTCGTCGAGGGCCACCACGGCGCCGTCCAACTCCGCCGGGGACGCGCCCAGGATCGCGCGTGCGACCACCGGGGACAGGCGCACCTGCACGCCCTCGAAGTTCTCGCCCCGCATCCAGACCGGGCCGAGTCCGAACCCGAGCCCGGCGACGAGACTTCCCCGGTGCCGCCGCCCGCCTGCGTCGTCCACGACGAGTGAGCCGCCGCCGAACATCAGCGCCAGCGTCACGGCCGGATGCGGCACCGCCCGGTGGGCGGCCGCGGACGTGCCGCGGTCGCGGAACCCGGCCATGCCGACACCCGCGACCCGGCTGGACCGCGCCGGACGGACGACGTCCCACACGGCCGTATCGTCACGTTCGTGCGCGCTGCGCCGCATCCCCACATGCTAGGCGGAGCCGCCCGACCGGGAACATTCGTTCAAGCCACGGCGCGAGCGGACGGCGACAGTGGGCCCATGGTCACTTTTCTGGGGGCCGGTGACCCCGGCCGTTGGACGACGCCGTTCCGAGGTCCTCTCCCGGGCGGCCGGACGTGAGACGCGCGGGAAGCCGCCGCGGGCGCCGCGTCATCGTTGTCTCGGCCGTCCTCCTCACGGTCGGCGGGCTGCTCGTGGCGAACGCGGCGGTGGTGTCGCGGCAGGACGCGCAGGCCGCCGGGACCTCGATCCTGCCTCTCGACGGCGGGGGCGTCCACGTGCGCCAGGACGGCCCCCGTGACGCCCCGGCGCTCGTCCTCATTCATGGGCTCGCCGGGTCGACCCGCTGGTGGGACTCCTTCGTTCCGGAGCTGGCGGGGTCCTACCGCGTCCTCCGGGTCGATCTGCTCGGGCACGGCCGGTCGGCCAAACCGTCCGGCGAGGGCTACGCGATACCGGAGCAGGGACGCCGGGTCGGTGAGGTACTGGACCGGCTCGGCGTGGAGCACGCCCTGGTGGTCGGCCATTCCACCGGCGGTTCGGTCGCCACCGCACTCGCCGAGCAGCGGCGCGATCTGGTGAGTGCGGTGGCGCTCATCGACTCCGGGCCCCGCCTGGACGCCTTCGTCTCGGACGGGTTCGTCGGCCGGCTCCTGTTCGTGCCCGCCGTCGGGCAACTGCTGTGGCGGTTCCGGACCGACAGGGTCGTTCGCCAAGGTCTGGGCACCGCGTTCAGCCGCCGCGGCTACGACGTCCCGCAGCAACTCGTCGACGACGTGCGCGCCATGACCTACCACGCGCTCACCGCGACATCGCGGGCGGCGGACGACTTTCTGGAGCGGCGCGCTCTCCCCGATCGGCTGGCGGCCCTCGGCAAGCCGCTGCTGGTGATGTTCGGCGAGGAGGACCGGAGATGGCGGCCCTCCTCCGCTGCCGACTACCGCACCGTCCCGGGCGCGAGGGTCGTGTTGCTGCCCGGCCTGGGACATTCACCCATGCTGGAGGATCCGTCGCGGACCGCCGAGCACCTTCTGGCCTTCGCGGAGACTCACGGCGCGCCGCGGGCCTGACCGAGACCGGGTCAGGGGATCAGGACGGTCTTGCCGGGCAGGCGTCCGGCGTCGGAATCGTCGTGGACGGCGGGCAGGTCGGCCAGGGGGCGCCGCTGGGCGACGTCGATCTTCAGGTCGCCGGCGTCGACGCGGGTGACGAGGCCGGCGAGCTGGGAGGCGTCGCTGCGCACGAACATCTGCACCGTCCGTACTCCGCGTCCGGCGTCCTGCGGGCCGGGCGGAACGGTGTTGACGAAGGCTCCGCCGTCGGCGACCAGGTCCACGAGCTGCGAGGTCTCCCCGGGGGTGGTCCTCACCAGGTTCAGGACGACGTCGAACCGCTGCCCGGCGACCGCCTGCGGAAGGGGCGTGCCGGTGTAGTCGACGATCCGGTCGGCCCCGTAGGAACGGATGCGGTCGGCGCTGCGGGCGCTCGCGGTCGCGGTCACGGTGGCGCCCGCCTGCACGGCGAGCTGGACGGCGTAGCCGCCGACCGCACCGCCCGCGCCGTTGACCAGGATGCTCTGCCCGGCCTTCAGATCGGCGTGCTCGAACAACGCCTGCCAGGCCGTCAGGCCGGACGAGGGCAGTGCCGCCGCGTCGGCCGGCTCGACCGTGCGGGGGGCGGCGGCGAGCGCCTCGGCGGGTGCGACGGCGTATTCGGCGGCTGCTCCCGGCTCGTTCATCGGCAGGAACGCCACCACGGCGTCGCCGATGCTCCAGTCGCCGGCCCCTTCGCCGACCTCCGCGATGGTGCCCGCCACGTCGAAGTTCGGGGTGTGCGGGAGGGCGAGCGGGAAGGGCTCTCGCAGGTATCCGCCGCGGAGCCCGGCGTCCACCGGGTTGAACGAGGTACCGGCCACCTTCACCACCACCTGTCCCGCTCCCGCCGCCGGACGGTCGGCGTCCTCGTACACCAGGACGCCGCTGTCGCCGTAGGAGTGGTAGCGCACTGCCTTCATGATCTCTCTCCTCCGTCAGTGCTTCGAAGTCGAAGCATGTAAGGACCGTAACCTGCTTCGACTTCGAAGCAATACCCGTCGGACGGGTGGGCCTCGTCACATTGCTTTGATTTCGAAGCACGTACGATGACGGCATGAGCGCCACCCGCCCAGACGCCGACGCCGGTGAGGCGCTCGATCCCCAGCAGCTCAGGGCCTACTTCATGCTCATGGAGGCCGTCAGCCTGCTCCAGCATCAGGTCGAGCAGCAGCTACGTGCCGAGGGCGACCTCAGCTACGTGCAGTTCCAGCTCCTGGCCCGCCTCGCCGACGCGAACGGCCCGCTGACCATGACGCAGCTGGCCGACGGCGTCGTCTACAGCCGCAGCGGCCTCACCTACCAGGCCGGACAGCTGGAGAAGGCGGGCCTCGTCACCCGCGCGCCCGGCCGCGACGACGAGCGCGCCACCCTGGTCACCATCACCGAGGACGGGCTGGCCCTCTTCGGCCGCGTCCTGCCCGGCCACGTCGAGGGCGTCCGCCGCCTGCTGTTCGATCCGCTCTCCGGCGACGACCTGCACCACCTCGGCGACATCATGACCCGCGTGCGCGACCACATGCGCACCCGGCCGCCCCGCTCCGCCGCCCCCCGCAAGCGCCGCACTCCTCCGGAGGCCCCGGCCGCGCCGTGACCGGCCCCGCCCCTCGCGGCGGAATTCGAGGTCGCTCCGCTGAACCGGCCGGCCGCGTCCGCCCGTACGGGGAAGCGAGTGCCTCGGAGTCGGGACGCGCCGGTTTTCACGGGTGGCGGTTCGCGCGGTCCCGGGGTGCGCTGGGACGGGGACGAGCGGGCGGCCCCGCCCACGGCGGGGACGGTGATTCGACGTGCGGCTTCGGGAGCAGGGACCTACGGCGCTCAGGGGTGGCGTCAGGGTGCTCATCGGGATGGGCAGCGGGCTGGTGTCGGGGCTGGCGGTCGGCGCGCTGATGGCCTCGCAGAACCTGCTCGCGTCCCACGGGACGTTCGGCTGGGCGGTTTTCGCCGTGTACGCGGCCGTCGTCGGTGAACTGCTGGGCGTGTTCGTCGGCCGGCGGCCGTCCGGCCCGGCGGTGTCGGCGGCGGGCGGGCTGCTGCTCGGCCTCCTCGGCTGGACGGTGTGGTGGCTGACGCTGGATCCGTGGCTGCGGGGCAGCAGCCCGACCTGGTCGGTCGGGGCCGCCACGGCCGTGTATCCGGAACTGGTCGGCTCACTGCTCCAGGGGACGCTCGCCGGGATGCTGTTCCACGTCTCCGTGCGGCGGCTGCCCGCACGCCCGGAAACTTCGGAAAAGCCCGCACCGCGCGTCGTCATCGTCGGGGGAGGTTTCGGCGGCGTCAGCGCCGCGCGCCGGTTCGAACGGCTGAACCTGCGCGGTCACCGCATCGACGTGACGCTGATCAGCGACTCCAACTATCTGCTGTTCACGCCGATGCTGGCCGAGGTCGCGTCCGGCGGGCTGGAGGAGCGGCACATCAGCTCACCGGTCCGGGCCGCCGCGTCCCACACGCGGTTCCGGCACGGGCGGGTCGCCGGCGTCGACGTCGCACGGCGGCGCGTCGTCCTTGAGTCGGGGGGCGAGCCCGTCGGGTACGAGCATCTGGTGCTGGCGGCCGGGTCCGTCCCGCATTTCCCCGACCTGCCGGGCGTGGCGGAGCACGCGCTGACGCTGAAGTCGCTCGCGGACGCGGTGCGGCTGCGCGACCGGGTGCTGGCGCTGCTGGAGCGCGCCGACCAGGAAGCCGATCCGGCGGAGCGGAGGCGGCTGCTGACCTTCGTCGTGGCGGGCGGCGGGTTCGCGGGGACGGAGTCGGTCGCCGAACTGTACGACCTCACCCACGACGTGCTCCACTTCTACCCCGCCATCGACCCGGACGAGCCGCGTTTCATCCTCGTCCACTCTGACGAGCGCATCCTCCCCGAACTGTCGGACCGGCTGGGCGACTACGCGCTGAAGAAGCTGCGGGCCCGCGGCATCGAGTTCCGGCTCGGTGCCCGCGCGGCCGGCGCGACCGGCCGCAGTGTGCGGCTCGACGACGGCGAGGTGATCGAGACGGCGACCTTCGTGTGGACGGCGGGCAACCGGTCGAACCCGCTGCTGCGGATCCTTCCCGGTGAGAGCGGCCGCCGCGGCCAGGTCGTCGTCGACCGGACCATGCGCGCGTTCGAACTGGACCGCGTCTGGGCGATCGGTGACTGCGCCCAGATCCCCACCGAGGACGGCACCCTCTACCCGCCGACCGCCCAGCACGCGATGCGCGAGGGCAAGGCGGTCGCCGACAACATCGCCGCCGTCCTGAGGGGCCAGCGCCCCCACCCGTTCCGCTTCCGGACCATCGGGACCTTCGTCGCGCTCGGCCATCGCACCGCCGCGGGGGAGATCCGCGGACGTCCCTTCTCCGGCCTGGTCGCCTGGCTGCTGTGGCGCGGCATCTACCTCGCCAAGCTGCCCGGCGTCGAGCGCCGTGTCCGCGTCCTCCTCGACTGGGTCCTGGACACGGCGTTCCCACGCGACATCGTCGTCACCGGCCCACCCGCCGACGCTCCGGCGCCGCTGCCCGGGCAAGGTGCGCGATGACGGCGGAGGCGGTCCGCGAGCCGGCGTTCCCCGGACGCGGCGCACCCGCCGGCGCCTTCGCCGGCGCGGCCGGGGGCCTGGTCTGGGGCACGGCGATGCTGTCGCTCGGCACACTCCCGGACGTCGCGGTGCTCGCCGGGTCCAGCGCGCCGTGGCTCGGCTTCGTCCTGCACATGATGATCGCGGTCACGGTGGGCGCCGGATTCGGGCTGCTCGCGGTGCACCAGCGGATCCGGTCGAGCGAGCTGCTGTTCTGGGGCTTGGCCTACGGCGTGTTCTGGTGGTTCCTGGGGACGTTGACGCTGCTGCCGCTGCTGTCGGGAACGCCGATGACCTGGAGCCTGGACGCCGCGCAGGCGGCGCTGCCGAGCCTGCTGGGCCAGCTCTACTACGGCGCGGTCACCGCGGTCGGCTTCGCGCTCCTCCAGCGGGACGGCCGGTCCGCCGCACGGGACCATCTCCGTCCGAGAACCCTCCTGCGAGGGCTGCTCGCCGCCGTGATCGTCGGCGGCCTCCTCGTCCTCGCCTTCGGAGTCGGCGCCGGGGCGCGGCTCGGATGGCTGCCGGCCGTCGCGGTCGGCATGGGCATCGCCTACCCGCTGCTGTTCACCGGGCGCGCGGAGGGGACCGGCCCGGCGATCGTCCGCGGCACCGCCTACGGCTTCCTGTGGTGGGTCGTCGCCGGCCTCACCGTCGCGCCGCTGCTGGACGAGGGCACCCTCGACTGGTCGCGGCCCGCCGTGGCGGACGCCGCGACCAGGCTGCCGCCGTACCTGCTGGCGGGCGCCGGGATCGCGGCCGTCTTCGGCTGGCTCGGCGCACTCGCCCGCGCCCTGTTCGTCGACGACGTGCGGCTCCGCAACCGTCCGATCGGGACACGCGGCCTGCGGGTCGTCGGCTACGGCGCGCTGTCCGGACTCGTCGGCGGCGTCCTCTTCGGTCTCGTGTGGGGCGCCGTGGACGTGCTGACCACGGTGGCGAAACTCGTCGGCGCGGGCGGCGATGTCGCCGGGTGGGCCGTCCACCTCCTCATCGCCCAGGGCATCGGCGTGTCCTACGCGCTGCTGTTCCGCGGACGCGGTTACGACCTGGTGTCCGGCGTCGGCTGGGGGCTCTCCTACGGGTTCTTCTGGTGGGTCTTCGGCGGCCTGACCCTGATGCCCGCGGTGCTGGACGTCCCCCTGTGGTGGACGGCCCCGACCATCGCCGCGGACTTCGCGAGCCTCATCGGCCATCTCGCCTACGGGGGCGCGCTGGGCGCCGTCCACGCCTGGCTGGAACACCGGGAGAATCCGTGGTGGCTGACCCGCAACGACCTGGAAGCGGCCCGCGCCACCGCCCGCCGCGAACAGGTCCTCGGCTCGGCCCCCGCCCTGTGGACCCTGACGGCCCTGATCGCGCTGACGATCCCGGTCATGGTGGCCGGCGCCTGATCAGCCGACCTTGGTGTAGATCAGGTCGAAGTCGTGCTCCCAGGTGGCGTTGTCCAGGGACTTCTCCCACGTCGCCCGGATGGTGCGCCCGTCGTCGCTGAGCGTCCCGGTGAAGCGCTGGTCGAAGCCCGGCGCGTCCCGCCACATCTTCCAGACGCCGCCCTCAAAGGTCATTCGGTAGACGCGGGACACGCCACGCGAGTCGTAGTAGAGGACGGTGTAGACGTTGGACGAGTCGTCCCCGCTGACGAGCTGCGTGGAGTTCGGCGCCGGATCCGGCGGCTCGGCCTGGATGCGCACGAAGGCCCGCCCCTCAAGCCACTCGATGCTCACCGGTGCGGACCCGTCCCCGAACTGGGGCACCTCGACTCTCCACTCACCTATCAGCGGCTCAAGCGACTCCAACACCGGATTTGGCGGCAGCGACGCCATAACTGTCCTCCCCGCTCGTCATTTCCCGCGTCAGCCCGGCCTGTGGGCCGCACCCCGATCGCCGCCTCCCAAACGACACACGCGGAACCTGATGCCATCAGAACACGAAGCGAGGCACGAAACCCAGACGCGCTGCACTGGAAGCTGACCCTGCTCAAGATGCTCGCTTGGCTGGACGCCGTCACCGCCGGAAACAGGTTCGCTGATCGCCAGTTGCCCTGAGTTGTTCGCGGGATGCCCCCGTCAGATGCAGGACCCAGCCTTCAAACGGTTACGACGGTGGGCGGCTGGAGCGTGCGGGGCGAAACGATTCGCCAGGCTTGTCGTGGCTGCCGGCGTGGCGGCCTGCATTAGAGGGCTCGTATTCTGCGCGGGCGCATGGTTCGAGAACGGGGTGACGAGCATGAACGATCTCGAAGCGCTGTCGGCTCTGTGGGAGCGGCAGTGGCCGGCCCGAGCAGGTGATGTTCAGATGCGCTCTGTGTGTCAAGACCGATGGGTTCGCTTTCACAGCCTCCCGGAGTCCAAGAGATACCCCGATGACGAGGCCGAGTACGCAATCGTGCTCGAACGGCATCACACCCTGTTGAACGAGCTGGGGCCGAATGAAGATGAGCTGTATGTGGTCACTCACGAGTGGAACGGGGACTCTCAACCGGCCGTTCGCATGAGCCGGCTCCAAGAAGTCGATCCGGATGCCCGGCACTGGGGTAGTCGCGTCCACGACGATGAGTTCCCCGATGACGTTCTTTATGAGCATCTATACATCAGTCGCCGTCCGCGCAGCAGAGAGGCCCTGGATCCCCTGTTCCGGCTGGTGACCGATGACGTTATCGCGGGAGTCGGCCTGGCCCCACTCGACCTCCGCTGGCTCTACCATCCCTACGACGGTGGTGGAGATGTGTTCGCGCCCAACAGCGCTATCAGAGACGCCCTCAAGGCCGCGCATCCCGACTGGCTCTCCACCCATCGTTCCGGCCTATAGGAGCTTCTCCTGCGCCCCGATCCAGGTGAGGCGAGGGGTCACGTTTCTCATCGCTCCTCCGTTCTCCGGAAGGTCAGCGCTTGAGCGCCGCCACAAGGGCCGTGAATTCGTCGGCGTCCATGAGCAGCTTGGGGCCGTCCGGGTCCTTGCTGTCACGGAGACCGATGACTCCGTTGAGGCCGGCCAGTTCAACGCAGTCGTCCCCCTGTGAACTGCTGTGGCTGCTCTTTCGCCACGCGGGGTGGGGGGTCATGGCTTCCATACTTCCTCCGCGATCTCCCTGATCAGCACTGCCGACAGTTCGGCCGGAAGTGCGTAAGTGGAAATGTCCGCGAACCGCTCGTCCAGTCGTTCGATGTCGGACAGCCCATCCAAAATCCTGCCGTGCGGCTCGGAGACAGTGTAAGCGGCCCGCAGGCTGCCGGGCAGGGTCGCGATGATGAAGGCTCCCGAGTTGCCCGGATGTGGGGCACCGTCCGGAATCACTTGAACGGACAGGCGTGGGGATACGGCATCGGCGAGTCGGTGAAGTTGTTCGTACATCACCTCGGCGGTGCCGACCCGTGAGCGCAGGACCCGTTCCGGCAGGATGTAGATCAGCCTCGGCGGGGGCGGTTCGTCCCTGACGAGGATGGCCTGCCGGTCGATCCGGCCTTGCACCGCTTGCTGGTCGCCGTACAGGAGCACCTCGGCATAACTCGGCGTCTGCAACAGGCCGTGGATCACGAGCGGCTGGTAGGAACGCAAGGTCTCGGCCTTGGCCTCGTACTCGGGCCATCGGGCGAAGTGTTCGGGGAAGACGGCCGTGCGGCCGTCGAAGAGGCCGTCGTGGAGGTGGGCGAGGGCTTCTCGGGTGTCGAGTACCTGGTCGCACTGCTCGGCGAACACTCGGTCGCAGCTTGACTCGCCTCGCTCGATCTCACCGATGGTGGACGCGGCGTACGGGATCTGGTCCGCGACTTGGGCGAGGGAGAACCCCGCCAGTTGCCGGTATCGGCGCACCTCGGATCCGAACAGGTCCAGGGGGCCGCGCGAGGGGGTCAGGCGCTTCGGACGTTGTGGCATGTCGTCTCCTCCGACCGGTGATGACCGAACGATGAACGGTGGCGAACGCAGAGTCGCCGTGATGCCCGCGACCACGTGTTCTGTGCCTCGTTGGCATTCTTTCGCGCGGGACGCTCCGTTACAGCCCAATCACGGAATGTTCCGGAGGTGATCTGAAGTGGCCGCTCCGACATGTGCGCCCGAGACCCCGACGCTCGTACTCGATCCCACAGACGAGGCTCCGCGGCTGGCGCGGCGGTTCCTCGCCGAGCGGTTCGCGGAGTGGGGAATCGCCGACGACTACGTGGGACGGCTCGTCGTCTGCGAGCTGGTCACCAACGCATGGCAGCACGGGAAAGGGCCGATCGTCGTGCGAGTGTTCCAGGACGAGCGCGACGGCCTCGTGGTCGTGGAGGTGTGGGACGGCGGGGAGGGCCGGCCGGTGATCAAGCCGGACGACTACGCCGCGACGTCCGGCCGTGGGCTGGCCCTGATGGCGGAGCTGGTACAGAGGTGGGGCGTCCGCCCCCTCAACGAGGAAGGGAAGGTCGTGTGGGCCGAGCTTCGCTGACCCACCGGCGGCCCGAGGCGAACGAGCCCGTCACGTTGCTGCTGCTCCAGCACCTCTTCCCCGGCTGGACGATCGCGCGGGACGAGCGCGGGATCTGGCGGGCAATCGGTCGGGTCCGTCCCGGTTACCGGAGACCTCGCGGCTTCCTGGTCACAGACGCTTGTTGGTGAACGTCAGGTGCGTGACGCCGCTGGGCGTGGAGACCGCCTCGATGTCGTACGTGTCCTCCAGCGACTCCAGGCCGTCCCAGAGCCGGACGCCGCGGCCGAGCAGGATCGGCACCTGAACCACGTGCATGTGGTCGACCAGACCCTCGGCGAGGAAGTCGCGTATCACCGAAGGCCCGCCGCCCAGGCGGACGTCCTGGCCACCGGCCGCTTCGCGGGCCGTGGCGAGCGCCTCCGCGGGTGAGGCGTCCAGGAAGTGGAACGTGGTGCCGCCCTCCATCTCGATCGCCGGCCGGGGCCGGTGGGTGAGCACGAAGGTCGGCGTGTGGAACGGCGGGTTGGGGCCCCACCAGCCCCTGTAGCCGGGGTCGTCCTGCCAGCCGGGCGGGCCGAACTTTCCGGCGCCCATGATCTCGGCGCCGATGCCGGGGCCGTGCATCGCGGCGAACGCGTGGTCGGCGCCGGAGCCGCCGCCTTGGGCGCCGGTCATCTCGCCCCAGAACCGGGTGGCGAACATCCACTCGTGCAGGCGCTCGCCGGCGTGGCCGAACGGGGCGTCCGGGGCCTGCCCGGCACCGGTGCCGAAGCCGTCCAGCGAGATGGCGAAGTTGTGAACGCGAACCTTGGACATCGGGTGCTCCTTCTCTCCATCGGCACCATCGTCCGGTGCCGTCACGAGAAGGTCGGAGCCGACCCGACCGTCTCGACATCACCTCGTCGTGGTTTTGGTCATCTCGCTCACCACGTCAGCGTCCAGGTGGCACCTATTCCCGGCACACCAGGACCAACTGCCCTGCACAGGGAGATGAGCCACGGGGAGCAACTGACAGTTCGGAGATGGTGTCGACGACCATGTGGTCGAGTGATCGAGCACCGGCGGCGTCCGGGGCGGCGGGCCCCCTGCCTTCAGCGGGCGGGGCGGTCGAACAGCAGCTCTCGGCCGTCTTCTTCGTCCCACTGTTCGCCGACGTGGGTGAAGCCGTGGCCTGCGATTGTCGCCAGCGATGCGGCGTTGTCGGGGCTGATCGACGCGCGGACGGTCTTGACGGACGGTTCGGACGCGGCGCGGTCGAGCAGGGCGGTGAGCATCGCGCGGGCGTAACCCCGGCGGCGGTGAGCGGGGTCCACGGCGTAGGCGACCTCGACCCTTCCCTCGGGGGTCGGTGCGCTCTGGAAGCCGGCGTGTCCGATGACGACACCCTGGGGCTCCGCTAGGACGGCGCGCACGATCCAGGGCGTGTCCCCCGGTTCGCGGGCCAGTTGGGCGAGCCGGAACTTCCAGAGGGATTTCGCGTCGTCGGTGACGAAGTAGTCGGTGAGGGCGACTCCGGCGATGGCGCTCGCGGCGGCCAGGTCGCCGTCCAGCAGGGCGGTCATCGCGGTGGTGGGGAGTTCAACGAATCGGATCATGGGCGGCTCCGGGTGTGGTGGTCGATGACCCGGGTCAGCAGGTCGGTGAGTTGGTCGCGTTCGGACGGGGTGAGGGCGGCGAGAAGGTCGTCCTGGACCTGGTCCACCACCTCCTGCAGTTCGTTCAGGTGGCGTGAGCCGTCCGGGGTGAGGGTGATGACGTTGCGGCGGCGGTCGGACGGGTCGGGGGAGCGTTCGACCAGGTTCTTCCCGGCGAGTTCGTTCAGGGCGGCGACGACGTCGCTGCGGTCGATGCCGGTGCGGCGGCCGAGGGCGGCCTGGCTGGACGGGCCGTTCTCATCGAGGGCGGCGAGCAGCCGGTAGTGGTAGCCGCGGGCGCCCGCGGCGGCGAAACCGTCGCTGACCAGGCGGTGGCTGTGCGCGGAGGCCAGGTTGATCAGCCAGCTCGGGGCGTGCCGGAGGCGTGCGGGCGTCCGGGTGTCGGCCGTCATCATGCGGATCAGTTTACCGGGTTGTTGGTTCTGCCAACGATTGATAACGTTGGTCTCACCAACGTTGGCACTACCAATGAAATGAGGGGATCATGGACGATCGTCGTGAACTGACCGAGCTGGTCAGCCGGCTGGGGCTGTGGCTGGACGACAAGAGCTTCGATGAGGGACGCGCCCTCTTCACCGAAGACGCGGAGGCCCACACGCTCGGCGGGGTCGCGAAGGGCGTCGACGCGCTGGTCGCGCAGGCGCGGCGCAACCACACGGTGCCGACCCAGCACTTCATCACCGACCGGCTGATCGATGTGGACGCAGACCAGGCCACGATCAGGGCGAACCTGCTCGTCGTCTTCGCGCATGAAGGCGGGCCTCGGCTGCTGGGTGAGCGTTATGAGCTGGTCGCCGCCCGCACTGAGGGCGGCTGGCGGATCTCGCGGGTGCAGGCGCGTCCGATCTGGGAGGTCGCGAATGTCTGAGATCACGCCGTTCCGGCTGGACGTCCCGCAGGCCGACCTCGACGACCTCGCCGAGCGGCTCGACCGCACGCGGTGGCCGGACGAGCTTCCCGGCATCGGATGGGATCACGGCATCCCGCTCGGCCGGGTGAAGGACCTGGCCGAGCGCTGGCGGACGACGTACGACTGGCGGGCACAGGAGGCGAAACTCAACGCGTTGCCGCAGTTCACGACGGAGATCGACGGGGCGAACATCCATGTCGTCCACGTGCGGTCGCCGGAGCCGGACGCGCTGCCGCTGATCATCACGCACGGGTGGCCGAGCACGGTCGCCGACTTCCTGGACGTGATCGGGCCCCTCACCGACCCGCGTGCGCACGGTGGCGACCCGGCGGACGCGTTCCACGTCGTGATCCCGTCGCTGCCGGGATTCACGCTGTCCGGGGCGACACGCGAGGCCGGGTGGAACGTGAACCGCATCGCGCGTGCGTGGGCCGAGTTGATGGACCGCCTGGGCTACGCGCGGTACGGCGCGCAGGGTGGCGACTGGGGGTGGCCGATCTCGAACGCGCTCGGTTCCGTGGCCGAGGAGCGGGTCGTCGGCGTCCACCTCAACTACCTGGGCTCGCCGCCCCCGGGCGACGTCTCCGAGCTGTCCGGGGAGGAGAAGAACAGGCTGGAACGGCAGAAGGCGTATCTGGCCAGTCCCGCCGGGTACTGGCAGATGCAGTCGACGCGTCCGCAGACCGTCGCGTACGGGCTGACGGACTCGCCCGTGGGGCAGCTCGCCTGGATCACTGACAAGGTCACAGAGTGGACCGACCCGGCGAGCGGAATCGACGACGACCGGTTGCTCACGACGGTGATGCTCTACTGGCTCACCGGTACGGCTGGGTCTTCGTCACGGCTGCATAGGGAGAACGCCGCGCGGGGCGGTCCGCCTGCTCCGTGTCCGGTTCCCCTGGGCGTGGCGGTGTTCGCGCGCGACCTCGTCCGGCCGGTGAGGCGTCTCGTAGAGCGCGTCTACGACGTCGTCCACTGGACGGAGTTCGACCGTGGCGGGCACTTCCCGGCCGTTGAGGCACCTGATCTGCTCACCGGCGACATCCGGGCGTTCTTCCGCCTTGTCCGGGGGCGGTGAGCCCGGACAGGTAGTTCACCTGGGAGGTCGCCCCGTGCCCGTCCGCGCTCCCCCGCGCGGACGGCCTCGGCGGGCGCAGGGTCGCTATGGCCGGTCGAGGAAGTCGCGCACGAGCTTTTCGAACTCGTCCGGCCGCTCCACCATCGCCACGTGGCCGGTGTCGAGTTCGGCGCCGAGGCCTGCTGACCCCCGCCGAGGACCAGCGGCTGATCGTCTTCACCCCGCCGCCGGGGGACCGCCACCATCGAGGCCCTTGAGCTCCTCCGCGTCGTCGGCACCGGAGACCGCGCACCGCAGCCACATCTGATCCATGGCCGGGGCCGGCTTCCCCGAAGGCGTCACCAGCCGGTCGGGGCGGCCTGCTCGTACTTGGTCGGGGCGACCTGCTCGTACTTGACGGCGTAGTGGCCGGACACGCGTCACAGGCCGGGGGGCCGCCCGTCCGGCCCGCGCCTGAGCCGCCAGAGGGTCGTCGTCTCGGCGGCGCGGGCCGCGTGGAGGGGGTCGTCGGGGTCTGCGGCGCGGGGGTGGGTCGGCTTGGTGTCGTGCCTGCCCGCGACCTCCAGGCGGGACGAGGAGAACATTGCGAGGAGGTCGTCGCGGGTGCGCAGGCCCAGGTGCTCGGCCAGATCCGACATGATCAGCCAGCCTTCGCCGTCCGGCTCCAGGTGGCCGGTGAGGCCGTCGAGGAAGCCGCGGAGCATCCGGCTTCCCGGGTCGTAGACGGCGTGTTCGAGGGGCGAGCTGGGTTTGGCCGGTACCCAGGGCGGGTTGCAGATGACCAGGCCGGCCCGTCCTTCTGGGAAGAGGTCGGCTTGGACGACGTCGACCTGCTTCGCAACGTCCAGCCGGTTGAGGTTCTCCTGGGCGCATGCAAGCGCGCGCGGGGCATGGTCTGTGGCGACTATGCGCTCGATGCCGCGACGGGCCAGGACGGCCGCCAGGACACCCGTCCCCGTTCCGATGTCGAAGGCCGATGTCGTTGACGGCAGCGGCGCTGCGCCGACCAGGTCTACGTACTCGCCTCTGACCGGCGAGAAGACGCCGTAGTGCGGGTGAACACGGTCGCCGCCGAGCGCGGGGATCGGTACGCCCTTCACACGCCACTCATGGGCGCCGATCAGCCCGAGAAGTTCGCGCAGGGACGTCACGTATGGCTGGTCGTCCGGTCCGTGGACCTCGGTGCAGGCGGCCTGCACGTCCGGTGCCCGTCGGAGCGGGATCACGTGTCCGGGGTCGAACGGTATGAGCAGCATGCCCAGCGTCCGCGCGCGCTGGGCACGTGCTTGGCGGTGAAGGTGGAACGCCTGTACCTGCGACGGTTCGGCCTTGTGCCTACGTCGCCGTGGAGGACGGTCGATCCGGCGTGCCATCGCCTGGAGGAGCTGCCGCGCGTTCTGGAAGTCGCCGCGCCACAGCAGCGCCGTGCCCTCGCAGGCCAGCCGGTAGGCGTCGTCCGCCCGCGTCTCGTCGTCGGCGGTCACGACACGGCGGGGTGGCGGGGCCCCGCTCTCCGAACGCCAGCGGACGCGCTGCGCCCGGCCGTCCTCATGCCAGGCGATCTCGTCCACAGGGGGTACGTTAGCGCCGCCGGCGGGACGGGTGGGAAGATCAGCCCGTGCGACTACCAGGAGCTTTGCGTGTATTGAACGAGGGGCTCGCCTTCCTGCTGGAGATGGCCGCCTTCGCCGCCACCGAATGAGCCGATACGCAAGAAAAAGGGGCAGTGGCCACAGTGTGGCGAGTGCCCCTTCAAGTCGGGATCGAACGTACCACCGCGCGACTTTGTTCAGGCCAGGTCGGCGCTGGAGAGGTGGGTGGACGTCTCGGCCAGCCTGCGGAGTGCCTTCTCCGAGGCGGAACCCGGTTCGGCGGCGTAGAGCATGAGGCGGCTGAGGTCGGGGTCGCCGGGCAGGTGCAGGGTCTCGAACGGCAGGACGAGCCGTCCGGCGTCCGGGTGGTCGATGCGGGCCTCGCCGTGCGTCAGGTCCGTCACGTGGTGCGCCGACCACATCCGCCGGAATTCGGGGCTGCGTTCCCGCAGGCAGTCGATCAGCGTGCGCAGCCGCGGGTCGTCCGGGTCCTGCCCGGAGCGGAACCGCAGGTAGGCCGCGTTGCGGCGGGCGACCGCGGGCCAGTTGTCCCCGAGCCGCGCCTTGTAGTCGTCGTTCAGATGGATCTGGTGCGACCAGGTCCGCTCGTCCGCCGGGACGTTCGCGAGGTCGACGAACACGGCGGCGGTGAGCCGGTTCCAGGCGACCACGTTCGTGTGGTGCCCGACCACGTACGCGGGCGCGTGGGTGATCGAGTCGAGCAGATGCCGGAGCGGAGCGCGCAGGCGGGGCGGGTCCGTGGCGGGCTCGCGGCGCGGCGGGTGCGCGAGGCGGTGCAGGTGGGCGTGTTCGTCGCCGTCCAGCCGCAGGGCCCGGGAGATCGCGCCGAGCACCTCGGCGGACACGCCCTCGGCCGTCCCCTGTTCGAGCCGGATGTAGTAGGCGACGCTGACGCCGGCGAGCTGCGCCAGTTCCTCCCGCCGCAACCCCGGCACACGGCGCCGGCTCCCGAACGACGGGATGCCCACGTCCTCGGGCCGCAGCCGTGCCCGCCGCGACTTGAGGAACTCGCCGAGTTCGACGTTGCGCGCCATGCGCAGAGGCTATCCGGCGGGCATCACGGAGCCTGCTACTGCGGGTGGTACGAACGGGCGGGGGCTGGGTAGCCGCTTCCTGCGGCGCGAGGGTCTCTGCCATGACCGCACTCACCACCGCCGTCTCCGCTCCTCCTGGGCGGATGTCGTCACGGCACAAGCTCGTACTGACCCTTCTGCTGGGCGCGCAGTTCATGCTCGCCATCGACTTCTCCATCCTGAACGTGGCGCTGCCCGTCGTCGGCAGGGGACTGGGCTTCGACCTGGACGACCTGCAATGGATCGCGACCGCGTTCGCGCTTCCCGCCGCCGGATTCACGTTGCTGTTCGGCCGCGTCGCCGATCTGTTCGGACGGCGCCGGATGCTGCTGGCGGGCATGGCGCTTCTGGCGGGAGGTTCCCTCATCGGCGGGCTGGCCGCGTCGCCGGCGATGCTGCTGACCGGGCGGGTCCTGCAGGGCCTGGCCACGGCGATCGCCACACCGGCAGCCCTGTCGCTGATCACGACGTCCTTCCCGGAAGGGCCGATGCGGACGCGGGCGCTCGGCCTCAGCGGCGCGCTCATGTCCGCCGGGTTCACCGTCGGCGCGATCCTCGGCGGTGTGCTCACGGACCTGCTGAGCTGGCGGTGGGCCTTCCTGATCAACGTGCCGGTCGCGGTGCTGATCCTCGCCGTCACACCCGCGGTCGTTTCGGAGAGCCGGTCGCGGAACGGGGCGAAACTGGACGTCCCCGGCGCGGTGACCGTGACCGGCGGTCTCCTCGCGCTCGTGTACGGGATCACGTCCGGCGGCTCGCGGGGCTGGGGCGACCCGGTGGCACTGGGGGCGCTCGTGGCCGCGGCCGTCCTGCTGAGCGTGTTCGTCCTGGTGGAACGGCGGTCGCCGGCCCCGCTCGCGCCGCTGAACGTCCTGACGCGGCGGACCGTCACCTGGGGCAACGTCGGCGGGTTCGTGGCGTTCGCCACCGAAACGTCGCTGGTGTTCCTGATGACGCTCTACCTGCAGAAGGTCCTGGACTTCTCGCCGCTGACCACCGGGCTCGCGCTCGGCGTCCTCGGCGCCGGGACGTTCGCCGGCGGTGTCGCCGCACCCCGGATCATGGGACGGTTCGGCGGCCGCGCGACCCTCGTCGCCGGGCTCGTCCTGCAGGCCGCGGCGACGGCGGCGCTGCTGGGGATCGGCGAGTCGCGCGACGGGCTCGGCCTGATGCTCGCCGCCACCGCGATCGGCGGATTCGGGAACCTCGTCGCGATCGTGGCGTTCATGGGGACCGTCACGTCCGGGCTGCCGGACGGCGAGCAGGGCCTCGCGACCGGCGTCGCCACCATGACCCAGCAGGTCGCCATCACGCTCGGGATCCCCGTGATGAGCGCCGTGGCCACCGCGAACACGTCCGTCCTCGGCGGCGTCCACACCGCGATCGCGGTGAACGTCGCCGTCGTCCTCGCCGGCGCGGCCCTCGTCGGGTCGTTCCTGCGCCGTTCCTGAAGGGGCCCGCCATGGATCTCGAACTCGACGGCAAGGTCTTCATCGTCACCGGGGCGTCCGCCGGGATCGGTGCGGCGGCGGCCGCGCTGCTCACCGACGAGGGCGCGCAGGTCGTCGGTGTCTCCCGCAGCGGCGACGTCGCCGCCGACCTGACCGACCCCGCCACCGCGCAACGCGCCGTGGACGTCGCGCTGGAGCGGCACGGGCGGCTGGACGGACTGGTCAACAACGCGGGTGCGCTCGACTCCCGGATCGGCTTCCTCGACGTGACCGACGACCAGTGGCATGCGACCTTCGAGCTGAACTTCCACGCGGCCGTCCGGATGGCCCGCGCGGCGCTGCCGGCCCTGATCGACCAGGGCGCGGGGAGCATGGTGCACGTGTCCAGCGAAGCCGGACGGTTCCCCGATACGCCACTGGTCGACTATGCGGCGTCCAAGACGGCGCTGTTGTCGGTGTCCAAGACGCTGGCTGGGGAGTTCGGCCGGTGTGGAATCCGCTCCAACGTCGTCACGCCCGGCCCTACACGAACCAGGTTGTGGGACCAGCCGGGTGGGTTCGCCGACCAGCTCGCCGCCCAGTTCGGGCTTCCAGTGGAGGAGGCCATAGAGCGGTTCGTCCGCGAAGAGCGCCGACTCCCCGTCGGACGCCTGGGCACACCCCAGGACGTTGCGCAGGTCATCGCTTACCTGCTGTCCCCGCCGGCCTCCCAGGTCACCGGGGCGGAGTGGACGGTCGACGGCGGCGCGCTCCGGCAGATCTGACCGCGACCAGGGCGGCGTGCCGGGCGCGGGACGTCCGGCACGCCGCCCGCCCGTCGTCAGGCGGGCACCTTGTCGAGGAAGCCGTGGACGCGGTCGAAGCGGCCGTCGTCGGCGAAGACCGCCACGTCGAAACCGACGACGATCGCCTCGCCGCCCTCGGGGCCGAGTTCCCAGGTGAAGCGGGCCACGTTGTGGTGGGCGTCCAGGGTGCCCGCGGGGCGGAAGACCAAGCCGGGGAACTGCTGCTGCGCCGCGCCGACGAAGGAGTCGATGGCGTCTCGTCCTTCGGCTACGCCCAGCGGGTCGACGTACAGCGGCTGTTCCGTCCACAGGGCGTCGATCGCGGCGCGGCGCACGGCCGGGTCGGTCTCGTTCCAGATGGCCAGGTACCGCTCGACCCGCTGCTGAACGTCGCTCATCTCATGACTCCCGTCTGATCCGCCGGGTCCGTCCCGGTGCCCCCTACGCTGCCAACGCCGCGGCAGAAGATCGATTACCTGGGAGGTCATGCCCGGCGCGCGGACCGGCCGTATGGCTCCTCGGGGACGGCGTGCGCGACGGCGAGCTTGATCAGCAGCGCGACGGGCAGCCAGCCGAAGCCCTCGGGATGGGAGACCGACGGCGCGACCATCACCCCGCCGAGGACGGCGAAAAGCCCGGCCGGGCGGGCCAGGTAGAGCGGCGCGCGGGCGACGAGGACGACGCCGGTCAAGGCCCACGCGTACCACAGCGGCCCCCACCACCAGGGCCCGCCGAACACCAGGCCGACCACGATCGGCTGGACGTGGCACGCCGCGAACCCGATCTCGTTGTGCATGAGCCGGTTCAGGCGCGTCGGCGGCAGCGGCAGCGGCCCGTGGTAGAAGCGCTTGACGGCGTTCAGCCCGTTGGCGACGACGCCGCCGGCGATGTCGTACGCCACGACCGCGCCGATCAGGCACTTCCACCAGGGCCACGGCAGGTCCCGGGCGATCCACAGCAGAACGGCCACGCCGAACGCCCCCGCCAGATAGGCGAGGGCCCGTTCGTGCGCCGTCGCGCCACTGCCGAGGAACCAGCTCGGCTTCGCGGACGTGGTTTCCCAGTCGATTCGGCCGCCGGTCATGGTGTCGGCCTCGTTCTGCCCAGCCCACTGCCGTAGATGGTCACCGCCTCGTCCGCCCATCTGGTCATGCCTTCGGCCGACAAGGGGTCGGACCCCAGTACGTCGGCAAGCCGGTCCCGCAACAGGAACACGGCCAGATCGTTGACCAACAGGAACGCCGCGCGGACGGCCGGATCGTCGCCCGGAGCCGCCTCGCCTGCGGCGACCATGGCGTCCAGCTGGGCCCGGCTCACCTCGAACAGGCGCCGGAACAGGCGCCGTCCGGGTTCGCCATCGTCGAGAAGGAGCCGCCGCAGGTACGCGGGTACAGGTGAGCCGGATGGCAGGTGCCGAAGCACGGCCTTGGCCAGGGACCCGGCGTCGGCGTCCGCGGCGGTCTCCCCGGTCGCGCCGGTCTCGCCGGTCAGTTCGCCGATCATCCCGTCGAACATCTGCAGGACGTGCTGGTCGACGCTTTCGCGCAGCACGTCCTTCGAGCCGAAATGGTGCATGACCAGCGCCGCCGAGACGCCCGCGGCCTCGGCGACCTGCCGCACCGTGACCGCGTCCGGGCCGCGCAGGGCGAACAGCCGCAGCGCCTCGTCGCGGATGACGGCCCGGGCCGTCCGGTCATCGATCATTGAACACATGTTCAGCATGCTAAACGCTTGTTCAGTCGCTCGGCAAATGCACCTGAGCGTTGATGTCGGAAATCCGCTAGTGGGCGCATGTGACCATCGGTGATGCTGGGGGCATGCATGAGGACGCGGAAAGGTGCGTGCGGGCCGTCCAGGCGAAGGACGCCCGGTTCGACGGATGGTTCTTCACCGGGGTCGTCACCACGGGCATCTACTGCCGCCCGAGCTGCCCGGTCGTCCCGCCCAAGCCCGGCAACATGCGCTTCTACCCCAGCGCCGCCGCCGCACAGCAGGCCGGTTTCCGCGCCTGCAAGCGCTGCCGACCCGACACCAGCCCCGGGTCACCGGAATGGAACCACCGCGCGGACGTCGTCGCCCGTGCGATGCGGCTCATCGCCGACGGCGTCGTCGACCGTGAGGGCGTTCCCGGGCTCGCAGGACGTCTCGGCTACAGCACGCGTCAGATCGAGCGTCAGCTCAACGCCGAACTGGGCGCCGGCCCACTCGCCCTGGCGCGAGCTCAGCGTGCGCAGACGGCGCGGCTCCTCATCGAAACGACAGCCCTCCCCATGGGTGATGTCGCGTTCGCGGCGGGCTTCGCCAGCATCCGCGCCTTCAACGACACCGTCCGAGAAGTGTTCGCGCTGACGCCGAGTGGACTGCGCGACCGTGTCGCCAAGGGCCACCCGCCCGCCGGCTCAGGGGCGCTGTCGCTGCGGCTGCCGTTCCGGGCGCCGCTCTGCCCCGACAACCTGTTCGGCCATCTCACCGCCACCGCCGTCCCCGGCGTGGAGGAGTGGCGGGACGGCGCGTTCCGCCGCGCGATGCGCCTGCCGCACGGGCACGGCATCGCCGCGCTGCGGCCCCGGCCCGACCATGTCGCCTGCACGCTCATCCTCAGCGACCTGCGCGACCTCGCCATCGCGATCAGCCGCTGCCGCTGGATGCTCGACCTCGACGCGGACCCGGTCGCCGTGGACGACCTGCTCCGCACCGACCCCGTCCTCGCACCGCTGGTCGACAAGGCGCCCGGACGGCGCGTCCCCCGCACCGTGGACGGCCCCGAGTTCGCCGTCCGCGCCGTCCTGGGGCAGCAGGTGTCGACGGCCGCGGCCCGAACCCATGCGGGACGGCTCGTCACCGCCTACGGCGACGCCATCGACGACCCAGGCGGGGGACTGACCCACCTCTTCCCGACCCCGTCCGCCCTGGCGGAACTCGACCCGGAAGCCCTCGCGTTCCCGAAGACCCGGCGCACCACCCTCCTGACCCTTGCCGACGCGCTCGCGAGCGGCGAGATCGACCTCGGCGTGGGAAGCGACTGGGAGGAGGCCCGCGCGCGCTTGTCCGCCCTCCCGGGCTTCGGTCCCTGGACCACGGAGACGATCGCGATGCGCGCTCTCGGAGACCCCGACGCGTTCATCCCCGGCGACCTGGGAATCCGCGCCGCCGCCAAGTCGCTCGACCTCCCCTCGACGCCGGCGGCCCTCACCCGCCGCGCCGCGCAATGGCGTCCATGGCGCGCCTACGCCGTTCAGTACCTGTGGGCCACGGGCGACCACGCCATCAACCTGCTTCCCGCATCCTGACCAGGAGAGGATCGCCCCATGAACCCGACGCACGTCGTCGTGGACAGTCCCGTAGGCCCGCTCACGCTGGTGGCCATGGACGGCGCCCTGTCCGGCCTCTTCATGGACGTGCAGCGGCACCGTCCGTCCGAGGAGACCTTCGGCGCGCCCGGCGACCCTCACACCGGCCCCTTCGCGACCGTCGCGGAACAACTCTCCGCGTACTTCGCCGGTGAACTGACCGAGTTCGACCTCCCGCTCACCCTCCGCGGCACGCCCTTCCAGCAACGCGTCTGGGGGCTGCTCCGGGAGATCCCCTACGGCGAGACCGCCACCTACGGCCAGCTCGCCACCGAGATGGGCAAGCCGTCCGCGTCCCGTGCCGTCGGTCTCGCCAACGGACGCAACCCGATCAGCGTCATCGTCCCCTGCCACCGGGTCATCGGCTCCACCGGCGGCCTCACCGGCTACGGCGGCGGCCTCGACCGCAAGCGCTACCTCCTCGACTTCGAACGCAAGACCCACGGCACCGCCGACGCACTTTTCTAAGTCTTGTCAGAGGCTGGGGATAACGTGCGTGTCATGGCCGGTCCCCGGCCCGTCAAGCAGTCGCCGGAAAGGCTGATCAAGGTGGAGTTCCGAGTCGACCGCCAGACCCTCGCCGACGCCGTGGCGTGGGCCGCGCGGACACTGCCGGCACGCCCCGCGCTCCCCGTCCTCGCGGGCATGCTCATCGAGGTCACCGACCAGGGCGAGCTCACCCTGGCCGGGTTCGACTACGAGGTCTCGGCCCGCGCCACGGACGAGGCCGCCGTCACCGAGCCGGGCCGTGTCCTCGTCCCCGGACGGCTCCTGTCCGACATCGTCCGGAACCTTCCTCCACAGCCTGTGGATATCTTCACGAAGGGCTCGGAGGTGGTGGTCCGCTGCGGCCCCGCCGAGTTCGGCCTCCTGACGCTGCCCGTCGAGGACTACCCCACCCTTCCCGAGCCGCCGGCCCGCGCCGGAACCATCCCGGGCGACCTGTTCGCGACCGCCGTCGCCCAGGTCACCCCGGCCGCCGGACGCGACGACACCCTCCCGATGCTCACCGGCGTCCGCATCGACATCGAGGGCGACACGATGTGGCTCGCCTGCACCGACCGCTACCGCATCGCCGCCCGCGAGCTGACCTGGTCCCCCGCCGATCCCGGCTTCACCGCCGGCGTCGTCGTCCCCGCCCGCACCCTCGCCGACACCGCCAAGGCGATCAAGCGCGGCGCGGACGTCGCCATCGACCTCGGCGGCACCGCCGACACCCTCATCGGCGTATCCGGCGGCGGCCGCAGCATGACCAGCCGCCTCCTGGACGACCAGTACATCAACTACCGGTCCCGGCTCACCGGCACCTGGACGTCGGTCGCCGAGATTCCCGTCGCCCCGTTCGTCGAGGCGATCAAACGCGCCGCCCTGGTCACCGAGCGCGGCACCCCGATCCGGCTGGCCTTCACCGCCGACGAGGTCCGCATCCGCGCCGCCACCGGCGACTCCGCCCGCGCCAACGAGAGCCTCGCCGCCCGGCTCACCGGCGACGACATCGACATCGCGTTCGCCCCCCAGTACCTCCTGGACGGCCTCGCCGGCATCGACACCGAGTACGCCCGCCTCGAATGCACCGATGCCACCAAGGCCGCCCTCCTCACCGCCATCCCCGACAAGAAGGACGACGAGGACGCTGCCGACGACACCTCCGACACCGGCTACCGCTACCTCGCCATGCCCGTCCGCCTGACCTCCTGACCGGCGCTTCCCAGGTCACAGATCCAGGACGGCGAGGACGAAGCGGACCTCCAGGTCGCCCGCGTTGCCGTACGAATGCGGGCGGTCGCCGACGAACACGGCGGCCGCGCCCTCCTCGACGAGATCGGTCCGGCCGTCGACGCCGAGCGTCAGGGTGCCCTGCTGCACGTAGACGATCTCCTTGGTGCCGGGGACGTGCGCGTCGCTCTCCCGCGTCTCCCCCGGCCGCAACTCCCAGCTCCACAGCTCCAGCGACGGCCTCGGGTCGCTCCCGGCCAGCAGCGTGCCCGTCCCGCCCTTCTCGCCCTCCCAGAGCACGACGTGCCGGTCCGGGCGGAACATCCGTACCGGCGGCTCCTCCTCCACCTGCACCAGCCGCGTCAACGGCACACCGAGCGCGTCGGAGATCCGGATGAGCGTCCCCAGGTTCGGGTTCCCGCGGCCCTGCTCCAGCCCGACCAGGACGCCCTTGCTCACCCCGGCCCGGCCCGCCAGCTCGTCCAGGCTCCACCCGTGCCCGGCCCGCAGCGCCCGGACGGCCCGCGCCACGGCCTCCCCGGCCGCACCCTGCTCGCTCAATCGCCCTCCCGTTCCAGAACGTCCACTCAACGATCCCACCCCGCCCTCCGATCATGGGCGGATGGGCGGAGACGGCACGGTCGGTCGGTATGATGATATCTATATGTCATTAAAGTGACCGTCCCGGAGGGCTGGAGATGCTGGAGCAGGTCGTTGTGGACGAGGCCGTGCGGGAACTGCGTCCCGACTTCGCCGTGCTCGTCATGACCGCCGAGGGGCTGGTGAACGGACCCGGCGACCAGGAGTCGCAGGGCTGGCTGGCCGAGGCGGCCGGGAAGGCGGACGCCGCCGACCCCCACGTGGAGGCGTGGCGCGACGCCTACCGGGCGTTCGGGGCGAAGCCGCAGCGGACCCGTCCCTCGGTGGACGCCTTGCTCCGCCGGGCCGACGCGCTCCCGTCCATCAACAAGGTCGTGGACGCCTACAACGCGGTCAGCGTCGAGTACGCGCTGCCCATCGGCGGCGAGGACCTCGACGCGTACCAGGGCGCGGCGCGCCTGATCAGGGCCACCGGCGACGAGACGTTCGACGTGATGGCAGGCGGCGAGCCCGCCGTCGAGCACCCGAACGCCGGCGAGGTCGTCTGGCGCGACGACGCGGGCGTGACCTGCCGGCGCTGGAACTGGCGGCAGTGCGTCCGGACGCGGCTGACGGAGACCACGAAGAACGGCCTCTTCCTGCTCGAAAGCCTTGAGCCGTACCCGCTGAAGCGGCTGGCCGAGGCGGGCGGCCGGCTCGCCGGGCGGCTCCGGGCGATCACACCAGACGTCCGGATCGCGAGCCGGGTCATCGGCGGACGGTGATGGTCACGGTCCTGGCGCTGAGCGCGGCGCTGGCCTACGGCGTGGCCGACTTCCTCGGCGGCGCCGTGACGCGCAAGTCGACGGCGTTGAAGGCGCTGACCTGGTGCGTCCCGATCGGCCTCGCGGTCGTGCTGGTGTCCGCTCTGCTCGCCGGAGGCACCGCGTCCCCCGGTCCGATGGCCTGGGGCTTCGCGGCCGGGCTCAGCGGCGGCGCGGGCCTGATCACGTTCTACCGGGCGCTCGCGCGCGGGCCGATGAACGTGGTGGCGCCCGTGTCCGCGCTGGCCGCGGCCGTCCTGCCCGTCGCCGTCGGCGTCGCGATGGGCGAGCGGCTGGACGCGTCCGTCCTCGCCGGTGTCCTGCTGTGCCTCGTCGCGATCGGGCTGGTCAGCATGGAGGCCGACGGCGACGGGGAGGCCGCCGGGCCGGCCGCGGCCGGATGGCGGCGGCTCCTGGACTCGGGCCCCGCGATGGCCGGAGTGTCCGGGACCTGCTTCGGGATCTTCTTCGTCCTGCTGAAGGCCGCCGGGGACGGCACCGGCCTCTGGCCGATCGTCGGCGCCCGCGTCGGCAACCTCGTCATCGTCGCCGCGGCGCTGCTGTTCATGGTGCTCCGCGGCGGCGACCTCGGCCCCCGCATATCCGGGCGGACGCTGATCGGGCTGGCGCTGCTGTCGGGCACCCTGGACGCGGGCGCGAACGTGCTCTACTTCCTCGCCGCCCACAGCGGCCTGCTCAGCCTCGCCGCCGTCCTCACGTCCCTCTACCCGGCGATCACCGTCCTGCTGGCCCGTATCGCCTACAGCGAGCGCCTGCGGGTGATCCAGCGCGTCGGCATGGGCGTCGCCGTCGCCGGCGTCGCCCTGGTGACCGTCGGCTGACACGCTGGCCGGCGCAGAGGAGACGAGGGTACGCAGCGGAGGGTGGGCGCGACCGTCAGCGGCGAGTGTGGTGTGTGTCGGCCGTGCGACGGGGTGGACCCGCACCGTTCGCGGGGGCCGGATGAGCAAGGGCCGCGACCCGGTTTCGGGTTGCGGCCCTCGGCGTAGGCGGTGGTGGTGGGATTCGAACCCACGGAAGCTTGCACTTCACACGCTTTCGAGGCGTGCGCCCTCGTCCACTAGGCGACACCACCGCGGGAGAGCCTACCCGAATCTGCGGTGCGTGAAGAACTCGGTTAGCAGCGCGGCGCACTCGTCCGCGAGCACCTCCGCGACGATCTCCGGCCTGTGGTTGAGGCGCCGGTCCCGGACGACGTCCCACAGCGACCCGACCGCGCCCGCCTTCAGGTCGACGGCGCCGTACACGACCCGGTCCAGCCGGGCCTGGACGGACGCTCCGGCGCACATCGTGCACGGCTCCAGGGTCACGACCAGCGTGCAGCCCGAGAGCCGCCACTCCCCGAGGGCGGCGGCCGCCTCCCGCATCGCGACGATCTCCGCATGCCCGGTCGGGTCGGCGGACCGCTCACGATCGTTGTGCCCCGCCCCGATGACCTCGCCCGACGCGTCCAGCACGACGGCCCCGACCGGGATCTCCCCGGCCTCGAACGCCTTGCGCGCCTCCTCCAGCGCCCGCCGCATCGCCGCCTCGAACCCCGCGACCACGGCATCGCCCGGCACACCGACCTCCGCGACCGGCCCCGGCCCCGGTCCGGGTTCGGCCGGCCGTGCGGTTTCGGCCGCCGGCGGCTCGGACGCGGGGTGGGGCATGCCGGTTCCGGGGTCCCGGCCGGCGGGGCGCGGGTCAGTCACGGAGGCGGTCGAACTCTTCACCGAAGCCGGCGTGTTCGGCGACGGTGAGCAGCGCGTCACCGGGCAGGGCGCGCTCGCCGAGGTCGCCGAGCCGCTTGGCGTCGAGGCCGAGGTCTTCGAGCAGGGCCGGGTCGCCGCCGGGATCGCCGTCCGGGACCTCGCCGACGAGCCGCTGGAACAGTGCGCCCAGCCCGTTCTCGCGGACGGCGGACACGTAGGCGCGCGGCTCGTCCTGCCCGTCCAGCCGGACGACCGCGAACCAGTCGTCGTCCTGCTCGATCAGGAGCACCACCGGGTCGCCGTAGGACTCGACGGCCGCCTCCCGCATCAGGTCGGCGACGTCGTCGACGTGATCGGCCTCGGCGAGCACGGCCTCGGTCCCGACCCAGCCCTCCGGGGTCTGCGCGAACACGGCGGCGAAATAGGACACGTGTTAATTGTGACCCACGGGGTTGCCCGGGTCACAGCCCCAGCGGTCGCGGGATCGCTCCAATCCCGATGAAATGTCTGTTCTGCCAGGGATGACCGTGCCCGTGGACGCCGTCAGACGATGGCGTCCACGGCGCGTTCGAAGGCGGGGGCGAAGCCGATGCGGCCGGCGATGCTGAGCAGCATCTCGTCCGGGTAGAGCTCCAGGTCGCCGGAGATGGCGCCGAGCTCCATCTCGTCCAGGCCGAGATCGGCGAAGATCGACATGTCGCCGACGGGGAGGACCTGGTCGAGTTCCTCGTCATCGGGGATCGGTATGTCCAGGTACTCGAGGACCTGGCCGGCCAGCGGCCAGTCGACCGAGGCCGTGACGTCCGACAGGAACACCATGACGTCGTCGCCGAGCAGGCGGATCGCCACGAAGAAGTCGTCGCCGACCGAGACCAGCCCGACCGTGCCGCCGAGGCTCGGCTGCTGGCGCAGGGCATGGATCAGCCCCGCGAGGTCCTCGGTCAACGCGACCGGGAGGATCTCGGCCTCCCAGCCCTCGTCTTCCCGGTACACCACGACGGCGAAATCCGTCGCGTCCACATCCGTCATTTCCACCCCACCGGCGCGTAACTTGCCAGGGCATGGTCCCAGATGCGGCGGGCCCGCGCGCGCTCCAACGCCAAACTGGGCGCCGCACCCGCGCGTGAGACCGGGAGTCAGTGCCGCAATCCGGTGCCCAGCGGAAGAATCTGGTGGATCCGCGTCAATTTATGCGGAACGTGCGGCGGCGCAGCTGCGCATGGATCCGCGCGCGCCGCGAGCGGTGCGGCGTCACCCGGCGGCGCAGCTCACGGGCCTCCGCCAGCTCCCGCAGGAAGATCGCCCGGCGCCGCAGATGCTCGCGCACCTGCTCGGGGGAGATGTCGCCCTGGGGGCCGGGGCGCGGCCGGACGTCCTGCCCGGCTGTGACATCGGTCACCGGGGGCTCGGCGGACGCCGGCGCGTCCTCGGAGGCGGAGGCGGTGGAGGCGGGATCACCGGAGGCGGGGGGAGCGGGAGACTGCGCCGCGGTTCCGGGCGGGGGAGCCGCGGCTCCCGGAGGCGGCGCCGCGGCGGCACCCCCGGGCGAGTCCGGCCGCCCACCGGCCGAACCCGGGGGAGCCGGCGGCTCAGGCGGGTCGGGCACGGTCTCCCGAGCCCGCGCCGGACCATCCGGCTGGTGATCGCTTTCGCTGTTCATAACGCCATACTGCCCAGCTCAACGGCGTCCTATCCAACTTCGGCGAGGTCCGGCCGATCGCGGACGGTGGGCTACGGTGATCGCATGCAGACCCTCGCCGTCGATCACCCGCTCGTCGCGCACAAGCTCACCACGCTGCGGGACGTCCGCACCGATTCCCCCACGTTCCGCCGCCTCGCCGACGAGCTGGTCACCCTGCTCGCCTACGAGGCCACCCGCGACGTCCGGGTCGCGGACGCCACCGTCCAGACGCCCCTCGTCCCGGCGCAGGGCGTCCAGCTGGCGAGCCCGAAGCCGCTCGTCGTGCCGATCCTGCGCGCCGGCCTCGGGATGCTGGACGGCATGACGCGGCTGCTGCCCACCGCCGAGGTCGGTTTCCTCGGGATGATCCGGGACGAGGGCACCCTCCAGGCGCAGACGTACGCGACGCGGCTGCCGGACGACCTGTCCGGCCGGCAGTGCTACGTCCTCGACCCGATGCTCGCGACAGGGGGGACGCTCGCCGCCGCCATCCGGCTGCTGTTCGACCGCGGCGCCGACGATGTGACCGCGATCTGCCTGCTCGCCGCCCCGGAGGGGCTGAAGCACCTGGAGCAGTCGTTCACCGACATCACGGCGCCCGTCCGGGTCGTGACGGCCGCGATCGACTCCCACCTCAACGAGCAGGGCTTCATCATGCCCGGCCTCGGGGACGCCGGAGACCGGCTCTACGGCGTCGTCTGACCCACGCGGGTTCCGAGGGGTGCGGGGCCGTCGTCCCACCACGGGAAACCCGCCGGCCATCCACGTCATCACGATTCGGATGCCCGACCTGACCTGCGATGTTCGTTCGCTCCGGCGGAGGGTACGAAGGCGCTACGGAACGCCAGTGCGCGTTCCCCTCCGCCGCCCCGGCACAGGGGACCGTTACGGACCGGGCGGTGTGAGCGAGCTCGATCGAGGACGTGTGATGGCTCACCTAGGGGATGGCGACCTGCCGCGCTACACGGCGATCGGCGAGAGGCTCACCGAAGAGTTCGACGGGGTGCACGGCGCCGACACGGTGGACCGGTGCGTCTCCGCCGCCAGGCACGGCGCCGAGGAGGTCACGGGGTCGGCGCCGCCCGATCTCGTGGAACGGATCGCGCGCCGGCACCTGGAGGTGCTCGCGACCGTCGCGGCCGAGAAGCGCCGCCGGGCGCGCCGTTCGTCGCTCGACAACGCGCCATAGGCCGCGACGGCGCGTCACAAGCCGTCGTCAACGCGCCATAGGCCTTGCTTTGCCGGTCGTGCGGGCTGTGCGAAACTGAACCGGGGTCCGTGGGTCAACGCTCCGGGAGGCAGCCGTGCCCGCAAAAAAGTACGTGACGTGGGCCGCGGTGGCCTTCGTGGCTTTCTACGTGATCAAGCAGCCGGACGGCGCGGCGCAGTCGGTGCACAGCGCCGCCAGCGGCATCGCGTCCGCCGCCGGATCCCTGGCCACCTTCGTCAACGCGCTCGCCTGAGGCCGCCATGAGGCTCGTGACCCCCGGCGACTCCGCGCCGGCATCGGTGAACAAGTACCTGCTCCCGCACGAGAACCAGGTGATCACGGTGCGCCGGCATCCGGCCGTGCTGATGGTCCCCGTCGGTCTCGTCCTCGGCGGCCTGATCGTCGCGGGTGTGCTGAGCAACACCGTCACCGCCGCCATGACCTGGATCTGGTGGGGCTGGCTGATCCTGCTGGGCTGGTTCGTGTGGCGGGTCGCGGAATGGTCCGTCGACTACTTCGTCATCACCAACCAGCGCATGCTGCTGACCACGGGCCTGATCACCCGCAGGGTCGCGATGATGCCGCTGGCCAAGGTCACCGACATGAGCTTCAAGCGGACGATCGCGGGCCGCATGCTCGGCTACGGGGAGTTCATCCTGGAGTCCGCCGGCCAGGACCAGGCGCTCACCAACGTCGACTACCTGCCCTACCCCGAGCAGCTCTACCTCGAAGTCTGCGAAATGATCTTCCCGAACAAGAACCCGGCGCCCGAGGAGAAGACGCTCCCCCCGCCTCCGCCGCCGCGCCGCCCGAGGGAGACGGTCGATGCGGACGACGTCCCCACCGCCCCGGGCCCCGACGACCAGGGCTGAGCGGCCGGGCCGCTAGCCGTTAAACGCGGCGGGCTGATCAATATCGGTGGTTTTTCTGATCATGCGTGGATGGTCGGATACCTTCCGAGGGTGACAGGCGTCGCGATCGCCGGGGGATCCACCGGCCGCAACCGGCGCGCCACGACGTTGCAGCAGCGTGCGCGCGGGGCCGGGCGGGGCCCGACCAGCCGATCTCGTCTCCTGCCGCTTCATTACTCTCGATGTGCGATAACCCGCAATGTGCAATCATGTCGGCACTCCAGCCGCCTGTTTACTTCCGCTAAGTGAGTCCACATGCCGGGTCCAGGCAACGTCGGCGAACGTGTCCGCAACCTGCGGCTGACCAGACGCTTGTCGCAGGCACAGCTCGCCGGTCACGACCTTTCCGACAGCTACATCTCTCTGATCGAGTCGGGCAAGCGCACTCCGACGCCCACCGTCCTGCGCATGCTGGCCGAGCGCCTCGGCTGCACCCCCGAATATCTCGCGGAGGGCGTCGAGCCGGAGCAGCGCGCCCATCTTGAGGTACGGGAGCGCCACGCGCATCTGGCGCTGCTGCGCGGCGACCCGGTCACGGCCGAGGCCGGCTTCGACGAGGTGATCGCCCGCAGCGACGACCCCGACCTGACGGCCCGCGCCCGCTGGGGACGCGCCCGCGCCCTGGAGGAGCTGGGCCGCACCGACGACGCGATCGCGCTCTTCGAGGAGCTGCGCGAGCAGGCCGAGCGCGACCCGGGCCGGGCGAGCTGGCTGCCGCCGGTCATCGCGCTGGCCCGCTGCTACCACACGGTCGGCGACCTGGGGCAGGCCATCGCGCTCGGCGAGCGCGCCGCCGCGCGGCTGCACCATCTCGGGCTCGGCGTGGGCGAGGAGTACACCGAGGTCGGGCGGATCCTGCTGCTCGCCTACGTGGATCGCTCGGATCCGGCGCGCGCACATGAGCTCGGGCGGCGGCTCCTGCACCCGGAGGGTTCCGCGGACGAGCCGGCGAGCGTCCATTACCAGCGGGCCAGCATGCGTGCCCTTGAGGAGGGGACGATCGGCGACTCGCTGTACTTCGCCGACCGGGCCCTGGCCGTACGCAGCGACACCAGCCCGGAGCAGGCTCGCGAACGGCTGTCCCTTGCGGCTGCCAAGGCGTTGCTCAGGGGCGTCATGCCGTTCTCGGCGGACGCGCCGTCCCTTGCCGTTCCCGCCGGTGAGTACGGGTTCGAATGTCCGCGCGCCGAGGGTTCCCGTGAGGCCGCGCTGGAGGCGCTCGACCTTCTCCGGGGGACGGCCAATCTCGACGGTGCCGAAGCCACGGAGAGGACGATCGCGAAGGCTCGTGCGCTCGTCCTAGTCGGCGATCTGGACGACGCCATCGCCACCTTGGAGCAGTTCCTCGACACGGGCATGGCCCTGGCCGCCCCGACGTACTCCCCTCCCGTGACCCCGCAGCCTGACAACGACCGTGCGGCGCGCACGCAGAAGACCGTCCTGGCCCGTCTCGTCCTCGCGCGCGCACGCGTCGCCCAGGGGGACCGGATGGCGGCACAGGTCGTTCTGCGCGCCGCGTCGGAACAGCTGGCGACGCTGCCCGCGGGACGTCCGGCGGCGCATCTGCTCAGGGAACTGGGTGAGCTGCTCGAACTCGTCCACGATCCGGAAGAGGCCGCGACCGCCTACCGGAAGGCGCTGGAGGCCGCCGGTCTCCGCGCCGCCCGCCCGCAGGCGGCCAACCGGGACCTGGGACGCGTCTGACAGGCCGAAGCCGTCGCTGATCAGCCGATGTCGACGATCAGGTGATGTCGACGGCGTCCAGGTCGAGCACGCGCGCGTGCAGGACCTGCCGCTGGTGAAGCGCGGCCCGCAGCGCCCGGTGCAGGCCGTCCTCCAGGTACATCTCGCCCTTCCACTGGACCACGTGCGGGAACAGGTCGCCGTAGAACGTGGAGTCCTTCGACAGGAGCGACTGCAGGTCCATCTCGCGTTTGGTGCTGACGAGCTGGTCGAGACGTACCTGGCGAGGCGGGATCTTGGCCCAGTCCCGGGACGAGAGTCCGTGCTCGGGATAGGGCCTTCCCTCACCCACCGCCTTGAAGATCACACTTCGAGTCTACGGCGTCGGGGTGACCTGGAGAAGGCAACGCAACAACATGCGTCACTCTGCTTGCCACCACCGGTAAACCAGTTACCTCCCAGCTCAACGGCTTCGTCAGTAAGTACCGGCCGCGGTGCCGCTCCCGTGACGGAGGCCCCCGCGCTCGCCCGCCGGTCGTCGATCTACCAGGTGTCGATCTCCAGGTCGTCCAGCTCGTCGACGGCGACGCGGTCCTCCACGGCGAGGGTCGTGACCATCCGCTCGGCCTCCTCGGCCGTGACGAACCTGCCGTGCAGCTCCCGCTTGTCGGGGTAGGGCGTCTCCAGCCACAGCTGCGGCCGGTCCGGCCCGTCCCCCTTCCACATCACCTGCACGGTGCCGCCGGAGCGGCCGTTGAACACCAGGAAGTACCCGTCGACCCGTTCCAGGTTCCCCAGCGCTGTGAGCGCCTGCTCCAGCGGGACGGGCGACTTGAGGGTGCCGTCGCGGTACCGGTCGTTGGCCCGCATCACCAGCATCGGATAGGAAACGTCCGGGTCGGCGACCAGGGTGGCCTGGTCGGCGTCCGCGCCGTGGAACAGCGGGCCGAGCGCCTCCCACAGCCGGTCGGCCGGGACGGACACCTCCAGCTCGTTCCGGCCGTCCGTCAGGGCGCCGTTGTAGCGGTCCCAGTCGCGGCACAGCCGCAGCTCCCGGCCCCGGACGTCGCGCAGGACGATCTCGATGTCCGGGGTGAGGCTCCTCGCGTAGTTGTCCAGCGCGGTCTTCGCGGACATGATCATGTCCTGCGCCTTCGGGAGGGGCAGCCCGCGCTTCGGGCCGTTGGTCCGGCTGACCAGGGCGCGCGGCACCGGATTCCGGTCCCATTCGCCGTGACGCAGGGACAGGCCCTTGCCCATGACGGCCCACCGGAACCGCGAGGCGGGCTCCCCGTCGGCGACCTCGCCGCGGTAGGCGGGGACGACCTGCAGCCCGCGCTCCCTCAACTCCGGGTCGCGTTTCTCCCAGAATGGGGCCTGACCGGGGCCGAGCAGGACGGCCCGGTCCAGCGCGAAGCCCGGCACGTCGATCGGCCGGACGTGAACGGTGTCGCCGAGCTCGGCGTCCATCAGATCGGCCACGGCGTCCAGCAGCGCTTCCACGACGTCCTCGCGATAACCCCGGTTGGATTGGCACACCAGGACGCGGTCGCCGCGGAAGAGGTGGACGAAGGTTCCTATCAAGCCTTCGATGAGGACGTCGTGCCGTCCGATCTGTTTGCTTTCCCAGTCCTGCGAGGCACGCTGCTCTTTGGCGAGCGCGACGAGATCGAGAGCCATGCGCCCGCACGATAACGCCCGCCGACGACATTCACCGGCGAACTGCGGAACGTCCCGTCGGCCGGCGACCTCGGCCCGGAGGACCTGCAGAAGCTCTCGGCCTAGTCCAACGCCGTCCGGCAGGGCATGCGGCCGGAGCACGAGAAGAGGCCGGTGCCTGCTGGGCACCGGCCTCGTAGCGGCGGAGGATGCGAGATTCGAACTCGCGAGCGCTTGCACGCAACACGCTTTCCAAGCGTGCGCCCTAGGCCACTAGGCGAATCCTCCACGGGGAAGCCTACCGGTTCTCGGGCAGTGACCTGACATCAATTACGGCCGAGACCGGGATCGGTCCGTAGACGTGCGGGAAGACCTCGTCGCCCGCGGGTTCGTAGCGGACGGGGGCGTCGAGCCGGGACACGTCGACCACCAGCAGCACCAGGTCCGAGCGGGGAACCCCCGTGTAGAAGCGGCCGAGGACGCCCTCGACCTGGGCCATGTCGGACGAGCAGTGGACGAAGCCCTCCTCGCCGAGTGTCCGCCCGAGCGTCGACATCGTGTACGACACTCCGGTGTCGCGGGCGGCGTCCCAGTGGGTTCGTTCGGCGATGTGCAGGAGCGTGCCGTGCGTCGGGGCGGACATGAGGCGGAGACTACGCGGAAGCGTGGCCATCCTGGGCGGCGGATGCCATAGACTCTGAGGCAGACCCCTCGCATGGCGTCACCCTGTGAACCTCCCCAGGGCCGGAAGGCAGCAAGGATAAGCAGGCTCTGGCGGGTGTGCGGGGGGTCCCTTGATTTAGGGACACCGCGTCCATGGGACACCGCGTCTGACGCTCTGCTTTTCGAGGGAGGGCGGCTCCCCGATGAGTCTGGCTCTGTACCGCAAGTACCGGCCAGCGACGTTCGCCGAGCTGAAGGGCCAGGAGCACGTCGCCGAGCCCTTGCAGCAGGCGTTGCGCAACGGCCGGATCAACCACGCGTACCTGTTCAGCGGTCCGCGCGGCTGCGGTAAGACGTCCAGCGCCCGCATCCTCGCCCGCTCCCTGAACTGCGAACAGGGGCCGACCCCCGACCCGTGCGGCAAGTGCGACTCGTGCGTCGCCCTCGGCCCTGCGGGGACCGGGCACATCGACGTGATCGAGATCGACGCCGCGTCCCACGGCGGTGTCGACGACGCCCGCGACCTGCGGGAGCGGGCCTTCTTCGCCCCGGTGTCGGCGCGCTTCAAGGTGTACATCATCGACGAGGCGCACATGGTCACCCGGGAGGGTTTCAACGCGCTGCTGAAGCTCGTGGAGGAACCGCCGCCGCACCTGAAGTTCGTGTTCGCGACGACCGAGCCGGAGAAGGTCATCGGGACGATCCGGTCCCGGACGCACCACTACCCGTTCCGGCTGATCCCGCCCGGTGTACTCACCGAACTCGTCGAGGAGATACTCCGGTCGGAGGACGTCCCGTACGAGGCGTCGGCGCTGCCGCTGGCGGTCCGGGCGGGCGCCGGCTCGGCCCGCGACACCCTGTCGATCCTCGACCAGCTCCTCGCCGGTTCGGACGAGGACGGCATCACCTACGCGCGGGCCGTGTCCCTCCTCGGATACACCGACTCCGCGCTCCTGGACGAGGTCATCGCGGCATTCGCGGCCCGCGACGGCGCGGCGGTCTTCGCCGCCGTCGACCGGGTCGTCGAGAGCGGCCAGGACCCCCGCCGCTTCACCGCCGACCTGCTGGAACGCGTCCGCGACCTGGTGATCCTGTCGAACGTCCCCGAGGCGGGCGGGTCCGGGCTGCTGAACGTCGCACCGGACGAGCTGGAGCACATGCGGCGCCAGGCGGCCTCTCTCGGGCGGGGCGAGCTGACCCGCGCGGCGGACCTGCTGCACACCGGCCTCACCGAGATGCGCGGCGCCACGTCCCCGCGGCTGCTGCTGGAACTGATCTGCGCACGGATCCTGCTGCCCGCCGCATACGAGGACGAGGCGTCGATGTTCGCCCGCCTCGACCGCCTCGAACGCCAAGCCTCCCAGGGCGGCTTCACCGGCGCCCCGGCCCCGGCGGCGACGCCGGCTCCGGCTCCAGCCACGCCCACGCCGCCGCCCACGCCGCCGCCCACGGCTCCGGCTCCGGCTCCGGCTGAACAGGCTCCCCGTCCGCCTGAACGCCCTTCTCCGCCGCCCGCGCGGGAACGTCCGCCCGCGGCCGCCGCCGAGCCGGCACCCGGTCCGGCGCCCAGTCCGGCCGCAGCCGGCGGGGGGATGGACTTCTCCGCCGTGCAGCGGCTCTGGCCGGACGTCGTCGAGGCCGTCAAGCAGAAGAGCCGCGCCACCTGGATGGTCATCATGGCCGGGGTGCAGCCGGTCTCGCTGGACGGGAAGGTCCTCACCCTGGGGTTCGACGCCGAGGGACGCCGCCTGGGCTTCGTCAACGGCGGGCGTGACACCGTCCTCCGCGAGGTCTTCAAGGAACGGATGGGCGTCGACTGGCGGATCGAGACCGTCGTCGGCGCCGCGCCCGCCGGGCGGCCGCCCGGCCGGCCGGGCCCTAATGGCGGGTTCGGTACGGCGGCCACACCGAACCCGGCCTCACGGCAGCAGCCGCGGCCGCCCGCGCAGCCGGCCGCCGCGCCGCCGGCCCCCCGGGCCGAGGCGGCCCTGGAACCACCGCCTCCGCCGCCGGACGAGCCTCCGCCGCCACCCGAACCCACCCCGGTGGACGAGAGCGACGAGGTCGACCCGGAAGGCGACGCGGACGCCGACGGCGCGGAGGCCGAGATGAGCGGGATGGCGCTCATCCAGCGTGAGCTGGGCGGCCAGATCATCCGCGAGATCGACAACTCCTCCACGCGTTAGCGGGGACGCGGAACACCCGTCCAAGATCTTCACGTTTGGGCACACCGGCGACCGTACTTACGGCGGGGCGCCGGAAACCCGTAGTCTCGGGGGACGGACATCCGGTGGCTGGCGGAGCGCCAGAGAGAAGGCCCTCTCGGGGGGCCGGAAGAGGGAGTGCACCGTGGAACCCGGTGGTCAGTTGAACATGCAGGAACTGCTTCAGCAGGCGCAGGCCATGCAGGAGCAGCTCTTCAGCGCGCAGCGCGAACTCGCGGAGGCCGAGGTGAAGGGTACCGCCGGCGGCGGGCTCGTCACCGCGACGGTCAACGGGCAGGGCGAGGTCACGGGACTGTCGATCGACCCGAAGGCCGTCGACACCGACGACGCGGCCGACACGGCGGAGACCATCGCCGACCTGGTGCTGGCCGCGATCCGCGACGCCGGCCGCGAGGCACAGCAGCTGCAGCAGGAGAAGATGGGACCGCTCGCCGAGGGCCTCGGCGGCGGAGGCGGCATCCCCGGTCTCGGTGGAGGCGGCGGGCTGCCCGGCGGTTTCCCCGGCCTCGGGGGCCCCGGTTCCGGCTCCGGCGCCTGATCCGGCCGGTCGAGAGAAAGGAGGGGTCCGTTGTACGAAGGGGTGGTCCAGAACCTCATCGACGAGCTGGGCAGGCTGCCCGGCGTCGGCCCCAAGAGCGCGCAGCGGATCGCCTTCCATCTCCTCGCCGCCGACCCGGCCGACGTCGAGCGTCTCGGTAAGGCGCTCAAGGAGGTCAAGGACAAGGTCCGCTTCTGCATGACGTGCGGGAACGTCGCGGAAGAGGAGGAGTGCCGGATCTGCCGTGACGCGCGCCGCGACCCGAGCGTCATCTGCGTCGTCGAGGAGTCCAAGGACGTCGTCGCGATCGAGAAGACCCGCGAGTTCCGCGGCCGCTACCACGTCCTCGGCGGCGCGATCAGCCCCATCGAGGGCGTCGGCCCGGACGACCTGCGGATCCGCGAGCTGATGCAGCGCCTCGCGGACGGGACGGTGACGGAGCTGATCCTCGCCACCGACCCCAACCTGGAAGGCGAGGCGACGGCGACGTATCTCGCCCGGCTCGTCAAGCCCATGGGCCTCACCGTCACCCGTCTGGCCAGCGGCCTGCCGGTGGGTGGCGACCTCGAGTACGCCGACGAGGTGACGCTGGGCCGCGCATTCGAAGGACGGAGGCTGCTCGATGTCTGACACCAACAGCCCGCAGGACTGGAACGCCCTCGCCGAACGCGTGGCGTGCCATGTCGACAACTACCTGAACGGACTGGAGGCCGTCGCCCGCGGTGACGGCGGTACGCACACCATCCCGCTGCTTCTCCTTGAGGTGTCGCAGGTCATCCTCGCCGGTGCGCAGCTCGGCGCCAGCGCCGACGTGATCCTCCCGGACAACTGGGAGCCGGAGGTCGGCGACGACCCCGACCTCGACGCCGTCCGGCAGGGCCTGTCCGAGCGGCTGGTCGCCCTGGACGAGTACGTCGAGGTGTTCGACCCGTACAAGGACACCGAGCCCACGTCCTACCGCCTGTCGGACGACCTGGTCGACGTCGCCAGCGACCTCGTCCACGGGTTGCGCCACTACAACCAGGACCGCCCCCTGGAAGCCCTCTGGTGGTGGCAGTACTCCTACTTCAACCACTGGGGCAACCACGCCGGTGCCGCGCTGCGCGCCCTTCACGCCTTCGTCGCCAACGCCCGCCTGGACGTCGCCCCAGAGGCCGAGGCGGCGCCCGCCTAGCCGGACGCGCCGGGCCCGGCCGGCGCGCCCAGCGCCCACGCGATCACCTCGGCCGCCTTCTCGGCGTCCGAGCCGATCTGCCCGCCGGTCTCCGAGCCCCACGCGTACGACCCGAGGTCGCCGTCCCACACGACGTGCGCCTCCTGCCCCCGGTACGCGACGTGCAACCGGGGATCGCCGTCGCCGTCGCCGTCCGGACGCGTCGCGGCCACCTGCGGCGCCCGCCGCCGTAGCGCCGCGTACAAGGATTCCAGCGGCCCCCTGCGGACCCGCGGCAACTCGGCCATCAGCTCTCCCATCAGCTCGGTCACCGCGGCGCACGCCCCGGCCGGGGCGGGGCACGGACGCAACGGATCACGGGCGGGCGGGATGAACCACGGCATCCCGCCGGCCCCTGCCGTTACATAGACGCTTTGCCCCACTATTCGGTGGTCCGCGTGGAGGGGCGGGGTCAGCGGATGGCGGTGAGGACCTCGTGGGCGACGGCGTCGCGTTCGGCCGCCTCCTGCTCCGCCGCCTCCTTCTCGGCCTGGACGCGGGTGTCGTACGCGGCGCGGGCGGCGGCGATCGCGTTCTGGTGCTCTTCCGTCCAGGTGACCAGCGAGCGGATCGTCTCGTGCAGGGTCACCCCCATGGGCGTGAGCGCGTAGTCGACGCGCGGCGGGACGGTCGGATGCACCGTCCGGCTGACCAGCCCGTCCCGCTCCAGATGCCGGAGGGTTCTGGCGAGCATCCGCTGGCTGATGCCGTCGATCCGGCGGCGCAGCTCGGTGAACCGCAGCGAACGCTGGTCCAGCAACGCGATGATCAGCAGCGACCACTTGTCCGCGACGCGCTCCAGGATCTGCCGGACCTCGCAGTCGTTGCGCGTGTGCCACTGCAGGACGTCCTCGTCGGCGGCGGTATCCCCGCAGTAACCGGGGGACGCGAAAGTTCCGTCTTCCATGATGCCCAATGGTGACTGACGATGCTGTCGGTAACAAGAGGGAACCGGCATCCATGAAGGTAACCGGGCCCCCCTCCCAGAGGAGTCGGCTCATGTCCACATCCGCTGCCCGTATGGACAGACGTGCCTGGGCGCAATTGCTCGTGCTGTGCGGCGCTGTCTTCCTGGAGGGCATCGACGTCGCGATGCTCAACGTCGCGCTGCCGTCGATCCGGGCGGACCTCGGCCTGTCGACCGGGATGCTCAGCGGCGTCATCAGCGCCTATGTGCTCGGCTACGGCGGGTTCATGCTGCTGGGCGGACGCACCGCCGACCTGCTCGGCCACCGCCGCGTGTTCCTCTTCTGGCTGGTGGTCTTCCTGCTGTTCTCCGGGCTCGGCGGGTTCGCCACGAGCGGCTGGACGCTGCTGGCCGCCCGGTTCGTCACCGGGGTCGCGTCGGCGTTCATGGCCCCGGCGGGGCTCGCGCTCGTCACCGCCATGTTCCCGGCCGGACCCGCGCGCACCAGGGCGCTCGGCGTCTACGCGGGCACGGCCGCGGGCGGCTTCACGCTCGGTCTCGTCGCCGGCGGGCTGCTCACCTCGCTCGGCTGGCGCTGGGTGTTCTTCGCGCCGGTCATCCTGGCGGCGGTCATCCTGGCCGCGGCGGTTCCCCTGGTCAGGGATCCTGACTCCGCCCGGCCCCGCGGCATCTCGGGCGGCTTCGACCTGGTGGGCGCGTTCAGCGTCACCGGCGCGATGCTGCTGCTCGCGTACGGGGTCGTCCGGCTGGAACGCCCCGGCGACGGCGCCGCGCTGACCGCGGGCGCCTTCGCCGGCGGCCTGGCGCTCCTCGCCGCGTTCGTCGCGGTCGAGCACAGGGCCGCGAAGCCGCTCGTCCGCCTCGGAATCCTCCGTTCGGCCGCACTGGTGCGGACGGATCTGAGCGCGCTGCTGTTCATCGGCGCCTTCGCGGGCTTCCAGTTCCTGATGACGTTGTATCTGCAGGAACTCCGCGGCTGGACGACCTGGCAGACCGGCCTGGCCATGCTCGTCCTCGGCATCGACACCGTCCTCGCGCCCACCGTGACGCCGCGCCTGGTGAACCGCTTCGGGAACCTCCGGGTCCTGCTCGGCGGCCTCGTCCTCGCGGCCGCGGCGTACGGGCTGTTCCTGCCCGTCGGCCTCGACTGGGCCTACACGACCATGTTCCCGATCATGGGATTGCTGGGGCTGGCGTTCGCCCTGGCCTACGGCCCGCTGACGATGGCCGCCACGGAAGGCGTCGACGAGAGCGAACACGGCCTGGCCGGCGGCCTGTTCTACACCGCGATCCAGTTCGGCACGGCGCTCGGCCTGTCCGCCGTGACCGCCGTCCAGGTCGCGGCTCTGGGCGGCGACGGCTCGCGGGGCGCGAGCCTCGACGCCCTCCGGATCGCCCTTGCGGTCCCCTTCGCGGCCGCCCTGGCCGCAGCTGTGATCACCGCGTTCGGCCTCCGCGCCCGTGCGACGCGAACCGCCGAACCGGTGCCCGACCCCATCAAGATCACCACTTAGGGGTTCGCCCGCGCCCCGTGCCGTCGGCCCGTGCCGTCGGCCCGGTGAGCGGGCGGGGCCGCGCAGTGAGCAGCGGGCGTGCCGCGCAGTCCGGCACGCCCGCTTCCGCTGGTCTCGATCAACCGCCGGGTTTCGTGATCGGCGCCGTCCAGGTCGCCTTCCATGTCTTCGGACCGACGATGCCGTCGATCTGAAGCTTCTTCTCCTTCTGGAATGCGCGGCAGACCTTCTCGGAGTGCGGGCCGTAGATGCTGTCCACCACGATGCTCGTCCAGCCCCGCTTGCGCATCTGCATCTGCCAGGTGCGGACGTCATCGCCCTTCATGGGCGGTGGCTGCGTGATGTTTCTGCCCGGCCACGGCGGAGCCTTTGCCGTCTGAGTTTCATGCTCAGTCATGATCGTTACTCTCCTGTACTCGGTTTCTCCGACAAAACTCACTCTCCGTCCGGTGAGTTCGCGTATCAACGTCAATCAAGGAAGATTTCAGTAAAGAGCGCTGTAGCTGCATTCTCCGGCGGACTCCGGATGAACCTAGATATAATTGGACATTCAACCCCTGGTGCGGTTCCGCCGGAACCGACCCTTTGGTGCGCTGCCGTTCGGCGACGGCGACGGCACCGTGGCCGTCGCTTCCGGACGGACGATCTCACCTGACGCCCTCGGATCGGCGGTTCCGTGCACGCCTTCCAGCACCGCCTGGCCCTGCCTGTCCACGAACTTCGTGAACAGCTCCTGCGAGTAGCCGAAGATGACCGCCCAGGCGATGATCTGGGCCGATGTGTCGAGGGCGCTCAGTCCGGGGATGAACGCGCCGCGCAGGAGCAGGAGCCCGAGTACGGCCACGAGCGCCCCGGTGGGGAGTTTCAGGAGGGCGAGCGCAACGGGGATCCCGAAGGCGGTCGACGTCCCCCGGACCTTCCGCAGGGCCGTGGCCGCCGCGATGCTGGCCGCCGTCACGCCGGCGATCTCGACGATGGCGTAGTCCGCCGGCGCGGCGACCCGGCCGACCTGCTGCTCGGCCTGCGCACCGGGCGGCAGCGGAGCGGACCTGCTGGGGCAGACGATGCCGAACTCCTGCTGGGAGCCGTTCGCGAGCGTGAAGCACAGCGGCACGGCGGATGTCCAGATGGCACTGAACACGGCGATGGCGACCGCCAGACAGAACAGGAGCGCCGTCACCCACCGGACCATGCGCACGAAGTTCGTGGCGCGCAGTTTCTCCTTCAGCGAGGCCTCACGCGCGGCGTCGACGGCCTCCAGCACGGCCCCCACAGACTGGGGCGACGGCGTGAAGTCCTGGTTCGCCAGCTGCGCCTGCTGCATGTTCCGTGCGAGGTTCTCGGCGGCGACCCTGCGCGTGTCGTCCGCCGGCAGGTGCTGCTTGATGATCGCGAACAGGTCCGGCAGGTGCGGCACGACGTCCTCGGCCGGAAGCGTTCTCAACCACATGGTGCGCGCGGAATTGACGTGCATCTGCGCCGCGGTCACATGGGACGCCGTCGGGGCCCGCCAATGCTGATCGAAATCGATGACGCTGTGCGCCCGGTCCAGCGCCTGCCGGGCGCGGGCCAGCAGGTGTGCGCGTTCGGCGGATTGGGGCTTCGTGAACTCGCCGGCATCCAGCGCGGCGTCCAATTCCCGGGCATTCGCGCGAACCGCTTCGCAGAGCGCCCATGAAGTGCGTTCGCTCCGCCATTCGGAGACTCTGGACGCGAAAGGTAGTCGCGATTTCGTTCGGCTCATGCGCGCAAGTCCCTCCGGGATGCCGCGCCGCCCATCGTCCTCGGAGCCCAGAGTTCAGCGTAATTGTGCGGCAGCCGTGGAAATCCATGCCACGGTACATTGTGCGTCACGTTCGAACAGCTCACGCGGACGGTCGGACGGCGGGCGCGGCGGACGGGGGCCCAGGCGACCGCGCGGCCGCCTCCCCGCTCCGCGGGCAGAGAGTTACCTGGTTGTGATCCATTTTGGCGGGCTCGGTACACTCGTCGTTCGGTACGCCTGACCCCGATCCGAGGAGCGCCCGCTCGTGGCTCTAATCGTGCAGAAGTACGGTGGCTCCTCCGTCGCCGACGCCGAAGGCGTCAAGCGGGTCGCCCAGCGCATCGTCGCGACGAAGAAGGCGGGCAACGACGTGGTCGTCGTCGTGTCCGCCATGGGTGACACGACGGATGATCTCATCGATATGGCCAAGCAGGTCAGTCCCCTGCCGCCGGGCCGTGAGCTCGACATGCTGCTCACCGCCGGCGAACGGATCTCGATGGCCCTGCTGGCCATGGCCATCGCGAACCTGGGCCACGAGGCCCGCTCGTTCACCGGCTCCCAGGCCGGTGTGATCACCGACGGCTCGCACGGCAAAGCGAAGATCATCGATGTGACGCCGGGGCGGATACGGACCGCGCTGGACGAGGGCTCGATCTGCATCGTGGCCGGTTTCCAGGGGGTCTCGCAGGGCACCAAGGACATCACCACGCTCGGCCGCGGCGGGTCCGACACCACCGCGGTCGCGCTGGCGGCGTCGCTCGGCGCCGACGTCTGCGAGATCTACTCTGACGTCGACGGTGTTTTCACCGCCGACCCGCGCATCGTGCCCGCCGCCCATAAGATTCCGAAGATCTCCTACGAGGAGATGCTGGAGATGGCGGCGAACGGTGCGAAAATCCTGCATCTGCGCTGCGTGGAGTACGCGCGCCGCTACAACATCCCGATCCATGTGCGGTCCTCGTTCAGTCAGAAGGAAGGCACCTGGGTCGTCGACAGCAGCGAGATCGAAGGACACGACATGGAGCAGGCGATCATCTCCGGCGTCGCCCACGACCGGAGCGAAGCCAAGATCACCGTGGTGGGCGTTCCGGACAAGGTCGGTGAGGCCGCCGCGATCTTCACGGTGCTGTCCGATGCCGAGATCAACATCGACATGATCGTGCAGAACGTGTCGGCGGCGTCCACCGGACGCACCGACATCTCGTTCACGCTCCCGTCGACCGACGGGCAGACGGCGCTGACCGCCCTCAACAAGCTGAAGGACCGCATCGGGTTCGAGTCGCTCCGCTACGACGACCGGATCGGCAAGGTCTCGCTGATCGGCGCGGGGATGCGCTCGCACCCCGGTGTCACCGCCAAGCTGTTCGGCGCGATCGCCGACGCCGGGGTCAACATCGAGATGATCTCCACTTCGGAGATCCGGATCTCCGTCGTGGTCGCCCAGGACGACGTCGACACCTCGGTCGCCGCGGCGCACCACGCGTTCGACCTCGACGCCGAGCAGGTCGAGGCCGTCGTCTACGGAGGCACCGGCCGCTGACCAGCGCGAAGGCCGCGCGGCCGGAGGAGCGGGCGCCGGTCGCGGCGGCCTTCGCGGAATGAGCACGACGGCGTGGCGGGCTTTAGGGTGGCAGGCGTGACCGAGACGAAGGCCGTGAAGTCCGAGCAGACGCGGTCCCTGATCGTCGAGACGGCGCTGCGGCTGTTCAGGGAACGCGGATACGAGGCGACGACGATGCGGGCGATCGCCAAGGAGGCGGGCGTCTCGGTCGGCAACGCCTACTACTACTTCGGCTCCAAGGAAGAGCTGATCCAGGCCTACTATGACGAGTTGCAGGACGAGCACCTCGCCGCCTGCCGTGCCGTCCTGGACGCGGAGACGGAGTTCGCGCGGCGGCTGCTGGGCGTGCTGATGGCCCGCGTCGACACGATGGTCCCGTACCACGAGTTCGCGGGGAAGTTCTTCAAGTTCGCCGCCGAGCCGACGAGCCCGCTCAACCCGTTCAGCGCCGAGTCGGGCCCGGCCCGCGAGTCGGCGGTCGCGATCTACCGCGAGGTCGTGGAAGGCTCCGACCTGAAGATCGACAAGGAGTTCCGGGCGGAGCTGCCCGAGCTGCTGTGGATCTACTCGATGGGCATCGTCCTGTACTGGGTGCACGACAGCTCGCCGGGCTGCCGCAAGACGTATCTGCTGGTGGAACGGACGGTCCCGCTGGTCAACCGTATGGTGTCGATGTCGCGCATGCCGGGTTTCAAGTCGGTGACCCGGGAGCTGGTCGGCATCATCCGCGAGGTCCGCGCCTGACCACGCGGCGCCTGTGCGCTCACCGGAAGGTGACGTCCCAGTGGTCCTTCTCGCGGGCGAACAGCGCACCGCCCGGTGAACGGTAGAGCTCGGCGCCGTCGCCCCGGACACCGGCGGACGGGTAGCGCTTGATCGCCCGGTCGACGCAGCGTCCCGGTGCGATGTCGGCCTTGTAGCCGTTCCAGTGGCTGTGGGTGCCGCTCGCGTGCCCGCGCTCGGTGCCGCCGGTGACGGTGATCTCGCAGCCGCTTGACTCCGCGAAGCCGATCAGCCCTTTGATCGTCCCCCAGCGGATGTTCTCGAACGATGTGCAGGTCGTGACCTTCCGGTTGGAGCAGCCGCCGGTCGACGTCCAGCGGATGCCGTTTCCCCGCAGAATGTCCTTGACGAACCGCTGCTCCAGGCGCTGTGACTCGGGAATGTCCAGCGGCAGGACGCCCGGACGCACGGCACCCGAGGGGGCGGCGGCCTTCTCAGGCGCGACGCCCTGGGAAGGCGCGTGCTGTGGCGCGGCGTTCGCGGATGTGGCGCCTTGGGGTGCGGCACCGGTGGGCTCGGTCCCCGGGAGCATGGCGCCCTGCGGTGGGACGTCCGGAGACGCGGCGTTCTGGGGTGGGACGTCCGGTGGTGCGGTCCCCTGGAGAAGAGCCGGCGGTGAGGCCGAACGAGGGAGCGGCCCGGGTCCGGCAGCCGGATCGGTGGCCGGGTGGGCGGCGGATGCCCGGTCTGGTGCGGCGGTGAGCGTCGTGGTGGCGACGGCGAGTCCGGTCACCAGGGCCGTCAGGCGGAACGCCGGGCCGTGCACCCCGGGTTTTCGATGGCCGGCGGCGGCCTGCCGGACGAGCGCATGGACGTGCTGAAGCCGTGTCATGTGATCCCCCCGATCAACGACGGTCGAGCGCCGGGGGGCGAGCCGGGTCCTTACCGGCTCATTGCTCAGTGGCGGCCGGTCGGAGGAATGCCCGACCTTCGATCTTGTAAACCCGGGGGCGGGCGAGGCCCTCGCCCGCCCCCGGGGTAGATCACGACATACCGAGATGCTTCCGTGCAAAGCCGATTTCGGCGGCCATCTGGGTGATCCGTTCCTCGACGACGAGGGAGCCGTGCCCGGCGTCGTACCGGTAAACCTCGTGCGGATGGCCCAGCTCGCCGAGCCGCCCGAGGTAGTTGTCGATCTGCCGGATGGGGCAGCGCGGGTCGTTCTCCCCGGCCAGGATCATCACCGGCGCCCTGACCTGCGAGACGTACGTGATCGGTGACGATTCGCGGTAGCGGTCCGGGACCTCGTCCGGGGAGCCGCCGAACAGCGACCGGTCGAACGCCTGCAGGCCCTCCATCTCGTCCTCGTACGCGGCGACGTAGTCGGCGACGGGGACGGCCGCGACGCCGACGCTCCAGTCGTCCGGCTGCGTGCCGACGCCGAGAAGGGTAAGGAAACCGCCCCACGACCCGCCCGTCAGGACGAGCCGCGCCGGGTCGGCGAGCCCGCTGGACACCGCCCAGTCGCGGACGGCCTTGATGTCCTCCAGTTCGGTGAGCCCGACCCGTCCCTCGATGGCGTCGCGCCACTGCGACCCGTAGCCCGTCGACCCCCGGTAATTGACGCGGACGACGGCGAACCCATGGTCGATCCAGGCGGCGACGGGCGCGACGAACGAGTCGTCGTCCTGCGCCGTCGGCCCGCCGTGGACGTCGAACACGGTCGGGTGGGGACGGTCGCCGTCCGGCTTGCTGACCAGCGCGTGGATGCGGCCGCCGGGGCCGTCGACCCACACGTCCTCGACCGGGACGGACGGCGGCGCGGCCGGACCCGGCGGCGTGAGGACGACCGCACCGGACGTCGACCTGATCACCGGGGGTTCGGCGGCGGACGACCAGGAGAACTCGACGGTCCCGTCCGGCCGGACGTCCGCGCCGCCGAGCACCCCGCGCGGTGTGTCGATCTTCGTGAGGGTCTCGTCGGACAGGTCGTAGCGGTACAGCTCGTCGCGCGCCTCGTGCGAGTGGGAGATCAGCAGCGCCGTCCCGTCCGGGTACCAGCCGGCGCCGATCTCACCGGGCAGGTCGAGGACGATCTCCTGTTCGGTGCCGATGACGGGGTCCCAGATCAGCATCTCGTCCCGGCCGCGCCGCTCGTGGTTGACCAGGAGCCGCGAATCCCCCTCGACCGGGGCGAACCCGGCCCCGTACACGCCCTTGCCGGGACCGTCCCACAGGTCGCGGACCGTGGCGCCGTCCGGGCGGACCACGCGCAGGGCCATGTGGCGGCTGTCGCCGTGCTCGCTGTGCCCGATCGCGATGAGGCTCTCCCCCCGCGAGAGCGCGGCGACGTGCGCGTCCTCCGCGTGGTGGTAGAGCACCTCGGGTGAGGCGCCGGCCTGGCACAGGTAGATCGTGTTGCCCTCGTCGGTCGTCCGCCCGACGACGGCAAGTCCGGTTCGGCCCAGGCACAGCCCGGACGGGTACGACGGCTCCAGTCCGGGGACGGCCTCGACGCTCTCCGCCCCTTCCTCCGCGTCGAACGGGACGCGTTTCCACACACCGAACTCGTCGCCGTCCGTATCGGCGAACCACCACACCCATTCACCGGACGGGTCGATGGTGCCCATCCATGTGCCGTTGGGCCGTTCGGTCACCTGACGTTGCGCGCCGGTGTCACGGTCCCACGTGTAGATTTCCCAAGTCCCGGTGACGTTCGACCGGTAGATGCTGTGGCTCGGGGCGTCTCGCGCCCATCGGGGCAGGCTCATCCGGGCGGCCCGGAATCGCGCCTTCCAGCGTTCGTCGTCGACCATCTCCCCGATGTTACGGCCGATCAGACGTTCGTCGACACCATGACGGCCGCGTTCCGCCGAACGGCCGTCCGGGCGGGTCAGGGGGCGGTGAGGCGGCCGAGGAGCTGATCGATCGCGGCGCGGACCTGCCGGTCCATGGCGCGGGCGAAGCCCGCCTCGACGGTGACCTGGGCGCCGGGGCGCAGCCGCGCGAGGGTGTCGGTGAGATCGCCGAGGTCCTGCTCGTCGATGCGTCCGACGACGTGCGTGGCGATCAGCCGGATGAACATGGCGGCCAGGTCGTCCATGCTGCGCTGGAGCTCCTGCCCGGCCGAGAGGACCTCTTGCAGTGGAACCCCCGCCTGGACGAGCGTCACCGTCGCCTCCAGCTGGCGGCGGCTCCAGTGGGTGACGCGGTCGCCGTCCACTTCGATGTGGCCTAGGGCGACGGCCCTCTCCAGGGATTTCGGGTCGACCTCTCCAGGGAACAGCGCTGCCAGATCGTCCAGCGTCATCGTCACCGGGACTTCCTGCGACCACGGCGTCGTGACGGCCTTCTCGACGCCGAGGACGGCGCCGATGTCGCGGCCCTGCTCCCACGCCGACAGCAGTTCGCGGATGCCTTCGAGGGTGTGGCCGCGTTCGAGGAGGTTCCCGATCATGCGGAGGCGCGCGAGATGGTCCTCGGAGTAGAGGCCGATGCGTCCTTCGCGGCGCGGTGGCGGCAGCAGCTTGCGTTCCTGGTAGTAGCGCAGCGTCCGCACCGGGACGCCGGCGGCCTTCGCGAGTTCGCCGATGCGGTACTCGCGGCCACCGCCGCCGGGGTGGACGTCCTGATCGTCCATCGGCTCTTCGCTCACGGCCGCAAGCATAGTTCGCGGCCGGAGACGGTCACGCCCCGTATCGTCCGCTGGCGGAACGTGTCAGTGATCGCGCACGTCGGAGACATGTCATCGTCCTGGAGACACGTCGTCGTCTTAGTCGCAGCCGCGGAAAGGCCGAACATGCCGAAGAAACGTCCCGTCGCCCTCGCGCTCACCGTCCTGGTCGCCACGTTCGGGCTGACGGCCTGCGGTGGGGGGAGCCGCTGGTGCGAGCACGACGCGACCGACCGGGAGGTCGCCGACCGGTACTGCGAGAACAACACGCCGGGGTACGAGTGGGAGTCCGGTAGCAAGTCCAAGAAGAAGTCCAAGACGAAGAGCAGGACGCGCCACTGACCCGGAACGTCCGCCCTCGACCGGCGGACCGCGCGGGGTGTCTCGGCGCGGCGGCTAAGTGACGCGCCGGACGGTCATGGTCTTGCGTTGTCGACGCCGGCGCCTTTCGTTCACGGCCTGGGACGCCTCGGTGGCGAGCAGGTCGCGCAGCGAACGCGGGACGATGTCCTCGCGCCGGTCGGTGAACGGTGAACGCATCGGGCTTCCTCCCTTGTCGTGGGGACTGTCAGGTGTCGTGGGGCCGTCAGGCGGCGGTGACGAGGTCGCGGTGGTAGGCCTCGGACACGGTGGTGAGCGCCCAGCGCATCCGCTGGAGGTAGGTCTCGGGGTGGTCACCGGCCTCCTGGGCGACGGCTGCGACGCAGGCGGAGCGGTCGCCGCCGCACGCGCCGAACCGGTCGCCGATGGCCGTCCGGACCTGCTCGGCGGAGGGGTGGTCGGAGGCCTGGATCCCGCAGCAGAACAGGATCTCGGCCAGGTCGGACGTGGTGAGCGAGGTGAGGGTCGGCGTGTTCGACATCTTTGCCTTCTTCCTGCGGAGGGGTCCTCGTTCCCCTGCTGCTGAATATGACTCTGCCCGCGGGGCGAATTAATCGCCATCGGGGAAAACCCCCAACCGGGGTGGAGTAATCCCCCGGGAGATCCGTGGTCCTGGCCCCCTGAGACGGACCCTGACCACTGGGGTGGAGTCAGGGTGCGGGGGGCGGGGTTCCGGCGCGGTGCTCGGTGACTTTCCAGGTTAGTTCCGCTCTGCAAATCCGCCGGCGAGCGCGTCCCGGAAGGCGTGCACGGCCGGGTGCGAGCCGCCTCCGCGGCGGGACGCGGTGAAAAGGCGGCGCACCCGCTCCTCCTCCGGAAGCCGCACGACCGGCACCGTCGGCGGCCGTCCCGACCACACGAGCCCCGGCAGCAGCGCGGCGGCATGACCGCGCTCGGCCAGCCGGAGATGCAGCAGCAGGTCGGTGGACTCGAACCGCACGTCCGGCTCGAACCCCGCCGCGCGGCAGAGCCTCGTCGCCCACCGCCGGGACGCGGTACCGGCGGGCTCCATGACCCACGGCACCCCCGCGAGATCCGCCGGCCCCCCATCGGCCGGTGCGGGGATGGCCAGGGTCATCTCGTCCTCGCCGAGTTCGGCGTACTCGATCCCCGCCGGGCGCGGGCTCGGGTCGCCCGGGTACTCCTCGGTGATGACCAGGTCGAAGTCCCGCGCGAGCAGGCCGGGGAGGGCACTTTCGGGCTCCCGCTGGGTGAGCTCCACGCGCAGCCGCGGATGGGCGTCGCGGAGCAGGCTGAGCGCGTCCGGAACGAGTGCGAGCGCGGCCGTCTGGAACGCGGCGACGCGCAGCACCCCGGTGATGCCCCGCAGGGACGCGGCGAGGTCGGCCTCCGCGCGTTCGAGGCGCTCCAGCACGGCCTCGGTGTGCGCGACGAGGATCTCCGCCTGCGCCGTCAGCCGGACGCGCCGCCCCACCGGCTCCAGCAGCGGCACGCCGGCCTCCTTCTCCAGGACGGACAGCTGCTGCGAGATCGACGACGGACTGTAGGAGAGGGCCTCGGCGACGGCGGCGAGCGTCCCGCGATGCTTCAGCTCGCGGAGCAGCCGGAGCCGGTGGAGATCCAGCACGGAGACCCCTCCCATTCATCGGTTCAGCTGATGATTATCGCTCAGAAACATTCGCTGGACCGATGGAAGTGGCCTGCGGAAACGTGTGACCCATGGCCACAGCTCCCGCCTCGCTCGGTTTGTCCTGGTTCACTCGTCCGGCCGCCAGGGCGTGGACGTGCCCGCCCGCCCCCGCCGACGTCGCGTCCTTCCACCGGACGCTCCCCGGATACGCCCCCACGCCGCTCGTGGAACTGCCGTCCCTGGCCGCCGAACTCGGTGTCCGGCGGCTGTTCGTGAAGGACGAGTCGTCCCGCCTCGGGCTGCCCGCGTTCAAGATCCTCGGCGCCTCGTGGGGGGTGCACCGGGCGCTCTGCGAGCACCACGGCCTGCCGCCCCGCGCCCCGCTCGCGCGGCCGCGCGACCTCGCTCGCCACGGCGGCGCAGCCGGGCCTCCGGTGCGGCTCGTCACCGCGACGGACGGCAACCACGGCCGCGCGGTCGCCGCCATGGCCCGCATGCTGGGGCTCGCCGCGGACGTCTTCGTCCCGCACGGCGTCCACCCGGCCGCCGTGGCCGCGATCAAGGAGGAGGGCGCGGGCGTCACCGAGGTGCCGGCACCCTACGACGAGGCGGTCCGGCTCGCGGCGGACGTCGCGGCCTCCGACCCCTCGGCGCTGCTCGTCCAGGACACCGCCTGGCCCGGCTACGAGCGCGTGCCGCAGTGGATCGTCGACGGCTACTCCACACTCTTCACCGAAATCGACGAACAGCTCGCCGCGGCCGGCGCAGCCCCAGCCGGCCTTGTCGCCGTCCCAGCCGGTGTGGGTTCGCTGGCCCAGGCGGCCGTGACCCACTACAGGGCCGGACGATCCGCACCCACCCTGCTCTGCGTGGAGCCTGATGCGGCGCCTTGCGTGTTGACGAGCCTCCACCACGACCGTCCGGTCACCGTCCAGACCGGATCGACCACCATGGCGGGGCTCAACTGCGCCACACCGTCCAGCCTCGCCTGGCCGTTCCTCCGCTCGGGCCTGGACGCGGCGGTGGCGGTCACCGACGCCGCCACCGCCCGCACGGCCCGCGACCTGGCCGCCCTTGGCGTTTCCGCAGGCCCCTGCGGAGCCGCCTCCCTGGCCGGAGCCCGCGCGGCCCTCACTCCGCGTCGTCGCTCCGCTCTCGCGCCCCAACACCGAGAGACGGTCGTCCTCCTGAGCACGGAGGGCTCGACAGCCAACCCTGCTTGATGCGCGGTGTCGCGCATGCCATGAACCGATGCCTCTTTAGGGACATTGCGGAGAAAGGGGTTAATTTCGTCCCTACGCGTCGGTAACATGCCTACCCCACCGCGCTCGCGCGGGCGGCACCCGCCAACGACATGGGGGACATCCCATGAAGCCCGACCTGGAGCAGTTCCTCACCGAACGCCTCGACGAGATCACCGCCGAGGTGGTCGGCGAGATCACCACCCGCGTCCCCGCCTACACGCATGTGCGGGCCAGTGCCGTGCTGACACTCGTCCGGGACGCCCTCACCGGCTACCTCGGCGTCCGGGACCGGGGGGCGGTGCTCGACTCGTTCCGCGACCTCGGAGCCAGCGAGGCCCACGCCGGCCAGGAGATCCACCACTTCGAGTCGGCGCTGCGCGCCGGCGCCCGCGTCGTCGTCCGCCGGACGGCCAACGCCGCCGCCCGCATCTACCCGCCCACGACCGAGTTCATCACGGTCATGGAGACCGCCTTCACCGCCGAGGAGGAGATCGTCGATGCCGCGGTCGACGGCCACTGCCGGGCCATGCGCCCCGAAATGGACCGCCGCCTCCACGCCCTCCTCAGCGAGAACTAGGCCGGACGCTCGTCCCTGCCGCTAGTGCTGGTGGACCGCCCTTTCGTTCGGGACGCAGTGGGTCATCTTCAGCCCGTCCACGTTCCGCGGGCCGTTCTTCCCGAGGTTCTCGAGCCGCTGCCTGTCCTCGTCCGTGAGGTCCTGGCCGGGTAGCGGATCCAGATGCTTGACGTCATCCGGGCCGATCCCGAGCCCGTCGCCGACGCGCAGCCCCAGGTCGTCCTCGACCAGCAGGAAATGCCACACCATCCGCTCCTGCACGGGACGCGCGCACTCGGAGATCAGCTCGACGAAATTGCTCACCAGATCGTCGCGCTCCCAGTCCTCCATCAGCCGGTACCGCTGGCCCGCCTGCCTGTAGTCGTTCGCCCGCTCGATGCGCATGCGGGTCAGCCGGCCGCGGATCTCCGGGCCCTGCTCGTCGTGCACCGGATCCCGGCCCTCCCGCAGGCCGCCGGTGATGGACGGCTCGTAGTTCACGTGCGGGTTCTCGCCCCCGGAATCGACGTAGTAGGCCATCTCCCCGTCGCGCTGATTCGTCTGCACCCGGGAGCCCTTGGCCTGGTTCACGGGCAGCTGCAGGTAATTCGGCCCCACCCGGTGGCGCTGCGTGTCGCTGTAGGAGAACGTCCGCCCGACGAGCATCTTGTCGTCGGAGAAGTCGAGGCCGTCGACGAGAACACCCGTGCCGAACGAGATCTGCTCGTTCTCGGCGAAGTTGTTCTCGACGTTCTTGTCCAGGACGATCCGTCCCACCGGCAGCGCGGGGAACTGGTCCTCGGGCCAGACCTTGGTGTCGTCGAGCGGATCGAAGTCCAGTTCCGCGTGTTCGTGGTCGTCCATCATCTGAACGAGAAGCTCCCACTCCGGGAACTCGCCGCGGTCGATGGCGTCGCGCAGATCCTTGGTGGCATGCCCGAGTTCACCGGCCTGCACCGCCGCCGCGTCCTGCCCCGTCATGCTCCGCACACCCTGCTTCGGCATCCAGTGGTACTTGACGAGCTTCGTCTCGCCCGCCTGGTTCACCCACTTGTAGGTGTTCACGCCGAAGCCCTGCATGTGCCGGTAGTCGGACGGGATTCCACGCGGGCTGAAGAGGTTGACGAGCATGTGCATCGACTCGGGGCTCTGCGACATGAAGTCGAAGATCCTCGCCGGTTCCTGGCGGAACGTCACCGGGTCCGGCTTGAGCGCGTGGATGACGTCGGGGAACTTGATGGCGTCGCGGATGAAGAAGACCGCCAGGTTGTTCCCGACGAGGTCCCAGTTGCCGTCCTCGGTGTAGAACTTGATGGCGAACCCACGCGGGTCCCGCGCCGCCTCGGACGAGTCGCGGCCGCCGATGACCGTGGAGAACCGCAGCGCGATCGGCGTCCGCTTCCCCTGTTCCTGGAACAGTTTCGCCCGGGTGTACGACGCGATCGGCTCGTCGCCCCATTTCCCGTACGCCTCGAAGAACCCGTACGTCGTCACACCCCGCGCATGGACGACACGTTCTGGAATGCGCTCCCGGTCGAAGTGGCTGATCTTCTCCAGGAACTGATAGTTCTCCAGCGTCGCCGGGCCCCGGGAACCCACCGTGCGCTGGTTCTGGTTGTCGTAGACCGGGTGGCCCTGCCGGTTGGTGAGCACCGGACGCTCGTCCCCCGGCTGCGGCCCCCCACTCGAAACGTCCGTCACGACACCGTCTCCTCTCGCTGGTTTCGTGCGGCCCTACCCGAAGGGCGCGCAAACCAACGTCCCCCCAGGTAAACCGTCATCCAGCCCCCCACCCACCACCATTCAGCGGACGAGCTTCGCGCGGCCACGCCGACTGCGCCAGTGGACGCTGGCAGTTTGTTGCTCGGGTGACAAGAAATTTGCGTCCGCCGTCGTCAGAATCAGGGCCATGAAGAAGCTGAGCAAGGCGGCGGCGGTTCTGGCGCTATCCGGGACGCTGACCCTGGCCGCAACGGTCCCGGCCCAGGCGGCCCCCACGCCCGAGCCCGAACGCCAGGTCCCGGAGAGCGTCGTCAAGCAACTCCCAGCCCCTCTCCAGACAGCTGTGGAGGAGAACATGGGCGACATCGGATGGGACGACAAGGGCCCCTACATCGTCTGGGGCAACATGAACTGCCACATCCACCTCCTACTCCCCTGGGAATGGACGTGGGCGTGGGGAACAGGCCCCTGCTGGTTCTAGAGACCCCGGGTCAGGGACCAGAGCGGTCCTGATCAGCGGAGTGCGGCCGTGAGGTCGTCCAGGTACCGGGAAACCGGGCCGAAGGTGAGGAGCCCGCTGCCGGCGCCGGCCAGTTCCTCCGCGGCCGGGGCCAGTTCGTCGCGTGCACGTTCCATCGCCTCGCGGTCGTCGACCGCGATGGCGGCCCGTGCGGTGAGGCACCACATGGCCTCGAACAGCAGATCACGCGGCGGATCCGGTGCCTTCCGCAGTGCCGTGGCGCCTTCGCCTCGCCGCCCTTCCGCCAGCAGAACCAGCGGACGGGCCCACGGCAGGTAAGGCCCCCAATCGGTGTGCGCGTCCGTCTGCGCAGGCCGCCCGTCCCGGACCCGGAGGGCCAGTTCCGCCAGCGCGGGCAACCCGGCCTCGAACCCGGGCATACCGGAACCGTCCATCCGCGCAACGGCGTCCCGGTAGGCGGCCTCCACCTCTTCTCCCGGCACCTGATCGGACGCGGCGAGCCGCAGCGCCCGATACCAGGCGGTGAACACACCCACCAGCGGACGCTCATGGCGCTCGGCAAGACGCTCCGCCGCCGCGGCATGGCCATCGGCTCCCGCGAAATCGGCGAGCGCACTCCGGGCCTGGAGCCGGACGAGGTGTCCCAGCACCTCGTAGCTGACCAAACCGTGCCGGGCGGACAGTTCGACGAGTTCGGCGCCGATCCCGTCCCGCTGCGGAGCCGACCCCGCCCGATGGAAGCTCTGCATGAACACGCCGTTGAGAGTGAACGCCAACAGCGCCGGATCGTCCAGGCCGCGGGCTATCCGCTCCGCCTCCCGAGCCGCTTCACGACCGCGGCCGGTGCGGGTACCGCGCGACTCCAGCGCGACCGTGGCCAGCAGCCGCGCCCGCGTCACCGAGGGCCCGCCGGCCGTCAGCGCGGCGAGGGTGCGCTCCGCCGCCGCCACCACCTGCGATGCCTGCTCCGGGTCGTCCGACCGCGTCCAGATCGCGGGGACGTCGTATGCGCCGATCACCCGCGCGGTCAGCTCGGCATCGCCCAGCTCCTCGGCCGCCGCGATGGCCGCCATGCGTTGCTCGCGCGCCGCCTCCAGTCCACCGCCGCCGGTCACCGCGAGGTTGCGCAGGATCCCGACCGTCGACTCCAGCCGGGACCGCGCACCGGACGCCACCGTGCGGTCATACGCCTCGGTCGCCTGCGCCCACACGCGGGACGCCGCGTCCTGGCCGGGCTCCAGGCGGTCGGCCTGGTGCAGCATGTCGTCCTCCAGCCCGCGCAACGCCGGACCGGGGTCGATCCCGAGCTGCTCGACCAGCAGCGTCCGGGCCCGGCGCAGCACCGCCAGCGCGTCCCCCTGCCGGCCCGTGCGGTACAGCGCGAGGGCCAGCAGCCGCCACGCCTCCTCGCGCCAGGGATGCTCGGCGACATGCGCGTCCAGATCCGGCACCGCATCGGCGGCGAGCCCCAGCGCCAGTTTCGCCTCGGCCCGGCGCTCGACGGCCCGCAACCGCAACTCCGCCAGACGCGCACGCTCCGCACGAGCCCAGTGCTCGTCGGCGAAATCGGCATAAGCAGGCCCGCGCCACCACCCCAGCGCCTCGTCCAGACGCGGAATCAGCTCCTCTGCCGGACGGGTCACGTCACCTACCACCTGCTCGAACCGCCAGGCGTCCACCCCGTCCACGTCGGCCCGCAGCGCATACCCGGGTCCCTCGGTGACCAGCAGCCGGGACGGTGCCCTCGGCGGACGCTCAGGCTCCAAGGCACGCCGCAACGCCGCCACGAACGTACGAACCGCCCCCACCGCGTCTGGCGGCGGATCCAGCCAGAGATCGTCGACCAGCCGCGTCACCGGGACGACACGCCCCCGGGCGACGATCAGCCGCGCCAGCACCGCACGATGTCTCGGCCCCCTCAAAGCGAGCACGCCGCCGGAGCCGTCCCACGCCGTCACCGGCCCCAAAACCCCGAAAACGACCCCCACGCAGGCAACGCTATAGCGCGCTCATCGAATGCTCATCCACGCCCGGCAGCCTGAAGTCATGCCAACCATCACCGGATTCGACTATCGCCGCATCCCCGTCGCCGACGGCGTCTCCCTCAACGCGGCCGTCGCGGGCACCGGAACCCCGGTCGTCCTCCTGCACGGCTTCCCGCAGACCCACCTGATGTGGCGCCACGTCGCCGCCGACCTGGCGTCCGACCACACCGTCATCTGCCCCGACCTCCGCGGATACGGCGACAGCGACAAGCCCGCCGACGGCTACTCCAAGCGCACCATGGCCGCCGACATCGTCGCCCTGGCCCGCGCCCTCGGCCACGACCGCTTCGCTCTAGCCGGACACGACCGCGGAGCCCTGGTCGCCTTCCGCGCCGGCCTCGACCACCCGGACACGGTCACCCACCTCGCCTGCCTCGACGTCCTCCCGACCCTCGACATGTGGGACGCGATGCACGGTGTCACCGCCGCAGTCGGCTTTCACCTCTTCCTCATGGCCCAGCCGCCGGGCCTGCCCGAAGAACTGATCGCCGGCGCCCCGGACGCCTTCTTCGGCCACTTCCTGGACATCTGGGGGAGTGGCTCGTCCGCGATCCCCGCCGACGTCCGGACCGCCTACCTGGACGCCGGCCGCAACGCCATCCCGTCGATCGTCGCCGACTACCGCGCGTCCGCAGGCATCGACGTCGAACACGACCAGGCCGACCGTGACGCGGGCACTCGACTCCGCATGCCCGTGACCGTCCTCCAGCAGGACTGGGGCGCCGCCCTCGGCTACGACGCCGTCGCCCTGTGGCGCGCATGGGTCGCCGACCTCGACCACACCACCGTCCCCTACGGCCACTTCATGGCAGAGGAGGCCCCCGCCGAAGTGACCAAGGCCCTCAGGAGTCTGCTGACTCGCTGAACGGTTCAGGACGGATCATCACCGGCTCGGACGCCGTCCCTCTGATGACCACAACGGCACCCAGAGCGCGCGCGGCGTCGTCCGGCGGCTCGGCTTGCCCCAGAACGCCGACCTGGGCTCCTTGGTCGATGACCCCTTCGTACAGGCGGATCCGGCAGGTCGCTGGAGAACCGTTGCGGTAACCGCCGGAACGCAGCAGGTCATCGACCCAGGGAACCTTGTCCAGCGTCGTCACCGGCGCCTCGAAGTCCCGCGCCACCGCGACCCGTCCGCCCGCGGCCCTGACGAGTGCGACACCACTGCCGTCGTCCAGCAGGAAGTCGACCGCCTGCCCGAACCGGTGCGTCCCGTCCGAATCGCCCGAACTCGGCACGATCGCCAGCTCACGCGCCAGGTACGAACGTCCGCTGGCCTCACTCGCCGGGACGGCGCCCACCGCCCTGGCCCGCCCCGACAGCCGGCACACCCCGGAAGCCGCCGCGACCGTCGACGCGGGTGCCTTCGCGAACGCCCGCTTCACCGAGCCGCCGGCCCGCAGATACAGGAGAACCAGCCCGCCGACAGAGCCGGCGACCACGAGCAGAACGAGTACCAGATCCATGAGATCTCCCAGGGGCACGCGGCCCGCAAGCCGCATCCTGCCGGGAAACCCCGCCCACCGCCAGGGGCAACGCAACACGTTCTATCGGCTGAAGTAATCCTCGAAACCCTTGGCCAGAGAGTCGGCCATGCGTCGCCGGAACGTGAGACTGGCCATTTTGGCCGCCTCCACCTCGTTGCTCATGTTGCCGCACTCGATGAACGCCGTCGGCACCTTGGCCAGGTTGAGCCCGCCGAGGTCATCGCGCCGGTCCAGGCCGTCCTCGCCGATGTAGGTGGCGTACGGCAGGCCCGTCCCGGCGTGGTAGGCCGCACGAATCGCCTTGCCGAGCTGCACGGACTCGTCCACGATTCCCGCGTTTCCCGCCACGGGCGCCGGCACGATGACGTGGAAACCGTGCCCGGACGGTGGACCGCCGTCCCCATGAATCGACAGGGCCGCGTCGGCGCCGACCCGCCCACCGGTCGCCGCCCGCTCCGTGATGCACGGCCCGACGCCGATGTCGCTCTCCCGCGTCAACGTGACTTCGGCGCCCTTGTCCCTGAGCACCTTCGCCAGCCGGTTCGCCAGATCCCAGTTGAAGGCGTGTTCGGAGTAGCCCTCCGGCGTGACGGTGCCGGTCGTATCGCATGCCTTACGCCCGTTCCCGACCGACACCTGCTTGTTGATCTCCTCAGGATGTGACGCGTTGCCCCCGTTATGACCGGGATCGAGCACGATCACCTTCCCGCGAACCGAAGACCCCTCCGCGGTGGCCGGCGCATCGCCGCCCCCGTCGCCGTCCGCCCCGCACGCCGTGAGCAGGCCAAGGCACAACACCACCCCGGCAACGTTCCGAAAGCACCCCACAGGCCCGCCTCCCCCGCTGACGGCCTCGTACCTGAACAGTCTGCACCGGAAGACACCTGGTCAAACGGCGAGACGCCCCCTCCCGCCGACCGCCCCGACACCGACTCCGACAGCGCGAAGAACACGTTAGGTGGATCACAAGAAATATGTGCCCACGGAAGTAGATTTTCCGGCGAGAGGTGGGTAGAGTCTCTGCCATCGACGAAGAACAAGTCCATGAGACGTGGCAGAGGACGAACTGCCCGGTGAGATGGATGACGCAGGCCGGGCGTGCCGGGGTCAACGCAGTGGAAGGGACTCCGACACCCCGCCTGGTCACCGGTGGCCAACGGGCTGCCGGCCGCAGGAACGCAAGTGATGGCAAGAGAACAGGTAGTGAACAGAAGGTAGGAAACGAAAGGAGGAAGGCGGCACCATCGGGATCGCCCGTCGCAGGCTCCAGTCACGCCGCTCGGGTACCGCAGCTCCACAGATTTGACAGTGGTCACGGTCACGCAACTGCGATCCCCGCGCCTTCGCCCCGTCTGAACGGGCAGTGCGAAGGCCGGACAGATGGTGTTGTACCTCATGGCCCCGGCGCCGCCCATTCGGCGCCGGGGCCAGCGGCGTTTCCTCTCTACATTGAGCCTTGAAAGCAGGCACATGGCAGTACGGAAGGTTTTGTGAACTCCACCCACCCGGCTCGATCCGGCAGTCACCAAGAGCACCAGGACCCGCAGACCACCTCACCAGGCCCGGCGACCGCCGCACCCGCCGGAGCCGGCGATGCCCTGGACGACAAACTCGACGACGAGGACTACCCCGCCTACAGCATGGGCCGAGCCGCCGACATGCTCGGCGTCACTCCGGGGTTCCTGCGCGGCCTTGACGCGGCCAAGCTCTTCGTCCCGCAACGCTCCGCCGGCGGCCACCGCCGCTACTCCCGCTACCAGCTGCGCCTGGCCCAACGCGCCCGGGACCTGGTCGACGAGGGCACCCCGCTAGAGGCGGCCTGCCGCATCATCATCCTCGAAGACCAACTCGCCGAAGCCATGCGCATCAACACCGAACTCCGCGGCCACCCCGAACAGCCACCCGACGCCGGCGCCTGACCAAGCGCGCCCGGGGGCGGAACCGGTGAGCGATCGGTTCCGGCCGGACGCGCCCACCGCCCACCGCTGTGATCACCTGATTCCGTGATCGCAGCGGTGGGAGGCTCACGTCCCGTCCTCTGAGCCGACTATCGGGGGAGTTCGTTGGTCCATCCGGACGTGGAGTTGGTCGAGCCCATCGACTCCCGCCCCCCGTTGATGTCGGCGAAGCCTTCGGCGTTCACCGCGGAGGTCTTCGGGTTGACCACCAGGTTCGTCCCGCCACCGTCGGCGGCGAACAGCAGGCTCTGCCCACCGGGGACCTTCCCCCGGTTCTCGACGTGGGGCAGCGCGGCGAGGGCGCGCAGGGCCGCGGCGCGGACCTTGGGCGGCGCCGGTACGTCCCCGAGCAGGCCGGTCAGGAGCAGGAGCAGGTGGGTCTCCTCCGTGATCTCCGCGTTCTCCTGCTCCGTGGTCCTGCTCTTCAGCAACGTCGCCTTCAGTTCAGCAGGGGACGTCGGCAGCTCCGCGATCTCCGCGATCCCCAGATCGGTGCCGCGCAGCGTGACGGGATGCCGCCCAGGAACCTTCTTGAGCGCCCCACCGTCGAAGCGGGTCCACTGCCGGCGCCGTGCCATCGGCAATGCCGAGCGTCTGCGCCACTTCCCCATGACTGAGCTGGCCGAGGGCGATGAGCAGGACGACATCGCGCTCCCGCTGGTTCAGCCCGGTAAGGGCCGCGAGAAGCTGCGGCTGCAAACGCTGCGCGGCCAGCGAGGTGACGACACGGCTTTCGTGCCCGAACGTTTCCGCGGCGATGTCCTCGCCGGTCTGCACGTCCAGCCGCCCGACCGCATACCGGTACACATCGCGGAAGTAGCGATCGTAGACAGCGGTGAACTCGTCCGGATCCCGCCGAAACCTGTCGGTGAGCTCCGCGTCCGCCACCGGCGGCCGATCCACGTCCGCGGTCAAGTTCGCGTCTCCATCACGTACGCCTCTCATGCGAAGTACTCGCCCATCACCCCCTTCGCCGCATCCTCCGAACGCGTTCCCGTCCCGCGGACCGTACTGCCGTCAGCTGTCCTCCAACGGAGCCCACCTGCAGACCGTCTGCAACTGGTAGAGATCAGAACTGGTCCACCTGGTGGCCGGTCCTAAAGGAGGCAAGGCCAAGTGGATAGGAAGCCATGGTGAAACAGGCGCGGGCAGGCGGCGGCGCGACGACGCTGACAACAGCAGTGTCCAGGTGGGCGGCCCGACGAGATCCGGACGATGACGAGGACGAGAGACGACGATCGGCTTGGACGCGTGGCCGGGTGCTGGCCGCGCTCGCGGCGGTGACCGCCGGCCTGCTGGCGTTCCACAAGGCCGTGCCCAACTCCATCGGCCATCTGGGAAGCCTGCTGGAAACGTTCCTGCCATGGCTCGGCCTGCTGGTCGTGGTGCTGCTCGCCCTGGCGGTGCTGTGCCGTTCGGCCACCGCGCTGGTGGCCCTTCTCCTGCCGGTGGCGGCTTGGGCGCTCCACTTCGGCGGGCTGCTCCTGCCTGCGGCCGAGCCCGGGGCGAGTGACCTGGTCGTCGTCCAGCACAACGTCAGCGACGAGAACACCGATCCGGCGGGCACGGCACGCGCCCTGGCCAACACGAAACCGGATCTCATCGCGCTGGAAGAATTGACGCCCTCGGCCCTGCCGGTCTATGAGAAGGCCCTCGCCTCCGACTTCCCGTACCGCACGGTCCACGGCACCGTCGGACTCTGGTCAAAGCATCCGCTGACCGCGGCCCAGTCCCTGGACATCAAGGCCCAGGCAATCACGGAGCCTTGGAGCCGCGGATTGCGGGCCGTGGCCCGAACATCGCACGGTGAGATCGCCGTATACGTCGCGCACCTACCCTCGGTCCGCGTCGGGACGAGCGGCCTCGCATCCTCCCTACGCGACGAGAGCGCCACCCTGCTGGGCAGGGCCGTCGCCGCCGAAAAGCTGAAAGCGGCAATCCTGCTGGGCGACCTCAACGGCACGGTCGACGACCGCGGGCTGGCCCCGCTGACCTCACAACTGAACGTGGCGGAGCGCGGCCTGGCCTTCAGCTTCCCCGCCGCCTTCCCCTTGGCCCGGATCGACCAGGTCATGGCCCGCTCGGCGACCATCGGCCACATCCGCACCCTGCCTACCACCGGAAGCGACCACCTACCGATCACCGCCCACATCAACCTGACCACATAACCGCCCACCCCCGATGCAACACCGGCGCCACCCTTGTGGTCGCCCGGTTCGGATGAAATCTCACATCGTTCGCGCGGCGTCACTACTCTGACGAGAGTGACAAGGCTGAACGATGCCGAACTGGACGCGCTGGTGGAGCTGCCCACGTCCTGGGTGTCCTACCAGCACTGGGCCCGCTGACGACGAGCGAAGATGAGCACTTACCAGTACTACGAGTTCCTGGCCGTCGACCAGCCTTTGGACGAACGGCAGCAGGCTGAAGTCCGCGCACTGTCCACGCGGGCACGGATCACCGCCACCAGTTTCACGAACGAATACGACTGGGGCGATTTCCGGGGTGACCCGCGCACGATGATGCGCCGCTATTACGACGCCCACCTGTACGTCACCAACTGGGGCACCCACCAGGTGATGCTCCGACTTCCCCGCACGCTGCTCCCCCTCAAGGCCGCCGAACGGTATTGCATCGACCCCCACGTCACCGTCGAGGTTTCCGGCAAGCACCTCATCCTTGACCTGACCAGCGAGGACGAAGGAGGCGACTGGGTCGAAGGCGCCGAGGACTCCCTCTCGGCGATCATCGGAGTGCGCACCGAACTCGCAGCCGGAGATCTGCGCCCCCTCTACCTCGCCTGGCTCGCGGCCTACGGAAGGTGGGAACGCGACGAGGACGCCTTCGAGCAGGACGAAGAAGACGAACTCGAGCCGCCGGTACCCGCAGGACTGCGTGCCCTCACCGCCTCCCAGCGCGCTCTTGCCGACTTCCTCCGCCTCGACCCCGACCTGCTCCAGGTCGCCGCCCGGACGAGCCCGCCCCTGGCCGAGGCCAAGGACGACTCCGGCCGGCTCGCGGAATGGATCGAGGAACTGCCGGTGAAGGCCGGGAAGGCTTTCCTCCTCCGAGTCGCGCAAGGTCAGGGGCACCAGGTCCAGATGGAGCTACTCCGTAGTTTCCGTGGCGAACCCGACGCCGGAAAGGACGACCGTCCCCGGCGCACGGTGGCCGAACTCCTGGACACCGCCGCCGAAGTCCGCCACGAGCGTGAACGCGAAGCCGAGGCGGCACGCACGGCGCAGGAGGCCCGCCGCGAGCAGCAGCGCGCGGCGGCTCGCGAGAAGAGACTCGACGCCATCGCCCGCGACCCGGAGATCACCTGGGCACGTGTCGACGAACTGATCGACGCCCGCAAACCGTCCGACTACGACGTGGCCGTCGAGCTCCTCAAAGACCTACAGGTCATCGCCGAGCGCGCGGGCATCCTCCGGGAGTTCACCGAACGGTTCACGCTCCTGCACCAAAAGCACCACCGCAAACCCAGCCTCATCGCCCGCTTCGACCGCGCAACTCTCCCCGCGGGACGACCCTCGGTCGCCTGACGTCGCGGCGGGAATGACCGAATGCGGCGCTGCGCCGCTACGGCCGCGGGACAATGGGCCGCATGGCCAGTGTAGAGATCACCGAGCAGACCGTGCGCTCCCAAGCCGGGGAGGATGCGTTCGAGTCCGGCCGCTCGCTCGCCGATCGCGGCTTGGTGGATGCGGTGACGGTGGAGGGGACGCGCGTCGGCGCGCACGTCGAGGGCATCGCGACGAATCTGCTCGTCACCACGGCGGGGTTGGGCGCGAACTGCGCCCACATCTCCTGCGCGGCCCCGGCCCCGCAATTGTGCGAGCATGCGGTGGCGGTGGCGCTGACCTGGCTGCGCTCGGGTCGCGAACGGCGTGAACCGAACCTGCTGGCCGTACTGCGCACCAAGGACTCCGGGTGGTTGGCGGCCAAGCTCGCCGAACTGGCCGTCGGCGACCCCGCTCTCACCAGCCGGCTGCTGGAGGCGGCCGGCGGTCCGGACGCCCTTGTCATCCAGGAACTGCGCGACGACATCGCGAGCGTCGTCGCCGAGTTGACGGCCGAGCGCGATGACGGTGATGACTACGGGTTCGACGAGTGGTATCCCGATACCGAGGAGCTTGAGGAGGTCCTCGACGACATCGAGGGTCTGCTCGAGGAGGCGCCCGACGCCGTTGTCGACATCACCGAGGATGCCATCCGCCTGCTGGAGGAGGTCCTGGAGGACGGATGCTCCGGCGGTGACCTGCCCGACGCCCTCGTGCGCGCCGCCGACCTGCACCTGGACGCGTGCCGCGCGGGTGCCCCCGATCCCGTCGCACTCGCCGGACGGCTGCTGGCCGGCGCCCTGCGCAGCGGCTGGGGAACCTTCGACAACCTGGTCGACTACGCCGACGTCCTCGGGCCCGAGGGCCTGAACCGCTACGGGGAGCTCCTGGAACGGGAACGAGCGGCCCCGGGCGGGAACGGCCGGGAGCCTTACAAGCTGCGGAAACTGCGGGAAGGGCTGGCCCGTGCCCAGGGCGGAACCGACGCCGTAGTGGAGTTCCTGGCCCGCACGGCGTCCAGATCATGGGACTTCGTCCATATCGCCGACGTCCTGATCGGCGATGGCCGCGATGACGACGCACTCGTGTGGATTACCAAGGGACTGAGCGACGAGCCGGCGAACTCCCGGCTGCTGTCGCTGGCCCTGGACTGCCACCGGCGCGCCGGCCGTGACGTGGACGTGATGGAGGTGCTGTGGACCAGGTTCACCACCGCCCCCACCGTGCAGACCTACGTCGACCTGACCGACGCGGCCGGCCAGGACGCCACATGGCGAGCACGTGCCATGGACCTGCTGCGCGCCCGGACTGCCGAGCATGCGGACCTGCTGGTACGGATCCTGCTGCGCCAAGACGACGTTCCCGCGGCGTGGGGCATCGTGCAGAATCACCGGGTTGACCACGATCTGCGGATGCGCGTCCTCGAGGCCCACGCGCGGACCCACCCTGAGGACGCGATCCCCTTCTACCGGGATCTGGCCGAAACCCACATCCGGCGCGGGAGCCGTCCAGGCTATGAGGACGCCATCCGATGCCTGCTCACCGCACGCAACCTCGCCGGGCGATGCGGCCGTGAGCTCGAGCACTCCGAGTTCGTCGCCCGACTCCGCGCCGCCCACCCGGGAAAGAAAGTGCTCCAACAGCTACTCGACCAGGCGGGGTTCCACCCGCCGGGCTGAACTCCGACCAGATGACCGCACCCGATACCCCTGAAGGCGCACATGAACAACGACGAACTCCTGGCCCGGGTCAGGGAACTCCGCGCGTCCGGACGTTCTCCCAAACAGATCGCCCGTGCTCTCGGTCTGTCCCCGGCCAAGGTGACCCCGCTGATCCGGGCCGTGGCAGCGGCCCACGCGAAATCCGATGAAATCGTCGCCTGCTACGTCACACCGGAATGGAGCAGCGGACTGACGGTCGCGGGTGAGCCCGACTGGCCCGGCCTCGTTGCACCCGAATCCGAGTCATCCGGCCTGGCCGGGGTGTTTGTCGCACGGACCGCCGGACACAACCGGGTCAGGGCCGTGGGATTCCTGGTCGACGTCTACTGCCTGGGCGTCAAGAACGCATGGCCGCCCAAGGAGATGGCCGCGAGCCGCCTCCCCGAGTACACCGACAAGTTCTTCTTCTCCTTCTCCGGCAGGCGCGTGCCCGCGCCCCCGGAGCTGGCTCGGCATCTGGTGTACGGAGCGGTCGACTACGCCCGCGGCCTCGGTTTCGAACCCCACCCCGACTTCGAGGCCGCGGCCGAGCTGCTGGGGCCGTGGTCCCCGCCCAGCGCCATCACCTTCGGCAAAGACGGCAAGCCCTTCTACATCCAGGGTCCACGCGACAACGGCCAGAAAATCATCAGGACGCTCGAACGCACGGCCGGCACCGGCAATTACGACTACCTGGCCGTCATCGATCCATCCGAGGCGGTCGGCCTGCTGTGAGGAGCCCCGGGCCCGCTGGGTCGCCCCCGGGCCGGTCCGTATGCCGGTGCTCCGGGAGTGATCCCCGGGAGTTGGCTGACGTGGTCGGTGTCAACGGATCGGGAAGCCCGGCCGTCTAGCAGTCGTGCGGTGCGCTGATACGGCAGCTGTAGATCGTGGCTGTGGGGATGATGCTGCTGGTCGGCGGGGCGCCCGGGGATGATCACGATCGGGTGGAGTTCCGGACATGCGA